>DATFFP010000048.1:0-17425 GCA_035249985.1 Gemmatimonadaceae bacterium
AAGGCAGCGGACGGTAGCCCTGTATCCGTCCGTTGGCCGCGACGCGCAACGCCTGGCCAGCGGGCCCCCCTAACAGGCTGACGAGGGTGTAACGTCCCGCCGGCACCGCGCGATCGGGCGACGTGACCGTCACTCCGGACAGCGGCGTCGTGCCCAGGTTGGCGATGACCAGCACGACACGCTCGCCGAAGCGGCGCAGATATGCCGCCGCGGCGTCACTCGTTGCGGTCAGAGGGACGAGCTCTCCGCCGCCTAACGCGTCGCTCGTGCCGCGCAAATGAATGAGACGGCGATGCAGCGTGAGCAGCGACGCGGGATCGCCGTCCTGTGCTTCGACGTTGGCCGTCATCGAGTCGGGCATGAGCGGCTCCCACGCGGCGCCTCGGGTGAATCCCGCCGCCGGTCCACGACTCCAGTGCATCGGTGTCCGCAGCCGCGGATCGGGCTTGTCGCCCGTCATGCCGATCTCCTCGCCGTAGTACACGAACGGGAGCCCCGGGAGCGTAAGCAGCAGTGCGACCGCCAGCTTGTTGCGGGCGACGTCACCCTTGAGCTCGGTGAGCGTGCGCGTCTGGTCATGATTCCTGAGAAAGGGCGACCACCGCTCGGCCGGGACCGCGCGCTGCAACCGCACATATGGCTCGAAGAGCTTCCTTGCGGACCCGGTGCGCACCGCCTCGAGCAGCGCATCCGACGCGGCGAAGGCGAAGTGGGAATCGAGCTGATCCGGATAGTAGGGGAGCATGGAGCCCACGCTGTCCCAGACCTCGCCCACCGTGTAGGCGTTAGGCGCTGCCTGTCGGATGTGCGCGGCGTACTCGCGCAGGAATGCGTGCGTTCCCGGCGTCCCGGAGAGCCGGTTTCCTTCTTCCACCAGATAGGGAATGGCGTCGAGACGAAACCCGTCGACGCCCATCTCCGTGAGCCAGAACGTCGCGACCTTCTTCGCCTCCTCGCGCGCGGCAGGATGCTCGTAGTTCAAGTCGGGCATCCCATGCCAGAAGATTCCGTAGTAGTACTCGTCGCGGACCGGCGATTTGTGCCACACCTCCTGTCCCCACGGTCCCTTGATGTCCGGCTTCGTCGCGGACCAACGGAACCAGTTCCGATAGGGCGACGCGGGATTGAGCTGAGCGTCCTTGAAGTACGGGTGCTCGTTCGACGCGTGGTTGAGCACCATGTCCACCAGCACGCGAATGCCGCGCTTGTGCGCCTCGGCGACGAGACGCTTGAAGTCATCGTTCGTGCCGTACTCGGGGTTGACGCGGTAGTAGTTCTTGACGTCGTATCCGTGGTAGCTCGGCGACGCAGCGACGGGCATGAGCCAGATACACCGGGCGCCGAGATCGTGCCGCATGTCCGGAGTGCCGTCGTTGATGTAGTCGAGCTTCTCGATGAGCCCGTTGATGTCGCCGATCCCGTCGCCGTCGCTATCGTAGAACGAGCGGACGAAGATCTCGTAGCACACCGCACCGCGCCTCCAGTCGGATGCACCGGGCGCCACTGCGTTTTGCGCTGCGCAGGGGATGAGACCAGTCACGAGCGTGGCCCACGCGGCGAAGGCGATTCGATTCATGAGCTCCCTCATTGGTACGAGCGACCACCGGCATCGAACAAATGGACACGCTCCGCACGTATGCGTACGGTGATGGCTTCGCCGACGTCCGGCACGGAATCCTGCGCGACGGCGGCCATGAGACGGTGTGACCCGACGTCGAAGTGCACGTGTGTGGTGCCGCCGAGACGCTCGACTAGCACGACCCGGCCGGTAAGCGTGTTGCCCGCGGCCCCCTCGGAATCAATGACCAGATCCTCGGGCCGCACTCCGAGCGTCGTCGGCTCCGCCGTTCCCTGCGGCCCGGATCGATTGGCCGGTAGCCCGATCCGTGCGCCATTCGAAACGAAAACCAGGTGGCTGCCTTCGCGTTGAACGCGCCCCTCGACAAAGTTCATGCGCGGGGTCCCAATGAAGCCGGCCACGAAGCGATTGGCGGGCGCGCGGTAGATATCGATCGGCCGCCCGATTTGCTGAATGTGGCCGTCCGCCAGCACGACGATCCGGTCTCCGAGCGTCATTGCCTCCACCTGATCGTGCGTGACGTAGATGGTCGTCGTGTTCAACCGCCGCTGCAGGCTCCCGATCTCGATGCGCATTTGGGCGCGAAGTCCGGCATCGAGGTTCGACAGTGGCTCGTCGAACAGGAACACCTTGGGCTCACGCACCATGGCACGTCCCATCGCGACGCGCTGTCGCTGTCCGCCGGAGAGCTGTTTGGGCTTGCGGTCGAGCAGCGGCTCGAGGCCGAGAATTCCTCCTGCCCACGCGATTCGGCGATCGATCTCCTGTCGCGCAACGTTCTTGAGGCGCAGTCCAAGCGAGAGATTTTCCCGGACGGTCATGTGAGGATACAGCCCGTAATCCTGAAAAACCATCGCGACGTCGCGGTCGCGCGGCGCGAGGGTGGTGACATCACGCGCGTCGATGCGAATCGTACCGGTCGAGACGCTCTCGAGCCCCGCCAGCATGCGCAGGATCGTCGATTTTCCGGAACCAGACCCTCCGACGAGGACGAGCAGCTCCCCGTCAGCGACCTCGAGTGTGAAATCCTCGACGACGCTGGTTTCCCCGAATCGCTTGGTGACGTGGTCGAAAGAAACTGACGGCATCTCGGCGGCTGGTTGGGTGATCAGTCGGGCTGCGAGCTGCGAACTGCGAACTGCGAATTGCGAACTGCGAGCTGCGTACTGCGTACTGCGTACTGCGAGCTGCGAGCTGCGAGCTGCGAGCTGCGACCTAAAACCCTCGGGATGCTACTCTCGCCGTTCAGTTCGCAGTTCGCAGTACGCAGTACGCAGTACGCAGTTCCGTCTCTATCCCTTCGTCCCCGTCCCCGCCATGCTCTCGATGAAATAGCGCTGGAGGAAGACGTACGCGATCACGACAGGTACCACGAGCACCATGGCCGAGGCGAGCGAAACGCCGAGCGAGCCCGCCCCGCCGCCGAGCGCGAACACGGTGAGCAATTGCGGCAACGTCATGAGCTGCTGCTCCCGAACGACGAGGAGCGGCCACAGCACTTCGTTCCACGAGCCCATGAAGGTGAAAATCGCGACGATCGCGAGCACCGGCTTGGCGAGTGGCCAGAACACGGTGAACAGAATGCGCATCTCACCCATGCCATCCATGCGCGCCGAGTCGATGAGCGATTGCGGAATCTGCAAAAAGAACTGCCGGAGCATGAGGATGGCGGTCGCGTTGAACAGGTAGGGCACGATGAGCGCTGCATACGTGTCGATCCAGCCGAGCTTCACGATCAGCGTGTACAGCGGGATCAGCGTCAGCTGGCCAGGGATGAGCAGCACCGCGATCGTGACGGCGTTGAGAATCGGCGCGCCCCGAAAGCGCAGTCGTGCCATGGCATAGGCGGTGATCGAGCCGAGTACGAGAACCGCGACTGTGATCGTGGTGGCCACGAACGCGCTGTTGAGCAGTGCCCGACCGAAGGGCGCGCGCGCCCACATGGTGCGATAGTTATCGAAGGTGATCCGCTCCGGAATCAGCTCGAGCGTCCCGACCTCGAAGGGGGGCTTGAGCGTGCTCGACACCATCCACAGGAACGGATAAATGAACGTGAGGGCGGCGAGCGTGAGCGCCGCGTAGAGGCCTATGCGACCGAGCGCCTTCACAACGCCTCCGCCTTGCCAATCAATCGGCGCTGGGCGAGGACGACCATGCCGATGATCATCGCCAGCGCGACGCCGATCGTCGCCGCGTACCCCATCTTCTGATAGGAAAAGGCATTCGTGTAGAGATACAGAACGATGGAATACGTGCGTCGCAGTGGGCCGCCGCCCGTCATCACGTACGGCTCGATGAAGAGCTGGAATCCATTGATGGTCGAGAGTGTGACGACGAGAATCGTCTGCGGGAGCAGCAGGGGAAGCGTCACGTGTCGAAATCGCTGCCAGGCGGATGCACCTTCGAGCTCGATCGCCTCCAGGCAGCTTCTCGGGATGTACTGCAAGCCCGCGAGATAGATGATCACGTAGAACCCAACGTTCTTCCAGGTGACCATGGCGGCGATCGCGGGCATCGCCGTCAGCGGATTGGTGAGCCACGCGACGGGCGCGAGCCCCACCTTCACCAGCAGTCGGTTGATCAGTCCGACGTCGGTAGCATACAGCGCGCTCCAGAGAATGGCGACGACGGCCCCGGAGATCACCACGGGCAGGAAGAAGGCGGCGCGCCAGAAGGCGCGGAGGGCGAGCGGGCGATTGAGAGCGAGAGCGAGCGCCAGAGCGGTCACGATCTGGAGCGGCAGGTGGATGCTCAGGAACACAAAGGTGTTCCCGACGGCTTGCCAGAACCGCCCGTCTTGCGCCAGCAGTCGCATGTTGTCGGCGCCCGCGAAGGCGGGGTCGGTGACGAGGTCCCATCGCAGGAACACGAGCACCAGCGCGAACGCGATCGGATATACGGCGAACGCGAGGAGAAAGGTGACGTAGGGAGCCGACAACAGCCATCCGGAGCGATCCTCAGCGCGCATCGAGAATCCGTTGGGCTTCGGTGGCCGCCCGCGTTAGGGCCTCGCGGACCGGTCGCGTGCCGTACACGGCGGCCTCTTCGTACGCTTCCGAGAGGAGATCGAAGATTTCGACGATGTCAGGATCGAGGTCGAGATCGCGTGTGCGGCCGACGTACGTGGCGTAGGTGGCGAGCGTCGGCCAGCGTGCGAGCGCGGCAGCAAACCGGGGATCCCCGGCGAGCCGGACACGGTACGGCAGCTGACTCGCGTGCTCGATCAGCAGACGATCGGCGGCAGGGGAAGTGATGTACGCGACGAACCGCGCGGCGGCGTCGGGATGTTTGGTCGTGGAGAAGATGGCGATGCTCCGGAGGTCCGCGAAGGCGAAGCGATCGTCGGGATCGGTCCCATCGGCGGCCGGGACCGGTGCGACGTCGTACCGCAGCCCGGGGACCTTGAGCTCGTTCAGCTCGCGCACGAACCACGGCCCGATGATCTTCATCGCGACCGTTCCATCGACGAACGGATCTCGCCCCACCGAGAAGTTCACGCGAGGCAGGCTTCCTTCATCGAACCCGCGCCGCAGGACCTCGAGGGCGGCGACCGCCGCGGGGTTGTCGAAGATCACCTTTCCGTCGGCGATGAGCGTTCGCCCGCCGGAGCTGGCGAGATACAATGGATAGAAATCGTAGAACCGCTCGAACCAGGTCGTCTTGAGGCCGGCCCAGAATGGCCACCGATCGAGACGGCCGTCCCCATCGGTGTCGCGGGCGAGGCGGCGGAACGCGTCGAGCAGCTCGCTGTGCGTGCGGGGAGGATCGACCCCGGCAGACGCCAGGAGATCGACGTTGTACATCAGCATCTCGGGATTCGTCTTCCACGGAAACGCGTAGATGCCGCCGTCCGGCAGCCGAAGCGATGCGAGCATCGCCGCGTTGGTGCGCTCGCGGAGCCGAGCGGCCGTCGCGATCCGATTGTCGAGACGGACGACGCTCCCAGCGCGGACCAGTCGTGCGAGCAGCGCGGACGACACGTTGGAGCTGATGTCGGGCGTCGCCTTGGCCACGATCGCGGCGAGCAGGACCTCTTCCGACGAACGACCGGCCGGCAACGGCTGCACGCGCACCTGGACGGAGGGGTTCTCCGCGTTCCACTGCGAGGCGAGCCGCGTCGCGAGCCACGTTTCGGAGGGATTCGCCGCCGGCCAATAGGTCAGCGTAACGGCCGGCACGGTCGCTGCGGGCTCGTCGATCGCGATGCCGGATGCCTGACGACGGAGCGTGAGGCGCGCACCGCCCGGTCCCTCGAATTCCCGACGATCCGAAAGGCTGGCCAGCGATGTCGCGGCGCCGCCGATCGGGCGATATCCCAGGTATTCCATCGCTTCGGGGCTGGCGCTGACGCGTTGCAGGGCAAGGAGCGCCTCGATCGTGGACTCCGCGCCGGCGTTGCGGTTCACCTGCTCGGCGGAGGGGCCATCGATCCCGTCGAACGTCCGGCCCGTCTCCTGATCGTACATGCTCACGCGCGCCGGGTTCGCGCCGAGGAACCACGCTGCGGTCAGACCGGCAAACACCGAATAGCGTCGATCGCCGGTGGCCTCGGCAAGCGCGACGTACCCCTCGACGACCGGCCCGATGCCGTACGCGATCTGGGGAAACCATCGCACGGAGCCGTTAGGCGATACTTCCCACGGCAGGTGACCGGCGAGCAGGAATCTTTCCCACAGCGCATCCGCCTCCTGCCGCGCCGCCGCCAGAAGATCGGGACGGTTCAAGGCGATGGAGGCCCGCGCCAGTGCCGCGGTGGCTCGCGATCCCCACGCGTGCCACGCCGCGTCCGGCTGATCCGTGCGTGCTCCCCACGGCGCGGTGGCGGCGTCACCGCGGGACAGCGGTACCAGCAGCGCCGCCGTGCGCGCGGCGAGTGACGCGAGCCTTGGTGATGGGTCGGCCTGATGCAATGCGAGAATGCCAAGCAAGGCTTCCGATGTCGCGGTCGCCGACCCGCCAATCAGACGTCCGCCGTCGACCTCGCGAGCCATTCGCGCGACAGCGCGATCGAGCGCGTCGTGGGCGCCGCTCACGGCCTCGAGAGCTTCGGGGCCAAGCACGCGCACCGCCTCACCGAGCGCCCATATGCTGCGCGCCGCCCAGTACGACATGCTCTTCCGACTACTTGGCGCGGTGCGGTTCAGCCGGCCGCGTGCATCGATGAAGTTGATGAACTCGCCATCGCCTTGCTCCATCGCCGCGACGAACGCGAGCAGCCCGAGCGCCTCCTCGCGCGCGCGTGGATCGCCCGTCATCTCGAGGGCACGAAGGTACACCACCGCTGCACGGGCGGCATCGTCCAGGCTGGCGATGCCCTCCGAGCCATCGCGTTCGGGGGAGGGCGTCGGCCGATAGTCGGGCGCTTCTGCGTAGAGCGCTACGACCCGGACCGGCCGGCCATTCACGACTGCGTCGAGACCGAGACGCCGCAGGTGATCGAGCGACAGGACGAACGGCGGCGGGCCAGCGGGTGGCGTTCCGGACTGCGAATCGCGCGCGCACGCCGCGAGGAGCACAGCGAGAACGAATAGGCGCATTGCGCGACCGGAACTCACAGCGGCACTCCGCCCTGTTTCGCTCGAATGGCGGCGGCCAGCGATGCGACCAGCTCGCGCTTGTTGACGCGGGCCCCCGCCACCGTCACGTCGGCCGCGCCGTAATACACGATCAAATCCTCACCGCGCTCGACGAGACCCTCGGGAAAGACGACCCGCACCCCGGTCTTGAAGTTCGCGGCATCGACCTGCGGGATGGGCCGGACCTCGATCTCGTAAGGCGCCTCTGGCGTCAGCGCCGGCTCATCGGACACGTAGAGCACGTGCTCCGGCCTCGCTGCGTCGAGCACGCACCACCCCATCGAGTAGACGTTGCCTTCCGCGATGCTGGTGGCGCCGTGAAAGGGAAGGAGCCACCCGATCTCCGTGCGAATCGGTGGCGCACCGGCACCAACCCGGGAGCTTCGCCAGGTTCCTGGTTGCGGGCCGATCAGCGGCACACCGCCGTCTGGCCACGTCTCCTCGAGCGAAGATACTCGAGTGCAGACGATGCGCGGCATCGGGCGGTGGAGAATCACGTACCGTCCATCCACCTTCTCGGGGAGAATCACACAGTTCTTGTTCTCACCGGAGATGCGCGGCCCATGACGCCGATAGCGCTCGGGCGCCAACAGGTCGTCCGTCGTGATGAGGCAGACGCGTGGTCCCTCGGGCGAGTACCCCGTATAGGTGATGGCGTAGCGTCCTTCGTCCTCGAGGTCGGTGATGCGCGCGTCCTCGACGCCCCACTCCTCGTAGGGCGCCTCGCGGGCGATGGCCGGCCGGTCCCACAGCTCATCGATGCGTCGGCCGTCCGACGACACCGCGAGCCCCAGGCAGGAGCGCTTCGTCTCCGCCTCGAACACCCTAACGAGCAGTACGACGCGATTGGTCGCGCGGTCGACGGCCACTCCCGGATTGAAGGTGCCGCTCGCGCGAGTGAACGGAACCTGGGTGGGATGAATGAGCGGATTTCCCGGAAGGCGTTCGAGAGCCGCGATCATGCCGGGCTCCGTGACAGCCAACAGGCATAGAGCCGCGCGAAATGCTGAGCCGGCGCGGCATAGTAGTCGTCGGCGCTCACATCGAGCACTGGGATTACCGGCGTTCCATCGATCAGCCCCGCGTCCCGACGATTCCTGAATTTCCGGAACACATCGACCGCCGGCTTCTCACTCCCGTCCGCGCGCACGAGTCCGAACGTCCGCTCACGCACCGCGGTCGCGAGGGGAGGCCGATCGAACAGCGCCGGGTTGTAATCTCCGTAGCACCACGCGTACGCTCCGGCCGCGCCGGTCTGCACCAGCCGATTCAGTACGGCGTCGTAGTACGCCGCACCCTCTTCTTCTGACGCGAGATACTGAGCGCGCGGCCGCCCCAGGAAATCATCGTCGATCGTGCGACCCGACTCCCCTCGAGGCGCGGTACAGAGACCGAATTCCTGCATGAGCGTCGGCCTGCCGCGACCCGCGAGATCCGTAGTGAGACAGCAGGAAAACGGAACGAGCTCCGGATCGAGAAAGGAGCGTGCGACGTCGGAGTAGAGCGGATACGCGTGCATGACTTCCTCATCGCTCACCCTGCCGAGGTCGTCGACGCGCATGTTGTTCCGCGTCGTCAGCGATGGCAGGTGCGCGCCGATCTGGATCGGCGTCCCCGGTGCCACGCGCCTGACGGCTGTCGCCAGCAGCGAGGCCCACGCCGCTCCGTCCTCCCGCGTGAGCGGACGCTGCGCATCATCGATCTCGTTCGCGAGGTCGAATGCGCGAATCGCCTCATCTCCGGCGAGCGCGCTCGCACACGACTCGACCAGAAGCACCTGGGACTCGAGAACCTTCGCGTCCGCATACAGGCTCATCGGCTTGCCGTGCGCATCCCGCATCCATGCGGGCCACCAGATGCGCCCACTCATGTTCAGGACGATGAGCGTCGGAACGATCGCCAGTCCCGCGTCCTTCGCCGACTGGCTCACCGCGACCAGACGCTCGACCATCGGAGCCGAAACGGTGAGCGGACCTGGAAGAAAATCTTCCAGGAGGACAAACACGCGAACCACATCGAAGCCCATGCTCGCGATGTGCGCCATGTCGTCATGCACCTCGCCGAGGTCGAGCTCGCGCCACATGTACATCGCGCGGCGCCGTGGCCAGTAGTTGACTCCGAGCTCGAAGGTCACAGGGGGGACATTCCTGCCATGATCTCGTCGAGCGACAGGTCGGCCACCGCGGTGACGCCATCGGCCGCCCCGTAGTAGATCCGCACGAGGTCTTCATCGGCGAGGAGCCCGCAGGTGAAGACGACCCCGCCGAAGAATCCCTCGCGCTCGTAAGGCGCCTCCGGTGAGAGAATCGGGTCGCGCGACCGTGCAATCACGCGCGCGGGATCGTCCGCGTCGAGCAGGAGGGCACCGAGCGAATAGGTCAGCGGCGAACGGGTGACGCCGTGGTAGACAGCGAGCCATCCATCTCGATCGGCCGTCGCGACCCGAATCGGAACCGCGCCGCCACCGATCTTGGCGTCATCCCAACTGGCCTCGCGTGCGGAAGCAACGAGTCGGTGCTCACCCCAGGAGATGAGGTCCGACGATGACGCCAGCCACATCGCGGGCTGACCGATCCCCTCTGGCATGGGCCGGTGCAGCGCGACGTAGCGGCCGTCGATGCGCCCGGGAAAGATCGTGACGTCGCGATTGTTCGGCGGAAAGATGATTCCGTGACGCTCGAACGTCGCGAAATCGGTCGTGGATGCGAGTGCCGTCGCGATGCCGTATGGCGAAACGGCGGAGTAGTTGATCCAGTACGTCCCGTCGAGAAGGGTGATGCGCGGATCCTCGATCCCGAACGACTCGTAGGGTGTGGCGGGACGAAGCGCTGGCACCGGCTCGACCTCGAAGCGAATGCCGTCGGTGGAACGCGCCACGCGAAGATGCGAGATGGATGTCAGCCACGTGGACCCATGGGCAGTGATCGTCCGCGGGTCGCTCGAATCGACGCCATTCGCGTCGCGGCGCCACCGCTTGATGTGGAGATGCCCGCTGTCGGCATCATACACCGGTGCTGCCACCTCGCCCGCGGGCACGCCGCGCGCGGCCTCCGCCACCCGCAGCAGCAAGACGACATGGCCCTCGTGTCGTGTGACGGCCGGGTTGAACACGCCCACGACCTTCAGATCCGGCCGCGAAGGCGGGACCATGGTGGGAGTCAGTATCGGGTTCTGGTCCGCCCGGTGAGCGCGCATGGCACAAGGTGCTCACCACCTTCAACGTTGTGAAGGACCCCGAAAGGCTGTCGAGGCTGTCGCGGTGATCGAGGGCGTCTCCACCTTGATCACATCGATAGCCTCGACATCATGGACCACCTCTGCCGTCGACACGCGCGCGACGTATTATCAGGCGCGCAAACGCCCCACCGTAACCTCACGCAGAGAAACGTGATCTCCTGATGCCCAGCGCACTGCTGCGACGGTTTGGCGTTTGGGCTGCGCTCGCGATGATCATCGCCGAGGTGATGGGGGTTGGCATCTTCCTCACTCCAGCGTCGATGTCGCGCACGCTCGGCTCGACATCATGGGTACTCGGCGTATGGGCGCTGGTGGGGCTGCTGTCGGCCGCCGGCGCTCTGTGCTATGCGGAGCTCGGCAGTCGGTTTCCGGAGGCAGGTGGCGGCTACGTGTACCTGCGCGAGGCATTCGGCGAGCGGTGCGCGTTCGTCTACGGCTGGATGTCGCTCCTCGTGATGGATCCCGGGCTCACCGCGGCGCTCGGCGTTGGACTCGCGTCGTATCTCGTGGTCGTACTCGGCGCATCGCCGTCACTCGTGCCGGTGGTGGCGATCGCCTGCATTCTGGCGATCGCGACGATATCGACACTGGGCATCGAGAGCAGCGCTCGCGTGCTGCGATGGACCGCCGTCGCCAAGCTGGCGACGATCGCGCTGCTGATCGTGGTGGTGCTCGTGCGCGGGAGCTCGGGAGATGCGGCCTCGGCGACGGGTCCGTCAGCAGTGCCGTCGTTCCCGGCGCTGGCGGGCGCGCTCATGGGTGCGTTCTTCGCGTTCGGTGGATGGTGGGACCTCGGCAAGATGAGTGAAGAGATCGTCGAGCCGAGGCGGACGTTGCCGATCGCGCTGGTCGGCGGAGTCGTCATGGTGACGTTGGTGTACGCCGGCCTGAGCATCGCGTTCATGCAGGCGATGCAGGGCCGGCCTCACGCCTCCGACGAAGCCTTCATCGCCTCGTTAGGCTCGGCGCTCTTTGGAGATGGTGCAGGGCAGTTGTTGGCGGGAGCCGTCGTGGTCGCGGTGGCGGGAAGCCTGGCGGCCGTGCTGCTCGGCGCCCCGCGCGTCTACCTTGCGATGGCGCGCAGCGGCGTGTTTCCGGCGGCGCTGGTCCATTTCGATGCGCGGCGGCAGTCGGCGCCGCGAGCGACCCTCATCCAGGTCGTCCTGGCGTGCGTGCTCGTGCTGCTCGGTAGCTTCGATCAGATCCTGGGCTACTTCATCCCGGCGGCGGTGTTCTTTCTGGGACTGTCGGCGGCGGCCATCCTGGTCCTGCCCAGGCCGCCTGAGAGCCCGGGCATTTTCCGCGCCCCGTGGCATCCACTGCCGATCATCGTGTTTCTGCTGCTCGTCGTGATCATGATCGCGCTGTTCGCGGTGGGGCGGCCGGTGCAGACGGCGATCGGGGCAGGGGTGGTGGGACTGGGGATTCCGATATCTTTTCTCGTCGTCAAACCGCGCGCGCGATCGAATGTGGTCTCGTCGGTTGAGTGAAGAGGATGCTCATGGCCGCGACGAGCCGTTGAAGAGCGGTAGCACAGAGACACACGGAGGAACTCAACCGCGAAAGCCTTTCCAAAAGCGTTTGCAGTTGTAGGTCTCTGTGTGTCTCTGTGCCATGTCTCTGTGTGTCTTTGTGTTACCGCAGTTCAGGACCGTTGCGTGATGAGTCGCAAGCCCAAGGAGGAACAAGGGGATGACCTGGATCAAAACCATCGCATTCGACGACGCCGACCCCGCGCTTCGCCGCGCGATTGAGATGCAGCGCGCGCTCTACCCTGTGGAGTACGCGACGCCGGTGCATCCGGTGGCGGGAGGGCAGACGTCCGACATCGTCGCGTCGCATAGCCTCATCCCCGATGCGCTCTACCACGCGTTCGCCACATTCGGTGTGCTGATGTCGTCCGAGCTGCCGCTCACGCGACGCCAGCATGAGATGATCACGACGATGGTCTCGGAGACAAACCGCTGTAAGTATTGAATCGACTCGCACGCAGAGTTTCTGCGTCGGGTCACGCTCGACGAGGACTTCGTCGAGGCACTCCGTCGGGATTACGCGGCTGCGCCCATCTCGGAAGCGGAGCGCGCAATGCTCGACTACGTCGTGCAGCTGACGAAGGACGCAACGCGTATTACCCCGGAGCATCACGAGCGGCTGCGGGCCGTGGGGTTCGATGATCGCGGAATCCTTCAGATCACTCTGATTGCCTCGTGGTTCAACTATATCAATCGGGTTGCGGATGCCTTGGGCGTGGGTAGGTAGGAGCTGGTGGTCAGGGGTCAGGGGTCAGGGATGGAAAGGCGCGGCAGCGAAGCTGCCGCGCTCATCTGATGAGGGCCGCACGCGCGAAGCGCGGCGGCCCCTTTCCATCCCTGACCCCTGACCCCTGACCACCAGCTCCTTCTTCACAAAGGCCTCAAACGCCCCCAACTTCGCCCCATGCACAAGCCTCGTCTGAGCTTCTGGCAGATGTTCAACATGAGCTTTGGCTTCCTCGGCATCCAATTCGGCTGGGGGCTGCAGCTCGCCAACATGTCGGCGGTGTACGAGCGCCTGGGCGCGAGACCAGACGAAGTGCCGTTGCTTTGGCTCGCGGCGCCGGTCACCGGGCTCCTCGTGCAGCCCATCGTCGGCGCGCTCAGCGACCGGACGTGGGGGGCGCTCGGGCGCCGACGCCCGTACTTCCTCACCGGGGCGATCCTCGCGTCCATCGCGCTCTTCATCATGCCGACGTCCACCACCCTGTGGATGGCGGCCTCGCTGCTCTGGATCCTCGATGCCTCCATCAACATCTCGATGGAGCCCTTCCGCGCGTTCGTCGCCGATAAGCTCAACGCGAGTCAGCGGACGGCGGGTTTCGTCATGCAGTCGTTTTTCATTGGCGTCGGCGCGAGTCTCGCGAACGCCCTTCCGCTCCTCTTCAGTTGGCTCGGCGTAGAAGGAAATACGGCCAGTGGCATTCCCCTGTCCGTGAAGTACTCGTTCCAGGTCGGCGCGGCGGTGTTCCTCTTCGCCGTGCTCTGGACGGTCTTCACCACCACGGAATTTCCCCCAGAGGATCCCGCGGCGTTCGATCGCGCGCGGCGAGACCGGCGGGGGCTCGGCAACCTCGTCGCCGAGATCACCGAGTCGATTCGCGGCATGCCGCCGACGATGCGGCAGCTCGCCGTCGTGCAATTCTTCACCTGGATGGGCCTCTTCTGCATGTGGCTCTTCTTCGTGCCGGCGACGGCGCGGCACGTGTTCGGCGCGACCGACACGCAGTCAGCGCTCTACACGCAGGGCATCGAGTGGGGCGGATTCGTGTTCGCGTTCTACTCGATCACCTGCTTCGTCGTGGCGCTCGCCCTTCCGAAGCTTGCCGCGATCACCAGTCGCAAGACCGTCCACGCATTCGCGCTCGTCTGCGGTGCGGTGGGACTCCTCTCCGTGTACGTGATTCACGATCGGTATCTCCTCATCCTCAGCATGATCGGCGTCGGTATCGCGTGGGCCTCCATCCTTTCCATGCCGTACGCGATCCTCTCCACCGCGCTGCCGGCAAGCCGGATGGGCGTCTACATGGGCGTATTCAACTTCTTCATCGTCATCCCCGAGATCATCGCCGCGTTAGGCTTCGGTCCACTGATCCGCACCGTCTTCGGCGAGAACAACGCGCGGGCGCCACTGTACATTGTCATGCTCGGCGGTGTCTTTCTGCTGACGGCTGCCGCCTGCGTGTCCTTCGTGCGCGACGTCGGGGAACGGGACGTGCCGGAGGGCGACGTGATCAGAGCGGACGCGCGGGAGCATTTGCTGGCTCAGCCCGGAGTACAGCCGGTGCCGAGCAGCGGGCTCGTGGACGAGTCCCGATGATGGTCTGCCGTCTCGCGCAGATCGTTGCCCTCGGCTTCGCTGTCGCATCGACACTTCCTGCGCAATCGACGGGGTCGCTCGCTGGGCACGTTCGCGACGATGAAGGCGCGCCCGTGTCCGGCGCCGTGGTCACGGCGACGCGCTCCGACGGATCCATCGTGAGGCGTGACGTGTCGGGCATCGATGGACGCTATCGCCTTGGGCTGCTCCCCGCCGGGGACTACACCCTCGTGGCCCGCCGCCTCGGCTTCCGTCCCACCTCGCAGGAAGGAATCGCCGTCGCATCGGGCGCATCGGTCGAAGCGGATATCGTGATGCGAGACGCGCCAACCGCCCTCGACCCGGTCGTGGTCGGAGCAGCGCCGAATGCAATCGATACCGAAGACACTCGCTTCGGCACGCGCATCGACGAAGCGGAGCTCTCGGCCCTGCCCCTCGGCTACGACTTCACGTCGATCATTGCGTTCACGCCGGGCGCGCGGCCCGATCAGGTGTGGGGCGGTGCGACTCAGCAAGCCAACAGCTACGTCGTCGATGGCGTCGCGCTCAACCACCCCGGCGTGGGGGGTGCACTCATCCCGCTCAACCCGAGCTGGCTCGAGGAGCTCGAGGTCACCGGGCTCGCCGCTGGCGCCGAGTACGGCAACTTCCAGGGCGGGCTCATTCGGGCGGTGACGAAGTCGGGGTCCAACACGCGAACCGGCTTGCTTCGCGTGAACGGAGAGACGGATCGCATCAACAGTACCAACATCGGCTCCACGGAGATCAGCGCCGAAGTCGCTGGACGTCGCGAAGTGGAGGGCGAGCTCCGCGGGCCGCTGGTGCGGGATCGGCTCTTCTACTATCTCGCCGGCCAGCTGGTGCAGCGCGAGCTGCGAGTGCTCGATCATCTCGGGAACACGAGCGTGGCCGGACGTTTTCTTCCCACACTCGGGACGCATGACGAGCGCAAGCTCTTCGGCAAGCTCACCTGGCAAGCGAGCCCGCGCGACGTCGTCGATGCGTCGGTGGGGCTCGTCGACCTGCAGGCCGAGCATTACGCGCAGACGGGTTTCGAGACGGCCGAGGCCGGCACGAGGCTGAGTGCGCCGACGCTGTTCGGGCTGCTGTCGTGGCGCCGGTCGTGGGGGGCGCGGGCGCTCCTCGACATTCGCGTAGCGCGTCTCGATGGCGATGAGCGGCGCGACCCCTATGGGGCCACGACCGTGGCCGGCATGCGAACCTGGGAGCTCGGTGGGGATCGGTCGTATCACAACGCGACCTTTCGCGAGCGCTTTGCGCCGGCGACGACCGCTATCTCCGCGGATGCGAACATCTTCTCGTCCGGGGGCGGCACCATCCGGCATTACTGGAAAGCGGGCATCGAGCTCTCGAAATCGCGATATGTCCACCAGCATTTGCGGAATGGCGGGATGACCTGGCGGCCGGCCGCACCCGACCGTCCAACGTTCAATGCATCGCTGCCGGCGACCTGGCCCGAGAGCGGCATTATCCCGGTGAGCACCGGTGGGGAAGTGCGCCTCGACGCGGACGTCGAGAATGGCGCCATCTATCTCCAGGATCGCCTCGAGCTCGGGCGGCGCGTGAGCCTGCTGTTAGGCGCGCGACATGGCTGGTGGTACGGCGCCCTCCGCCCGCAGGGTGAGCGCCAGGACCGGCTCGAAGCGGTACGCGACTTCGCGACCGAGCCGCGCGTGGGCGCGATCGTCGATCTGGCGGGCAACGGCCGTTTCGTCGCCAAGGCGCACTGGGGCCGCTACCACCAGCATCTCTTCGCGCAGTTCTTCGACCGGGTCGAAGGCGGCGGCGTCTTCACCAACGATCAGTTCTGGTACTACACCGGCGCGACGCCGACCAATCCCCGGGCGACCTTCACCGAGGCCCAGCGCGATTCTCTCGTCGAGGCCGGCCAGCTGACGCTGGTGGACGAAATCCAGCTGAACGAGGAGGGCGCCGTCTTCAATTACCGGCAGCCGTACATCGATCAGCTCGTCGTCGGTCTCGAGCGTTCCATCGGCTCGCGCTGGAAAGCGGAGGCGGTCTACGTTGGTCGCCGTAACCGGCGGCTGGTCGCGCTGGTGGACCGCAACCTCGAGTCGAACTACACGGCGTTCACCAACCTTCGCGTCACGAACCGCTTCGGGGGCACGATTCGCGATCACAACGGGGATCCGTTGGTGCTCCCCGTGGTCTACCTCCCTAACGATGCGCTGGTGCGCCGGATTCTGGAAACGGTGCGGCCGGGCGCCCCGGCGCTGCCGAACTATCGTGCGTCCGACATTCCTGACCTCACGTGGAATCCGGTCTATCAGATCACGACGGCTCCCGGCGCGCGGCGGGTGTTCAACCAGGGCCAGCTGATCGTCTCGGGGCGCTTTCCACTCTGGTCCGTGACGGGCTCGCTGGCGCTGACGAAGCTCGAGGGCAACCTGTTCAGTGTCACCGGCTATGACGACCCCGCGGGCAGCGGCGCCGGGCCGTTCGTGCGCCCGAACGAGGCGATTCTGGGATTCGGCCGGTTGCCGAACTCCAGCGAGTTGGAGGCCAAGCTGCGCGTGACTGGCGCCCTCCCACTTGGCTTCCGGGGCGGCGCCTTCATTACGGCCATGCGTGGCGACGCGTTCGCGCCGACGTTCACGATCAACGGCCTGTTGTTCAACTTCGACATCAACGATCCCGTCGCGATCGCTGCCGACACGTCCCGCATCGACTATACGGTCTTCCGCGAGATCTCCGGTCAGCGCGTCTTTCTCGAGGAGCGGGGAAGCCGCACCTATCCCGACCGCGTGACGCTCGATCTTCACCTGGAGCGAGGCTTTCACCTCGGCCGCGCCGAATGGGTGCTGTCGCTGGACGGCTTCAACGTGCTCGGCAATGGCGCGATCACGGATGCCAACGTGGCGATCGATTCGCAGAGCGACCCGAATGCGACGGGAAGCTTCGCCTCCGCGCGCGCGAGTGCCGCCGAGGACACTCCGACTGGGGACGGCGGTGAGGTTCTGAAAAGGGTCCTCAGGGTCCTCAGGGTCCTCAGGGTCCTCAAGGAAACTGCCTCGGACCTTGACGACCCCGAGGACCCCGAGGACCCCGAGGACCCCGAGGACCCTGAGGACCCTGAGGACCCTGAGGACCCTGAGGACCCTGAGGACCCTGAGGACCCTGAGGACCCTGACGACCCTGA
>DATFFP010000049.1:0-44285 GCA_035249985.1 Gemmatimonadaceae bacterium
CCTGCGAGGGCGCTACCGTGCCAATCGTCGCATCCCGAGGGTTTTAGCTCGCAGTTCGCAGTTCGCAGTTCGCAGCTCGCAGTTCGCAGTTCGCAGTTCGCAGTTCGCAGCTCATCGCAGCAGCCCTTTCGTGGCCCGATCGACCAGCGCCTCGATCGCCGTACCGATTGGGCGAGGCGGCTGCGGCTGCTTCGTTTCGAGACGGTCGAGCACCTGCTCGAGCGCCAACTGGGCGCGGGCGGCCACGCCGCGGTGGCTGCGTGCGACGCCGTATCCCGTTACCGCGCCGACGAGCACCGGCGCGATCGCGGCGATGGGGAAGAAGCCGATGGCGAGGAGCGTTCCGCCAGCCACGACTCCGATCGCGGTCGAAGCCCCGGCGCCGGCGAGTCGCCCCGTTCGCACGTTGGAGAGATCGGCTTCCAGCCTTACGAGTGCACGCTCCTCGTCCACCGGCACCGCCGTCGCCGCCACTTCGTGAGCGCGCGCGAGCATGTACCGGCGGCCTCCCATGTCCATGCTGCGGCGGATCTGCGTCCAGAACCCCTTGTGCTCCTCCCACACGATCCGGTCGGGAAAGCGTCGCTTGATCATGAGGCACTCCTCGCGCTGCATCCACGTATCGAGAGACGCGAGTACCTCAGTGGGCTTTCCGACGACCACGCGGGTCGCGATGACGCGCGAAACGCCCGCGAATCGCGCCACCGCGCCGGTCTCCTCGGGCACCGCGATCCGCGTTCGCTCCTCGGCGAGCGCCTGACGCATGTGGTGCGGAGCGAGGCCTACCTCTTTGGCAATATCGAGGAGGCGATTCTCCGAGATATACTCGCCAGGGTCGAGCTCACCCGCCTGGAGCTCCGCGGCGCGCGCGAGCACCCGCTCGAGCGCCGACCGATCGAGCCGCGCGGGAAGATCGCGGCCGTCGGCCATCGATCAGATGCCTCCGAGGATCACCGCGAGCTGACGGTTGATCGCTTCGCGGATCGCTTCGGGGAGAGGAAACGCGCTCGTGAGCGCGGCACCGAGATCGCCCGTGGCCGGCGCCGCCGCTTCGCGCAGGTAGTAGCGCGCGTAGCCGGGCGCGAGATCCGGTGCGACGCGCTCCAGCAGCAGATAGCCGGCTCTGACCGCGGCGGCACTGATAAAGGCATCGGTCACGCCGCTGCGACGGTCGTTCGGCGTCGTGTTGTCGGTGACCGCTGTCGTCGCCATCCCGTACACCGCTTCATGCGCGAAGACGTAGAGGGCATCGTTGGCCGCATCGCGGGACTCGGGCATCGTCCCGACCACGATGTTGCTGCGCTTCTCGAACGTGAACGAGCGCCCCTCACCGTTGATGGGAAGCGAGAGAATCCACTCCCCCGCCTGCTGCTGCGTGTTGTTCAGGAAGGGCTGGAATCGCGCGTTGTACGTATCCGCCCAGAGCGACTGGATACGCTCCCGAACGGGAGCGAGATCGGTGTGGCGCTGCGTCCACCACGCGCGGTAAAAGCGCTCGTTCTCGTCATTGAGCGAGAGCGCGAACAAGCGGAGCCAATCGCGATCGGCCGCGGTGGAGAACGTCTGCGCGAACGTCGCGATGATCTGCTGCGCCAGCGGGTCGCCCGCGCGGCCTGGATCACCCTCGGCCCGAAGGAAGAGATCGATCGCCTGACGCAGATCTTCCCAACTCCCGAACCGCATCGCCAGGAACTGCGCGTTGAGGAGCGCGCGGTTGGTTTCGTATCGGGCGCGGAGCCGATCGCGGTTCACGTCGAGCGACGTCTGTACGTTGCTTCGGGATTTGCTCTCGGCGATGCGAGCCGCGTAGCCGCGCTTGAAGAAGGGAACGCGCCCCGTATCGGGAGAGATCAGCGCGAAGCCGTGGAGCCACAGGTCGATGTGCGCGCGAGTGGTCACCGGCCACGTCACTCCGGCCTGTCCAGCCACAGCGGGCGTGGGAACCTCGAGCGGCTCACCGGGACCTGACGAAGCGCAGGCAGCGAGGGCGAGCGTCGTGAACGCCTGGAGAATGCGTGAGTAGCGCGTCGTCATGACATGTGTGGCGATTGGTCCCTGATCACCTACCTAATTGAGCGCTTCGACGATGACCGCGATTCCCTGTCCGCCGCCGATGCAGGCGGTTCCCAGTCCGAAGCGCTTCCCTTGTGCACGCAGTGCATGCAGAAGGTGCGCCGTGATGCGGGCGCCCGAGGCGGCGAGCGGATGGCTGAGCGCGATGGCACCACCGTGGACGTTGAGCTTCTCCCTCGGGAGCTTGAGCTCGGCCTCGACGGCGCACGCCTGGGGAGCGAATGCCTCGTTCACCTCGATGAGGTCCATGTCATCGAGCGACATCTTCGCCGCTCGAAGCGCGTTCTTCGTCGCCGGCACCGGTCCAATCCCCATGATCTTCGGATCGACGCCAGCAACGCCCCACGCGACGAGCCGGCCGAGCGGCTTCTTGCCGGTACGCTTCGCATACTCCTCACTGGAGATCACGAGCGCGCCCGCCCCGTCCCCGATTCCCGACGCGTTGCCTGCGGTGACGAGACCGTCGGCCCGGAAGTACGGCTTCAGCTTGCTCAGCGCCTCGATCGTGGTATCGGGACGCATGTGCTCGTCGCGCGAGAACTGCGTCACCTGGCCCTTTCTGTCCTTCACCGCGACGGACACGACCTCATCGGCGAAGACATTCGAGTCCCAGGCCTGCTTCGCGAGGACTTGCGACCGGTGCGCGAACTCATCCACGCACGACCGCTCGAGCTTGTACTGCACCGCCAGATTTTCGGCCGTCTCAGCCATCGACAGACCGGCGACCGGATCCTTGAGCGATTCCCAGAGGGAATCCTCGAGGGCGGGCGCTTTGCCCAGCGGCGTCCCCCATCGAAGACCGCGTGCAACGTGGGGTGCCTGCGACATGGATTCACCACCGCCGACGAGGCACACCTCGGCCTCGCCGAGCAGAATCTCCTGCGCCCCGTTGACGATCGCCTGAAAGCCGGAGCCGCAGAGGCGATTGACCGTGAGCGCCGGCGTTTCGATCGGGCATCCAGACTTCAGGGCGACGTGCCGCGCGAAGTAGATCGTGTCGAACGTCGTCTGGAGAACGTTGCCGAAGATGGAGTGCTGAATCTCGCTCGGAGCGACCCCCGCCCGATCGAGCGCGGCCTTCGCCGCCTCGACGGTGAGATCGACCGCGGTGTAATCCTTGAGCGAGCCGCCAAAGGTCCCAAATGGCGTGCGGACCGCGGACAAAAAGACGATGTCGCGGTTGGAAGACTGAGTCATGGATGCGCCTGGAAGGTCATGCGTGGAAGATGGTTCCGGCGCATGGGTGGATTCAAGTTGCGAAGGCGCTGGAAGCGCTGAAGGCGCTGGAGGCGCTGAACGTTCCCCGCGCCCTCAGCGCCCTCAGCGCCTTCAGCGCCTATGCTTTCCGAATCCACTCCGCAATCCAGTCCCCGACCTCGCGCGTCCCGTAGTCGCCGCCGAGATCGCGGGTGACGCGGTCCTCGACGATCGCCGCGCGAATCGCGCGCTCGACCATCAGTGCTGCCTCCGGTGAGCCCACCGTGCGCAGCATCATGCCCATGGAGAGGATGGCGGCCATCGGATTCGCAATGTCCTTCTTCGCCATCGGCGGCGCGCTGCCGTGCACCGGCTCGAACATCGAGACGAATCCAGGATGCCGGTTCGCGCTTGGCGCGAGGCCGAGTCCTCCAACGATGGCCGAGGCGAGGTCGGAGAGGATGTCGCCGAAGAGATTTCCGGTGACGATCACCTGAAACTGCTCCGGATTCCGAACCAGCTCCATCGCCATCGCGTCGATGTACCGCGTCTCCCGATGGATGTCGGGGAATTCCTCCTTCCCGATCTCGTCGAAGAGGCGCCGCCACAGCATGTGCGCGGGAATCGCGTTCGCCTTGTCCGCCATCGTGACGTGCTCGCGACCATTCTCGCGCGCCCAGTGGAACGCGTACCGAATGATGCGCTCCACGCCGCGTCGCGTGTTGATTTCCTCGGCGATCGTGATCTCGTCCGGCAACCCGCGCTTGAACGCGCCTCCGATGCCCGCGTAGAGCCCCTCGGTGTTCTCGCGAAAGATCACCAGATCGATGTCCCCGGTGGTCTTCTCCTTGAGCGGCGTGAGGCGCTCATCGAACAGCCGAGCGGGACGCTCGTTCACATAGAGATCCAGCTGAAAACGCATGCCAAGGAGGATGTCGCGTGCATGCTCGTTTCCCGGCACGCGAGGATCACCGAGCGCGCCAACGAGAATCGCGTCGAACTCCTCGCCCAGGCGTCGCATCTCCGCCGGCGAGATCGTCTCGCCGGTCGCGAGATAATGGTCGGCGCCGTACGGCAGCATCTCCAGCTCGATTCCCGGACGATAGATGGGCTCGATGATGTCGAGCACTTTCAGCGCTTCGTTGATGACTTCGGGGCCTATCCCATCTCCGGCGATGACGGCCAGCTTCGGCATGGTCGGTAGGCTCGAGAAGGAGAGCGCGCGTCAGCGCGGAGGATTCGCTGCCGAGGGAATTGTGAACGGCGAGAGCGTGTCGGGCTGGACGGTGGTCGTGTCGAACACAACCGCGCCCGGATGCGAGATGGCGAACACGTACGCGGCCACGTGATACATCTGGGCTTCGGAGAGACGGCCCTCGAACGACGGCATTCCAATCGGCGACGCCTTCGGAACCGCAACACCCTCGCGGATTACGCGAAGTATGGATCGAAACGATCCATCACCGTGGAGCCAGGCTCCATCGCGCAGATCGGGTCCCAGGTTGGGCATTCCCGTGCCGTATTGCCCATGGCACGTGAAGCAAGTGCCGCGTCGGTTGAAGATCGTATCGCCCGACGCGCTGTCGGAAACCAGCACGAACCTGACGTCAGCGACGTCGGCCGCGGCCGACGCCGTATCGGTGGTGTCGCTCGGCACGTCGATCGAGTCGCGTGGCGCGGCGGATTCGGCGGTCGAAGGCGGCGCGAGCGCCGTGTCGGCCGGCGTCTCGCGCGGTGCATCACCGCACGCCACCAACGCGGCGAGGAGTGGAGTGGCTGCGAGCGAAATCCTCACGCGGACGCGACTGCGCGTCCGCAGGTCGTACAGAATTTCCATCCGAGCTCGAGCTCCGTGCTGCACGCCGGACACCGCTGCACCGCGAGGTTCTGTCCGCAGTGAGGGCAGAAGGTGACGCGGCGCCCCTGCGGGAGCGAGCCGCCACAGTATCGGCATCCCCCCGCCGCGACGACTCCCGACGTCGCTGCACCGCGCCCGCTTCCCATCGCGCGATCGCTCGTCGCTGGGGTGGCGTAGTACTCCGCGGGTGGTGGTGTCGGAGCACGCGGGGGCGGTGGTGGCGATGCCATCGCGCTCACTCCCATGCTCGGCTGCGGCGCCGGGCTCGCTACCGGTCGTGGAGGAGGAGCCGCAGGGCGGGGCGGCGGGGGCGGGGCCGCAGCCGTCACCGTCCGCACATCGTCGGGCTTCGCTTCGCCCGACGACATCTGCTCGTACCGGCGCGCTGCCTCGGGCGACAACGACACGCGCGCCGCCGCGAACTCACGGAACAGTGCGGTGTTGGGGTTCGGGCTCGCGAGCTCTCGCTTCACCGCGTCCTGCATGCTCGTGTCACCCATGAGATATCCGCGCTCGCCAGCGAGCAGGCGGAGCAGCGCGAGCTCGTAGTCCTGGTTCGTCTCGATTTGCAGCTCGCGCCGGTTGTGCCGATAGGGCACGATGTTCTGGTAGAGCTCCGAGACTTCGAACGGTCGATTCATGTACTCCGGATACTCGGCGCGAATCCGCTGCACGAGCCGCTGGAGTATGCGGTCGAGATCATCCATGACGAATGGCGAATGAGGGACGGGAACGAGGAACGAGGAATTCAGCTGACTCGACATCGGTCACTGAATCCGACGCTCGTTCGAGTAACGCGGCCCTATTGGTGCGCCGCGCGCCGGAGGAGCGCAAGGGGAGGGCCAAAGGGCGAAGCGCTGGAAAAGCGCTGGAAAAGCGCTGAGGGCGCTGAAAAACCGAGGGGCGACGAGCTTCGCTCATCGCCCCCCAGCGCTCCCAGCGCCTTCAGCGCCTTCAGCGCCTTAGTTTCTTCCCCGTTCCGCCGCCTCCACCTTCGCATCCACGTCGTTGCTGAGCTTCGAGCGATTCGAGCCCCCAACGGTGGCGACGACGCGGCGCACTACGTTGTCCCGGTGCGACTTCGCATCCGCGAACCCGTAGAAATAGCCCACGACTATGCCGGCGATGAAGAGCAATACTAGCTTTTTCATGACATCCTCGGGCGTCAGTCCCTCTCCTGTCAGACTGGCCGAGGCTCAGCTGGGTAACGCGCGATGTGATGCGAAGCGGGCCGGCAGAGGATCCGGCTCGAGAGCCATGCGGCCCTTGGCACGCTGCGCGGCGAGCCACAAATCGAACCCTGATGGGACCGCGCCGTGAGAAGAGGAAAGCTCCCGCGCAGCCTTCGTCGCGAGCTCGTTCGCATATTCGTTTTGCGGATGCCCGGCGTGCCCGCGTACCCACCGCCAATGCACGGCATGTCCGTTCACGGTATCGATCGCTTCCTGCCACAGCTCCTTGTTCTCGACCGGACCCGTCTTTCGTCGCCAGTCACGCGCGGCCCACCGGTGCACCCAGTCGGTCATCCCATCGATGAGATAGCGTGAGTCGCTCGTGAAGACGACGCGAAAGATGTTTCCCTTCTTCGAGAGTGCGCGAAAGGCCTCGATCACGCTCCGCAACGCCATGCGATTGTTCGTCGTGGCGTTCTCCGAGATCCAGTAGTCTCGCCGGACCAGCCCATCGCCTCGCGCGATCTCGATCAGTCCACCCGCCCCACCAGGGTTTTCTCCCTCGCGACCATTCCCGAGGCAGGATTCGTCCGCGTACACGGCGACGAGCGGCGTGTCGCCGCGCGCTGACTTAGCGGGCACGGATCACGTGCAGCGCTTCGAGCTCGTCGAGCGCCAGCTCGATGGGCTCGCCCGTGGTAGGATGCCGCGCCCGGATGATCTCTCGCCCCCCGCGGAGTATCAGCTCCTGCGGCACGACGACATACTCGGTCCCACGGCGGTAGGCCGCAACTCGCTCGCCTACCCGCACGGCGCGCTCGAGCGCCTCGTATTGGTCGTGAGTCAGCTGCACGTCAGCGCCCGTCGTTGCACCAATTGATGATGAGCGATTCCAGAACATCGGTCGCGCGCTCGATCTCACCGGTACCGATCCACTCCTCGGCGGCGTGCGCGAGCGCAATGTCGCCAGGGCCGAAGCATATCGCGGGAATTCCTGCCTCGTTCAGCAGGGCCGCATCCGTCCAGGCGGTCATTCCGCCAAGGGTCACCCGCTCGTTTCGATCAATCAAGGCGGTCGACAGCGCGCTCACAATCGGTGCGCTCGACGCGACATCGGACGGCGCCTGCGACAGGACCTGCCGGGCCTCGGCGGCGAGCGGGGGGCGGCGCTGCTGCGCGCGGCCTATCGCCGAGTGCACTTCGGCCAATGGCTCTTCGGCGCGCTCTCCGGGAAGCGTTCGACGCTCGACGCGAATGACGCACCGATCCGGATACGTCGACCAGCCGGTGCCTCCTTCGATCGTCGAGACGTGGAGCGATGGACGACCGAGCAGAGGGTGACGGCGTGAGGGCAGCGTATCGCGTTCGAGCGTGGCGAGCTCCTCGAGCACGAGCCCGGCGTCGAGAATCGCATCGATACCGACCTCGTACCGACTTCCATGGGCTGCGCGGCCGCGCACCTCGATCTCGATCCACGCGAAGCCTTTGTGCGCTGGCATGATCGCCAGGCTCGTTGGCTCTCCGACGATGGCGGCATCGGCACGTATGCCCCGACGCAGCAGCTGGCGCGTCCCCAGACTGGTATGCTCTTCGTCAGCGACCGCCGCGATGATGACTTCTCCATCGATGCCGCGGACGGCCGCCCGCGCGGCAGCTGCACACATCGCGGCGAGGCCGCCTTTCATGTCGGCTGCGCCCCGCCCGAAGAGGCGGCCCTCGCGCTCCTCGCCGGCGAACGGTGCGTGTGTCATTCCTTGCACGCCCACGACGTCGAGATGCCCGTTCAACATCAACGAGCGCCCGCTTCGGCGTCCCGCGCGCGCGACGACGTTCGGCCGTCCCGGCGCGGCCTCGTGAAGCTCGACGGATAACCCCCACGATTCGAGCGTCTGCGCGAGCGCCACGGCCGCCGCTGTCTCTCCAGCGCTATCGGGCGCGAGCGCCGGATTCCGCGAGTCGATGCGAACGAGCTGACGGGCCAGCACGAGCGGATCGGCACGAGTCACGCCGGCGCCCCTTGTGCGCGCCGCTCCACTCGCACGCCATCGCGATCGACTTCGAACGGTACGAGCGTGGCCACGTGGGACATCGCCTCGCGCACATCTCGCTCGCGCCCCTCCGCGGCGATGGCAAGCACGCAGCCGCCGCCTGAGGCGCCCAGCGCCTTGCCACCGAGTGACCCAGCGTCGCGCGCTGCGTCGAGCGTGCGCTCTATCCCGGCCGTCGTTATGCGGGGATGCAGTGCGCGCTGATGCGTCCAGTGTTCGCCAACCAGCCTCCCGAGGTCATCCAGGGACCGTGCCGCAATGGCATCGGCCATCTCGCGGGCGAGCTCGGCCATGCGCGCCAGCGCCCGCACCACGTGCGGCAGCCGGCCGCGATAGGCATCGAGCACGGCGGTGATCGTCGCGCCGGAGATGCGGGACTCTCCGGTGTAGGCCACCACGCATCTGCGCTCGAGCTCGGCGGCGAGTGCATCGTCGATGGGAAGCACGCGGACATCGACGCGATCCGTGAACGTGAGTCCCAGGGCGCCGCCGAACGCGGCAGCATAGTGGTCCTGCCATCCACCGGCGACGCCGAGCTCATCGACCTCGACACTCCGGCTGCGTCGAGCGAGCGCGTCGCGGTCCAGGACCTCGTGGCGCCACGCGCCGATCGCCGCTTGAAGCGCCACGCCGACCGCCGAAGAGCCGCCGAGCCCGGCACCCGGAGGAAAGTTGGTGGTCAGCGCGACGGCGACCCCATCGAGCTGTGCGATCCGCATCGCCGCACTCGTTAGGTCATCGAGGGGAGCGGGCGGGGCGACATCTTCGCGCAGCGTGACCACCGCGTGGCGCGTGATCGCCAGGTTGCAGACGAACCCGCCCCTCTCCTCGCCGTAGGGAGGAACGTCGGTCCACCCTCCGCCGAAATCGAGACGCGCCGGTGCGCGCGCGACGACCATGTCCACCAATGCCTAACTCGAGTGATCCTTGAGAATGCGCCATTGTCCCGCCTCGCGCATGAGCACGAGCGACGTCGGTCCCCGGGCGATCAGGGAGTCTCCGCGCATGAGCTTGTACCACGCGATGACGTGAACAGCGTCGGGGCCGATCGGGTCCGCCTCCACCCCCTCGAACGACAGGGAGTCGCGCACTCCACCGGGCGCGAATCGCGGCGCGTAGCGCTGGCGAATCTCGGCACGGCCGTGCATCACGCCCAGATTGGTCACGAACGACGTTCGCGGCCCGTCGACGTAGTCGCTCATGAAGGCGTCCAGGTCACCGCGATTCCAGGAGCGGGCTCCGCGATCCAGAAGCGAGAGCGCGATGGTCCGGGCAGTCGATGGATCGGGTGCCGACCCTGACGTCGAAGCGCATGCGTCGAGAGCCAGCGCGAGGAGAGCAAGCGATGCGATTCGCATGGGTGAGGGGTAGGGGAGAATCAGGAAGGTACCGCCCCGCCGGGGCGACGCCAATCGGTTGCGCCTTGCGGGCAGAGCGTTCGCGCGGTACATGCGGGCGATGAAATTCGCCGCCTGTCCGCTCGACGTGAGCCCGTGACGACCGCGCTCCTTCCCCTTTCATCTGACACCCGAGCGCGCCTGGTTGGAGCGCCGCTCGTCGTCATGCTCGACGTGGACGGAACTCTGGCTCCGATCGTCGAGATGTTCGACCGGGCGCTGGTCCCTGCCGAAACGCGGCGTGCAGTTGCGGCGCTGGCCGACCGCGCGGATGTCCACGTCGCCCTCGTGTCGGGACGCAGCGCCGCGGTCGCGCGCCGCATGGTTGGCGTCAGCAACTTGTGGGTCGCGGGGAACCATGGCTTCGAGATCGAGGGACCCAACGGGGAGGATTTGGCCGATCCCGGCGTGCACCGCTATCGCGCCATCATCGCGACCGCGGTCGAGCGCCTGGAGCCGCTCGTGAGCGCCATGCACGGGGTAATCGTCGAGAACAAGGCCATCACGCTCTCGGTCCATTGGCGGCTGGCTGACCCCGCAATCGCCCCGGAGCTTCGCGAGGCGATTGACCAGGTGTCGCAGCCTCTTGGCCTTCGCATCACGGAAGGAAAGCGAATCTTCGAGATCCGCCCTCCCGCGCTGATCGACAAGGGCACAGCAGTCCTCGCGCTGGCCGAGCGCCTGACGAGTGGACACGACGATGCGTCCATCGTGTTCGCGGGCGACGACGTGACGGACGAAGACGCGATCCGCGCCCTGCGCGAGCATCACCCGCGCAGCGTCACCGTTCGCATTCTCGGAGAGGAGCGCTCACCCACGGAGGCGGAGTTCTCGCTTCGCGACACCCACGCGATGCGGCAGTTCCTCGAGGAGCTCGCGCGCGTGCGAAGCTGAAACGACGAAGCGCGCCTCGGGAGCGCGCTTCGTGTTCTACCGCTTCTTCTTGGCCTTCGCCGCGCCTTTTTTGGCCGCAGTGGGCTTCGTTCGCGCAGCGGTGCGCGGGGCGGCTGCTTTTTTCGCCGGTCGCGCAGCCGCTTTTGCCGGCTTCGCCGCTTTCGCCGCCGGCCGGGCGGGCGCGGGTGCCGCTGGAGCCACGTGCTTCTTTCCGTCGCTTTCAACGCGTGCCGGCTCCTGGCGAGGCGGCTCGGCGCGAATCACCTCGGCGGGGCGCGGCTGGGTGGGGCGCGCCGGCACTGATGCACGACGGGGCCCCTGAGACTCCTCGACTTCGCGAATCAGCTTGTCCGCTTCATCTTGTGTCATCTGTCCGCGGCGCACCATGTACTGAACGAGATCGCGCGCGCTCTCGAGCGCGAAGCCCGTGAGTCCGGCGGCCGCACCGATTACGTCCTTCATGGCCGCGGCGATCTTGCTGCCAGCTTCGAGAGAGATCTCCTGAGCACGTGCGGCCATTTCGGCGACAGTATCGCGCACGTCCGCGCCGCGATGCCCGGGCCGACGAGGAGGCGTCACCGTCGCGGTTCCAGCGGGCGTTGCGGTGGCAGTAGTTAGTTCGGCAGGCTTGATGTCGCTGCCCGGGGCCTTATCGACCATGTGTTGAACGCTCTCGACTGTGGGCACTGAGCCCCTCATTGAACGGGGCGAGCGACTGCGCTACCTTCGCGCGCGTTCTGCCTCGTGGATGTCGGTAAGTATATGATTTTTCGTGTCATATGCAAGGTGGGAGCGGCGCGAACGAGGAACGAGGAACGAGGAAGCTTCTACGCCATAATCGTGACATATATAGCTATGTATAGCGACATAAGTGCTTGATGGCGCTCGAATTCTCGACCTGACACGCGTCCTCGCCGGGCCAGTCTGCACCATGATGCTCGGCGATCTCGGCGCCGACGTCATCAAGGTCGAACGGCCTGGCACCGGCGACGAGACTCGAGGGTGGGGACCTCCCTTCGACGATCGCGGGGAAAGCGCGTACTTCCTCAGCGTGAACAGAAACAAGCTGAGCGTGGCGGCGGACCTCGACCTCCCGGCTGACCGCGATCTCGTCCACCGCCTGATCGCCGACGCAGACGTAGTCGTCGAAAACTTTCGCCCCGGAACTCTCGAGCGCCGATTCCTGGGACACGAGCGCACCCGCAGACGGCACCCGGCGCTCGTATGGTGCACGATTACCGGATTCGGTCCGGACAGCGAGCGTCCCGGGTACGACTACGTCGTCCAGGCCGAGCGTGGATGGATGTCGATTACCGGCGAGCGCGAGGGTCCGCCAATGAAGGCGGGCGTCGCCTTCGCCGACGTCATCGCCGGAAAGGACGCTGCCATCGCCATCCTCGGTGCCATGGTTTCCCGGGCGATGACTGGCCTTGGCCGGCACGTGTCCGTCTCGCTTGCCCGAAGTGCCGCGGCGGCGTTGGTGAACGTCGCGCAGAACGCGCTCGTCACTGGTGAGGATGCGTCGCGCTGGGGGAACGCGCACCCAAACCTGGTTCCGTACGAGCTGTTCGAGGCCGCTGACCGCCCGATCGTGATTGCCGTGGGCAGCGATGCCCAGTGGACGGCGTGCGTGCGCGCGCTCGATCTCGGCGGGCTGGCGGCCGATCCCAGACTCGCGACAAACGCCGGGCGTCTCGCACAGCGAGACCGTGTGGTCTCGGAAATCTCCACTCGCGTGCGCCAGCTCACCGCCGCCGAGTGGGTGCGCCGGCTCGATGCCGCTGGCGTGCCGAATGGCATTGTAAAGACGGTCCTCGAGACGTTGCGCGAGGAACCGGCATCTCCACTCACTGGCGTTGCGCCCAGTGTTCCAGGCTCAGTGCGGCTGCCGCCGCCGAGATTGGATGAGCACGGGGCGGAGGTGCGGGAGCTGGGGTGGAGTGTGTTTGAAAAGCTAAGGCGCTGAAGGCGCTGAAGGCGCTGAAGGCGCTGAACTGCGTCAGTGCTTTTTCAGCGCCTCTAGCGCCTTCAGCGCCTCCAGCGCCTTCTTTTCTCCATGCGCTACATAGGCAACAAGACCCGCCTTCTCGGCTTCATCACTTCCGCCATCGATCGCCTCGAGATTCCCTGCGGAACGGCGCACGATGCCTTCGCGGGGACGTCAGCCGTCGGGCGCGCGCTCAAGGAACGTGGGTGGCGCGTGGCGTCGAGTGATCTCATGACGTACTCGTACGTCTTTCAGCGTGCCTACGTCGTCGCGCAGCGCGAGCCGTCCATCGCCGAGCTTCGCGCGGCTGATCCCGATTTGCGCGGCGCGCTTCGCTCGCCGCGATTTCGCGCGCGCGCCGCGACGGGCAACGGCTCTCCGCTGGGCGTCGTGGCGGAGTATCTCGAGCACTGGCTCGAGACCCGGCCGGGATTCTTTGCGTCGCACTTCGCCGGCGAGCGCATGTATTTCACGGCAGAGAACGCGGAGCGGATCGATGCGGTCCGGACGACGTTGCATCGATGGCATGGGGCTGGTCTGATCGGAGATGATGCCTACTATCTTCTCCTGGCGGCCCTCATCGAGGGGGCTGATCGCGTCGCCAACACCGCAGGCGTCTACGCGGCCTACATCAAGAGTTGGCAGCCGAATGCCCTCAAGCCCCTTCGGCTGGCTTTGATACATCCAATGAAAGGGGTTCCGGGGTCTTCGGCCCATCGGGAGGACGCGGTTGAGGTCGCACGCGCGCTCGGGCCGGTCGATCTCCTTTACGTCGACCCACCGTACAACAGCCGGCAATATCCCGGATACTATCATGTCCCCGAGCTGATCGCTCGCGGATGGAGCGATGCGGTCCCCACGCTTCGGGGGAAGACCGGGTTGCTTCCGCCCGACGGGCAGCGAAGCGATTGGTGTTCGGCCCGCCGTGTGCGTCAGGCATTACGGGAGCTCCTCGAGGCAACGGGGGCGCGTCACGTCCTCGTGAGCTACAACTCCGAGGGGCTGCTTCCCGAGACAGTGCTGAAGGAGACGTTGCGGGAGGCGTCGATCGACGGGCAGGTCGTGTGCTTCAGGAAGACATACCGGAGATACCGGGCAGACAGCGACCGGGATGGCAGGCGGTATCGGGCGGACGGGCTTCGGGAATTGCTCGTTTATGCCCGGTTACGCAGTTAGTGATAGTTTTGTTACGCGGCGTGATACCGGTCGTCTGTAGGGCATGGCAGCCACCATTGTACTCCGAGCACCCGGGGCAAAAGCACTACCCGGGGCGACGGAGAGGGATTACACTAGCGACGTGAAGAGCACAGCGGCGACGCCGGTTTCCCCCGTCGATCAGCTTCAGGCGGATCAGGAAGTCATTGCGCGCGTGCTGGCCGGCGATCGGGATGCATTCTCCCTCCTGATCGGACGCTACAGCGATCCCCTCTATCGGCATGCGCTCGGTATGACGGGGAGTCCGGACGTAGCGGAGGATATCCTCCAATCGTCTTTTATCAAAGCGTATCAACACCTCGCTGAGGTGCATGGTCGCTTCGATGCCTGGATCTTCCGCATCGTTGCAAACGGCTGCAAGGACTGGCTGAAGAACATTCGGCGAACGCATTTGAGCTACGAGGAAGATGATCAACCGTCCTCGTTCGCGACGCCGGATGAAGAGCTGGACCGTTCGGAGCTGCGCAGTGATCTGGATCGTGCGCTATCGGCGCTCGCGCCATCGCTGCGGGAAGCGTTCGTGATGAAGCATGTCGAAGGCCGCTCGTACGAAGAGATGGCCGATTTATTGGGAACCACCGTTGGGGCGCTGAAAATGCGCGTGCACCGCGCGCGTGAGGCTCTCCAAGTCCTCCTGGAGGAGAAGTACGCCTGATGCTCGACGACCTGAATCCCCGAGAGGGCCGCAGCGAGCCCGGCCGCGATCGTCCGCGGTCCGTTCCTTCGCGCCCGTTTGCCGACCGTGAAGTTCCGCGGGGGACTCGCCGTACGCCTCAGACCGTGCAGGCGTGGCTGGATGGCGATCTTCCCGAAGCCGCCGTGCGCCGTGGCGACACCGCGCGTGATGTAGACTTCTGGCGCCGCATCGAGACGGAAGTCGACCAGCGCCGTCGCATGAAGACGCCGGCCTACGTGCAGGATCGCATCATGCAGGCCCTGCCGCAGGCGACGCCGCGAGTGATCACGCCGTTCTGGCGGCGCCAGTTCGCCGTCACTCCGACGATGGCCGTCGCGGTCGGCGCCGCGATTCTCGCCCTCGGCGTTCTGCTCACGTCGCTGCTGCTCGCGCGCTGACGCGCTCGCGCCGCCTGGTGCGGCCGCGCCCCATCGCACGCGAGGACCAGCTCTCCTAACGAGGGGAGCTGGTCCTCGTCACATCGCAGGGTAACGGCCGGGCGCTACGCGCCGTCCGCAGCGCGAACGATCGCACGCGCGGGCGAGGTCGACGACACGGCGCCATCGGCGCGGGCGACCTCGCGCACCTGGACGCGGAGCGGCGCGAGGCCGGCGGGACGCCGCACGACGAGTACGTTCCCGCCGTCCGAGAGTGGGCCGACGATGACGACCGTCGCGACGTGGGTGGCGTCGCTCACCCACGCGACCTCCAGTGCCGCGTCCGCCGACGCGATGTGGTCGGCAGCGCCGGTGAGCTCGAGGACGACGCCGGCGTCGGTGCTCCCAAGCCCAGCGAGCGACACGAGAACGGTCTCCCCTCTCGCGGTAGGCGCGGTCGCCGCGTCGCCGCAGCCAAGCGCGGTCAAAACGAGCGCGAGCGCGGCGTACCGGTGCCCGCGAGGGCGCGTCATGGCGAGCTGGAAGCGTCCGTCACGCTCGTCTCGAGCATCTGCCGGAAGCGCACGACGTCGCCGACGTCCAGGCGGCCGTTCCGGTTGCCGACGAGATCGAGGGCGCGGCGTCGCGTCGCGTCGAGAGTCGCCGGATCGGCGACCCCTCGAAGCGCCTGCTGCGTCGTGAGCGACGGCATCGTCACACGCAGGTCGAGCTCCGCGGTGGCGGTATTTGCCTTCGCATCCCGAACCTCCACCGCAATACGAGAGGTGATCAGATCCTCGGGTGCGCCCTGGATGATGCCGGTCGCCGTCAGCGTGAGCCCTGCCGGAAGAGCATCCAGCGCACGCCACTGGTACGGCGGTGCGCCACCCGTCGCCTGAAGGGTATGCGCGAAGGCGGTTTGCCCGAGCGACGCGTTGACGGTCGTCGTCGCGGCCGCGATCACCGGCGCCGCGATGGTGAACGTCACGTCGAAGCCGACGCGACCGCCGGCGAGCGCGATTTGGTCGATGCGCACGCCGCTCGGCCCGCCATCACTGGTGCGAAGCCAGGGTTTCGACGAGTCGGAAAGCGCGATGACCAAGGACGAGCCCGGGAACGGATCGCCGACGTCGCCGACGTTCGCACGCGCGGCAAGGTCGTCACGCCCGTCGGCCTGCACCACGCGCACGGCGGGATGCGTCTCGTCGTCGTTCACGCCCCAATGGCGCGTCTCCAGCACCGCGTCGTTCACGTGCCACACGACGAGCCCGGTGCCGGGCGCGGACGCATCGGCGCCTTCAGCCGCACGGTACTCGAGCAGAACGTGCTCGCGTCCGCCATTGAGATTGATGCGTACGATGTCGCCACTGCGTGCGACCGCATTCAGCTCGACGCGCCCCGAGGCCGAGATGTGGCGCACCGTCGCCCAGCCGAGGCGCTCGCGTGCCCAGGCGCCAAAGTGGGGAGGTCGTGCCGGTGGCGCGGCCCAGATCCCCATCACGTCCCATCCGCCGACGCCGAACGAGCTGCCGTCGTAGTCGTAGAGATCCGGCAGCCCGAGGACATGCCCGATCTCGTGAATCGGAATGTTGACGCGCGTCGGCGTGATCTCCTCACCCTGACACGCGACCGCGGACGCCCCGACGAAATCATCGATCACGATCGGCGTTCCCGATGCGCCGACCGCGCCCGTGACATACGGCTGACCATTCCAGCCAGGGAGGAGGCTCAGTCGATAGCCGGTTTCACGAAAGCCGCGCAGGCTATCCGGCCCACAGCCGTACTCCGAGCCGGGCTGGAGCAGGACCGCAATGTCGACCGCGCCGTCATCGTCACCGGAGTTCGGGACGCCGTCGGGACCATCGTTGTCGTAGCGTCGCCAATCGACCGTGGCGTCCGCGCGCTGGAGGAGGTCGCGCGCGAACTCGCCATACCGCTGCCACACATTTGCCGCGTCACCGTCGACATACGACGCGCGCGTTCGCGGGAGGCGGATCCATGGCGTCGTCGCGCCGGTGAAGGTCAGCGCGCCTAACGAGACCTCGTCATAGTACCTCGCCACGGAGTACGGACCGACGCCGGCATGCGCGCCGAAGTAGGCGGTGTCGTAGACGGTGCGATCGTATTTGGGTGTGACGTCCGCGAAGGTCCCGGCGATGATCGGCATGCCGAGCGTGCCGCGCAGCGGACGGCGGGCGGCGAGACCTCTGGCCGGCGTATTCGAGGCCGTCAGGGGGAGGTCACGCCGGTCGTGGGCGACGGCGCCGCGACCCAACTGGGCCTGGGCAGGCGAGGCCAGGCCGGAGGCGATGATGCATGCACTCCAGGCAAACGCCCGAAGGCGCGCGATCGAGGACGTCGATGACCGGCTCATGATCGGGGTGCACCCGAGCATGATCCAGACCCGCTATCGAGCCGTTGTCACCGCGCTTAACATGTTGACCTTTGGCCACTTACAAGTATCGGCCCAATCGCGTTTTCTCACGACTGTGGCCTCCCTGCAACAGACTTGCTGAGCACCGTGGCGCCGTGCCGCCGCCAGGCGTCATTCGGGCTTACCGCCTCCGAGATCTCGACGCAGCAGCACCAGCCCCACGCCGTCGCGCATGTAGTCGCTCACGCGGCCTTCCTCGCGAAATCCAGCGCCGCGCGCAAGCGCGAGTCCGGCGGCCAGCTCAGGCTCCTCGGGAAGCTCGATGGCGGCGAAGCGCGCGCCCCGTGACTCGAGATCGGCGCACGCAGCTTCGATGAGCGCCGACGCGATACCGCGGCGACGTGTGGTCGCGTCGACCGCGACGACGTAGATACGCCCCGCGCCGAGCGCGCCCGCGGTATCGCCGAGAACGACGAAGCCGATCAGGGTGGTGCGATCGTGTACGCCGATGACGCGATACTCGTCGCTCGTGGACGTCAACGCCTCGTTGAGCGCTGCGAGCATCGCGCCCGCGTACGGAGCGTCGCCGAGCAGCGCGTCGGCGAGCGATCGAGCAGCCGTGACATCCGGCGCAGCGAGAGGGCGAAGCGTGACGGACACCGGTGTCTGGAACCATGGAACCTGGGAACTCAGTCGCGCAAGTGAGACACCGCGCGTCCGATCAGAGTGACACCGTGCATCGCGCGCGTTTGGGCATACTGCACGCATCACGCGTAGCGGGAACAGGATACACGCGCAACGAATCGCGAGCATGCAGCGGTCCCAACCATGCCTTGGATCGTGATGGTCATTTTCGCCTCCGGAGGCTCCATGATTCGACACTTCGTTCTTTCGCTGGCTGCCGTTGGTCTCCTCGCGGGACGTGGCGCGGTTGCGCAAACGTCCCCCCGCATCGAAGTGACGCCCTACGCCGGGTACATGGTGTTCGGCGATTTCGTGAAGGGGCCCCTCGGCACCTCGATCTCCAATGCCGGCGGGGCGCTCCTTGGCGCCCAGCTCGGCGTCGCGATCACGCCTAACGTCGCGCTGGTCGGGAATGCGGCGCGCGCGAGCGGTGACATCAACATCGGCATTCCGTTCCTCGACGGCATCAGCGTCGGGTCGAGCGCTGCCTGGATGTTCGATGGTGCGCTGCAGCTGTCGTTGCCGCTTCCCGAGCGCGCGTTTACCCCGTTCGTTCAGCTCGGCGCGGGGGCGATGCGCCACGAGGTCAAGATCGGCCTCTCCACCGATGCGACGAACTTCGTTGGAACGGTGGGGGCGGGCGCGGACTTCGGGCTCACGCGGTCGATCGGGCTGCGTGTGATGGCGAAGGACTACATCGGGCGCTTCGACGTGCAGGAAGCGACGACGCTGGACTACCGGCCGGAGGTCGCGCACAACTTCGGATTCAGCGCGGGGTTGAAGATCGCGTTCTAGGAGGGCGAACGAGGAACGAGGAACGAGGAAGTGCCCGGGCTGGCGTCATGGCGGTCCGTGCGCATCTTCCTCGTTCCTCGTTCTTCGTTCCCACATGCTCTCCAGCCGGATGAAACTGCGAATTCTCGTTGCTCTCTGCTGCGCGATTACGCCGGCGGTCACGTCCGCCCAGCACTCCTTCTCCGAGGGCGGCTCCTACGATGCCGCCGTGCCGACGCCGCAAAGCATCCTCGGCTACGAGGTCGGTGAGCGGTTCACTCCGCATCACATGATCATGCGCTACCTCGATCGCGTCGCGGCGACGAGTCGGCGCGTGAAGGTCGACACGGTCGCCCGCACGTTCGAGGGGCGCGAAGTCGTGATGGTCATCGTCACCAGCGAAGCGAATCAGGGCCGCCTCGATCAGATCCGCGCCGAGAACGCGCGGCTGGCGATGCTGACCGGCTCGGCGGGCGAGCTCGACGCGATCGCGGCGCGGCTTCCCGCTGTGGCCTGGCTCGGATTCAGCGTGCACGGGGACGAAGCCTCGGGCGTCGAGGCGGCTATCGCGTTGCTCTATCAGCTCGCCGCGGGGACGGACGCCGACACGCGACGCGTTCTCGATGAGACGGTCGTGCTCATCGATCCCGTGCAGAATCCGGACGGCCACGAGCGTCACGTGCAAGACGTCATGCGGATGCGCACGGCGTTCGGCGTCCCGACCTCGCCGGACGCGCGTGTACATACATCGAACTGGCCCGGGCCGCGAACCAGCCACTACTTCTTCGACATGAATCGCGACTGGTACATCCAGTCGCACCCCGAGACGCGCGGCCGCATCCGGTCGATGCTCGAGTGGTGGCCCCATGTCGCCGTCGATCTGCACGAGATGGGATCGAACTCGACCTACTTCTTTCCGCCACCGATGGCGCCGGTCAACAAGAACGTGCATCCGTCGATCATTCGCTGGTGGGATGTGTACGCGGCGGCGAACGCGGCGGCCTTCGACCGGCACGGCTGGTCGTACTTTCGCCGCGAAGGGTATGACGAGTTCTATCCCGGCTACGGATCCTCGTGGCCGCTCTATGCCGGTGCGATCGGGATGACCTACGAGCAGGCATCGAGCGAGGGCGGAGCGATCCGGCGCGACGATGGGACGATTCACACGCTGCGCGACGCGACCTGGGGACACTACACGACGGCGTGGGCGACGGTCGATGCAACGGCTCGCAATGCACGGCAGCGGGTGCGCGAGTACCTCGCGTACCGGCGGAGTGCGGTGACCGATGCCCAGCGTCTCCCGGCGCGCGCCGTGATCATCGAGCGTGATGCGTACGCTCGTGCAGATTCCCTGGCGCGCCGGCTCACGGACAACGGCATCATGGTGGGGCTCGCCCGGTCGGTGGACCTCCGCGGTGCGACGCCATATCCCGGAAACCCGGCCGGCCCTGGCGGATCGATCGCCTCGGCGTACGTGGTCGACCTCGCGCAGCCGCAGGGAAGGCTCGCGCGCGCGATTCTCGAGCCCGATGCGGAGCTGGATTCCGCGTTCATCGCCGAGGAGCTGGAGCGCCGGCGGGCGGGCCGGTCGGATCGGTTTTACGACGCGACCGCCTGGAGCCTGCCGTACACCTACCGCGTGCGCGCGTGGATGTCGCGTTCACCGGTGGCGTCGACCCCGGTCGACACAACCTGGCGGTCGACTGCGACGGCGCCCGACAGCGCGCGCTACGGCTACGCGATCGAGGGGGGAACGGAGGCTGGCTATCGACTCCTTGCCGCGCTGTTGCGCGACAGCGTTCGTGTGTGGCATCAGCCGGGCGCGTTTCGATCGGGAAGCTCGCGTGTGGGCCGCGGCTCGTTCGTCGCGCGCGTGGTCGGCAATGGCCCGCGACTGCACGCCCTCGTCAGGCAGCATGCCGCGGCCACTGGCGCTCCGGTCGTCGCCCTTTCGGGAGCCGGCGTGGACGAGGGGTTCGATCTGGGAAGCAACCTCGTTTTTCCCGTGCGCCAACCGAGCGTGGCGATCATCGCCGGACCGGGTGTGAGTGGCCAGTCGGCCGGCTATGCCTGGTACACGATGGATCAGCGGCTTCGGTATCCGGCGACGATTCTCGATCCGACCGCGATAAGCGGTGCCATGCTCGACGCGTACAACGTCATCATCCTTCCGTCGGTGCAGAGCGCGTTTTTCGAGCGCATGCTCGGTGAGGGAGGGCGAGACCGCCTGACCTCCTGGGTGCGCGCGGGCGGGACGCTCGTGACGCTCGAGGCGTCGAGCGCATGGGTGGCCACGGAGCGCGTTGGGCTGTCGCGCCTTCGGGTTCGACGAGACTCCGTTCGCGCCGATAGTACCGCCGGCGCACCACTGCCGGCGGGCGTGCCGGGCGCCATCGTGCGCGTGGTGGCGGACACGCTGTCGCCACTGCTCGCCGGTATCGTCGAGCGCGAGTTCCCCGCGTACATCTTCTCGGACCGGGTATTCACCTTCCCGCGTGACGTACGGGCGGGAGAGTCGGTGCTTCGTTATGCACCCGAGTCCCGGCTGCGGATCGCCGGGTATCTGTGGCCGGAGGTTCCGTCGCGGCTGGGGGATTCGCCTTTCCTGTGGACCGAGACCATCGGGCGAGGGCGCGTGATCTCGTTCGCGGTCGATCCCAACTTCCGCGACATGTGGCGCAGTCTGCTTCCCCTGTTCGCCAACGCGGTTATGCTCGGTCCCAGCATGTGAGCTACGATCGCGGGCTGGCCGAGCGCGTCGACGACGTGCTCAAACGGATGAGCGTGCGTGGGGCGCGTCAGAAGAACGTGTTCGGCGGGCGTGGATTTCTGCTCGGGAAATCCGCGTTCGTCATCGTCTGGGACGATGGTCTGATCGTGAAGTGTTCTCCGTCGGAGTATCGGGAGGCGCTGGCGTCGGCTCACGTCGAGCCATTCGCGCCGGACGGCGAGAAGCCGATGAGTACCTGGGTCGTCGTGGCCGGTGATGCGATCGCCGATGACCCCGAGCTGGAAGAGTGGCTCGGGCGCGGGATGCGGGCGCTTCGATAGCCGGCGTCGCCTAACGGCGATGCTGACGGAAGAACTCCCAGATGACGTCGGTCGCGTCGATCGCCGCCCCGCTGTCGCCGCGCGGCCAGCCGTGATCGCCATCCCGTAGCGTCAGGAAGACGACCGGCGCTCGGCAACGGCGTTCCCAGCGATCGCGCAGCGCCCGCCCGCTCGCGATGGTATCGCGCTGCGGCTCGAGGGCCGCGCACTCATTTGCCCGGGCCCAGAACCGAGCTCCCTCGGGGGCGGGAATGGAGCGGCTGACTCCGCGTGTGAGCGGGAGCCCGTCGTACGGCACGACGCCGTCCGCATACCCATGGATGATCAGCATTGGCACAGGAGCGCGAGGCGGCTCGATGGTCATCGTTCGACCGTCTCCTGAGCGGACGCCCACGGCGCCGGCGACGACAGCGGCGGCGGCGACGCGGCTGGAAAGGTCGGAGGCAATGCGATGCGTCAGCGCCCCTCCATTCGAATGACCCGCGACGTACACCCGACCGCGGTCGACTCGATATCGCGTTGCCAACGTGTCGATGAGGGCGCCAATGAAGCCCACATCATCGATGGCGCCCCCTGGTGCGAAGCCGGTATACCATCCGCGGGGGATTCCGGTGCCGTCAGGGGCGACGAGCAGGAAGCCCTCGGCATCGGCTTTCACGTCGAGCCCCGACCAATGCGCCATGCGCTCACCGGTGCCACCCCGACCGTGAAGGGCGATGACGACTGGCAGCGTGCGCGCCGAGTCGGCGATGCGCGGGAGGCGGACCGTGTACGTGCGCTCGACGCCACCCCAAGGCATGCGTCCGCGCTCAGTCCGTTGCGCCGCGAGCGGTCCGGCCAACAGGCCAAGTAGCATCGAGCTGACAATGGCCACAGCAGGCCGCAGCAAGTGCACCGAGGCCCCCATCAGATGTGAATCGAACGGCCTAGCACTCCGAGGGCGGCTTCCTTCACTGTCTCCGCGAGCGTCGGGTGCGCGTGCACGGTAATACCGATGTCTTCGGATGAGCCATCGAACTCGAATGCCATCACGACCTCCGCGACGAGCTCGGAGACGTTAGGCCCCACCAGGTGGGCGCCGAGCAGGGCGTCGGTTTTCGCGTCGGCGATGAACTTCACGAATCCCGCGGATTCACCCATCGTCCGCGCGCGACCGTTGGCCGAAAAGGGAAACTTCCCCGCGCGATACTCGCGACCGCTCTGCTTGACTTCCTCTTCCGTGAGACCCACCGACGCGACCTCCGGCCACGTGTACACCACTGACGGGATCGACCGGTAGTGCATGCGGGCGGGTTTGCCGGCGATCACTTCGGCGGCGACGACCCCCTCTTCCTCCGCCTTGTGCGCGAGCAGCTTCCCGCCAATGGCATCGCCGATCGCGAATACGTTGGGGACGTTGGTGCGCATCTGATCATCGACGATGATCTCCCCACGTCTGCCAGTGGCAATACCGAGCGCCTTCGCATCCACGCCGGTGAGGGCGGGTCGCCGCCCGACGGACACGAGCACGTAGTCTCCCTCGAGCGACTCCATCTTGCCGCCCTGCTCGACGTCGATACGGACGCCCTCCCCCTGTCGCTTTCCGCCGACTACGCGGGTGTCGGTGCGAAGGTCCATCCCCTGCTTTCGAAGGACGCGATCCATCTCCTTGACCACGTCGGCGTCCATGCCCGGGAGGATCGTCGAGAACAGCTCGACGACGGTGACCTTCGCGCCGAGCCGCCGCCATACCGAGCCAAGCTCGAGCCCGATGACGCCACCGCCGATGACGATGAGATGCTTGGGAACCTCGGGAATTCGCAGCGCGCCGACGTTCGACAGCACGCGCTCCTCGTCAAACTCGAGCGAGGGCAGCGCGATCGGCTCCGACCCGGTGGCAATGATGACGTGCTTCGCTTGATACGACGTGGTGGTGCCATCGTCACCCTTCACGGTGACGACATTGTTGGGCTCGAGCGTCCCGACGCCCTTCGCCCACGTGATCTTGTTCTTCTTGAACAGAAACTCGAGTCCCTTGGTGTTCTGCCCGACGACGTCGTCCTTTCGCTTGAGCATGCGCGGGAGATCGACGCGCACGTCCCCCACAACGAGTCCATGGTCCGCCGCGTGGTTCCGCAGAAACTCGTAATGCTCGGACGATTGCAGCATCGCCTTGGACGGAATGCATCCGACGTTCACGCACGTTCCGCCGAGCGTCTTGTCTTTTTCGACGCAGACCGTGGAGAGGCCGAGCTGGGCGGAGCGAATGGACGCCACGTAACCGCCCGGGCCTCCTCCGAGAACGACCACATCTGGGGTTGATGCTGGCATTGATTTGATTGCGGATTGCGGATTGCTGATTGCGGGTTGGCAGCTCGAAAGATGTATGCTCGGCGCTGACAAAAACAGGCGAGCGAATGCCCCGAACTTTCGCTTCGGACGCATACATGCGATGGTGCTCGAGCCTGACGGTCGAGATCACCGGCGATCCATTGTGGCGAATGGCCGTATATCGGCTGTCGCTGTTTCTCATGGACTTGGCGTGGCACGATGCGATGGCGCTCGACCGTGGCATCACCGTCCCGATAGCCACCCAGCTGTACAGAGCGGTGACGTCCATCTCCGCGAATATTGCGGAGGGGTACGGCCGTCAGTCGGGTCGTGATCGCGCCCGCTTCTACGAATACGCTCTATGCTCCACGCGCGAAGCTCTCTTGTGGTATCGTGCGGCGGCCGGCAAGCTTGGTGAAGATCTCGTCCGCCAGCGAAACGCCATACTGAGTGAGCTCCGCGAGCTGCTGCTCGTTATCGCACCCGCGCAGCGCCTGAATCGGGGAGGTCCACGGTTGTAACGCGCAATCAGCAATCCGCAATCCGCAATCCGCAATCAGTCCACGAGCATGCTCCCCGGATCCTCGATCAACTCCTTCACTCGAACCAAGAACAGCACCGCCTGTTGACCGTCCACGATGCGGTGATCGTAGGACAACGCGATGTACATCATCGGGCGGATCTCCACTTTGCCGTCGATCGCCACCGGGCGGTCCTGGATCTTGTGCAGGCCCAGAATGCCGGATTGCGGAGAATTCAGGATCGGAGTGGAGACCAGCGAGCCGAAGACGCCGCCGTTGGTGATCGTGAACGTGCCGCCGGTCAGATCATCCATCGCGAGCTTGTTGTCGCGCGCGCGCTTCGCCACGTCGATGATGTCGCGGGAGATCTGCAGCAATCCCTTGGTGTCCGCGTCCTTGATGACCGGGACGACCAATCCCTGATCCGACGCCACCGCGATGCCCATGTGGACGTAGTGTTTATAGACGATGGCGTCGCCGTCGATGTGCGCATTGACGACCGGATACGACTTCAATGCCATGCACGACGCGCGCACGAAGAAGGGCATGAAGGTCAGCTTGACGCCGTGCTCCTTCTCGATGCGCTCCTTCAGGCGGTCGCGGAGGCGCATCACGGCGGTCATGTCGACTTCGTTGAACGTCGTCAGGTGCGCCGTACTGTGCTGCGCCTCGAGCAGGTGCTCCGCGATGCGCTTGCGCCGCGTGGACATCTTCTCGCGCGTTTCGCGAGAACCCGGAGGCGCTGGAGGCGCTGGACGCGCCGGAGGCGCCGGAGGCGCTGGAGGCGCTGAAGGCGCTGAAGGCGCTGAAGGCGCTGAAGGCGCTGAAGGCTCTGAAGGCGCTCGGGGCGCTGCGGGCGCTGAAGGCGCAGCGGCGAGCATGTCGCCCTTCGTCACGCGGCCATCCTGACCCGTTCCCTGCACCTGCGCGGGATCGACTCCCGTTTCAGCCGCAACTCGCCGAACTGAGGGCGACGTCTTCACCGCTGCGCCCGTCCCCGCGCCCTCAGCGGGGCCCTTAGCGCCCCCCGCGCTCCCCGCGCTCCCCGCGCTCGGAGCGCTCGGCGCGCCCTTCGCGCTCTCGTCCAGCTCGCCCAACGTCTCCCCGACCTTCACGACATCGCCATCATTCTTCAGGCGCTTCACGAGAACACCCGAGGCGGGGGACGGGACTTCGACGTTGATCTTGTCGGTCTCGAGCTCGACGAGCGCGTCACCTTTCTGCACGGCGTCGCCTTCGTTCTTGAGCCACCGCGCGATCGTTCCTTCGACGATGGATTCGCCGAGTGCCGGCACTTGAATCGCAGTCATGATGCAGTGATCCCCGAGTGTGCTTCCGATTGCTCGCCGCCACGTGCCGGCATAGGATTCTGCCGAAAATATAACCCTGAGTCTCTCGCGTGCGAGCACTGACGATCTCCGCCCACGGTGGGTTGGAGCAGCTGCAGTATCGAACCGACGTCGTTGAGCCGGTGATTCGCGCTCCCGACGATGTGCGCATCCGCATTCGGGCGGCGGCGCTCAATCATCTCGACCTGTTCGTGATCGAAGGTCTGCCTGGCGTCGTCCTTACGCCGCCGTGGATCATGGGTGGGGACGGCGCCGGCGTCGTCGACGAGATCGGAGCGGCGGTCAAGGGGATTCGTCGCGGCGATCGCGTCCTCATCAATCCCGGCATCTCCGATCGGACATGCGAGTACTGCGTCAAAGGCGAGCACTCGCTGTGCATCAAGTACAAGCTCCTTGGCGAGCACCTGCCGGGGACGATCGCCGATTACGTCGTCGTGCCCGCGACTAACGTCCGCATCATCCCCGATTCCATTCCGTGGGACGTTGCCGCGGGATTCACGCTCGCGACGCTCACCGCATGGCGGATGGTCGTCACGCGCGCCCGAGTCCAGCGCGCGGAAGACGTCCTCATCTGGGGAATTGGCGGCGGCGTGGCGCTCGCCGCGATGCAGATCGCGAAGCTGCTTGGCGCACGGACGTGGGTGACCTCGGGCGACGACGAGAAGCTTCGTCGCGCCAAGGCGCTTGGTGCCGACGAGACGCTCAATCACCGAACGCAGGATGTCGCGAAGGAACTCCGGGCGCGCACCGGCAAGCGCGGTGTCGACGTCGTCATCGACAACGTTGGAAAGGACACCTGGACGCGATCGCTGCTGGCGCTCGGCCGTCGCGGCCGCCTCGTGACCTGCGGAGCGACGTCGGGACCGCTCGTGGAGACCGACGTCCGACGCATGTTCTGGAACCAGTGGTCCCTCATGGGCTCGACAATGGGCAACGACGACGAGATGGACGCCATCACCCAGCATTTGCGGGAGGGGCGCCTCTTTCCGCCGGTCGATTCGGTCCACGACATTGAGCGAGCTGCGGAGGCCGTGCAGCGCCTCGCGAGCGGGAAACACTTCGGGAAAGTCGTCGTACGGGTGAGTGGGGACTGACTGCGAACTGTGAACTGGGAGTTGGGAGTTGGGAGTTGCCGAGCCTGATTAGGCACTCGGGAGTCCGCGTGCGTAGATTTGTTCGCAGTTCGCAGTTCGCAGTTCGCAGCTCGCAGCTCGCAGCTCGCAGTTCGCGCTCATTCCGTCCACGCCGAGTCACCATGAGCCGCATCGAAGAAATGGTCGCCGTCGGCGCAACGATTCCGCAGGCGATGCACCACCTGCTATCGGTGGAGCGCATGCGTGCCTGGATCGCACCAGACATGGCGCTGCTCCCGCGCGGCGGCTCGCCGACGCTTTCCCCCGGCGATCGCTTTCGCCTCGAGGCGCTCGGTGCCGTGGGCTTCGATTACATCGTGGAGGCGGTCACCGATCGCGAGGTCGTGCTGTCGTTCGAGGGACCGTGGACGGGCAGCGAGCGGTGGAGCTTCGTCGCCGACGGCGCGGAGACGATCGTGCGGCGGGCCTACGATGTCACCGATGACTCCGTCGCCGCGTGGACCGCCTGGAATACTATCGGCCGCCCACTCGTGCTCGCCCACTACAAGTTCGAGCTGTCGCGCTTTCGTGAGGCCATCGAGCGCGAGGCAGGGCCGCGAGGGGAGATCGAAAGGCGTGGTCCCGCGCACGCGGCGAAGCGAATCGAGCCGCTCGATTTCCCCGTCGACGAGGGATGAGCGACCAGGCGCAATACGATGCCGACGAGCAGCGAGTGATTCGGGAGAGCTGGGTGCGCAGTTCGGCGGCGCCGTGCCCGCGGTGCGACGTCCCCATGACCGCTCGCCCGATCGGTGGTGGCTCCTTCGGCCTGGGCTACGCGCGTCGGCGCACCTGGCTGATCTGCCCATCCTGCCGGCGGAGCGTCATCTTCGACCAGGCACGGGGAACGAGGACTTGACCGTTCCCGCGTCCTGATCTCGACACCCCTTCATGGATTTCGCCGAGCGCCTTCGCGCCTCCTTCGCCGATCTCGGTCAGCTGCTTCCGGCGCTGATCGGCGCGCTGATCATCGTCTTCGCGGGCTATCTGCTCGCGAAGCTGCTCGAGAAGGGGATCGATCGCAGCCTCGCGAAAGTCGGGCTCAATCGCTGGCTCGAGCGCGGTGGTGTCATGGACGCCATGGCGAAAACGGGACGGCGCATCACCCCGTCACACGTGTTCGCGAACATCGTCTTCTGGCTGGTGATGTTCGTCGTGCTGACGGTCGCCGCCAATGCGCTCGGCCTAACGGCCCTGGCGGAGGTGTTCAGCGAGCTGGTGAGCTACCTGCCGAGTGTGATCGCGGCGATCATCATCATCCTCGTCGGGATCGTGTTGGGTGAGTTCGTCGACGGGTTGATCCTCGCGTCGGCGGGGAAGATTCACGGCGGTCCGACGCTGGCGCGGGTCGGTCAGGCGGGGGTGGTGATGCTGGCGGTGTTCATGGCCCTCCAGCAGCTGGGCATCGCCACCAACATCGTCACGACCGCGTTCGCCATCTTGTTCGGGGCGGTCGCCTTGGGGCTCGCACTGGCGTTCGGTCTCGGGAATCGCGAGCTGGCGGGGAAGATCACCCGGGAATGGTACGAGCGCATGCGCGCGGAGCGCGAGGCGATTGCTCGTGAGGTGGCGGAGCGCGAGGGTCGCGAGGATGTCGAGCGGCGGCAGCTGGAATCGTCGGGGAAGGATGCATCACGCGAGTAATTCCTTTCTTGACAACCGTTGCGATTCCTGTATGCTCTACATCCGGGCCCCGACGAATGCCGGCCCCGTGATCGCTGCTCGCCTGCTTCGAGGTCGTGTGACGCCCTCCTCGGGACACCCGAGCTCCGGACCCTTGAGCCGGACGGTGTCTATGTCTGACGAGAGAGCAGCTTCAACCTCGGCCGCGAGCTCCCGGTCGGCGGTCCTCCATGAAGTCGCGATGGTCATCAGGCACTGCCAGGGCAGACCCGACGCGGACAACGAGCTCGGCGTAGCCGCCCGGCTCCTCTGCGAGGACACGCGGCGGCGCTCGCTTCCGATCGAGCGAGCGATCATCGATCTCAAGACGACGCTGCTCGCCGAAATCCCCGATCTCGCGTCCGGCGACTCGATGTCGGCGACGCGTGCACGCGTCATCCAGATGACGATCGAGGAATACTATCGCACGTAACGCGGCATGCGGGCGATGACATCGCGGTAACAGGATTCGAACAGGTCGTGCCGCTCGGAGCGCGTGGCGTCCACTCCACGTGCTTTGCATGTTGTCGCTGTCCCGTGCCGGAGCCGCCCGCATGATGAAGCGCGTTCTCCTCGCTGCCCTGCTTGTGGCGACGCCCCTCGCCGCGCAGCAGCAAGACGACACGCTGTACGTTCGCAACAATTTTGTGAAGCGCGAAGCGCGCATCCCGATGCGCGACGGGGTTCACCTCTTCACGACGATCTACGTACCCAGGGACACGGGGCAGCGCTACCCGATCCTGCTGCGTCGCACGCCCTACTCGGCGGGTCCGTACGGCGACACGAACTACGTGCAGCTCGGGGGCTTTCTCCTGGCGATGGCGCAGCAGGGATACATCATCGCGTTTCAGGACGTGCGTGGCCGCTGGATGTCGGAGGGCGAATTTGTCGACGTGCGCCCGCAGGTGACGACGGCGCAGGGTGCGGCCCCTCGCGCGAGGAACGATGGGGCGCCGTCGATCGACGAGAGTACCGACACCTGGGACACGATCGACTGGCTGGTGAAAAACGTCCCGGCGAACAATGGGCGCGTCGCCATGCAAGGGGTGTCGTATCCCGGATTCTACTCGGCCACCGGCGGCATCAACCACCATCCGGCGCTGCGGCTGATCTCTCCCCAGGCGCCGGTGGCGGACTGGTTCCTCGGCGACGACTTCCATCACAACGGCGCGCTGTACCTCGCGCACACGTTCCATTTTTTCTCCGGATTCGGGCAGCCTCGTCCCGCTCCGACGGCCGAGGGGCGGCGGGGGATGGACATTGGGACGCCCGATGGATATCGCTTCTTCCTGGACCTCGGGCCCCTGCCTAACGTCAAGGCGAAGTGGTTCGGCGACAGCATTCGGTTTTGGAACGACATCGCGGCGCACCCCAACTATGACGCGTTCTGGAAGGCGCGCAATCTGCTGCCGCATCTCCGGAACATGCCCCCCGCGGTGATGACTGTCGGCGGCTGGTACGACGCCGAGGACCTGTACGGGCCGCTCGAGGTGTACCGGTCAATCGAGGAAAAGAATCCCGGCATCACGAACATGCTCGTGATGGGACCCTGGTTCCACGGCCAATGGTCGGGCGGGCCCGGGGACGCGCTGGGGGCGGTGCGGTACCCGCCGACGGGTCCCTATTTCCGGGACAGCATCGCGATCCCGTTCTTCAATCACTTCATGAAGGACGGGCCCGACCCGAAGCTGCCCGAGGCGGTCGTGTTCGAAGCGGGCGCGAATCGGTGGCACCGCTTCGACGCCTGGCCGCCGCGCGGCGTGCAACGTCGCCCGCTGTATCTCCGCGAGGCGGGGGGGCTGTCGTTCGACGCGCCCACCGCGGTTCGCACGGCCGCCGACGAGTTCGTGAGTGATCCCGCGCACCCGGTGCCCTACGTCGGATACATAACGCCGGGCATGACGATCGAGCACATGGTGGACGACCAGCGATTCGCGGCGACACGGCCGGACGTGCTGGTGTATCAAACGCCACCGCTCACGGAGGATGTCACGATCGCGGGTCCGATCACCGCGACCTTGTGGGTGTCCACCACCGGCACCGACGCCGACTGGGTGGTGAAGGTAATCGACGTGTACCCGGACACGCTGCCGACGCTGGACGCGGAGCTCTGGGCTCCGCAGCGCATCCGGTTAGGCGGCTATCAGCAGCTCGTGCGCGGCGAGCTCTTCCGGGGAAAATTCCGCACCTCGTTCGAGCGGCCGGAGCCGTTCGTTCCGGGGCGCGTGACGAAGGTCGAGTACGAGCTGCCCGACGTCTTCCACACCTTCCAGCGCGGGCACCGCATCATGATCCAGGTGCAAAGCTCGTGGTTCCCACTCGTCGACCGCAACCCGCAGACGTTCGTCGATATCTATCACGCGAAAGAAAGCGATTTCCGAAAGGCCACGCATCGTGTGCATCGCACGCGTGCGCAGGCGTCGCGGGTGACGGTGGGCGTCCTGGCTCTCTCTCCCTAGAGGTACATGCGGTTCGCGTGATGCGTCCAGTTACGGCGATCTGCGGTTGCGTGCTATCTGCCGCACCGTAAAAGCATAAGAGACAACAACTTATAGCGGTGCCAGAGCGTTGATTTCGTGCGTGCTTGCGGCTATATTTCGGGCTCCGCGAAGACCGCGAAATCGTCCTCCCTCCGCAGCAGCCCCATGACCGCTCCGAACAACCGCGAACGGATCGTCTCCCGATTGATCGACGAGGAGATCCGCGAGTCGTTCATCAACTATTCGATGAGCGTCATCGTCTCGCGCGCCCTCCCGGACGTGCGCGACGGACTCAAGCCCGTCCACCGCCGCGTGCTGTACGCGATGAACGAGCTCGGCCTCGTCCCGGGCCGTCCCTACAAGAAGTCGGCGACCGTCGTCGGCGATGTGTTAGGCAAGTACCATCCGCATGGCGACACGTCGGTGTACGATGCGCTCGTGCGCATGGTGCAGGACTTCTCGCTGCGCTATCCGCTCGTCGATGGGCAGGGAAACTTCGGATCGGTCGACGGCGACCCGCCAGCCGCCTATCGATACACCGAGGCGCGTCTCACGCGCATCGCGATGGAGATGCTCGCCGACATCGACAAGGGCACCGTCGATTTCGCGCCGAACTTCGATGATCGCCTCCAGGAGCCCAAGGTCCTCCCGTCGGGGATTCCGAATCTCATCGTCAACGGCTCTGCTGGCATCGCCGTCGGCATGGCGACGAACATCCCGCCGCACAACCTGCGCGAGGTCGTCAACGCGATCGGCGTTCTGATCGACAACCCCGAAGCGACGCCCGGCGAGCTGCGCCGGCATATCAAGGGTCCCGACTTCCCCACGGGCGGGTACATCTACGGCAAGGCCGGGATCAAGGAATACCAGGAAACGGGCCGCGGCCGCATCGTCATGCGCGCGCGGGCGGTGATCGAAGAGAAGGAGTCATCGAACAAGTCCCAGATCGTCGTCACCGAGATCCCCTACCAGGTCAACAAGGCGCGCCTCGTCGAGAACATCGCCGAGCTGGTGCGGGACAAGAAGATGGACGGGATCAGCGACCTGCGTGACGAGTCGGATCGGGACGGCATGCGTGTGGTGATCGAGCTCAAGCGCGACGCGATTCCACGCGTGGTGCTCAACCAGCTCTACAAGCACACGCAGATGCAAACGACCTTCGGCGTCATCATGCTCGCGTTGGTGCCGGACGCCGGAACGAAGCAGCTCGTGCCGAAGGTGATGGGGCTCAAGGAAATCCTCGAGCACTTCATCGCCCATCGCCACGACGTAATCGTCAAGCGCACGCAGTTCGATCTCGACAAGGCGCTCGAGCGCGAGCACATCCTCGAAGGTCTCAAGATCGCCGTCGACAACATCGACGAGGTGATCAAGATCATCCGCAAGGCGGAGGACACCCCCGAGGCGAGCGACAAGCTGCAGAAGCGCTTCAAGCTCTCCGAGAAGCAGTCCGAGGCGATCCTCAACATGCGCCTCGCCAAGCTCACCGGCCTCGAAATCGAGAAGCTCGAAGAGGAGCTCAAGGAAGTTCGCGGGATGATCAAGGAGTTCCGCGAGATCCTCGCATCGAAGCCGCGCCGGATGAAGATCCTCAAGGACGAGCTCTCGAAGCTCGCCGAGACCTACGGCGACGAGCGGCGCACCGAGATCACCAGCGACGAGGGCGAGTTCACGATCGAGGATCTGATCGCCGAGGAGGACATGGTGGTCACCGTGTCGCACTCGGGCTACGTGAAGCGGACGTCCGTGTCGACCTATCGCAAGCAGCGGCGTGGCGGGCGCGGCCTCAACGGACAGGGGCTCAAGGATGAGGATTTCGTCGAGCATCTCTTCATCGCCTCGACGCACGACTACATCCTCGTCTTCACCGATGACGGTCGCTGCTTCTGGCTCAAGGTGCACGAGATCCCGCAGGCGGGTCGCGCGGCGAAGGGAAAGCCGATCGTCAACCTCATCAACGTCACGGCCGACACGAAGATCTCGGCCATGGTGCCGGTGCGCGAGTTCCGCGACGACCAGTTCCTGCTCTTCGTGACCAAGGGCGGCACGGTGAAGAAGACCGCGCTCTCCCAATACGCGAATCCACGCACGACGGGGATCAAGGCGATCAAGATCGAGTCCGGGGACGAGCTCTGGGACGTCCAGATCACGTCGGGCACCAACGACATCGTGCTCGCGACGAAGCACGGCCTCTCGATTCGCTTCCATGAGGCCGACGTGCGCGAGATGGGCCGTGATACGACCGGGGTGAAGGGGGTCGAGCTCGGCAAGGACGACGAGGTCATCGGGATGGTCGTCGTCAAGCGTGAGGCCACGCTGCTCGTCGTGACGTCCAAAGGCATGGGCAAGTGCACGGGCATCGATGAGTACCGCGTGCAGAAGCGCGGCGGGAAGGGGATCATCACCGTGCACCGGACCGAGAAAACGGGCGACGTCGTCGCCCTCATGGAGGTGCTGTCGGACGACGAGCTCATGCTGATCACGAAGCTCGGCATCATCATCCGGATGCCGGTGAAGGGCATTCGCGTGAGCGGCCGCAACACGCAGGGCGTGCGGCTGGTCAACCTCGACGAGGGCGATCTCGTAATGGATGTGGCGCGCGTCGTGTCGGATGACGACCGCTCGGAGATTCTGGACGGCGAGGAGCCGGCGGGAGTGGCCCCGGACGAGGACGACGAGGAATAGAGTCGGGGCGACAGCCAGCGGCCTGAGACAGAGGAAACAGAGAGCGCGCACCCGGCGCTCTCTGTTTTTTTTTGGGTTCGGTCGCCCAAGCCGCGGTCCGGCCCTCTCCTTGCGTCCAATTCTCAGGTTCGGCGTGGAGGCGGGATCGCGAGACGACGGTACGGCATCGGCGGGTCCCCCTCGTCGATGCGCGCCCAGCGCCACGTGCATTTGCTGGAGAGGGAATCGTGACCATGATGAGCATCGACTCGGCGGATCGAACCCGATCAGCGCCGGTCACCCCCAGCGACGCCGCCCAGGGTCGCCTTGCGGACTCCGTGCCTAACCAGGTATGGACCGCTACCGCCGATGGCAGACTCGACTACGTCAACGCGCGCGTGCTCGAGTACTTCGGCCGGACCTTCGACGAGATGATCGGCGCGGGATGGCAGGGCGTCATCCATCCCGCCGATCTGGCGTCGGTGCTCGAGACGTGGACGCGCTCGCTGCACACGGGCGAGCCGTACGAGGTGGAGTTCCGCCTGCGCCGCGCCGATGGGGCGTATCACTGGCATATCGGGCGCGCCATGCCCGAGCGCGACGTGAGCGGCCGCATCAGCAAATGGTTCGGATCGAACACCGACGTCCAGGATCTCCGCGCGGCGGAGGAAGCCCGCGATCGCGCGCTCGCCGAGGCGAAGGCGCAGCGCGAGCAGCTGTACGAGGTCTTCATGCAGGTGCCGGCGGCGATCACGGTGCTCGAAGGGCCCGAGCATGTCTTCACGGTGGTGAACCCGCGCTATGCCGACCTCACCGGACATCGCAAGATTCTCGGGAAGCCGATTCGCGAAGTCATGCCAGAGTTGGGGAGTCAGGGGTATTTGGAAGTTCTCGACTCCGTCTACGCGACCGGACAGCCATTCCGGGCCCGCGAGTCGCTCGTACAGCTCGACCGTGATCGCGACGGAGTGCCGGAGGATCTCTACGTGGACTTCGTCTACCAGCCGTTGAAGCGCGCGAATGGTGAGACGTTCGGCATCATGGTCCATGCGGTGGACGTCACCGACAACGTTCGCGCGCGGGAGGAGATCGCGAGGGCCCGCGCGGAGGCGGACAACGCCAACCGCGCGAAGAGCGAGTTTCTCGCCGCCATGTCACACGACCTGCGCACACCGCTCAACGCGATCGGCGGGTACGCGGACCTCGTACGCGACGGGCTGTACGGCCCGGTGACGGACGCTCAGGTGTCAGCCATGCAGCGTATCCGCCGGGCGGAAGATCACCTGCTCGCGCTGATCAACGACATCCTGACCTACGCGAAGATCGAGGCGGGCCGTCTCACCATCGACCTCACCGATGTCCCCGTGAACGAGACACTCGCCGAGCTTCGCCTGTTGGTTGCCCCTCAGATGGACGCGAAGGGATTGAAGTACGAGTTCCGACCCGGCCCGGCGGACGTGATGATGCGCGCGGATCGCGAGCGCGCAACGCAGATTCTGATCAACCTCCTCACGAACGCCGTGAAGTTCACCGTCGACGGAACGATCACCGTCGATTGCGACGCCACGGACGATGACGTGATCATTCGCGTCCACGACACCGGCCCCGGGATCGCGCCCGATCGCATGGCGACGATCTTCGATCCGTTCGTGCAGGCGGGACGCTTTGGCGAGCCGCGCAAGGAAGGGGTGGGACTCGGGCTCGCGATCAGCCGGGAGCTGGCGCGGGCGATGGGCGGCGATCTCACCGCCGTGAGCGAGCCCGGGCGTGGATCGACGTTTACCGTGCGCCTGCCACGTAGTGGGTCGGCCTAACGGTCCTCCGGCGCATCGATGACGGACAGCCGATAGACGGCGCGCACGTCGCCCGGTCGTCCGTCGACCGGCTCCTCCGCCATGGTCGACACCGCCAGCGCCCGGCCGTTGCGCGACCACGCTGCGCCCGTGACCCGACCGGGAATCAGCAGCGGCGCCGCCGAGGGCATGTCCGGCCGCCGACCGCGAATGAGTACCTGGCTCAAGAGATTGTCGGACCGAAACACGGCGATCCATTGCCCATCGACACTCGCGGCGATCCCGGTGCCACGCGGCAGCCCGCTCGGCGTCTCGGCCCATGTCCGCATGTCGAACAGCGAGAAGGTCGCCAGCGTATCGCCCGATATCCGACGCATGACCAGAGCGGTGTCGCCCCACGCGGCAACGGGCTCGAGAAAGACGCCGTCATTGACCGTCGTCACGCGATCGAACTGGTGCGTGCCGAGATCATGCAGCGCGATGTCGCCGCGCCAGCCCGATTCGCGATATCCCGTCGCGCCATCCTTGCCGCCGATGGCGCGCACCGTGAAGAGCATGCGGCGGTCATCGAGCCAGAGTGCGATGCCGGGCGGCGCATATCCGGGGAGGCGCAGTGCGAGTGGCTCGAGTCCGCCGCTCATCGTGTCGACGAGCGCGTGGGTGACGCTCCCCTCCTCGGCCCACGAGGTCAGGAGACGTCGGCCGTTAGGCGCCCAATGGATGTCGAAGGTAGGATCCCCTGTCGGGCGCTGGGGGAGCGACGCGAATCGCAGCACCCGGCGGGCGCGTCCCCCGCGCCGCATGATCCAGACTCCAGTCGTGTCGACCCATGCGATGGCGCTTCCGTCGGCCGAACGCCGAGCGCCCGACGCCCGCACGCCCCAGGGACGTCCCGCTCCCGACGCCACGTGGATGTCGACCGGGTTGGATCCCGCGAGTCCCCAGAGCGTGTCGGCGGTGACCCAGTCGCGAAGCTCGAAATACCGTGGCGCATTGACGATGGGCCGCACGGTCCACGTGACCTGCGAGTCGGCGCGCGTGGTATCCGGTGGCGCCGCGCGCTCAGCCTCACGCGAGTCGGAACGCGGGGAGTCACATCCAGCTACGAGAAGTATTCCCGCGATGAGTAATCGGCACATTGTGTTCGTCGGGCAAGGAATTGGAGCCGTGGATGGTCACAGAGCACTTCCACGTCAAAAGCTTGGACACGGATTAACACGGATGTGAACGGCAAAACGACACGGATACGGCAACTGCAACGGCGTTGGGAACTACAACACCTATGTGCGAGAAGGCCAAGTGTGCCATGTTGCGCTTTCACTGAGAGCTGTTCCCAACAGTCTTGCAGTTGCCGTATCCGTGTCGTTTTGCCGTTGAAAATCCGTGTTGATCCGTGACGCAAGCTGTTGACGTTGCAGTTGCAGTTTCGTGGCCATCTACGGTTCGGTTAGCCCTTCACGGCGCCCGACGTCAGCCCCTGCACGATTCGCCGCTGAAAGATGAGCACGATCGCGGCGACCGGCGCGGTCGCGACCACCGACGCGGCCAGAATCTCGCCCCACGGCACCTGGTACTCGCCGCGGAAGAGCGCGATCGCCACCGGCACTGTTTGCCGCTCGGGACCTAACGTGAAGGACAGGGCGAACAGGAATTCGTTCCAGCAATAGATGAATGTCAGTATGGCGGTGGTCGCGAGGCCGGGCATCGCCAGTGGGATGATGATCTTCACGAACGCGACCAGCCGGCTCGCGCCATCCACCAGCGCCGCCTCCTCGAGGTCCTTCGGAAGTTGCCGGAAATATCCGACCAGGAGCCACACCGTCAGCGGCATCGCGAACGTCATGTACGGCATGATCAAGCCCGGATAGGTGTTGATCAGCCTCATCGCCCGCAGGAGGAGATAGAGCGGGCTCACGATCGAGATCTGGGGAAACATCGACACGGCGAGAATGAACCCCAGAATCAACGCCTTGCCGCGAAACTCGAGGCGCGCGAGGGCGTAGGCAGCGAGTGAGCCGACGGTGACGCAAAACACCGTCGTCACTCCCGCCACGACCAACGAGTTGCGCACCGGTGTCCAGAAATCGCGATTGGCGAAGAGCGCGCGATAGTGCGACAGGATTGGATCAGCCGGCCAGATCGATGGGTCGCTGAAGAGTGCCGCTTCCGAGGTCAGCGACGCGACCAGCGCCCAGTAGAGCGGGAAGGCGATGGGAATGAGCAGCGCCACCACGATGAGCGTACGCAGCCATGGCCGCTCCGCGCGCGCGGTCATCGCTCCTCGCCACTCAGGCGGAGCCCGAGGCCGCGAATGTAGATCAGCGCCAATCCAAAGGTGATCACGAACACGACGACCGAGAGCGCCGAGCCATAGCCGAATCGCAGGTGCTGGAGGATGATCGTATGCGTGTAGAGGGCGATCGGCTCGGTTGCGGTGCCCGGGCCACCGCCGGTGAGCGCATACAAGAGGTCGAACACGCGGAACGCGTCGAGCGTGCGGAAGATCAGCGCGACGAAGATCGTCGGCTTGAGCAGCGGAATCGTGATGTGCCACAGCCGCCACCACGCGCTCGCCCCGTCCACCTCGGCCGCCTCGTAGAGGGTCTTGTCGATGTTCTGGAGCCCCGCGAGCAGCAGAATCGCGACGAAGGGTGTCGTCTTCCACACATCGGAAAGAATCACCGGAATCCAGGCCGTGGTCGCCTCGATGAACCACACCATCGGACGCTCGAGCACGCCAATGGCGACCAGCAGCGCGTTCACGATCCCCGCCTGCGAGTCGAACATGAAGCGCCAGAGAAGCGCCGCGACGACAGTGGGGATCGCCCACGGAAGCAGCGACGTCGCCCGCGCGAAGCCACGACCGCGAAACGCGCTGTTCATCGCCAGCGCGATGATCAGACCGAGCACGAGCTCGAGCGACACGGTGACGACGGTAAAAAAGAGCGTGTGGCCGAGCGACGACCAGAATCGCGGATCGCGCGCCAGTTCCGCGTAGTTGTCGAGGCCGATGAACGGGTGGCCGAGCCAGGGCATCCGCAGGTCCTGGAGGTGCAGCGAGTTCCACAGCGTCCAAAGGAGCGGGAAAATCGCGATGAGCCCGATCACGCTCACGGCCGGCGTCACGAACGCGAACGCCAGCCGTCGATCCTGCGTCAGGCGCGGGTCTGCGCGGAGGCTCATCGCGCGGATGTGGCAGGACGCCCGAACATGTACTCGCGCAGGCCCGTACGTTCCACGGCGGCGTTCATCTTCTGCGCCGCCGCGGCGAGCGCAGCCTCCGGCGTGATCTGACCGGCGAGTGCGCGGTGCAGCTCGATCTGAAGAATCTCCGAGAGTTGGGTATAGAGTGGCGTCACCGGGCGCGGCGTCGCGCTCTCGACGGCGCGGCGTGCGTCATCGGCTGGGATGGCGAGCGCCGCACGCAGAGACGGCTCATCGTAGACGGCGTGCAAGGTCGGGAACTCGCCGATCGCCACGGCGCGCTCGAGCTGCTGCTCGGGTGCGGTGATGAACTGCACCAGCGCGAACGCCGCGTCGGGGTGCTCGGTCCACCGATTGATGGCGAGCTGTGCGCCGCCGAGTGCCGCCGTCGGACGACCGCCGGGCGCGGCCGGCATCGGCGACACCGCGTACTTCCCCGCCACACGCGACTGCGCCGCGTCGGCCATCGCCGTATAGGCGTACGGCCAGTTGCGCATGAAGACGGCCCGGCCGTTCTGGAAGGCGAAGCGCGTCTCCTCCTCGTGCCAGGTGAGCACGTCGTTAGGTGCGATCTTCCATCGGGTGATCTGGTCGCGCATGAACGTCAGCGCGCGCACGGCCTCCGGCGCGTCGACGCGAACGTTCATTGAATCGTCCATGATCTGGCCGCCGAAGCCGCCGAGATACTCCAGAAACACGGTGACGAGCCCCTCGTAGCGCGCACCCATCCACGCGATGCCGAAGGGCACGGCCCCGCTCGCGACGCCACGCTCGGCGAACGTGGCCAGCTCCTCGAGCGAGGCCGGCTCTCTCGGCACGAGATCGGTGCGCCGGTACAAGAGACCGACGTCCGCATACCAGGGAAGCGCGTAGAGCTCGCCCGCCCAGAGACAGGCGCGAAGCGTCCCGGGAAAGAAGGCCGCCCGGTCGATCGTTGGATCCTCGAGCGGAAGAAGCCACCCAGCCGCGGCGAACTCGGACGTCCACACCACGTCGAGCTCGAGCACGTCCGGATCCCCCGCGCGCGCGTTGAGCCACTGCACGAAGAGCTGATGGCGCTGCGTGGCGTCATCCGACACGCGGTGCAACCGGACCTCGATGCCCGGATGCACCTGCATGAACCGATCGAGCTGTCGGCGGAGCAGGGGACCGTCGGTGCCTACGACGCTGCTCGAGATCGTGATCACCGTGCGGCCACTGTTCGCCTCGCGGCCGCCGCACGCGAGGAGCGCGAGCGCGACGCACGCGATCGCGAGGCGCTTCCGCCCCGTCACGGTCTCGGCAGCTGCGACAGGCGGAACTGCACCGCGAGATTGGTGAGATTCCAGAGCTGGATATCCGAGCTCGAGCCGTACCGGACCGGCGTGAGCGCGCCATTCACGATGCGATAGCTCCAGAGCTCGTTATGCGATAGTCCCGAGGCTTCCACGGCCTCGAGCGTCTGGCGGAGCGCGGCATCGAGCGCCGCCACGTGCGAGGGCGATACGGTGGCTCGAAGCTGGCCGGCGTCGTCGTAGGCGTCATCGATCTGCCTCGCGAGGGCCAGGAAGAGGAGGTTCACTTCTCGTCCCCAAACCACGCGCGGGGAATGATACTGATCCTTGCGAAAGGCTTCCCATACCCGGGCTGGTGCATAAGCATCGTTCGCGACGACCGGGCCCACCCTCGGAACGAGCAATCCGATCGGGTACGGCCGAATGAGGATGTCCAGGTCCCGGCGAACGCGGTCCGGAGGGAGATCCTGGAGAAAGAGGGCCATCGCTGGATCGGTACTCGCCACGCGAATCGGCCGCCCGGCCGCGTCGAGCGAGAGCGCGAGGAACTCGAGCGCCAATGTATCGGGCGCACCCGACGACATCACACGCTGCCAGTAGGCGCGCTCCTCGCGCGGAAGCGCGGCGAGACGGGCCCGCACCGCGGCGCGTACGGCGGGCGGCGGGATCCGAACGACGAAATGCTGCGCCGCGTTGCGCCAGGCGGTGGCGGCGGCGGTGAGCTCCTGCCCCGCCGGAAGCGACGTGCCGACGTTTCCGAGCGTGGAGAGCCCGTCGAGAATGCGCATGCACGCCGTGAGCGCCTCCGGTACCCAGATCGCGTTGATGTCCATCGCGAAGCGGCCGTTGGCGTAGCCGGCGTTGCTGTCGCGCCAGCTTCCCGGGAAGTGCGTCCCGTCTGGCCGCCGCGGAAAGGCGACGAGATTGGTGGCGATTGGACGCGCGGCGTAGGGCGCGGCTGATCGCCTCACGTACTCGATGTTGCGCAGAAGCGCGGTGAGCCGCGTCGTCGTATCGGCGCCAGCACGCTCGCGCAGGAAGGCGCGCTTCCGCTCGGCGGAGATGCGATCATCGGCCAGGTATCGAGCGACGACGATCGGGAACTGGAAATCGTCGTCCAGCATGTTGTAGTTCTCGCGGACGGCATCGAGGCGCGCGAGCACATCGCGCGCCCGAGCCAGCGCCGAGTCCGCGGCAGCGGTTCGCCCAGCGCGGCGTGCGCGTGCGTACTCCGCCATTCGCTCGTTGTACACGACCGCATTCTCACGAATGGCCTGGCCGCCGAGCGCTTCCTCGTGGCTCACCTCACCGGTGGGAGCGAGCTTGCGCAGGACGCTGCCGATCACGTGCTCGAGCATCCCGGGCGACCAGATCGGCTCCATCATCAGGGCCGACATGAGCATGTCGCGTCCGAAGTACGTCGCGAAATTCGGAAGCCCCGCCATCAGCTTTTCGCGCGAGCTCACCAGCTCGAGGCCGCGCACCTGTCGTTCGAGCCACCGATACCGAAGCGCACCAGCGGAATCCGTCGCCGCACGCTGGGTCTCGAGGAACTGGCGGAACTCGGCGTTGAGGAGATCGTCGCGCCCGATGGGCGTGAGTGCACCGGCGCTGGTGGTGATACGGACGGCGAGGTCGATGGGGGCGCCGCTGCGCGAGCGAATCACCACGCTCCGAGCGCCCACCTGAACGTGCGTGGCGAGCCGGTTGACGCGAAACTCGAGCGCGAGGTGGGAGCGTCCGTCGAAGGACGGCTGCTCGACCGTGACGATCCAGCTGGTGTCCACTTCCGAGCGCGTGACGGTCGGGGCCATCCGTGAGCGGAGCTCTCGGGCGTCGGACGCGCCCAGGAGCTCCAGGTGGCGCTGTCGCTCGTCGTCGGTCAACCGCTCGACGTTCGCGATGAGCGTGTCCAGCTCGGGCCGAGGAAAAGGCGGCGCGTCGAACGGGCGGAGGTGCCGCTGTTGGTACTGGAGATCACGTTCCACGCGCATCGAGCCGAGCAGGAACCAGCCGAGGTCGATGCGCCGCAGGTCGCTCCGGAGTCGGAATTCGAGCGACCGGGCGTCCCCGGTCGCCGAGCGGATCGCCTCGACCGCGCCCCACGCCGGAGCGGTGGGACGCCCTGCGCTGTCGCGCACGGTGAAGCCGACGCTCTCGTTCGCGGCATCGGCGAGCAGCGCGACGACGCGTCCTTCGGTTCCCTTGAGGTAGAGCTGAACGGTGTTGTCGGCGGCGTCGCGGTAGAAGCGGGTCCGATATCCCTCGTACGCGGCGGGGTCATCCATGCCGGGCTCCGGGAAGTCGAGCACGGGGGGCACGGCCTGTGGCTGCGAGGCCGCCGATCCGGCGGCCAGCTGGGCGAGCAAAGGGAGGAACACGAGACTCATGGCCGAACCCTCATGCGAACGTCATGGACGACCTTGTCAACGCCGGGATTCTTGCGGCGAAGGGGACACGAACGTCGGTCGGCTTCTGGGGAGCCAACCCCCGCGGAGAGGGCGGGTCTCCGAGAGGACTCAAAACCCGCTAAAGAAAATCGCCACACCATCTTGACAATGTCAGAGCCGGAGAGAATTGTCATGTCCCTAGGCTTTGCCCCCGAAGTTTCGACGACGGGTGCGATTCCATTGCACGTCCTGCCATGAAGGCCTCCGCAGCATTCCCAGGCGTCTCACGCGCGATGCCGCGCGTCGCAGTTCTTCGTAATGCACTGTTAGGCACGCCCGCTCGAGCACCTTGCACGTCGTTCGATGGCTCTGCACCGAGCCACTTCACCCGTCGGCTTGAACATGGGCGACGACCGGTGGAGCGGTAAGGTGGCACCGCCAAATGTTGGCGAGTTCCACTCCCCACCCAGTAGAGGCAGACGTATGGCTCTGGTCCGTTACTTCGTTCTCGCGATTGCTGGTGGGTTGCTGTCCGCAGCCCAACTCGGCGCGCAAGGATCGATGGGCGCCATCACCGGGCGCGTGGTCGACAGCGTGAGCAATCAGCCGATTGCCGCGGTCACCGTTCGAATCGAGGGCACCGCGCGCGGAACGGTCACCCGGGATGATGGCACGTACATGCTCGGCTCCGTGCCGGTTGGGTCGGCCCGGGTGCGTGCCGCGCGTATCGGATACGCCCCGCAAGTCGTGGATGTGACTGTCACGGCGGGCGCTCCCGTCACCGCGAATTTCAGCCTGGCGACTGCCGGCGTCATCCTCGAGCAAGTCGTGACGACCGGGTACGGCACCCAACGACGGGAGGCGATCACCGGGTCGGTCGCGACGGTGAGCGGCGATGACGCGAACGTCGGCGTCGTCACCAACGCCAACGACATGCTTCAGGGACGCGTTGCCGGAGTCGAGCTGACGACGAACAGCGGCGAGCCTGGCGCTGCGGCGCAGATTCGTATCCGGGGCGGCACGTCGATCAGCGCCAGCAACGAGCCCCTGTACGTGATCGATGGTGTTCCGATCAACAACGCTGCCACGGAGGCAACCGGCGTCGGGATCGGCGGCGACCCGGCTCTGCCGCGCAGCCCGCTCAATCTGCTCAATCCCTCCGACATCGAGTCCATCACGATCCTGAAGGACGCCTCCGCCACGGCGATCTATGGCAGCCGTGCCGCGAACGGTGTGATCCTCATTCAAACGAAGAAGGGGCCGACGGGCGGCGGATCGACGATCGAATACGACGGATACGTCGCGATGTCGCAGCCGTCGACCTATCTGGACCTGGCCAGTGCCGGCGAGTACCGCTCGTTCGTTACGGCCGAGCGAGATCGGATCGCTGCCGTGCCATTGCCGCAGCGGGACACCGCGCGGCTCAAGATCTGGAACGGCGTCATCGCGGCCCTGGGAACGGCGGACACGGATTGGGAGCGCGAGCTGACCAGGAGCTCGGTGACGCAGAACCACAACCTGTCGTTCGCCGGCGGTCGGGAAGACACCCGGTATCGCGCGTCGCTCAACTACATGGACCAGGAAGGAATCGTCCTGCAGAGCGGCTTCAAGCGGGTGCAGGGACGCCTCAACGCCACGCACCACGCGTTCGAGGACCGCCTGCGCATTGGTGTCAACCTCACGGCGTCCAACCTCACCAACGACTACCTCCCATTCGAGGACGAAGCG
>DATFFP010000050.1:0-65420 GCA_035249985.1 Gemmatimonadaceae bacterium
CCGGTCATGCTTTTGCGCAGGGGCGGCTGGTAGGCTCAGGGTCCTCAGGGTCCTCAGGGTCCTCAGGGTCGTCAGGGTCCTCAGGGTCCTCAGGGTCCTCAGGGTCCTCAGCGGGACCAGCGGGTCGCGAGTGAGTCGCGGCCCGTCGGTTTTTTTGGACACTGAGGACCCTGAGGACCCTGAGGACCCTGACGACCCTGACGACCGACCCTACGCTGGCCGCCTAGTCGGCTCCCAAATGGCCGTTCGCTGACCTCGCAGCGCGTTGCGCCACGCGAGGACGCCGGCCGCGCTGGACAGCACCACGAACGCGGCGAGCGACGCGAGCTTTGGCAGCGGTCGCACACGCGCGCGTGAGCGGGCGATCCATCCCAGCAGCGAGACCGTCGCGATCGCGGCGAGACCGGCCACACCGACCCACGACCGCATCGCGATCATCAGGGTACCAGCGAGCGCGAGTGGCAGCGTGAGGTACACGAGCCAGCGCGCCAGCTTGTGGCTGAAGAGCATGAGGGCGAAGAGCCCGTGGCGGCGTGGATTCAGCAGGTGCCGCCGATGCCAGAGCGTCTCGAGACCGCGCGCCATGGTGCGAATCTTCCGCCGGTACTCGGCCTCGAGCGAGGCGGCGCGTGGGACGAAGCAGAGCGCGTCGTCGACGGACACGGCTCGATAGCCTTGCTCGCGCGCGATCAGCGCCGTCGCGAAGTCGCGGCTGAGATGCTCGGGAAAGGAGGTGTCGAACAGCGTTCGGCGGATGCCGTAAAAGCATCCGCTCGCTCCGACGATCGATCCGAGCCGCGTCTCGAGCGCGCGAATGCGCATCTCGTAGTCCACGTAGCCGCGCTCACCCGAGTTCGCCACGGCGGTGACGTCCCCGACGCTCACGTCGCGGCACGAGGCAGCGCCGACGGACGCGTCCTGAAACGCACGCACGAGATTCCTGAGCCCGAGCGGAGGGACGCGGACCGACGCATCGATGTTGACGACGATGTCACCACGCGCCAATCCCCCGCCGGCATTCTCGGCGGCCGATTTCCCGCGCCGCTCGCGCATGACGTGCAGCTCGACGCCCATGCCAGCGTACCCGCGCACGATGTCCTCGGTGCGGTCGGTGGAGCCATCGGAGATGACGAGGATCTGCCGGCGGTCCGCGGGATAGTCGAGCGCGAGCACCGCGTCGAGACAGGACGCGATGCGACGTTCCTCGTTATGCACCGGAATCGTGATCGTGACCGTGGGCCACTGGACGGGATCAACGGCCGGCAGCGGCGGCATGCCGCGACGCATCGCAGCCAGACCCGCGAGGACCATCGGATAGCCGACGTACGCGTAACCCGCGAGCACCAACGGCGTCGCGACGAGGCCCGACCCGGCTACGAGGAGCGGATCCACAGGGATCAGCCGGCCGACGACGCCGGGATCGCCTGGCGCGCCGGTGCCGGTGGCCAGGTCTCCACGCCGAGCTCCCCGTACGCCTCGACCAGCGCGTCGGGGCGCGACTCACCCAGAATGCCCCGGATGAGGGAGCCAACGGCGAGCGCAGCCCCCAGCGAGAGCAGGTGGATCAGATGAATGGGAATCGAGGCAAACGCGAAGGCGAAGCCTCTCTGCTGCTCGAGGAACCCAAACAGCCGCCGGTTCACGAAGAGCACTGGAAGCAGCGAGATGCCCGACGTCATGACCCAGCGCGTGTCCGCGGTGATGGACCCGATGAGGAGTGTGACGAGCGCGAGCCAGAGAAGCGCCGAATTGAGGCGCTCCACGACGCCGAGCCCGATGCGATCGCGTGGCCGGCCGCGCGGCGTTCCGACGCGCGCGCGTGCCCAGGGTACGCCGCGATCGCGAAAATCGGATGCGAGCGCCGACGCGAACGTCGTATGCCGCAGATTGTTCACGCGCACGCCAAGATCCAGGAGAATGGGATGTCCCAGGGCATGCAGTCGGCGTCCCAGCTCCACATCCTCGATCTGCCGTCGCGAAAAACGCCATTCGTCGAATCGGCCGGCTTCGATGAACGCGTCGCGCTTCACCGCACCACACCGTGCCCAGAAGGCTCCGACCAGCCCGGCGCTCTGCTCGTGCGTGTACCGCTGCACGAGCGTGCGATACGTCGGAAAGAACTTCGAGTTCTCTCCCGTGCCATCGTAGGTCCCAAAGATCGCCCCGAGATCCGGCCGCTCCGCGAACGACACGGCGAAGCGACGGAGCACGTCGGGGAAGATTGCGACATCGGGATCTACGAAGACGATGCATGCGCCGCGCGCGATCTCCACTCCGCGATTTCGCGCGTAGGCCGGACCGCGATTCGGCGCTGGCAGTCGCACGATCGTGTCCGCATGGCGCGCCGCGATGAGCGCCGTATCATCGGTGCTTGCATCGTCGACCACGACCAGCTCCCACAGCTCGCGCGGCAGATCGCTCGCCACCATCGCAGCGAGCGCGCGGGAGAGAGTGGATGAGGCGTCGTGACAGGGGACCACCACCGAGAGGAGTGGTCCAACAGCTCGCTGACTCATGCGGGGTGATGCAAGTCGGCCAGCACAGGCACGGAGTCTCGTGCCGGCCGGGGTCCGACTCGCACCGCGCGCGGTGAGGGCCGCGTCACTGCGACGTCAGCGACTCCGTGCGCACGCAGGATGTCGCACCATTCCGAGACAGGCGCGCATGTCCGGGCGCGGTCAGCCAGATCCCGGGACGATTGTCCAGCGTTGACGCTCAGCTCGGCACCACCGACGACATCCTCGAAGAGCACGATGTCGCCCTCGGCATGCTGCATCGCCAGTTGACGGAGCTCGGTGCCACCCGCGTCCGCGGGAGCGCGCACGACCCGCACGCGTCGCCCGAGGATGTCGTCATCGACAACCGTGGGCGCGGTCGTGACGACGATGCCATGGCTGCCGGTACGCTCGCACTGCGACGACAGCCGCGTGACGCAAGCCAGAAGATCGGCTTCGGGCGCGAGGATGAGCGCCATCGTCACGCGTGGCGACCGCGAGAGACGCGGCGTCCACGCTGCCGCGGATTTCGTCGGACGAGATCTCAATGCTTTCATTGCTTCCGTATTGATCGTGACGGCTACACGCGAGCGGCAGCGGCCGCCGTCGTCTCGAGCACGTGACGCGAGGCTTTCGCGGGGGCAGTGGGCACGGCCAGGGTCGCTTCCAGCTCATCCACGCTCAGGCTCGTGAGACCGTGTGCCGCCAGCAGCCGCCCAAGTGACGGCGTGGTGGTCACCGCGAACACCGCCTCTCTCGCGGCGCGGACGATGCGCGACTCGTCGGTCGCCAGCGCGTAGACCACTCCCTGCACCGGCTTCGCCGTTTTCGTGACGAGCGGATCGAGGATGCGGTCGACGGTCGCGACTTCGATGTCACGGAGGACCAGGAGCACCGGAGCCGCGACGCTTGCGCGGTACGCCGCTCCGATGAGCGCAGTCGGGATCGCGCCATCCGCGAGACGGGCGACCTCGACGATCGCGCTGTAACGAATCATTGGCGAACACCTGACGGGGGAAGGCCGAGCGGCGAGTGAAGGGTGCGGATACGTGGGGTGGGCAACGCATATGCCACGTAAAGCCTGTCAATTCGGGCGCGGCGGCCTCGTAGAGGGCATAAACGAGTCTTCGCGAGCGCGCGGCTCAGGCTCTGCGGCGCCTGGGCGACAGTTCCGTTGATGGCCGACCACAGCGCGCGCTTTCATATACGTCGGTGTAACGTCGCATCCATGTCGCGACGGAGAAGTCACGCTCGAGTCTCTGCCGAGCTCGCGTCGCCCGCGCTCGAGCCAGCTCCGGCGCATCGCGAACCTGGCGAATGGCATCGGCGAGCGCCTGGGGATTCTCGGATGGAATCAGAAGCGCCTCATCGCCGGTGACGACACCCGGAACGCCCCCCACCGCCGTCGCGATGATCGGGATCTCGGCTGCCATCGCCTCCAGGAGCGCGATGGGCGTTCCCTCCGTGCGGGAGCTGAGAACGAACGCATCGAAGCCCGGAAAGAGACGCGCGGCATTGGGCACCGAGCCGTGCCAGCGAATTCGAGCTCGACCAGGCCTGGCGCGCTCGCGCATCGCATCGAGCAACGCGCCATCGCCGAGCACCGACGCGCTGACGTTCTCATTCCGGAGTATGGCCATCGCGTCGACCAGCACATCAGGCCCCTTCTCCGCGCTCACGCGCCCAGCCCAGCCGACGTTCATCTCATCTGCTCCAATCCCAAGCGCCAGTCGTGCGCCCTCGCGGTCGAGCGCGGGGACGACGCCGCCCATCCACCCGTTGGGTACTAAATGAAGGCGTGAGGGGTCGATCCCGCGAAGGCTGAGATCGTCGAGCAGCGGCCGGGACACGACGGCGACGGCGTCGAACCGCGAAAACGCTCGATCCTGGAGCCGCTCGTAGAGTGTTATCTTCATCGAGCCACCGGTTCGACCGTGGGCGGTCGTGACCGTCGTCAAGCCAAGCCGGCGCGCGACTCCGGCGAGGAGCACGTCGGGGCGGAACCCGTGGGTGTGGACGATGTCAGGTGCGAGGCGCTCGAGCACCCGACGAACGGCGGCGCGTTCAGCGAGGTATGCGCGCGGCGCCACAATGATGTGCTCTACGCGCACATCGGACTGACGCAGGCGGTCGGCGAGAGGGTCGTCGGCGTGGTCCCGACGGATACAGATGACGTGAACTCGATGCCCCGCGCGACGTTGCACCACGGCAAGCCCCTCGACCACACGTTCCAGCCCACCGTATTCGCCAGGCTCGAACGCGTGGACGATAGTCAGTGGCGAGTGAACGCGGGTCGCGAGCGCCGGCGCGTCGGAGTCGTCGGTATCGATGATGGGAGTCGGGGGTGGCAGCACGGGCGCGGTGTCGGCAACCGCTATGCCGTATGCAACATCCTGCCAAGGCGCGTGAGGACAACGACTTGAATCGCGACGGATCTCACTCGTATGCCGTCCTGTCGCATCGGTTGTTGCACGCATGCTCGACTTCCGTGGCCCGGCGTTGCACCTGTGGCGCGGAGCCGCAATCGGAACTCCACATGTTGCGTTGCGTCGACAGCTGCGGCACGGCCTCGAAAGGTGGGCACGTCGACTAACTACTTTGTGCTAAGCGATTTGCGCCGTGCCATGGCGCCCTTTCGAGCGAAGCTCACGATTTGCATTGGGGCCGGGCCATCTCCGGACGCACACCCCTTGGAGGTCTGACTTGTCCAGCACGCGACCCACCTGGATCCTCGGAATTTCCGCCTATTACCACGATAGTGCCGCCTGTCTTCTGAAGGACGGCGAGATCGTGGCAGCCGCGCAGGAAGAGCGCTTCACTCGCAAGAAGGGCGACTCTGCCTTCCCCACCCAGGCGGTCCAGTTCTGCCTCAAGCGCGGAGGCATTGACGCCGCGCAGCTCGACTACGTCGCGTTCTACGACAAGCCGCTCCTCAAGTTCGAGCGGATCCTCGAGACGTATCTGAGCATCGCTCCACGCGGCCTTCGCCAGTTCCTCAAGGCCGGTCCGCTGTGGATCAAGGAAAAGCTCTACACCGAGCGTGACCTGCGAAAATCGCTCGGGGGCTTCGAAGGGCCGGTACTGTTCGCCGAGCATCACGAGTCGCACGCGGCGAGCGCGTTCTATCCCTCGCCGTTCGACGAGGCCGCCGTGCTCACCATCGACGGCGTCGGCGAATGGGCCACCGCCTCGATCGGCGTGGGCCAGGGCAACTCGCTCAAGCTCATCCGCGAGCTCAACTGGCCGGATTCACTCGGCCTGCTCTACAGCGCGTTCACGTACTACACGGGCTTCAAGGTCAACTCGGGCGAGTACAAGGTCATGGGCCTCGCTCCGTACGGCACGCCCAAGTACGTCGATCTCATCTACAAGGAGCTGGTCGACCTCCGCGAGGACGGCTCGTTCCGGCTCAATCAGAAATACTTCAACTACCTCGGCGGTCTCACGATGACCAACGAGGCGTTCAACAAGCTGTTCGGTGGTCCGCCGCGCGTCCCCGAGTCCAAGCTGACGCAGAAGGAGATGGATCTCGCGCGCTCCGTGCAGGTCGTCTGCGAAGAGATCATGCTCCGCATGGCGAAGACGGCGCATCGCCTAACGGGCCTCGACCGTCTCTGCCTCGCCGGCGGTGTCGCGCTCAACTGCGTCGGCAACGGCCGGCTGCTCCGCGAGGGGCCGTTCTCGGAGATCTGGGTTCAGCCCGCCGCCGGCGATGCGGGTGGCGCCCTCGGCGTCGCTCAGCTGGTGTGGTATCGGTACCTCGACAAGCCGCGCGTCGTCGCGCAGCCGCTCGAGGACGAGACGCCGGAGCCGGTGATGTCGTCGTACGTACCGTCGATGGACGTGGGCAGCAACGGCGGTGGTGCAGGCGTCGCCGTAAGCGCCGCGCCGAGCCGGACGGCCGTAAAGCCGCGTGTGCGACATCGCCCCGATGCCATGCGCGGCGCGTATCTCGGTCCGGATTACTCGCCGGAGGAGATCGAAACGTATCTGCGACGCGTCGGCGCGCCGTATCGCCGGCTCGACCGCCAGGAGTTGCTCCGTGAAGTCGCGGCGCTGCTCGGCCAGGAGAAGGTGATCGGCTGGTTCAGCGGCCGCATGGAGTTCGGTCCGCGCGCCCTGGGGGCTCGCAGCATCCTCGGCGACCCACGCAGCCCGGCGATGCAGGCGCAGATGAATCTGAAGATCAAGTTCCGCGAAAGCTTCCGTCCGTTCGCGCCGAGCGTGCTTCGCGAGCGCGTGAACGACTACTTCGAGATGGACTGCGACTCCCCGTACATGCTTCTGGTCGCTCCCGTGAAGGAAGAGCGCCAGATCCCGATGACGGACGAGCAGCAACGACTGTGGGGCATCGACCAGCTCAACGTCCGGCGCAGCGACATCCCGGCCATCACGCACATCGATTATTCGGCGCGCGTGCAGACGGTCGATCGCAACACCAGCCCCGAGTACTACGACCTGATTCACGAGTTCGAGCAGCAAACCGGATGCGCGGTGCTCGTCAACACGTCGTTCAACGTGCGAGGCGAGCCGATCGTGTGCACGCCGCACGACGCGTATCAGTGCTTCATGCGCACCCACATCGATCATCTCGTCCTGTGGCCGTTCGTGCTCGACAAGACGAGTCAACCTGAATGGAAGGAGACGGAAGATTGGCGCACCCAATTCCAGCTCGACTGACCGCGGCTGAAGGCCGCAAGTTCGGCGCGACCGTCGGCACGGCGTTCGTCGTGCTGGCGGCGATCCTCCTGTGGCGCGATCACGTGCTGGCGTCGCGCATCACCGGAGTGCTCGGCGGCCTGCTGCTCGTCGCCGCGCTCGTCGTGCCCGCGCACCTGGGTGGGGTGCAGCGCGCCTGGATGGCCTTTGGGCTCGCGCTGTCGAAGATCACCTCGCCGATCTTCATGAGCATCGTCTACATCGGCGTGATCACGCCGATCGGGATTCTGCGACGCACGATCGGACGCGATCCACTGGTCCCGGTGTCCGGGCCGGACAGATCCGTCTGGGTGGAGCGGCAGCCGAACCCGCCGAAAAAGATGGAACGACTCTTCTGAGGGCACTCACATGGCACAGGCCTCACTGGTTCGCGAACTCTGGGCGTTCATGCGTGAGCGGAAGAAATTCTGGCTCGCGCCAATTCTCGTCGTGCTGCTGATGGTCGGCGCGCTCCTCGTGTTCGCGCAGGGCTCCGCGCTTGCACCATTCATCTACACGATCTTCTAGACCATGACCTTGCCGGTTACCAGCCGGCCGGGAACGAGGAACGAGGAACGAGGAAGCGGCCTGGGCGCTCCGTCCCCAGGTCGACAACCTCACTTCCTCGTTCCTCGTTCCTCGTTCGGCCCTCGGCGGCTGCGCGTCCTGCAGGTCACCGAGGACCTCGGCCTCGGCGGGTTGGAGCACGTGGCCGCGACGTTGTGCACGACGCTCGATCCCGACCGGTTCGAGACGTCGGCGCTCTGCCTCAAGGATGGCGGCGCGCTCGCTGACGATCTGACCGCGCGCGGCATTCCGGTATTTCGGCTTCCACCGCCACGCGGCCGGGCCGACTACTTCGCCGCGACGAAGATCGCGCGAATCCTTCGTCGCGAGCGCATCGACGTCATCCACACGCACAACACGTCGGCGTTCATCGATGGAGGACTGGCGGCGCTTTTGGCCGGAACGCCGACGCACGTGCATACCGACCACTCGCGCCTGTTCCCCGACAAGCGCCGTTACATGATCGCCGAGTACGTGATGTCTCACTTTGCGTATCGCGTCGTGGGAGTCTCGGACCACACGGTGGACGAGCTGCGCCGGTACGAGCGGATTCCGCTCTCGAAGCTGACGACGATTCCCAACGGGATCGATGCGCACGCGTTCGATCGTGACCGCGACGGGACCGCAAAGCGTCGTGAGCTCGGCATCCCGCTGACATCGACGATCATCGGTGCCGCGGTGCGGCTCACGGAGCAGAAGGGACTGACGTACCTGCTGCAGGCGATGCCCCGCATCCTGGCCGCGCAGCCGGACACCGTGCTCGTCATCGCCGGCGAAGGCGTACTCGCCGATTCGCTGCGAGAGCAAGCTCGCTCGCTCGGCGTGCAGGAGCAGGTCCGCTTCATCGGACCTCGGCGCGACATTCCCGAGCTACTGGCGATGTTCGACCTGTACGCGCTGCCATCGGAATGGGAGGGCTTGCCGATGATCATCCTCGAAGCGATGGCGTCGGGGTGTCCGATCGTCGCCTCCGATGTCGGCGGCGTGCGCATGGCCGTGCGCGATGGCGAGAACGGCTACCTCGTTCAGGCGCGTGACGTGGATGCGCTCGTGCAGCGCATCACGGCGCTCCTCGGCGATGGCCGAAGGCGTCGCCAGTTCGGTGAAGTCGGGCGGCGGTTCTTCCGCGAGCGGTTCAGCGCCGAGGCGATGGCCGCGGCCTACGCGCGCCTGTACACCCGCGAAGCAGCAGGCTGAGCTGGCGCGACAGCGAGTGCGCGCAGGCGCTTTGCGACATACGCGAGCACAACGCCTGACAGAACGCCCGCTACCGCCGCGAGGTATTCCACCGGCCGCGTTGGCCCGAGAGCAGTGACGGTGGGAATTATTGCCAGCGCGGTCACGACCGCGACTGCCGCCAGGATGACCGCACCACGCGACCGGGCCCAGAACCCCGCGGGCGCGCACAGCGCGGCGATCCAGCCGAGTCCCACGAGCGCGCGAAACCACTCTGGGGCAGACTCGACGTAGTACAGGAGTCCCCACCCGCGACTCGCCGTGTTGCGAGTCAGGCGGCTCTCACCCCCCATCGTCAGGAAAAACCCGTCCCCTTCCCGCGCGACGCGAATCGTGAGAGGCTCGCCGCGACCAGCACCGGCCAGTCTGAAATCCGGTTGGTCGAAGCGCCGGTCCAGTGCGCGGAGCCGAGGTCGGACGACGAGCACGCCGCGGTCATCGCCGATGAACAGGACCTCGCGCCGGCGCAGGTCGTGAACGGAGAGGATCGGGGCGAGCGAGGGGGGTGTGCTCGCGTCGCGCATCTCGATCTGAAGCGTGTCCCCACGGTTCCACGCGTCCCGGAACGTGGACCACGGCCACCTCGATTCCGGCGGCAGCGTCCGCTCGCCTAACCGTACGCTGGTGATCGTTCCCGGGTGCGGCGGGAGGTGATAGCGCTCGGGCTCCCATTGAACGAAGTACGGCGCGTCAGGGTGCGTCGGAGTGAAGAGCCAACCGGTGAGAGCTACGATGCCGGCGAACAGTGCGACGGCCGCCGCGGTGAGTCGCACCGAGGCGCGAGGGCCCGGATAGATCCAGCGCGACGCGGTCCACACCATCAGGCCCCCGATCGCGCCACCGAGCGTGTTGAAGACGAGATCGCCGAGACTCGAGTCGCGACCCGGCACGAAGAACTGGATCGACTCGATGATGGCCGAGAGCACGAAGCCGAGCGGGATGACCACCGACGCACCGAGCCCGGCGAGCGCCAGCGAAATCCCCAGTGGCACGAACATGACTGTGTTGAGGGTCGCGTCGGCTGCCCCGCGGTCGCCGCACACGAGGCATACGAGAAAGCGTTCGCCGCCGATCGCATCGGTGGGAAAGAGCGTCGCCCAGGCGATGACGGCGACGCAAATCAGCGCCAGAATCCTCCCGCCCAACACTCCTGTAACAGCCTTCACACAGCTGTCGAGCGTCCGCCACAGGGCGGACGAGGGCGAGGCCCCTTCGCTCATGGGTAACTCGTTGGGTGGTAGGAGGTTGTCCAGTGCCGACGGCGGCCGGTACCGAGGCGTCAAGCGTGCGTTCAGACGGGGGCTGTCCAAGTACCGAGAACGGCGTCCTTTGGCAATCTCGCCCCGCACCATGGCACCCGCTGCGCTGCTAATCTGCTCGATAGATGTCGAGGAGGACAACTGGCTCCCGCAACGCTCGGCGTGTACCGCGGAGAACGTGAGGCGATTGCCGACGCTTGTCCCCCTTTTGAAAGACCTCGGTGTTCGTCCCACGTTCTTCGTATCGCACGCGGCGGCGCGCCATCCCGGCGCGGCGGCTTTCATTGAGCGCGCGATCGAGGAAACCGGAGGCGAGCTCGCGGCGCATCTGCATCCCTGGAACACGCCGCCATCACCGGAGCGCGCCACGCCATCGACGACAATGATGTGCAACCTTCCGCCCGAGCTTCAGCGCGCCAAGCTCGCCTCGCTGCTCGACGCGCATGAGTCGGCCTTTGGTCGCCGTCCCACGACATTTCGTGCGGGACGGCTCGGCGGCGGCCCGCGTGTCGTCCGTCAGCTCGTGGACGCCGGCTTCACCGTCGACAGCAGCGTCGCGCCGCTGACGGATCTCTCCGATGAGGCGGGCCCGTCCTTCATGGATTCGCCCATCGAGGCGCACATGCTCGCTGCCGAGCCGACCGCGGGTGACGTGGGCGATCCCCCGTCGATCGTGGAGGTCCCGCTGTCAGTCTCTCTCACACGGATGCCGCTCGAGCGCTGGAGAGCGGTGCGACAGGATCTCCTCTCGACCGTGCGCGGACAGGCCGTGCTTCGGGCGATGAGCGCGACGCGCCTTCTGCGCCGCGTTGCGCTCAGCCCGGAAGTGGAGAGCACAGTCGACATGCTCCGTGCGGCGCAGGTCCTGCTCGCGTCCGGCGCCGGCTATGTCCAGCTGACGTGGCACTCGCCCACGCTCGTCCCCGGCCTGACACCGTTCACGCGGACCCTTCCCGACGTCAGGCGCTTTCTGCGCACGTTGGAGAGCGTCATTGGACGTCTGCGCACGCGCCATGGGCTCGAGAGCGTCACCGTAGGTGCAGCAGCCTCACGCCTCCTGGGCGCACGTGAGCTGGTCGCTCCTCCCGTAGCGGCGCTCGCGACGTGACGTCGTCCATGGCACGGCCGCGAGATGTGGTCGCATACACGCACGCTGCGCAGCTGGCGGTCGTCGAGCTTTTCACGGGCAGCGATGTGGAATGGGATGCATTCGTCGCGACCGCAGGGGATGCCACGTTCTGCCACCTTGCGGCGTGGCGCTGGATCATGCGCGATGTCTTTGGCCACGATTCGGCATACCTCGCGGTCAGGACGGACGACGGCGCGTTGCGCGGCGTCCTTCCCCTGGTGGAGGTGAGAAGCCGAATCTTCGGCAGCTATCTCATGTCGATGCCTTTCCTGAACGACGGCGGCCCTCTTGGCGATCCGTCGGCGTGCCAGGCCCTGCTTGCGGCCGCGGGGGAAGAAGCGAGACGGCGTCGCGTCGATTTGCTCGAGATTCGTACGCGCCACGCCATCCCGTCCGCACTCAGCGTGTCGGAGCGGAAGATCACGTCCCTGCTCGATTTGCCACCGACGCCGGATGCCCTCTGGAAGCGCTTTCCTTCGAAGCTGCGCAGCCAGATTCGCCGGCCCCAGAAAGAAGGGATGGTCGTGCGATTCGGGCAGGACCAGCAGGGCGCGTTCTACGATGTGTTCGCCCGAAAGATGCGCGAGCTGGGGACGCCCGTCTTGCCGCAGCGGTTCTTCGCGGAGTGCGCCCGCGGTCTCGGTGCTCACATCGAGTTCGCCGTCGTGTACTGGAACGACGCGCCGGTGGCCGCCGGCTGCGGGTTCATGTTCAACGGTGAGTTCGAGATCACGTGGGCCGGCTCGCCGCGGCAGTTCAACGCGCAATCGCCGAACATGCTCCTCTACTGGTCGCTGATGGAGCACATGATCGGGCGAGGCTCACGCGTCTTCAATTTCGGCCGGTGCACGCCTAACGGCGCGACCCATCGCTTCAAGCGGCAGTGGAACCCGGTGGAGATCACGCTCCCGTGGCTGCAGAGCTCACCCCGCGGGAGCGTGGCTGCGCCCCCGTCTCCCGACCGCCCGGTCTTTCGCGCGGCAACGGCGGCGTGGCGGCGTCTGCCACTCCCGGTCACGAACGCGTTAGGCCCCCTCATCGCCGGGAGCCTTCCATGACCGCCATCCCTCACCGACTTCGGTCGCCTCGCGCATGTGCGGACTCGCTGGAATACTGACGTCCCGCGGTGAGCGCGCGGAGCAGCTCGAGAGCGCTGTTTCGCGAATGACCGGGACGCTCGTGCACCGGGGGCCGGACGACTGCGGCACCATGGTCGATGGCGACGCCGGGATCGCTCTGGGCTTCCGCCGTCTCGCGATCATCGACCTGTCGGAGCAAGGGCATCAGCCGATGCGCTCCGCTTCCGGCCGGTTCACCATGGTGTTCAATGGCGAGGTCTTCAATCACGGCGGGTTGCGCGCAGAGCTCCTGCGCGATGGGTGGCGCTTTCGAGGCCACAGCGACACCGAGGTGATCCTGGCATCGTTCGAGCGCTGGGGGATTGCCGGCGCCGTGCCGCGGTTCGTCGGGATGTTCGCCATTGCGGTGTGGGATGCCGCGTCGCGGACGCTGACGCTGATCCGCGACCGCATGGGCATCAAGCCGCTCTTCGTCAGCCAGACGGGCGGGCGAATCATTTTCGGCTCGGAGCTCAAGGCCCTGGTCGCCGATCCTGACTTCGATCGCACGGTCGATGTCCAGGCGCTCGGCGACTTTCTGCGTTACCTCTACGTCCCGGGACCGAGCACGATCTATCGAGCGGCGCACAAGCTCGCCCCCGGTCACATGCTGACGATCTCCGACGCCGCGGCGAGCCTTCCCGCCTCGACGCCGTATTGGTCGGTGGAAGCGGCGGCCACGCGCGGTCTGGCCAATCCGCTCGTCGCCTCCGACGAGGAGCTCGCCGACGAATTCGATGCGCTGCTCTCGGACGCCGTACGGATGCGCATGGAGGCGGACGTTCCGCTCGGCGCGCTGCTCTCCGGCGGCATCGACTCGACGACGGTCGTGGCACTGCTCCAGGAGCATGCGTCCCGCCCCGTGAAGACGTTCGCCGTGGCGTTCGACGCCGCGGAGCATAACGAGGCGCATCACGCGGCTCGCGTCGCGAGGCATCTCGGCACCGACCACACCGAAGTGGAGCTCACCGGCGACGATGCGCTTGCCGTCGTCCCGCAGCTCGCCGACATCTTCGACGAGCCTCACGCCGATACGTCGCAGATTCCGGCCTACCTCATTTGCGGCGTCGCGCGACGAAGCGTCACGGTGGCCCTCTCGGGGGATGGCGGCGACGAGGTCTACGGCGGGTACAACCGCTACACGTATGGCGAAGGGATGCTGCGGCGCATCATGCAGGTCCCCCGGCCCGCCCGGATGATGGTCGCCGCGGGAATCGGCAGCCTGTCCGCCGAATCATGGAACCGCGCGCACCGCGCCGTTGCCCCGGTGCTGCCCGGGTCGCTCCGGCATCGGCTGCCCGGCGAGAAGCTGCATAAGATCCGGCGCATCATGCGTGCGCGCTCGTCAGGCGCCATGTATCAGTCACTGGTGGCGGCGTGGCCGGAGCCGGACGAGCTGGTGCGCGATGCGCGCCCCCACACGGGCACGATGGATCGGGTCCTCGGCGCATCGAGTCCCGCACGGCTCGTCGATCGGATGATGCTCGCCGATCAGCTCACGTACCTGCCTGACGATCAGCTGGCCAAGGTCGACCGCGTGAGCATGGCGGTGAGCCTGGAAGTGCGTGTCCCGCTGCTGGACCACCGCCTGGTGGAGTTCTCCTGGCGCGTACCGCTACATCAGAAGATCCGGGGCCGTCAGGGGAAGTGGCTGCTGCGGCAGAGTCTCGAGCGACGCGTTCCGCTCGACCTCATCGACCGGCCGAAGATGGGTCTTTCCGTCCCGCTCGGCGGATGGCTCCGCGGCGCGCTTCGGGAGTGGGCGGAGGATTTGTTGTCGCCCGCGCATTTGGAGCGCGAAGGGCTGCTTCACGCCGAGCCGATTCGTCAGGCGTGGCGGCGTGTACTCGAGGGGCGGGACGAAGGGGCGCTCGGGGTGTGGGCGGTGCTGATGTTCGCTGCGTGGAAGGCCCGCTGGCTCAGCTGATGCTCAGCGACTCAGCCAGCGATGTGCGATCCGCGCCGCCCGCGCACGGACAGACGATGGCTCGTAGACCCACTCGTCCGCGACCGTCACCACCTCGTGCGAGAAGTAGCGCTTGAAGGCCGATATGCCGCGCAGCGGATCGGCGCCCTCGGTGTCCGCGGCATCGGAGACGCCGCCGAAATCGAACCAGGTGGCGCCGATGCGCTTGGCCCACGTAATGAGATCCCACATGAGGGGGTACGCCATGGGCATGCGGAATGGTACCTCGCGTGTCGAGCCGCCCTGCGAATACTCCACGTGATCGCCGTGCGCGCATCCCCACGCGAACGCGAGGAGGGACTCGGGCCCCTCGGCATCGTTGCGAAAGACCCCCACCAGGCGGGAGAGGTGAGGCGCTTCGCGGGTCAGGTCGATCATCGCTCGCCAGTCCTGCGCCGCGTACCGGCCGCCCGTGCGCGTGAGAGTCTCGATCATGAGGGTCTCGAGACGCGCTGCATACCGCGGATCGGTGATCGGGGCGATCGTGGCGGGACATTTCGCCGCCGCCTTGATGTTGCGCCGGCCCGAGCGTTCGAACCCTTCGAAGATCGTTCGCTCATCGAGCCGCAGATCGAGCACCAGCGTCTGCTGGTATCCGTTCCGCACCTCCAGCGGCTTGAGTCCGAGCGAAGTCAGGTGCGTCGCATAATCCTCGCGGTCGTCCGCGTCGCGCGAGAAGATCTGCACCGTGAGCCGGAGCACGCGTGGATCGCGCCGAACGGCGCCGATGAGGGTCTCGAGCGCCAGGCGGCGGAGGGCGGGCGCCAGCGCCGCGCCAAGCCTAACGACGTCGAGCACCACGTGCCCGGGGACGTACAGCGCGGGACGAACGTTGACGCCGAGTGCGCCGGCGCACCGCCCTTCCCTGCCTCGCACCGCGACCAGCCAGGTCTCACGCGCCCGCACGACGGGTGCGGCCAGCTGTCGGTATTCCAGCGGCACTGGAACGCCGAGGCGGTCGAGATCGCGCTCGCACCGCATGCGCTCCTCGCTCGGCCCGCGCAGAATCGCGGCGCGACAGGAGGCGGCCGGATCGCGGCCAGCAACCTGCGTATCGGCGGCGCCGGGAGCCTGGACGACTGCGTCGGCGAGCGTGGGTTGGCTCTGGAGAAACGTACGGGGCATCGGGGGGTAGGAAGAGTCGGCCGCGAGAGACGCTCAACCTTGGCAATATCGGGGCAATCGCGCGGGCGGCAGGCACTCGCTCATAACCGGTTGTGCAGCAACGTCATGGAATCCAGCAGCTCGTTCTCGCCAGGTTCCGTATTCGATTCATGTAGCGACGTCGCGACAGCGGATCACTGCACTATTCTGTTTGTTTCCCGAATCAACGCCGTTGCATTCGGGAAAATTGTGATGTGAAGCGTAGCGTAACTCACAGTGCGCATTATGTTTATCTCGCAAGTCCAACTGACTCAATCCGTGTGACCACCGTCTGCACGAACTCGTCGGCTAAGTGGCTGGCAGGTGTAGACGAGCTAGCTGCCGTGTTCGTGCACCATTTCCGGCAAGATCGCCTGGCCTCCTAGGGCCGCGACAAGGGCAAACCCGTCGAAAGACGGCGACGCAAAGCTACGAGGCTACCGTGCGCTGCACTCAAGGGCGCACCACGCCAGTCGGGCCGCCGAACGGAACTCTTCGTGGAGGGCTCAGGGATGCGTCCCTATATGCTCACATCCGCGGCGACCCTTCTCGCCGGTGTGTTCGGCCTCGCCGCTTGTAACACACAGCGCGCCACTGATGCCCTTGGCTCAGTGGTCGTTTCCATATCCCCAAGCTCCGTCACTCTGACGGTGGGGCAAACCCGGCAACTGCTCGCGGCGATCAACCCGCAGCAATCGGGCAGCCCGAGCTGGAACAGCACCAACCCGGGGATTGCATCGGTGACGTCGGAAGGGGTGCTGACGGCTCATGGGCCGGGCGCAACGAAGGTTTCGGCGAGCATCGCTGGCGTGACCGGCGAGGCCGACGTCACGGTTGCGGCGGCGCCTCCTCCCCCGCCTCCAGGTCAGGCACCGGTCGCGGTGGTGTCCATCTCTCCATCGAGCGGAAGCGTCCAGGTTGGTCAGTCGGTGCAGTTCGCCGCCACCACGCGTGACGCGGCCGGGAACGTGCTGACGGGACGGGCGGTCACCTGGTATTCGAACCATCCGGGCTACGCCCAGGTCGACGCGACCGGACGCGCCACCGGAGTGAGTGCAGGCACGGCCGAGCTCGTAGCATCGTCGGAGGGCGTGACGGGGACCGCGTCGCTGACCGTTACGACGGCCCCACCGCCGCCACCCCCACCGCCGGCGCCCGTCGCGACAGTGGCCGTGGCGCCTCTAACAGGGAGTATCTCCGTTGGGCAGACGCTGCAGCTCACCGCGACGCTGCGCGACGCATCGGGCAACCTGTTGACTGGTCGCACGATCTCGTGGACGACGAGCAGCGCCAGTACCGCCACGGTCTCCAGCTCCGGTCTCGTGACCGCCGTCGCGGCCGGTGGCCCTGTGACAATTACTGCTACGAGCGAAGGGCGCAGTGGCGCGGCCGCGGTGACGGTGACCGCGCCGCCACCGCCACCGCCGCCAGCCCCAGTCGCGACGGTCACGCTCGCGCCAACATCGACGTCGCTTCAAGTGGGGCAGTCCGCGCAGCTCACGGCTACGCTTCGCGACGCGGCGGGCAACATTTTGACCGGCCGGAGCGTCAGCTGGTCAACCGGAAACGCCGCTGTCGCGACGGTCTCGACGTCTGGACTCGTGTCGGCCGTAGCGGTTGGTGGACCGGTGACGATCACCGCCACGAGTGAAGGCACGCCGGGAACGGCGTCTGTTACCGTGACCGCGATTTCGACGGGCACCACGCTCTTCGAGAGCGATTGGCGTACGGCGACGGGCACGGGTACCACGGCACTGCGTGACGGCACCAAGTGGTCGGAGTGGGTCAATTACGGCGGACCGCAGCTTCTCTCCGTGGTCTCCGCATCGGGCATGGGTTTCCCGTCCGGCATGGCCAACGTGCTGCGCGTACTTCAGTTGGGCGAGCAGGACGCGGAGCACATGCAGCTCACGAACGGTATTCCTGCTCCACAGGTGGGCAGCCACCTCTACTACCGCATCTACACGCGCGTGGATGAGGCGGCGCAGGGCGGTGGATCCGATCACCCGGTAGAACCGATGCCGGGAAGCTGCCCGTTCCTCTGGACCTTCAAACGCCAAATCTCGTCCACGGGCTGGACGCCCGAGTGGCAGTTCTCCAACACGCCAAGCGAGGAGTGGTGGAATCTGCGCGTCCAATTGCAGAAGAACGTCGTCTACCGCCTCGAGTGGCACTTCCACTTCATTACGTCGTCGACCTTCAAGTTCGATACGCGGATCTACGACGCGGCGGGCACGCTCCTGTACACGGACGCGGACTTCCTGAGCGGCAACTTCGCAAATCAAACGCTCGCGGCGCGCGATCCGGACTTCCGCAACAACAACAACGATTGCTTCCGCCATCTGTTCGTGGGGAACAACGGGCAGGCCAACTGGAATGCGACGAACACCTACACCTACTGGGGCGGCGTGAAGGTATGCCGCGATGGCTGGTGCGGAGCGTACTGAGCCACACCCCGTTCTAACGAGCGACCTAACGACCGCGCGCCCCGGGACTCACGTTCCGGGGCGCGTTGGCTTCACGGCCGACTGGTAGTTGAGTCAGGTGGCTTGCCGGTATCGGGCCCGACGCCTATCATAGCGGGCCATTTGTTTCTCCCCTCCGCGTCCCCGACTGGCACGTCTCCCCCGGCTGTCGGCCCGTATGACGAATCGCTCCGCCGCCATCGTTCTGTCGCTCGGCTCGTTCGTCGTGACGCTGCTCGTCGCCGAGCTCGTCCTCGCGACCTTCTTTCCGTTCCCCGACCCGTATTATCCCCACAAGGTTCGGCCCACCGAGCGAGAGTACGTGCCTTCGTCGTTCGCGCCCAACGACACCTTCCATCTCGCGGTAGAGGAAAATCTCCCGGGCGTCACCGGAACGAGCATTTTCACGACCAATAGTCTGGGATTCCGCGGTGGCGCGCTCGAGAAGCCCAAGCCGCTGAACGAGCTCCGGATCTTCCTGGTCGGAGGCAGCTCGCTGGAGTGCTTCTACCTGGATGACAGCGAAGTGATCTCGAAGCGGCTCGAGGAGCGGCTCGCTGATCGCGTCCCCGGTGCGCTCCGCGTGCGCGTCTACAACACGGCGAAATCCGGCGACCGCACCTTCGATCATCTCGCGATGGTCGTCCACCGCCTCGCCCACCTGGAGCCCGATCTCGTGATCGTCATGGCGGGCGTGAATGATCTGCGCGGTGCGATGATCGGTCTCGACTACCTGCTCTTCCGGCCAAAGAAGGAACGGTGGTCCTTCATACAGCTGCTCCGGCTCGCGGCGACGGAATTCCAGCTGCCACGGCGCGCCTACGCCGTGATGCGGCGGAGCAGCGAGCGCGAATTGCTGGAGGAGATCACCCTCACGAGTGACATCAAGGGCGACGTCGACGTTCGGCGATCCCGTCCGGTCACGGACCGCGCACCCGCGGAGAACCTGGCCGCGTATACGAAGAATCTTCACACCCTGGTCGCAGCGACGCGCGGCACGGGCGCGGAGATGGTGCTCCTGACGCAGCCCACGACGTGGAACAGCACGGTCGATCCGCGTGCCGAGCAGTGGCACTGGATGACATTCGTGGGAGGTGAAGCGTATCGCGAAGACCTGCTGGAGGCCGCGATGGAGCGGTACAACGAGGGGCTGCGCGGCGTCGCACAGATGCATAACGTGCCGATGCTCGACCTGGCCGCCGCGCTTCCGAAGTCGCTCGACTTTTTCTACGATGACGTGCACTTCAACGTGCGCGGGGCGGACACGACCGCCGCGCTGCTCGCGAATTTCCTGGTCGATCGCGGGCTGACGCGTCCCCGGGCCCGGGGGACCGTCCTCGCCCTCACCCCGAGCTCAGCGAAGACCCGCGACGAGTAGGGCGAAGCCGTCGCTCGACACGCCGGCGGGAATGGTCACCCGCGGGCAATCGAGCATATCCCGCGACGCCGGGCGCATCCATCCACCGGCCGCCCGCCAACCCGCGAGATATCCGCGATCGGTCGCGGCCTTCGCGACGCGGGGCGATGTGAGCCCGTACGGATACGCGATGATCGGCAGCCAGCGATCCGTGGTACGCGCCAGCCATTCCAGCGGAAGATCGAGCTCCTTCGCGAGCTCCGCATCGGTGACTGCCGCGAGATTCGGGTGGCTCCACGAGTGGGCGCCTAACGTCAACGCCGGATGCCGCTCGAGGGCTTCCACGACATCGGAGACCGTTCCCGGACGATGACACGGGGTGAGCGTGGCACTGTCGAGGTCGGCGGTTGCACCGGGGACATCCATCCCGCGGCCGCCAAGCTCGGTGAGGACGCGCTCACGCAGCGACGGGTGGACTTCGCCCAACGCGGGATCGGCAACCACGTCCCACCAGAAGGCGCGCTCTCCAAGCAGTGCCGGTGCGACGAAGACCGTCGCCGGGAGCCCGAGGCGACGCAGCTCGTCGACACCCAGGGTCAACGCGCCATGGTAGGCATCATCGAAGGTGATCGCGACCCGCGGGCGGCCGAAGGGACGCGTCGGCTCGTGGAGCAGCTCACCTAACGGCACGACATCGAAGGATGCCCGGAGATGCTGCAGCTGGCGCACGAAGTCGGATCGCGTGAGGTGCAGCGACCGGTCCCCAGCCGGGATGACATCGTCGGGCACGACGTTGTGATACGCGAGGACGGCGGCACCGTGCCGACGAACCGCCCGTCCCACGTACGCGACGCCGCCAGCGACGAGCGCTCGTTCGACGATCCGCTTCGCTGACTGACGAGCCGTACGTCTCACCGCTTCGCGAGCCACGGCGAGCGAAAGGGAACCCGTGCTCCACGCCGAGTGGTGGGCGGCGGTATCGGCGGAGCCAGCCGACGGTCGGCGCACGCGTAGAGGGCCGCGGTGAACGCGGTGAGGATGTAGATCGGGTCCATGAAGGCGAAGGAGACGAACGAGCACGTCACGATGAACCCGATGTACGCGATCGGCATGTACATCGTCGCCGTGTAGATGAATCGCTCCTCGGTGGTTCCGGTCGCCCAGTCTCGCGGGAGTCGCCGTCGCAGCGACAGCAGGCCGAAGATGCCGCCCACGCTGAGTGAGGACCAAAGAACGAGACCGGCGATGCCAAGCTCGGCCCCGACTTGCACGAACGAGTTGTGGGCGGCGGTGAAGATCAGGCCCATCCCGTCCTCGGTCTGTTTCGCCTTCTCCGAGATCGTGCCTTCCGCGCGCCCGAAGTTGGCGATCCCGAGCCCGAACACCGGATAGCGGATCATGTAGCCCACTCCGCGCTTCCACACCTTTACGCGACCGTCCTGGTCGGTGAGGTTGTAGTCCGCCGAGGGCTCCAGCATGGTGCCCATCTGCTTCCAGTAGCCGTCGGGCGCGGCAAGAAAGAGGGCGCCGGCGATGACCAGGATGGCGCTCACTCTTCGAATCACCGACACCTCGCGCAGCGCGAACAGAATGATCGTGAAGACGGTGATCATGCCGACGAACGAGCCGCGCGACCCGCTCAAGGCCACCGTCCAGCCGATCGCGATGAGCACGACGAGGCCGAACAGCTTCGTCAGCCGGCCAGCGTTACGCGTGAGCAGGAGCACGAGAGGAATCGCGATCGTCAGGATGACGCCCATGTCGTTGGGGTCGTACATGCCCATCGCGGCATCGTTGAGCCGAGCGCTGTGGCTGCCGAACTGGTCGGTGACGCCAACGACGAAGATCGCATTCCAGCACATGAAAGCCGCGGCGAGCACGAAGGACCACATGAAAAACCAGATGTCGCGCTCGTGCCGGATGGCGATCGTCAGAAGGAACCAGAACAGCACGACCTTCGAGTACTCCTCGATGAGGTAGGTAGCCGACTGTCCGATAGAAAGGCCAAACGGAATCGAGAGACAAGCGAGTACGACCAGCGCACACACGACCCTGGCCGGCCAGGTGCGGAGCGCCCGCCCATCGTTGAGCTTGCGTGGATTCAGGTAGGCGTAGGCGGCCGCGCAGATCGCGAGCGACAGCGCGGGACGCAGCGGCTTGAGGAACAGGAGGGTGAGGTGTACCCCTCCGATCGAGAGCATGAACATCCCCGCCATCGACAGGCGCAGCGGATCGAGGTCCAGGCGGGCAGCCCGGGCCTTGAGGCGGTCGAAGGCGGTAGACGGCAACCGCAACGTTCGCGTCAGCCGAACCGCGTTCGGGCGGAGCGTTATCAGCGACAAAGTGGGTCTCGAAGCCTGGCGAAGGAGGTGATCGTGCGGCCGCAGGGTGAGCAAGTCACAGACCCCGCACAGACGCTCCAGAGGTGACGTTTCAAAGGCCGGACGCCGGCATTGCGACAGCGGTTGTCGCGCACCGGCAACGCGTGTTGTACCGGCCCCACATCGTGCCGTCTCGAAGTGGCGCAAACCACGGTGGTTCCGTGTCATCCGCCACTCCGCGCATGGCTCAGCGTTTGCTTTCCCGGGGGCCGCGAGCGCGCTGTGCTCCGCCGCGCCAGGCCGCGTGATCTCCGAAGTGGGTCCCCTCCATCACCAACCGTGAACCGTACTGACAATTCCCGTCCCTCCGCCGAATCCGAGAGGACGCTCCGTATTGCCGTCGTTGGCGCCGGAAAGATGGGCCGCCATCACATGCAGGCGATTGGACGGCTCGGCACGCTCGGCCAGCTCGTGGCCGTGGCCGATAGCTCTCCCGAGGCGCTCAAGGGCGTTCGGGATATGTACGCCAGCGTTCGCACGTTCGAATCGGTCGCTGAGATGCTCAAGAGGGAGCGCATCGATGTGGTGCACGTGTGCACTGCGCCGGCGACCCACGAGGCAGTGGCGCGCCAGGCGCTGGAGGCCGGGTGTCACGTCTACGTAGAAAAGCCCGTGGTCGACACCGTCGGTGCCATGGAGCGGCTGCAGGCAATCGCAAGCGCCCGAGGCTTGATCGTGATGCCCGGACATCAGCTCCTGTTCGAGCAGCCGATGCGGACCCTGCGCACCCTTTTGCCAGCCGTTGGCCGTCTGGTGCACGTGGAGAGCTACTTCGCGTTCCGGCCCGCGCGCCGCGATGCACGCGGTCGCGTCGCGCTCCGCGCCGATTTACAGCTCCTCGACATTCTGCCGCACCCGGTCTACCTCCTCCTCGCGTCACTCGAAGCCGCCGAGCCCGACGGTCGGCCCGAGCTCGCCGGGTTGACGCTCGGTCCGCGCGGAACGGTGCACGCACTCGTCAGGCAGGGCGCGGTCACCGGCACGCTCACGGTGACGCTGGATGGCCGCCCGGTCGACAGCTACCTGCGCGTCGTGGGAACGAACGGGGTCGTCCACGCGGACTTCGTGCGTGGCACGGTGCAGCGCCAGATCGGCCCCGGCACCTCCGGCATCGACAAGGTGCTCGCACCGTACCGGACGGCTCGTCAGCTCGCGTGGGATACCACTGCGGCACTCACGGAGCGCGCGCGCCGGCGCACGCGAAGCTATCCGGGCCTCGCGGAGATCTTCGAGGCGATGTACGTCGCGGTTCGCAACGGGGATGATGCGCCGATCTCGCCGCAGAGCACGCGGGAGACGGTGCGCATCTGCCAGGCGATCGGTGAGGCGATCGCCACGACGGACGACGCATCGTCGTCCGCCTCCACCGGCGACATTTCGCGCATGGCGCTCGTCACCGGCGGGACCGGCTTCCTGGGTGCGCATGTCGTTCGCTCCCTGCTCTCGCAGGGCTGGAGAGTACGCGTGCTCGCCCGGCGCCTGCCGGCCCCCTGGGACCGCATCGCCGGCGCCGAGTATGCCATTGGGGAGCTGGGCGGGGACGGGTCGGCACCGTTAGGCGACATCGATACCATCGTCCATTGCGCCGCCGAGACCTCCGGCGGATGGGACGATCACGAGCTGAACTCCATTCGGGCGACGGAGCGTCTTCTGCGCGATGCCGCGGCGGCAGGGGTGGAGCGGTTCATCCACGTCAGCAGCATCGCCGTGCTCGATGAGGCCGGTCGTCAGCCGCTGACCGAGGATAGTCCGCTCGAGCGGGACCCGCGGGCGCGTGGGCCATACGTGTGGGGCAAGCGTGAATCCGAAGCCGTGGTGCGAACGCTCGCGCGCGAGCTCGGCGTATCGCTCCGCGTGGTTCGTCCGGGAGCGCTGGTGGACTTCGCGGCGTTCGATCCCCCGGGGCGGCTCGGCAAGCGCATTGGCGGCATCTTCGTCGCCGTCGGCAAACCCAACGAGCGGCTCGGGATCATCGACGTCGCGGAGGCGGGACGTATCATCGCGTGGATGGCCGATCATTTCGAGGAATCACCGGAAACGCTCCATCTGCTCGCGCCATCGCTTCCGACGCGGAAAGACCTGGTGCAGCGACTGCGTGCGTCGAACCCCGGCCTCACCGTGCTGCGGATTCCGCGACCGCTGCTGCTCGCGCTGTCGGCGCTCGCGAGCGGCGCGCAGCGGGTGCTTCGTCCGGGTCGCCCGCCCGTCAACGTCGCGCGCGTGTTCGGGACGCCGCGATACGACACGACCGCCGTGGGTCGCGTCATGGAATCAATGGCGAGCGTCGACCGCGACGAGCGTGTGGCGGTAACGGTCTAGACGCTCGTGATCATCATCTCGGGACTGCTGGCGCTCATCGGCGTCATTCTCGCACTGCCCACGCTGTCGGATCTGGTGAGCGTCGTGCGCTCGCTCGTTCGGCGTCGTCCGAGTTCCACCGAGCATCCCGGTGAGCTTCCGCGCATTCTGTTCCTGGTTCCGGCGCACGACGAAGAGGTGCTGATCGCGCACACCGTCGCGTCGCTGGGATCACAGGATTATCCCGCCGCGTGGCGCCCGGTCGTGGTCATCGCCGACAACTGCAGCGACCGCACGGCGGACATCGCCGCCGACGCGGGCGCGCGTGTTCTGGTGCGGCAGGATGCGGAAAGACGAGGAAAGCCCTACGCCCTGCAATGGGCGCTCGGACACATCCCGATCGACGACTACGATGCCGTCGTCGTCGTGGATGCCGATGCGGTCGTCGACCGGGGCTTCGCGCGAGCGCTCGCCGCGGCCGGGCCGCTGCATGACAGGGCGTGGCAAACGTTCAACGACGTGCGGAATCAGGGCGAGAACGCGCTGACGCGAATGGCCGCGGTGTTTTCGGCGGCGCGGGCGCAGTTCATCAACGCGCTCAAGCACCGCGTCGGCGTCAACGTGCCGCTCGCGAACGGCCTGTGTCTCGGACGGGAAGTCGTGCGCCGACATGGGTGGAACGCGCTGTCGATCTGTGAGGATTGGGAGATGTACGCGCTGCTGACGCTGGCTGGCGAGCGCATCGAGAACGTGCCCGATGCGCGCGTGTCGGCGCAGGAAGCGCGAACGCTTGCCCAGAGCTCATCGCAGCGACAGCGCTGGGCGGCTGGCAAGATCACGGTGCTTGGGCAGCTGGGTCCGCGCCTGCTGCGGTCGCGCGCGATATCGCCCTGGCAAAAGCTGGACGTGCTCGCCGAGCTGACGGCTCCGGGGCCGGTCGTGCATGCTGCGCTCGCGGTGTTGCTCGGACTCGTGGCGCTGCTGGTCCCGGGAACCGCGTTCCTTCTTGTCCTGCTGGGGGTGTCGGTCCTGCGCGTGATGGTGTACGCGGTGCTCGGACTCACCCGGGTCCGCGAGCCGGCGCGCGCCCTGCTTGCCTTCGCGTATCTGCCCCTCTACGCCGTGTGGCGGCTGGGCGTTCAGGTGTCCGCGCTCAGGATGGTGGGCGCAAAGCCCTGGGTTCGAACAGGCCGACACGCGCCACAGGCGCCCTGACGACCGGCACGTCGACGCTCTCGCGCAACGAGCCTTGACAGCGGTAGCACGGAGACACACAGAGACATCGCACAGAGACGCACAGAGGAACTTCAACCGCGAAAGCTTTTTCCAAAGCTTCTGCAGTTGAAGTTCCTCTGTGCGTCCCTATGCGATGTCTCTCTGTGTGTCTCCGTGCTACCGCTGTCAAGGGCTCGCTAACACCCTCATCACATTCGCCATCGTTAGGTCACCCGGCCGCTAGTACGCTCCGCACCAGCCGTCGCGGCATACCTTCACGCCGCCCCAGTAGGTGTAGGTGTTCGTCGCATTCCAGTTGGCCTGCCCATTGTTCCCCACGAACAGGTGGCGGAAGCAATCGTTGTTGGTGTTTCGGAAGTCCGGGTCGCGAGCGAGCAGCGTCTGGTTGAGGAAATTGCCGCTCAGGAAGTCCGCGTCCGTGTACAGGAGCGTGCCCGCCGCGTCGTAGATCCGCGTATCGAACTTGAAGGTCGACGACGTGATGAAGTGGAAGTGCCACTCGATGCGGTAAACCACGTTCTTCTGCAGCTGTACGCGCAGATTCCACCACTCCTCGCTCGGCGTGTTGGAGAACTGCCACTCGGGACGCCAACCGGTCGTGCCAATCGAGCGCTTGAACGTCCACAGGAATGGGCAGCTTCCCGGCATGGGCTCCACCGGGTGATCCGATCCCCCGCCCTGCGCCGCCTCATCCACTCGCGTGTAAATGCGATAGTAGAGGTGACTGCCGACCTGCGGCGCGGGAATACCGTTCGTGAGCTGCATGTGCTCCGCGTCCTGCTCGCCCAGCTGAAGCACGCGCAGCACGTTCGCCATGCCGGACGGGAAGCCGAGCCCCGTAGCGGGAACCACCGAGAGCAGCTGTGGTCCGCCGTAGTTGACCCATTCCGACCACTTGGTGCCGTCACGCAGCGCCGTCGTGCTGGTGCCGGTGGCGGTGCGCCAATCGCTCTCGAAGAGCGTGGTGCCCACCGATGTGGTTGCGACGGTGATAGAGGCCGTGCCGCTCCGACCTTCGCTCGTGGCGGTGATCGTCACTGGTCCGCCCGCTATGACGCCGGCGACGAGGCCGGTGGGCGCAACCGTCACCACGAGAGGATTCGAGCTCGCCCACGTCACGACGCGTCCGGTGAGGAGATTCCCCGCAGCGTCTCTCAACGTGGCGGCGAGTTGAAGCGTCTGCCCTGGAGCGATGCTCGCGCTCGGCGGGCTGAGGGTGACGCTCGCAACAGGCGCCGGTGGAGGCGGTGGCGGTGGCGCGGTGATGGTCACTGCCGCACTCCCGCTTCTTCCTTCGCTCGTTGCTGTGATCGTGACCGGTCCACCGGCCGCGACACCGGTAACGAGCCCCGTGCTCGACACCGTCGCGATCGCGGCGCTGCCTGTCGTCCACGTAATCGGGCGTCCCGTGAGCACGTTCCCCGCTGCGTCACGCAGAGTGGCCGAGAGCTGCAGTGTCTGCCCTTGACCGATGCTTCCAGTGGCGGGCGTGACCGTAACTGTCGCGACCGGAACTGGAGGTGCGGCGGTCACCGTGACGGCCGATGTACCGCTCCGACCCTCGCTCGTGGCGGTGATCGTCACCGGGCCACCGCTGCTGACGCCGGTAACGACACCACTACCGGAAACGGTGGCGATGCCGGTGTTGCTGCTCGACCATGTCACGGTTCGTCCGGTGAGCACATTGCCCGCCGCATCGCGGAGCGTCGCGGCGAGCTGCACGGTTTGTCCGGCTTGAACGGAGGCCGTTGTTGGCACGACGCTCACTGTCGCGACCGGTGCGGGTGCACCGCTCGTGACTGTCAGAGTAGTCGAGGCCCCCATTCCCTCGGAGACCGCCACGATGTCGGCAACGCCCGGGTTGCGAGCGGTCGCGCGTCCGTTCTCATCAATGGAGGCGTATCCAGGATGGTTCGAGTACCACGTCACGGTACGGCCGGTGAGGACATTGCCGGCGGCGTCGCGAAGCGTGGCGGTGAACTGCACCGACTGCCCGACCTGCGCGGTTGCCCCCGTGGGTGCCAGTGTGATCAACGCGACTGGCGCGGGGGGCGGCGGTGGCGGTGGCGTCGAGGACGTCACCGTGAGAGTGGTCGTGGCGCTGATGCCCTCGGAGACCGCCACGATGTCAGCGACGCCCGGGTTGCGCGCCGTCGCGCGGCCGTTTGCATCCATCGAGGCGTATCCAGGGTGGTTCGAGTACCAGAAGATCGACCGCCCAGTGAGAATGTTCCCGGCCGCGTCGCGAAGCGTGGCAATGAACTGCACCGATTCGCCGACTGCCGCGCTGGAGTGCGCAGGCGCCAGCGTGATCAGCGCTACCGGCGTCGGCGGCGGCGGGGGTGGGGGTGGCGGCGCCGCGTCACTGACGATGAGCGATGCGGTCGCGTTGACGCCTTCAGAGATCGCGACGATGTCAGCGGTTCCCGGGTTGAGCGCCGTCGCCAGCCCGTTCGCGTCAATTCTCGCGTACCCCGGGTGATTCGAGTACCAGGTTACGGCTCGACCGGTGAGCACGTTGCCGCTGGCATCGCGCAGCGTGACCGTATACTGGACGGTCGCGCCGGGCTGCACCGAGGTCATCGCCGGAGAAATCGTCATCACCGCGACGGGTGCAGGCGATGTCGATCCGCCGGTGACCGTGAGCGATGCCGTGCCGCTTTGGCCTTCACTCGTCGCGCGCAACACGGTCGTACCGGCGCTCACCCCAACGGCGAGGCCATCGGCGTTGACCGTCGCCACCGCCGGATCCGACGACGTCCACGTCACCGTGCGCCCCGAGAGCGGATTGCCAGCGGCGTCTCGCGGCGTCGCGACGAACTGAAGCGACTGACCAACCTGAACGCTGCCGGTGCCAGGAACGACCGACACGGACGCTACGGAAGTTCCTCCCGAGACCGTCACCGTGGCACGACCCGAAATGCCGCCTGCGCTCGCGGTGATCTCCGCGGCGCCACCGGCGTGCGCGGTCGCCAGGCCACTCGAGGAAACGCTGACGAGCGCCGGGTTGGATGAGCTCCACGTGAAGCTCGTTCCCGCCAGCGGTGCGCCAGAGGCATCGCGCGCCGTTGCCGTCAGCTGCGTCGAGGCCCCCACGGCGAGCGTCGACGACGACGGAGACACCTCGATCGAGGCGACCGCGTTAGGCGTGGGGAGCTCCGTGACGACGACATCATCGATGTACAAGCGTTGCGTCTGCGTGACGGGCGTCTCGGAATACGTGGACAGCTGAATGGAGCTGATCACGAGATTCGTCGTCTCGCGAAACCGGAGCCCGGTCCATTCGCCGCGCAGTGCGCCGTCGATCCACAGGCGCTGCACACCGTTGGCGACGCCCGGCGTGTTCGCGCGCACGAAGAACTCGACGCGGTGCCACGCGTCGCGCGTCAGGAGACCGGTGCCGCTGTAATTGGAGGAGGTGCCTTCATCGCCCCAGCACTGCGTACCTGTGCGAGGCATGCCCAGATGATACGTCGAGAAGCGGAGCGGGCCCGGATCGCCATCGTCAGCGAACACGAATGAGCTGAAGAAGTCCTGGCCCGTGGGGCATACGCCGGCCTTGCCGTGCGCCGACCATTGATTCGTTGCCTGTGAGCCATACACACCGAGCAGATATCCGCCGCCACGCCAGGTGGCGGGGTATCGGACCCAGTAGCTCACGTGCACGGACTGGTGCCCGGGGAGAAGGAATTTGGTGAGCCAGCTGCCCTGGCCACCCGCGGGGAACGTCACCTCGAGCAGGCGGGATCCCGATCGCGCGAGCGTGGCGTCGGTGATGATGCGGTGGTAGGACGGATTGGCCCCGTCGTCCCAGTTGGTGAGCGTCCCGGATTCGAACCCATCCGCGAACAGCGGCGGCGTGGGATCGACATCGAACACCGGCAACCCGGGGTCGACGGTGCCCGTGGGCGTGTGATCATCTGCACACGCGAGCAGGCCGATCGCAATGGCGACCGTGGCGAGCAGTGTGTTGCGCATACGTCCTCGAGAACTGCGCACACTTCGGCGGCTCGACTGGCGTGGCGCACGGAGACATGCGCGGTAGCCTCGGAGCTTTGCGTCGCCGCCTTTCGACGGTTTTGCCTTTGTCGCTACCCTCACCCGGGCAGACGATCGTGCCTACTTCTCTTGTGCGACTTGGTTATGAGCCTTGGTGCTTCTCCTTGGGAAAGAAGCGGGAACGTGTTTGCCGCTGCGTCGCGGTTGGCGGGAGCCCAGCGCAAAGGGCGTGCACGCGCGTACCACGCATCACGATCATCTCGCGCTGAGACTCATATCTCAACTGCGTCACCCTGTCAGGGTGACACGTGTCACACATGAGCGCCAAGTGCCTCACGAGTGTCAAACAACTGTAGTGGGAGCATCGCGGCTCGACAACCCGCGCGCGACTTTTTTTTATTCGGCGATCGCCGCGTTCGGTGCGGCGCGTCGCTTCCATCGCCCCATCAATCCGCCAGGAAGCGTTGGTATACTCGCTCGGTACCCTCGATGGTGCGACGCACGCTGAACTCCTCCACGCGGATCAGCGCGTTCGCGCCGAGCCGCGCCCGCTCGGCGGGATCGTTGACGAGTCGTGTCAGCGCGCGCGCCAGCTCGCCGGGATCCTGCACGTCGTGCGTGATACCGCACTCGGGAGTGAGCACTTCCGCCGGCCCGCCGGTGCTCGCGCCGATCACCGGTTTGCCCAGTGCCATCGCCTCGACCACCACGAGGCCGAACGGCTCCGGCTTCACCGAGGCGTGAATCGCGAGATCCGCGGCGTTCACGAGATCGGGCACATCGAGCCGCGCACCGAGGAACGACACCACACGCTCGAGCCCGGCGCGCATCACGGTTGCCGCCAGCGCGCGCCGGAAGGGCTCGTCGGCGGGTGTCGCAGCGCCGATGAACATCACGTGCAGCTTGTCGCGCACGCTCGGGGCGAGACGCTCCAGCGCGCTCAGCACGACGTGCTGCCCCTTCCATTCCCGGACGTTGCCGACCATCGATGCGAGGACCACGTCCGGAGCAATCCCGAGCTCGGCGCGAACCTCCTCACGCGACCGCCGTGCGCGCTCGCGAAAGGCCTCGATGTCGACGCCAGGATACACCAGGTCCATTCGAGCGGGCGCGTATCCCGCGCGAACCATCGCGTCAGCGAGATATTGACTGCACGGGATCACGTGGTCGAAGCTGCGAAAGAGCAGCCGCTTGATCGGATGCTGCTCCCCGCGCGCGTCGCCCACCGCGTTCGCGATGCAGGGGATCCGGACGATGCGCGAGGCGGGCAGCCAATCATCGCCGCCGACCTTCGGCGAGTTGTTGACGTGGATGAGATCGATGCGATGCTTGCGAAGGAACCGAATCCGGCGTGCGATCGGGCCGAGGTATGCTGCCGGAAGGTCGATCAGACGGCCTCGCTGGTGCAGCGAACGTTCCTGCTTTCGCATGGCATCGAAGACGTGCACCTCCACTCCACGTTCGCGGAGCCGCGCCGCGAATATGTTCTCCTGATAGAACACGACCACCGGCTCGTAGCGCCGCCGGTCCATGCCAATCGACAGATCGTGCAGGATCTGGTGAGATCCGCCAACCGTGCCGTCCTCGTTCGCCTCGAGCAAGAGGATGCGGCGCGGGCGGCGCGCGGGCGCGCCGGAATATGACGCCGGCCTGCCGGGTGCCTCGCGAAGTGTGTCAGGCATCCGTGCCGACCCCCACGAGTCGCCGACGGGTGACGCCGCGCAGCGATGCGACCACGCCGCGAACGACGCGCACGGCGGCGGCACGGTCGCGATCGGTGAGAACCGGACCGTTCCACACGACGAGCACGTAGGCGGCGAAGATCGCTCCCCGAGCCGGAATGGAGATCACCAGCGGCATCACGGGCAGGAACAGCGTCGCGCTCCACGCGATCAGCGCGGCGGCTACGAGATACAGCACGGGACGCCACCGATATCGCACCGGCCACAGTCGCTGAGCGATCGCATACACGATCACGTGCCGCGTCGCGAAGGCGATGACCGTTGCGATCGCGGCTCCCCATGCGAGGTAGCGGGGGATGAGCAGCGCATACCCGGCGATCGCAACGCCGGCACTCACCCAGTTCGCGAGCGACACGAATTCCGTTCGCTCGGAGACCAGGATCCCGGTGTCCTGAAGGCTCGTCCAGCCCTGGAGGACGTACGCCACGAGAATCAGCGGCACCAGGACCGCCGCGTCGTGGAACGCCGGGGCGGACATGACGCGAAGGAAATCGCCAACGAACAGCGCGATCCCGAGCGCGACCGTTATCACCATGAGGTTCAGGTAGACGAAGCCGTCAGCCAGCAGCTTGTCGCGATCAGGGCGCTTGGCGATCTCGAAGCGCTTCTGCTCCCACACCTGCATGAACGGGATGTACCCGAGCATGGCGAGCATGAACCCGAACTGATACGCAAGGCTGTAGATCCCGACGGCCGCGGAACCGCCCTTCGCCTGGAGGAAGTAGCGGTCGCCGTAGGTCACGATGAACGTCGCGGCCCAGGTGGCCATCATCGGCAGACCGTACCGCAGCAGATCGCGTGTGGCGCTGCGCGAGAACGTCCAGCCGGTCTGTCGGATGACCCACGCCACCAGCCATCCCCCGACGACCGCATTCGCGAGGAGATTGCTCCACAGCACGCCGGCCACGCCCCACTCGAGTCCGACCACCAGCCACAGGTTCGACGCGAGGCCGATGAGCACCTTCACTGCATTCGCGCCCACGAACAGCAGCGCGCGCTCGCGTACTCGCGCGTACGCCAGGGGAACGATGAGCAGTGACTGGAGCATGAAGCCGGCCGAGGCGATGCGCAGCAGACCGGCGTTCGCCTCCGTATCCCACACGAGGCGCGAGATCGGCACGGCAGCGGCGAACGCGATTCCACCGACCAGCAGATAGCTGACGCCGAGACCAAGCAATGCCGTGGAGACGACGGCGTTGCGCTCCTGATCGGTTTCGGCCTTGTGATAGTATCGGAAGATGCCGAGGGCGATCTGCGCGCCGGCGAAGATGGAGATGACCTCGAGCGTCATGCCGATCAGCTCGATGACGCCATAGTCCGCGGGGCTCAGATACCGCGTATAGATCGGCAGCATGATGATGCTCAGCGCGCGACTGAGCATGATCCCGGCGGCGTAGATGAGCGTATGCCGGCCGACGCGTCCCATGTCGAATGGAAGCGCGCGGGTGGCCGTCGATGCGGCTGGCGTCGTCACGTGATCGGACAAAGGATCGGAGCGAGAGGGCCTAACGGGCGGCGGCGCCGACGAGCTGCCGCGTCGCGGTCGGCGACGGGGCCTCAGCTTTGGGAGACGCGCTCCAATTGGCGCTCATCCACTCGGTCATCGCCTCGATGACGAACCGCTGGTGCGCGAGGCCGCTGAACAGGTGGTCGGCGTCAGGCAGGTGCTCCACGCGCACCTGGTCGCGGAAGCTCACGTCACGGAACGACGCGCGGTATTGCTCGCGGTGGTTGAAGTGCTCTTCCTGTCCGCCGGAGAAGAGGTAGAGCATCCGCACGCCGCGGTCGAGAAGCGCGGTCAGCTGCTGCGCGACCTCGTCGCGCGGTGGAAACCGCCGGCGGTATTCGGCGCCGACCGTATCAGCGCCCCGCTCCTCGCCGCCTGGCTTCGCTCCGCCAAGCACCGCACGGACCTTCCGCCGTACGAAGTTCGTCCAGGCGGAGAGATCGCGCGCACGCTTGCCATAGTGCCGCAGGTAATAGCCCAGCGTGCGATACGCCCACGCATCGAGCTGCACCAGGCCCACGACGCGCGGATCCTGGCCGGCAACGCGGAACGACATGTCGGCGCCGGAGCACAGCCCCATGAGCACGAAGCGCTGTGCGCCCTTCGTGGCCGTGAGATGCGCCATCGCATCGCGCGTATCGAGGATGGCGCCCTGCTCGAACGGCATGGCCTCGCGGCGCACCTCGCTGTCGCCGATACCGGCGTGATCGAAGCGCATCACCGTGAAGCCCTTGGCGGCGAGCGCGCGGGCGGCGCTCACGTACAGCCGGCATGCACCGACGTGGTGGAGAATCCCCGAATTGAGGAAGATGACCGCCGGACGTTCGGGCGATGCCGCCTGCCCCAACGGCTCGGTCACGACGCCAACGAGCGGGGCGCTCGTGCCGAATCGAACCGCTTTCTCTCTCACGACACAGCCTCCCCCGCAAGACACGAGACGATTCCCTGAATGATCTGCTGCGGGAGGAGCGCCGAGCCGAACTTGTCGATCTCATCCCAGTTGCCCGCACTCGGAATGTGCGTATAGCGAGCCTTGACGCGCCGCTGTGCGAGACGATCGCGGAGCTCCACGTAGTCCTTTCGCTCGTCGGACACCACGACGACGAGCTCACGTGCATTGGGCGCTGATGCCTCGAGCAGATCGATACCCTGCAGCCCCCGGCGCATGGTCTCGGTGAGCGGGAAGCCATCGACGCCGAGGGTGCTCGCCCCATTGCCGTTCCCGCCGTTGGTCGTTGCCACTCCATGCCTCGCCATCACCTGCTCGACGAAGCGAGCTCCGCTGATGACCGGATCCCAGAGCAGCACCTGATCGAGGTCGCTCCTGCGCACCGCGGCGGCCGCCGCGAGCGCTGCGCCGACCCTGAGTCCGACCAGCGAAACCTTGGGGACGGATGCCATATCCTTGAGCTCATCGATCGCCATGCCGATGTCGGTCACCCAGCGCGTGACATCGCCTTCCTCGCCTGCGCCACCCGAGTCGCCGGTGGCGAAGTAGTCGAAGCGCAGGACTGGAAAGCCCGCCTTGCTCAGCAGCATCGCGAGCTGCCGAAAGGCGCGGTGGGCACGCATGTACTCCTGCCAGAGCGGATAGCACAACACCACGCCGGTGCGCCGCGGAACGCGCGCCTTCGGCGGGTGGTAGACGCCGTAGAGGGGTTGCTGCGAGCTGCCAAAGAAAAACGGGTTCATCTAGCCTCGTGAGGCGGATTTGAATGCACCGAGGAAGCGCTGGCGGAATCCTTGGGGCGCGCGCGCGGGCTCGGTATCCGGCGTGCCGGCCGGCACGGCGGACGCCACCTGTGTCGCGATCGCCTTCTGCTCACACTCGGCGGCAATCTGCTCGAGTGTGAGCAGATTCAGCGCGGACTGATTGATCCGGACGCCCGTCTGCTTGGCGATGCGCGTGATGACCCGCATGGCGAGCAGCGAATGGCCGCCGGCGTCGAGGAAGTTGTCGTGCACGCTGACTCGGGCGACGCCGAGCAGCTCCTGCCAGATCGTGGCGACGGTGCGTTCCATGGGCGTCCGCGGTGCGACGTAATCGTCGCCCGGTCCGAACGGATTCGGCAGCGCGGCCCGATCGATCTTTCCATCATTGGAGAGCGGCAGCGCATCGAGCTCGACGAAGTGCTGCGGCACCATCTCTTCCGGAAGCCGCTCGCGCAGGAAGCGCCGCAGCTCGCTCGCGGTAGCGTGCGTGCTGTCCTCGTACACGACGTACGCAGCCAGCTGCCGCGTTCCGGCGCGCTCGCCGTGCGACAGCACGATCCCCTGACGCACGGCTTCGTGCGTCGCGAGCACCGCCTCGATCTCGGCCAGGTTCGCCGCCGATTCCTGGGGCTCCGCTCCTCCGGCTGCCTTGGGTGCGCGCAGATGCGTCAGATAGCGACCCAGATCCTGGGGCGACACGACGATCTGCGAGGGCATCGCGTCGGCCAGCGCTCGCCGGAATACCTCCACGCCTTCGGCCGGAGTGATTGCGTCCTCGAGCGACATGGCCGGGGCCGCATCGTCAGCGGGCGCGTCGACGTGGATCACCGGCTTGCGATCCTCGGTGGAATCGCTCGCCATACGGCCCTTGTCGCTCACGCGCATCATCAGGAATTCCTCGATCTCCACGACCGTGCGGCCGCTCTCATCGAGAATCGTCACGTTGAAGGCGGCGATGTCCTTGTCGTCGCTCGGCAGATACTGAATGTGGCTGAAGCAACGCCGCGGAATGGATCCGCGAGCGCGAAGGCGCGTGTACGACGCGGGCACGTAGAAGTCGGCGTGCGGATCGAATCCGTGAATGAGCTGCTGCGCGCACGCCGTGGCCACATCCAGCATGGCGGGATGCAGCGCGAACCTCGTGAGGTCGTCCGCGAACTCGGCGGGAAGCTCGAGCGTCGCCACTGCCTCATCGACACCGTAGTTGATGCGCCGGATGTTGCTCCAGCGCCGCCCCAGCACGAGGTGCTCGCGCTCCTCCTCACCGGTGAACTGCTGCTCGCGCGCCGTGCAGCGTGCCAGCAGCGCATCGACGTCGACGACGGCCGGTGCCTCGCCATTGGCGTGCGCGGCGATCGCTCGCGCGTGCTCGTGCCATTCGCGTGTCCCGTCAGCCGCGAGTCCCTCGCCGATGATCACGATCTCGGATTCGCCACCATTGCGACGAACCTTCACGCGCAGCTCGCGGCGCTCGTCGGCATGCACCACGAACGGCGAGATGAAGAACACGTCGCGAAGCTCGAGATCGCGAGCGTTGCCGCCTTCGCGGAACGCCGCCTGGGCGAGCTCCAGATATCCGGTGCCCGGGATCAGCGCCTCGCCGCCACGAATACGGTGGCCGTCGAGGAGCCAGTGGTCGGCGATGCTGAAGACCGTCGAGAAGACATCTTCCTTCGCCGAGCGACGGACGCGACGATCGAGCAGCGGATGCTCCGCGGGCTCGTCGATCTCGGCCGTTGAGCTGAGCGAGGCCGCCATGCCGACGTCGCGCCACGCGCTCCAGTTGACGGCAATCGTCGGCACGCCCTCGAGCGTGGTCTTGCGATGCGCGAAGGCATCCAGGAACGCGTTCGCTGCCACGTAGTCCACCTGGCCAGCGGGGCCAGCGATGGCGCCGCGCGAGGAGAACACGACGAAGAAGTCGAGCGCGACGCCCGCGAGCGCAGCGTCGAGCGACAGCGTTCCTTCAACCTTCGGGGCGAGCACGCGTTCGGCGGTTGCGCGATCCTTCGTCGCGATCAGGCCATCATCGAGCGCGCCCGCGCCATGCACGACGCCATTGATCGTGCCGAAGCGACCCACCGCCGTCCGGACGATCTCGGCCATCCGCTCGCGATTCGTGACGTCACCGCGCGCGACCATCACCTCCGCGCCGAGCGCCTCGAGCGCGCGCACCTGCGCGATCGCGCGGCTCACGCGGTCGCTCTCGCCGCGACGCGCGATCCATCCATCCCATTCCTCGCGCTCGGGGAATGCGGTGCGGCCAACCAGCACCAGCCGCGCCTTCGCGACGCGCGCCAGATACTCGGCGACGGTGAGGCCGATGCCTCCAAGACCGCCGGTAATCAAATACACACCGCCATCGCGCACGCGACTCGGTCGCGTGTCGGGGTCGACGCTGATGTGCTCGAAGGTCTGCACCCAGCGGTCGGCGCCACGCAGCGCGATCATTTCGTCGGCGACGGGAGAGCCAATCTCGCGCACGAGCTGCTGCGCGAGCTGACGCTCCTGCCACGAGCCGGATGGCGGGAGCACCACATCGATCGAGCGCGACAGCACGTTAGGCACTTCCTGGCCGATTACCTTGCATGGGCCGAGGAGCAACGCCTTCTCCGGCGAGAGCACGGCTTCGCCCGCGACCTGCTGCATGTCGCTCGACACGACGCTCAGGCGAATGGGCTGAGAGAGGTCCTCCGCGATCACGGCCTGCGCGAGGTGGAGCAGACTGTAGAACGACAGGTCGCGCACGCGCTCGGCGGAGAGCAGCCCACCAGCCGGCGTCACGCTGAAGCAGTGCACGATATCGGCGGGGGCGACCCCGTCGGCCGCCAGGTCGCGGAGCAGCAGCTCATACGCCTCGCGATCGGCCGGTGCGATCGTGTATTCACGCTCGCCTATGCGTGCGTATCCACTGCCCGCCGTCACCGTCCAGACGTCACGTCCAGCCGCGCGCAGGCCGTCGGCGACCTTGGCGCTGAGCCCGCAGTCATCTGCGAACAGGAGCACGGCACCCGCGTCGGGCGATGCGATCGCCGACGGCGTCGTTCGCCGCCACGACGGCTGGTACAACCACTGCGCCACATCCGGGCGCTTCCGCGGCGGTCCATCCTCCTCGACCATCATTGACACGCCCTTGCCGGGCGCGATCCAATGGCGCTGACGCTCGAAGGGATAGGTCGGCAGCGGAACGCGAACACGCCGGTCCTCGCCGTGCAGGGCACGCCAATCGACCTCGACACCGTGCGTCCACAACCGGCCGAGTGCTCCGAGCGCGAACGAGACGTCGGAGACCTGTTCATCCGGGTGGCGCATCGACGGATAGATGCCGTGCGATGCCTGCTTCGCCGAGTGCTGGCGCGCCAGCGTCGTGAGCGTGCGCCCGGGGCCGACCTCGAGAAGCACGCGGCGCGCATCGGCGAGGAGCTCGCCGACACCGTCGGCGAAGCGAACCGTCTGCCGAAGGTGACGCACCCAATAGGTCGCGTCAGTCGCATCGGCGTCGCTGATCCACGTGCCGGTGACGTTGGAGACGAAGGGCACCTTTGGCGCGCTCAGCGCAATACCACGCACGAACGCGCCAAACTCCTGGAGAATCGGCTCCAGCATCGCCGAATGCGCGGCGACGTTGATGTGAATGCGTCGGCAGTCGATCTCCTGAGCGGCAAGCGTGCGCTCGAGCGTCTCGATCGCCTTCACCGGGCCGGAGGCGACGCACAGCTCGGGTGCGTTGATCGCGGCGATCGACAGCTCCGGGGGGAGCATGGGACGAAGCTCTTCAGCCGCGAGCGGAACACTCAGCATCCCACCCTCAGCGAGCTGCTCGAACAGGCGACCGCGGACGGTGACGAGCGAGAGGGCGTCCTCCATCGAGAACACCCCGGCGATACACGCCGCCGTGTACTCGCCCATGCTGTGCCCGATCATCGCCTGAGGCGTGATCCCCCACGACATGAGCAGCTTCGCGAGGGCGAACTGCGTGCTGAAGAGCGCAGGGAGCGCGAGTGACGGACGCTCGAGCTCCAGGGTGGCGCGGGCGGCGTCCTCGGCGCGCGGGAAGACCAGAGGCGCGAGATCCACGCCGTGTCTCGTCTTCATGAACGCGAAGCAGCGATCGATCTCGGCGCGGTAGACAGGCTCGCTCTCATAGAGCTGCGCGCCCATCGTCGCGTGCTGCGCGCCACCGCCGGCGAACATGAATGCGACGGCGGGCGCGCTATCACCCGCTTGCTGCGTGCCGACGCGCTTGGGATCGTTGCTCTCGAGCAGCTCGATCGCCTCACGTGCACTGGCGGCTGCCACTGCGCGGCGCTGGGCGAACGACTGCCGGCCCACCTGGAGCGTGAACGCAACGTCGGCGAGGGGCGTATCCGGATTGTCGCTCAGGAACCGGACGAGGTTCGTCGTCGCCGCATCCAGCGCGCTCGGCGTCTTCGCCGACAGCACGAGGAGCTGCTGTGCGCGTGACGGCTCGTCCGACGGGTCGACGACCGGCGCTTCTTCGAGAATGATGTGCGCGTTCGTGCCACCGGCGCCGAGCGCGCTCACGCCGGCGCGGCGAGGGGCACCGGTCGACGTCCACTCGCGCAGCGTCGTATTCACGAAGAACGGGCTGCTCTCGAAGTCGCATGCCGGGTTCGGCCGCTCGAAGAACAGGCTCGGGGGAATCTGCTTGTTCTTGAGCGCGAGCACGGTCTTGATGAGACCCGCGGCGCCGGCGGCGGTGTCCAGGTGTCCGATGTTCGACTTCACCGACCCAATGGCGCAGTAGCCCGACTTGCGAGTCTTCGTGCGGAACGCCTGGGTGAGCGCGACGATCTCGATGGGGTCGCCGACCGGAGTGCCGGTGCCGTGGGCCTCTACGTACGTGATCGTTTCCGGATCGACCCCCGAGATCGCGAGCGCTTCCGCGACGGCCTTCGCCTGTCCGTCGACGCTGGGTGCCAGATAACCGACCTTCATCGAGCCGTCGTTGTTGATCGCCGAGCCCTTGATGATGGCGTGGATCGTGTCGCCGTCCGCGATGGCATCCACGGCGCGCCGCAATACGACGACACCGACGCCGCTGCCGAAGACGGTGCCCTCGGAGCTCTCGTCGAACGAGCGGCAATGCCCGTCGGGAGAGACGATCTCTCCTTCCTTGTAGACGTAGCCCGCGTAGTGCGGCTGCCGAACGGTCGAGCCGCCGGCGATCGCCATGTCGCACTCGCCGTTGAGCAGGCTCTGCACCGCCTGATGAATCGCGACGAGCGAGGTGGAGCACGCCGTCTGCACGTTTACGCTCGGACCCGTGAGGTTCATCAGGTACGAGACGCGCGTCGCGAGGAAATCCTTGTCGTTGCCGGTGTGACGCAGGAGGAAAAAGCCCACCTGCTGCACGAGCTGCGGGTTGGTCAGCAGATTGTTCATCATGTACATGCTGGCGCCGCATCCGGCGTAGACCCCGATGGAGCCGTCGAACGTCTGCGGCACGTGGCCGGCATGCTCCATCGCGGTCCAGCTGCATTCGATGAAATGCCGCTGCTGCGGATCCATGATCGATGCGTCCCGCGGGCTGAACCCGAAGAACGTCCCGTCGAACATCTCCATCTCGGGCAGCAGGAAGCCGGCCTTCACGTACTCCGGGTCGCGGAGCATCGCGGCGTCGACCCCAGCGCCTTCGAGCTGTTGATCGGTGAGCTGCGTGAGCGACTCGACGCCGTCGCGCAGGTTGTTCCAGTATTCCGCCAGATCGCGCGCCCCGGGGAAGCGTCCTGCCATCCCGACGACGGCGATATCAGTCTCGGCCACCATGGTTCCCTTCGGATTCGTCATTGCAGATCCTGAGACGACGTCGTCGCGCTCTGTCCGCGGCGCCGACGCATCATCGCCTGACGCCGCGTTTCAGCGCGGTCGAGACTCTCCTCCACGACGTTCACCGTGGCGACGCCGCCGCCGATGTGCTTGGCGAGCGAGCGAATCGTCGGGAAGCGGAAGAGGTCGGTAAGCGACACCGGGCGATCGACCGCCGCGCGCAGCCGCGAATGCACGCGCACCGTCAGCAGCGAATGACCGCCGATGTCGAAGAAATTGTCCTGGACGCCAACGCGCGGGACGTTGAGAATCTCCTGCCAGATCCCGGCGATGGTGCGCTCCAGATCATTGTCCGCGGCTACGAACGACTGTGTCGCGGCGGCCGACGCGCCACTTTCCGGCGCCGGCAGTGCCTTGCGATCGATCTTGGCGTTCGGCGTGAGGGGGAACGCGTCGAGCACCATCACGTGCGAGGGCACCATGTAGTCGGGCAGCTGCGTCTTGAGCGCTTCACGGACCGCCACCTGATCGATCGTCTCGCCGGGAACGGCGACCACGTACGACACCAGCCGCTTGTCGCCCGGGCTGTCCTCGCGCGCAACGACCACGGCCTCACGAACACCGGGCTGTGCGGCGACGATCGCCTCGATCTCGCCGAGCTCGATGCGATGGCCGCGAATCTTCACCTGATGATCGATGCGGCCAAGGAAGTCCACGACGCCGTCGGCGCGGAAGCGCGCGAGGTCGCCGGTGCGATACAGGCGGCCACCGCTCGGGCGGAACCGGTTCGGCACGAAGCGCTCGGAGGTGAGCTCCTCGCGGTTGTAGTATCCGCGCACGACGCCAGCACCACCGATCAGCAGCTCACCCGGCACGCCAATGGGCACCGGCTGGAGATTGCGATCGACGATGTAGAACTCCGTGTTCGCGATCGGCTGGCCAATGGGGATCGAGCCCGCATCACCATTCACGTGATACGTCGAAGACCAGATCGTGGTCTCCGTCGGGCCGTACATGTTCACGATCTCGGCGCTCGTCAGCGACTGCAGCTCGGTCGCCAGCTGCGGCGGGAATGCTTCGCCGCCGATCATCAGCTTCTTGAGAGAGCCGAGCGCCACGCGTGCCTCGTCCTGGGCGAGCAGCAGGCTCGCCATCGACGGGGTGCATTGGAGGTGCGTGACCTGGTGGCGCGCGAGCTGCGCGGCCACCGACCATTTTTCGGCGTCGCGCGCTTCATCGCGCGCGCTACGCTCACGGACGTTCGCGAGCATATCGAGGCTCTCGAGCACCGAGTCCTCATCAACGCCGAAGTCGATCAGACACGCGATCTCGTCGATCCCAACACCCTTCAAGCGGTTCACCATCCGGACGCACGTATCCGGCGTCCCCATGAGTGCGCTCGTGTCGAAGTAGCGATGGAAGCCGTGATCGAGAATCGCTTCCCAGTCCTCGGGGGTCAGCGCCGTCGAGCGAATGTCCTGGCCGCGACCCTCGGCGAGATCCTTGATGAGATCGACCGAGGTGCGGAGGTATTCGCGGAACGGGCCGCGAACCTTGTCCTTCACCACCTGCATGTCGCCGCCGACGAAGGTGTGCATCATCAGCGTGACGTGGCCCTCGCCGGGATGACCGGCATCGCGCCACGCTTTCCGATAGATCGCGACACGCTCGGTGAGCTGCTCGATCTTCTGACCGAGCAGGTGCGTGAGGAGGTTCGCGCCGATCTCCCCCGCCTTGCGGAAGGTCTCGGGCGTCCCGGCGGCGGTGATCCAGATCGGCAGGTCCTGCTGCACCGGACGCGGAAGTGTCTTGACCTCGACGTCCTTGCCCGAGCCGCCCTTCGTCGTGATCGCTTCGCCGCGCCACAGTTTGCGTACGGTCTCGATGTACTCGAAGATCACGTCGCGACGACGCGCGTAGTTGTCGGGCGCGAACGCGAAGTCGCGATCGTGCCAGCCCGACGCCACCGCGATGCCGACGCGTCCGCGTGAGATGTTGTCGACCACCGACCACTCTTCGGCGACGCGCAGCGGATTGTGGAGCGGGAGCACCACGCTGCCGGCGCGGATCTTCACGTTCTTCGTGATGGCGGCGATGGCGGCGCTCGTCACCGCGGCGTTGGGATAGAGCCCACCGAACGAGTGGAAGTGTCGCTCGGGCGTCCACACCGCCTCGAAGCCGTGCTCGTCGGCGAACTTCGCGCCCTCCATGAGCAGGCGGTACTTGTCGGCGCCGGCGGTCTGCTCGTTACTCGCAAAGTAGAAGAGGCTGAAGTCGATCTTGCGATCGACGAACGGCTCGGCCGCCTGCGCGGCCAGACGCGACGCATCCTGCTCCGCCTGAATCACGACCTTGAAGCCGCGCGTCAGCGTCCAGAACAGCTCGAGCACCGAGATGTCGAACGAGATGCTGGTGACGGCGAGCCAGGTTCCCGACTCGTCGGCGCCGATCCGCTGATCCATGCCGGCGAAGAAGTTGACGACGTTGCGGTGCTCGATCATCACGCCCTTCGGCTTCCCGGTGGAGCCGGAGGTGTAGATCATGTAGGCCAGGTTGTTCGCACCGGCCTCGTGTGCGGGCGCTTCCTCGCGCTCGCGCGAGATGGTATCCCAGTCGCGATCCAGGCAGACGACCTTGGCGCTGTGCTCGGGCAGGCGATCGAGCAGCCGGCGCTGGGTGAGCACGACCGGCGCACCGGAGTCGGCCAGCATGAACGCGAGGCGATCCTTCGGATAGGTCGGATCGAGCGGGACGTAGGCGCCACCCGCCTTGTGAATGCCTAACAAGGCCACCATCATCTCGATCGACCGCTCGGCGAACACACCCACGAGGACATCGGGCCCCACGCCGAGCTTGCGCAGCGCATGTGCCAGCTGATTCGCGCGCGCGTCGAGCTCGCGATACGTGAGCTCATCGGCCTCGAACACGGCGGCGACCGCGTGCGGCGTGCGCGCCACCTGGGCCTCGAACTGGTGGTGGATGCACTCGTCCACGGGCAGCGGCGTCGCGGTATCGTTCCACTCCTCGAGCATGAGCCGCTGCTCGCCGCGCGTGAGCACGGGCAGCTGCGAGAGACGGAGCTCGGGATTCGCCGCGACCCCCTCGAGCAGCGTGACGAAATGCCCAGCCATCCGCTCGATGGTCGTGGCGTCGAACAGATCGGTGTTGTACTCGAGGTGGCCGGTGTATCCCGCCTCACCGGCGACGAGCGACAGCGTGACGTCGAACTTGGCGGCGCCCGCGTCGACGTCGAGCTGACGCAGCGTCAGCTCGGAGAGTGCGAGCGGCGCCACCGGCGTGTTCTGAAGAATGAACAGCACCTGGAAGATCGGCGAGCGACTGAGGTCGCGCTCCGGATGCACCGCGTCGACGATCCGCTCGAACGGAATGTCCTGATTCGCGTAGGCGCCAAGGGCCGCTTCCCGCGTGCGGGCGAGGAGCTCACGGAAGGTGGGGTCGCCCGACAGGTTGCCGCGCATGACCAGCGTGTTGACGAAGAACCCGATCAGCTCCTCGACCTCCACGCGGCGGCGGCCGGCGACGGGCGAGCCGACGATGATGTCGTCCTGTCCCGAGTACCGGCTGAGCAGGGCCTGGAACGACGCGAGCAGCGTCATGAACAGCGTCGCGCCGTCGCTCGCGCTCACCGTGCGCAGCGCGTCCACGAGCGTGGCGGGCAAGGCGAAGGTGTGCGTCGCGCCGCGGAACGTCTGCACGCTCGGGCGCGGACGATCCGTTGGCAGGTCCAGCTTGGGAAGCGGACCGGCGAGCTGCTGGCTCCAGTAGCTCGCCTGCTCGCTCAACACATCCTCCTGCAACCACTCGCGCTGCCACTGCGCGTAATCGGCGTATTGAATCGGCAGCTCGCTGAGGGGCGACGGACGACCCCCGGCGAATGCCTCGTAGAGCGCGCCGATCTCACGGTAGAGCACGCCACGCGACCAGCCGTCGGACACGATGTGGTGCATCGTGAGAACGAGCAGGTGATCCCGCGGAGTGATGCGCACCAGCAACGCGCGGAAGAGCGGACCGTTCTCGAGATCGAACGGGCGCGCCGCCTCCTGCCGAGTGACGCGCGCGACCTCGGCGTCGACACCGGCGACGTCACTGGCGTCGAGATCGGTGACGGAGAGCGTGACGTCGCGTGGCGGCTGAACGACCTGCCCCGGTGTGCCGTCGACTGACGGGAATACCGTGCGAAGCGATTCGTGACGGCGAACGATCTCGGAGAGGGTGCGCCGCAACGCAGCGGCATCGAGCTCGCCCTGCAACCGGATGACCGCCGACAGATTGTATGCCGCGCTTTCCGGCTCGAGCTGATTCAGCAGCCAGAGCCGCTGCTGCGCGAACGAGAGCGGCAGCGCGCGATCGCGAGCGACCGCCCGCATCGGTGGCATCGCCTTGCCGGCGACCACACGGCTCGCTGCTTCGATCGACTCGGCGAGGCGTGCGATCGTCGGGGTCTCGAACAGCCGGCGAAGCGGCACGTCGACGTTGAACGCCTGACGAACGCGCGCCATCACGCGCATCCCCATCAGCGAGTGACCGCCAAGGGTGAAGAAGTTGTCGTCCACGCCCACGCGATCGACACCGAGCACGGAGGTCCAGATCGCGGCCAGCACTTCCTCGACCGGCGTGCGTGGCGCGACATAGCCCGTCCCCAGCTCGAGTGACGAGAGGTCGGGCTCCGGCAGTCGTGCGCGATCGACCTTGCCATTCGGAGTGCGCGGGAGCGCATCGAGAGCGACGAAGGCCGACGGCACCATGTAGTCCGGCAGGGTCTTTCCGACAAAGCGACGCAGCTCGTCGACCGTAGGCACCGGCGCCGGCGAGTACGCCGCGACGATGTACGCAACTAGGCGCCGGTCACCCGGCGCGACTTCGCGCGACGTCACCGCCGCTTCGCGAATCGCCGCGTGCGCGCGAATCGCCGCCTCGACTTCCTCGACCTCTACCCGGAAGCCGCGGATCTTCACCTGATTGTCGGAGCGCCCCAGGAACTCGATGATGCCGTCCGCCAGCAGCCGCGCGCGGTCGCCCGTGCGATAGAGCCGGCCGGCGGTCGATTCACTGAACGGGTCCTCGATGAAGCGCTGCGCGGTGAGCTCGGGCTGATTGAGGTACCCAATCGAGACGCCGTCCCCGGCGATGCACAGCTCGCCGGGCACGCCGATCGGGAGCGGCCGCAGCTTCGCGTCGAGCACATAAGCCCGCATGTTCGCGATCGGCCGGCCGATGTGGACGATCTTGACGCTGTCCTCGAGCACGGCCGGAATCGGATAGACGGTGACGATACCGGTCGTCTCCGTCTGCCCGAACATGTTGATCAACCGCGCCGGGTGTCCGAACTCGCGCGACCAAACGCGCGGCAGCTCGGCGGGCAAGGGCTCGCTCGCCGTCAGGATCAGGCGGAGCTCGTTCTCGAGAACGGAGCGACGGGCGTCCACGGACAACGTCCGCAGTGCCTGAATGCAATGCTGCCAGTACGAGGGAACGAGATCGATCACCGTGACGCCACGCGAACGAATCGTCTCGAACAACGAGATCGGGTCGCCCAGGAGCGCCGGTGAGGCGATCACGATCGTCGCGCCCTGCGTGAGGGGCAGCACGAGCTGACGCACCGACGACGAGAACGCCATCGAGGCGGTGTGCAGATAGCGGTCGCTGGTCGCGATTCCGAGTGCACCGCGCATCGCCTGCGCGTAGTTGCGCAGGTTCCGATGCGTCACCATCACACCCTTGGGCGCGCCGGTAGAGCCCGACGTATAAATCACGTACGCGAGCGCATCGGCCGTCGTGGCGACGCGAGGATCATCCTCGCTCTGCGCCGCGAGCGCCTCGGAATCGTCGAGGCAGATCACCGGCGCCTCGATCTCCGGAAGCGCCGAGAGCACGCGGTGCTGCGTCACCATCGCGACGACGCGAGAGTCGCCCAGCACGTAGGCGTTGCGATCGCGAGGATACCGCGGATCGAAGGGCACGTATGCCGCGCCCGCCTTCAGGATACCGAGCACCCCGACGATCATGTCGGGGCCACGCTCGACGGCCAGCCCAACGAGTGCGCCGGGCGTCACGCCCGCCGCGCGGAGCGCGTTCGCGAGCCGGTTCGCCTGCCGGTCGAGCTCGCCGTACGACACCACCGCACCGTCGAGCTCGACGGCCGCGGCATCGGGCGTCTGCGCCGCATGCTGCGCGATGACCTCGTGCACGAGCGCCCCGTTCGTGCGCTCGTGCCGCGTGTCGTTGTAATCGATGAGCAGCCGCTGGCGCTCCTCGGTCGTGATGAGCGGAAGCTCGCTCAGCGTCCGGCCGGGATCGCCCGCCATACCCTCGAGCAGCGTGCGCAGATGGCCAACCATGCGAGTGACCGTCGCGTCGTCGAAACGGTGACGGTCGTACGAGATGCGAAGGACGATGTCCGGCTCGAGGCTCGCGAAGATCGTGAGCGGATCGGTCATCTGCTCGATCGAGCGGACGTCCTGACGCCCCCAGCGCGAGCCGAGCATCGTGCGGAGACCCTGGCTTATCCCGGTCTCGACCAGCACGAGGCTCTCGAAAAGCGGACGACCGCGCGGGATCTCCGACCACTCCTGAATGCGCGACAGCGGAGCGTGCTCGAACTCGCGAGCGCTGTCCTGCTGGTGCTGGAGGGCCACGAGCCACTCGAGGAGTGCGCACTCCGCGTCGACGTGCACGCGCAGGGGAATCGGATTCAGGAACAGGCCGACCATCGAGTCGCCGCCGTCGACCTGTGAACGCGCACGCCCGCGCGCGTCACCGAAGACGACATCCGACTCGCCGCTGTAGCGGCTCAGCAGAAGCGCCCAGGCGCCCTTCACCATCGTGTGGAGCGTGAGCCCATGCCGCTGGGCGAGCGACCGCAACGCGCTCGTGACGCCGTCGGAGAGTCGCAGCTGCTGCTCCCCGAAGTCGCCATCCGAAGCGAGCAGCTCACCGGGCGCTCTCGCGACCATCAGCGGTGTGGGAGCCAGGAAGCCGCGAAGCAGCTCCGTCCAGTACGTCTCCGCGCGGTTCAGATCCTGCCGCTGCAGCCATCCGAGGTACGACTCGAACGAGGCCGGCGTCGGCAGCATCGGCTCTTCACCTTCCACGAGCGCATCGTAGGCGAGGAAGACTTCGCGCAGGACGATCAGTCGCGAGCGCCCATCGAGCAGGGCGTTGTGCGACGTCCACACCATCTTCCACTCGCTCTGGTCGACGCGGAACATCCCGAGGCGCATGAGCGGGGCGATCGCGAGATCGAACCCGCCGCGGCGATCGACGCGCAGATAGCTCTCGAGGCGGTACTCGTGCTCGGTCGGGGTGAGGCCGCGCCAGTCATCCAGCTCGATCGGCAACGACGCGCCGGCGCCGAGGTCCAGCACGGGAACGTCGACCCCCTCCCAGCGGAAGCAGCTCCTCAGCACCGCATGCCGATCCATCACCCGCTCCCACGCGAGCCGGAACGTTTCGGGTTGCAGGTCGCCGTGGACCGCAAAGACGGTCTGCTGGACGAAGGCACCGGACTGCGGCGCATCCAGATTGTGCAGCAGCATGCCCTGCTGCATCGGCGACAGCCGGTACGCGGTGTCGAGTGAGGTGACGCCCATGTCGCTAGCGGTTGAGGCGGGAGACGAGAGGATTCTGCGACTGCGGCTCGTAGGCGCTCACGCCACCGATGCCGCGCGCGACGGTTTCGCAAGAACCGAGCGCTCGGCAGCCACTGCGCTAGGAAGGCTCTAAAGTATTGCTATTGTGAGAGATATGTGCCGCGTGGCCGACGGGAAATGCGTGCCACGTGCGGGCCCGTGTGGCAGGTGCGCAACGAGACCCGGCCCTGCGCAACACATGATGAAGTGGTTCCACACTTCCAGCCCCCGCGCGATTCGGCGGGGGCGTAAGACTACCGCCCGCCGCTTCCTTCCTCGATCAACGCCACCGACGTCGCGCGGGGGGGCGCGTTGGAGCTGAGGCTGCCGAGGTCGGCGCCAGCGGCGACCGAAACGGGCGGTTCGGCAGTCACGCCGGCCTTGGAGACGCGGACGCGCTCGTACGGGAAGAAGCGCTTGAGGGCGAGAATCCGCTTCTCGAACAGGTGCCAGCTCGCGAACGCGATCGCATACGACACCCCGATGCCGAACGCGACCATCGCGAGCTGCGCGGGAAGCTGCGACCCCACGATGACCGGGAAGCCGCCGCGGTTGGCCAGGATCTGGTTCTGAAGGATGTCGCGCACCAGGATGTGCACGAGGTACAAGGCATAGCTGTACTTCCCGAACGCCATGAGCGTGCGCGACGTCAACACTCGCGTGGCGACGTGACCGGCCGGCGCCGCCACCGCCTTGCCGAGCATGGCGGCGAAGAAGAGCGCGAGCGCCGGATACCCGAACGTCTGAACCGGGAAATCGAGCGTCGGCAGCATGCTGAGTCCCTTGACCGGCCCGCTCCAGAACATCACGAGGATCAGGACGATGGCGCTGCCCGCCGCCACCGGATTCAGATACTTCGCCGCGAGCCGCGCGCCCTCACGATCGCGAACGAGAACCGCCAGAAGGCCGCCGGCCGCGAGCGCATCGATACGGGCCGGCATCAAGGCGTACGCGGCGATGTCGTTCCCTGCGACGAAGTGAAGGACGAGGCGCGTCCCGATCGCGACCGCGATCGAGCCGAGGCAGAGCTGGATGAGGCGACGCCGGCTCGCGAGCCACACCAGCAACGGCCAGAGCAGGTAGAACTGCTCCTCGATCGCCAGCGACCACAGGTGCGTGGTGTGCGCCGGCATCCCTTCCCAACCCGCGCGCGCGAAGAGGACGTTCGACAGATACGTCCACATCCACACCTGCTTCCCGATGTGATCGGCCGGTGAGGTTCGCAACAGCGGGATCACCGCGAAGATCACGATCAGGAAGGCATAATAGAGCGGAAAGATCCGCAGCGACCGCCGCATGTAGAAGTTGCGGAAGTAATGCGGGCCCCCCTTCGCGTCATACAGGATTCCGGTAATGAGGAACCCGGAGAGAACGAAGAACAGATCGACCCCGATCCACCCCGTTTCCGAGAGCTGCCAGAAGACGCGCTCCCCACCGGTACGCGGCGACAGAAAGACGAAATGCAGCCACATGACCATGAGCACCGCTATTCCGCGGAGCCCATCGAGGGCCGGAATGTGCGGGCGACCCGCGCGCTCGAAGAGCGTGTCCCCGCGGGCGTCGATCTGCGCCATCGTCAGGTCCTTTCCAGCAATCACGGTCTGCGCCCCATGGAAGTGGCCGCGCTGAACTGCCACGTGCTCAACCGCACGTTGCGCCGTCGCACTGCGAGCGCCCCGACGTATCCGGGAGCGGGCTCGAGCGCTTCCATCGTCCACGACGCGGCGACGCGCGCCGAGCCGCTCACGCGGCAGAGCTGTGCCGGAGCATCAGGGGCGAGCGTGACCTCGAACGCCTGGAGCGGCGCGCTCAGGCCGGTGCCGACCGCCTTGATGAACGCCTCCTTCCGCGTCCAGCAGTTGAAGAACGTCTCACTCACTCGCGCCGCGGGAACCGCATGCAGCACTCGCCGCTCGGCGGGCGCGAAGCAGATCTCGGCGACGTCGAATGCGTCATCGAGGTCAGTGACCCGCTCGACGTCGACACCGACCGGGCGACCCGTCGTGACGGCGATCAACGCGACCGCCTCGCCGTGCGCCATGTTGAACGACACGTCGGTGCGGTGCGCGAGCGACGGCTTGCCGAAGCGATCGCGGCGAAAGCGCAGGCTTTGCGCGGGCTTGCGGACGTACCGCGCCAGCACACGCCGGAGAACGCCATGCGAGACGATGTACCGGTCGCGATCGATCCGCCGGCGAAACCGCGAGGCACGATCGCGTTCCTCGTCGTCGAGCAGCATCGCCATCTCGCGAATGACGGACGCGTCGCGATCGAGCTGCGCGGCCCATACGTGCACCTCATCCTCGGCAACCTGAAGCTCGCCCGACGGGCCAGTCGGCCACGAGAGGCGGAGGGCCGTCCCGAATCCAGCCGAGACGTCCCGTGACTCGAGCATGGACGACGCAATGCTCAGCATCCGTTGCCCTGCTCGCTCGCGCAGGCGAGCTGCGCGTCCTGCCGGATCACCGGCAGGAGCTTGTCCGCGACGTGGCGCGCGAGCAGCTCGTTGCCGCGCGGCGTGAGGTGCACGTAATCGGTATAGATCTGCTCCTCGACGCCGGCGTAGATCCCGGTGAGGTCGATGAACTGCGCGCCCAGCTCCGATGCCATCGCCGTCTCGCGCTCGTTCACCATGGCCACGGCACGACGAATGAACTCCTCGTAGTTGGGCAGGTACGACTCGACGTTGAACGCGAAGAGGCGCTGCTCCATGTCGGGCATCGGCTTGTGCCCGCGCTCGAGGATCAGCATCGGCTGCAGCATGAACACGGGGATGACGCCCGCATCGCGAAGGATGAGGGCCATTCGCCGCTGCATGGAGAGCGCGCTGCGGGGAAAGACCTGCTCGAGGTTGGCCATGGCGCGATCGACGTTCATCGGAGCGCGATTCCGCTCGATGAAGGGCGACGTCACGACCAGCTTGAGTGTGCGCAGCGAACGAATCGTCACGTACGCCAGTGCGCTCCGGCGATAGAACCACCAGGCGTTCGCCCGCGCGAGTGCGCCGAGCGTGGGCTCACCAAGGATGCCCGAAGCCTGCGTCGTGTAGAGGAAGCTGCCGAACTGGTCGTGATCGGGAGTGGCGTGAAAAAAGTCGTTGTAGCCGTCGAGGAACAGCACCATGTCCGGGTCGTAGCCCAGAATGGTCTGGTTCAGGTAGATCAGATGGTGATGCGTCCACGTGCTGGTGATCGCGGCGTTGATCACCTCGATCTCTCTTCCAGGAAGCGCTTCGCCGAGGACGCGCTCCAGGTACGCGTCGATCGTCTCGGTGTTCTTGATGACGGCGAAATCGCGCTGGAGGTGCGGCCACAACCCGCCCGTTCCGTAGGCGGTCGACCCGCCCATCAGGAAGATGCGGTACGTGTTGGCGGGCTTCGTCTTCGACACCTCGCCGGTGCGCCGGAATCCGACCGAGTTGTGCTGGACGCCGCGCGTGTCGACGAAATTCCGCGCCGGCAGAATGTTCTTGTAGGGGTCGAACTCGAACTCGTAGAGATGCTCGCCGTCGTACCCGCGCGACACGCGGAGGTAGAGCCCCGCGATCAGCTCGAGCACGACGAGCACGACCACGGTGAGGATCGCGCTGAAGAGGATGCGCTTCCGCCGTGACAACACGATCGGTGGGCGTTGCGGGGTGTCGGGCGGCCGCAGTGGCTCGGCCGACGGAGGTGCGCTTACGGCGGTCATGGAACTCCCACTTCGGAACGTCGATAGGTGGACACGGGCGTGCTGGTGCCGATCATGCGAAGGCGCGGCTCGTTGAGCCATCGCTCGCAGGCCGCGAGGTCACGCTCATCGACCCATTCGTGCGTCGGAAGCGTGAACAGCGAGCGGACGAGCTCATCGGCCCCGGGATGCCTGCGGCCGCCGGGCGCGACGATCGGCCAGAGCTCGGACATGTCGTGGAGCGCGCGAGGATACGGCCGCACGATGCCTAACGCGGGCGCGGGGGAGCGAGCTCCGGCGTCGAGCACCGCCATCCGCAGGAAGCCGGGCGTCCCGCCCGACACGACGCGGATCGGTCGAACCGAGCGGGCGTTCCGCGCGAGCGTCGTCAACGTGAATCCGTTCGCTCGACGACGCTCGACCGCGTCGTCGACCTCGTCCCACGCGGCCCGGAGCATCCGAACGGCGGCATTGGACATCGCGCGCGGCTCGTGCGCGGGCCGATAGACCATCTCGCCCAGGCGAAGACCCGGGATTGCGCACGGAATCGCATAGACGGAGGGACGGCCGAGCGCCCACTGCGCGGCGAGACTCGCGAGCGGAGCCCACCCCTGGGCGGGGCTCACGAGCAGATCCTCGGCGGCGCGGATCACGTCGGCCCACGCGTCGCTCGCGGCGAGCAACGCCCCGCCGCCTCCGCACGTCACTCCCTTGCCTCGGCCGAAGCTGAGGACGGTGAGATCGCCAAAGGAGCCCAGCGGCTGTCCGTGGAGCGCGCCGCCGATACCCTGCGCGGCATCCTCGATGACCGGAACGCCGAAGTCGGCTGCGACCAGAGCGGCGCCCGCGACATCGGCCGGGTATCCGTAGAGATGTGCGACGACGACCGCTTCGACACCGCGAACGCAGGCCGCGCGCAGCGACGCCAGATCGGGACTGAGCGTGGACGGATCGACGTCGTAGAGCCGAACCCGCACACCCGCTTCGATCGCGGCGGCCACGAGATCCACGCATCCATACGCGGGGAACGCGACCGGCGCACGTGGTGCGGCCGTTAGGCGCAGCGCCAGCACCAGCGCCGAGGTGCCGGAGTCCGTCAACAAGGCGTCATGGGCGCCGAAGTGACGGGCAAGTCGCGACTCCAGCTCCTGGCGGTCCGGCACTCGACCCGTCGCGGTGACCGCGGCGGCGCGAGCGACGTCCGGCATGCGGACGGGCGAGTGGACGGGAAGCTGGCGGCGCAACGTCACGACGCGAAGGCGGAGAACGTGCGCATCGTCGCCGCTGGCGACGTCCGCATGAGACGCGCGATGGATGTGAAGCGGAATTCCGCGAGCAGCCGAAGCACCCGCTGGCGCGCCTGGCCGATGCCGCCATAGTGCCGCAGGCGCTGAAGCGCGGGCACCGGCAGCCTCGGCTGGTTGGGATCGACTTCCCACGGATGGATGTAGAACGTCGCCGGCGTGCCGCGGCGCGCGTACGAGGCGAGTGCGGCTCGGGTCACCGCATATGGAAAGTGTCGGAAGTATCCGCCACCGGCCGCGGGGAGCTGCGCGCCTGCGACCGTGAGCACCGTCAACGGGAACTCGAGGAGCGTTCCGCCGCGGCGCGCGATCTCGTGCGGATGCTGCGGCGTACCGGGGTAGCCGTACCCGGGACGCCGAATCGGGAAGAGGCTCGAGTCGTAGCGGTATCCCTCCTCGAGGAGAACGTCGAAGGCCCACTCGAGGCCGGGAACGAGCGAGAAGCTCGGCGCGCGAAAGCCGAATACCGGAGCCCCAGCCACCCACTCGAGCGCATCCTTGGAGGACCGGATCTCTTCGCGAAACTCCGAACGGCTCAGCGACGTGAGCTTGCGATGCGACCAGCCGTGCGATGCGATCTCGTGTCCCGCGTCATGGATGCGCCGGATGAGGCCCGCGTGCTGCGCCACGAGACACCCGAGAACGAAGAACGTCCCGCGCGCCTGATGCTGCTCGAGGGCCTCGAGCAGCCAGTCGACGCTGGCGGCGACTCGCGATGGAAACTCCGGCCAGCGCGCGCGATCGATGGACCCATCGAATGCGCTGACCTGGAAATACTCTTCCACGTCTACGGAGAAGACGTGGGGGGCTGTCTCGTGCATGCCGCGGATGAGGGGTTCGGGACAGCCCGGGGCAGAAGCAGTTAGCTTGCCATGCCTGGTGCATGGTTTGACGCCCTACCTCCGCATGCACGAAGCGCTTAGCTCGCCGACGGTTACGCCGCCGCCACGATTTGCCCGGGGTTGGGCGGCCAGCGGGGCCCCTGTTGTGCCGCCGCAACATGCCCGGAGTGACGCCTTCGGCGTTGCTTCGTCCCGTACAGGCAATGAGACCGACGCGCGCGTGCGGCACCCAGCTCCTCGCCGCAACACTTCTGGCGCTAAGCGCCACGCCACTGGCGATACAAGCCGGCGCCGCGCAAACGGCATACGTCCTCGATCAGTCGACCTCCCGCGTCACCTTCAAGGGGCGCGCGTTCCTCAGAACCATCACGGGCTGGAGCGGAGAGCTCGTGGGCCGGATCTCGATCCGGGGTGGCGACCTCGCATCGCTGCGCGGCGACGTGCGCTTTCCGGTCGCCTCGCTCGAGACCGATCCGTCGATACGGCCGCGTGAGCTGGCCGAGGTGTTCGGCGCCGATCGGAGCCCCGACATCATCTTCGCGGTGGATTCCGTCTCCCAGCGCAACGCCCTCGGCGAATGCCTGGTGCACGGGCATCTCACCATGAACGGGACGACGCGGGTGGTGACCTTCGTCGGCCGCACGCGCACGAAAGGCGACCGGGTCATCACCGAGGGAACGTCTCGCGTCGACCTCCGGCAGTGGCACATCCAGCCGCCGCGGCGGCTCGGGATGCGAATGTCGCCCGACATCGTGCTGAGCTTCCGCGCCGAGTTCCGGCGGGGGCGGGGGCATCAGACGGCGCTCGCGCCTCCGGATGTCGACGAGATTCGCTGAGATGCCCGCGATCCTCTAGCGCGCCGCGTACGGACGCGTCATAGATACACAACAGCGCCTCGCCACAGTTGCGGGGCGCTGATTTCGTTTTGGGCGGTCTGCGCCGTGAGGCGACGCCGAACGCGTGTCGCGACCGTGGCCCGCGTCCTGCGCGGGCACCGCGCGTTCGTTTCCAGTCGCCTCCTTCTCATTGAACTGACTTACGCCATGCACGTGCGCGTCATCGACTCCCTGGAAGACTTCATGGCGTTGAAGCCACAGTACGACGCGCTGAGCAGCGGTACGACCCACTCTCCCTTCTCGAGTCATCGCTGGCTCGCGGCGTGGTGGGACACGTACCGGCGGCTCGGGCCCGTCCGCGCCGTTTGCGTCTCTGATGAAAAGGGGCTGGCGATGGTGGTACCGGTGCAGTTCAGCCGCGGCTCCATCGGACGCATCCCCGTGCACAAGGTGAGCTTCCTCGGCGGCGGCTGGGGAGAGGTGGACGTGCGGTACCGCGGCGACGCCGCGGCGGCAGCTGAAGAGCTCGTGCGATGGCTGGAAAGCGCCGCTGCGCCGTCGTGGAGCGTGCTCCATTTCGGTCCGGCGGTCGAAGGGGATCCGGTGTCGTTAGGGCTCATCGACGCCTTCGCGCGTCGCCGCCGCGCTTCGACGCGCACGGTGGTGCCCGGTCCCTACATTCCGCTCGCGCCCACGTGGGAGGCGTTCGCCCAAACACGTTCGAAGAATTTCCGGCGCACGGTGAAGCGGAAACAGTCCGCCGCTGACGAGGCCGGACTCACGGTGCGACTCATCGTCAATCCGAGCGCGGCGCAGATTCGCGAAACGGTGGGCCGCGTGAGTCGCGAGAGCTGGCAGGGCACGCGTGGTGTCGCTTTGGCGACGACTGCCGAGGGCGTAAGATTCTACGATGCCGTTGCAGCCTCCACCGGCGAGTTCCAGATCGACCTCGCGGTGCTGGAGGCGGAAGGCCGCTGCGTGGGTTATCTCCTTGGCTTGCGACAGGATGGCGTCTTTCACGCGTTCGACACCGGGTTCTTACCGGAGTTCGCCGAGCACTCGCCCGGTAGCCTCCTGCACTATCGGATGCTGCAGCTGCTCTGCGATGGATCGACCGTCGAGTTCAACTTCGGCCACGCACACGACTACAAGGAGCGGTTCGATCCGTCGTATCGGAACAAGATCGAGCTCGACTTCTATCGCACCCCCGCGGTGGCGGGGCTGGCCGGAACCGTTGGCTGGCTCAAGCGCCGGCGTGCAGCGCTCATGCGGGTGAAGCCGAAGCAGGAGCAGGGGGTGTCGTGACGACCGTGCCCGAGGCCCTCACCTCGGGGCCGGCTCAGGTGCGGTCCATCGATCCGGCCACCGGCGAGACGTGGCGGGTCTGGACGTCGACGACGCCGGAGGAAGTGCAGGCCGCCGTGCTTCGCGCGCGCGAGGCGCAGCCGGCGTGGGCGGCGGGGTCGTTAGGCGAGCGGCGACGTATCTTCCGGCGCGTTCGCCGGCGCATCTTCGAGCGACGCGCCGAGCTCGCTGCGCTCATCCAGCGGGAAGCGGGCAAGCCGGCTGTCGAAGCGATGACCGCCGACGTGCTCACCACCCTCGACGTCGTCCGCTTCTGCGAGCGCCGTGCGCCCCGGCTGCTGCGTGCGCGCACGATGATCCCCTCGAATGTCGCGCTCTGGCGAAAGCGCGTCACGATCGAGCACGAGCCGTACGGGGTCATCGGCATCATCTCGCCGTGGAATTATCCACTGTTCCTTCCCGCGAGCGGCACGTTGGCGGCACTCGTGGCGGGAAATGCCGTCGTGCTCAAGCCCTCCGAGCTCACGCCGGCAACCGCGGTTCGCTTCGGCGAGCTGCTGCATGAGAGCGGGGTGCCGAAGGACGTGATGCAGGTGCTTCCCGGCGACGGCGCGACAGGTGCGGCACTGACGGATGCGTCGATCGACAAGCTTTTCTTCACCGGGAGCGTCACGACCGGCCGCAAGGTCGCGCTCGCCTGTGCAGCGCGGCTCGTGCCCTACGCGCTCGAGCTCGGTGGCAGCGATCCCGCGATCGTGCTGGAGGACGCCGACCTCGAGACCGCCGCCAGCGGCATTCTGTGGGGACGCTTCAGCAATGCGGGACAAACCTGTGTGGCCCCGAAGCGGGTGATCGTCGCCAACGCGGTACATGATGCCTTCGTCGACCGCATTACGACCGCGGCCGCGCAGCTCGTCATGGGATCGGGTGCGGCAGGCAGCGACGTGGGCCCAATGATTCGCCCCTCCCAGCTCGATGCGCTCGAGTCGCAGCTGAGGGATGCCCGGCAACGAGGCGCGCACGTCGTGAGTCATGGGCGCGGCGATCGCCATTTCTTTGCCCCGACGATCGTGTCGAACGTCTCCTCGGACATGCGCATCGCGCGCGAGGAGACGTTCGGGCCGCTGCTCGCGATCATCCGCGCGCACGACGATGCGGAGGCGATCGCGATCGCGAACGATACGCCATTCGGCCTCAGCGCCAGCATCTGGAGCCGCGATCTCACTCGCGCGCGCGGCATCGCTGCCCGGATCGCCGCGGGTACGGTCCAGATCAACGACGCCCTGTCCGTCGTTGGCATGGCCGACGTCCCGCACGGCGGGGTGAAGGAGAGCGGCACCGGTCGGCTGCATGGCGAGGCTGGCTTGCGCGAGTGCGTTCGCGAGAAGGCGATCGTCGTCGATCCTTTTCCATCGTGGCGGCAGCCCTGGTGGTTCGGATATGGCGCCGAGCATGCGCGCAACATCGACGCCTTTGCGCGGTTCTCGCACGGTCGCACCGTTCTCGAGCGGCTGAGCGGCGCGTGGCGATCGATCAAGATGCTGGTGTCGCGAGAGCGCCCCCTCTAGCTTGCGCGCGTGTCCTCCGTGCTCACCGCTTTCGATACGCTGCTCGGGATTCTCCGCGTCGTGGTGTTCATCATCGCCGCGGCGGCCCTCATCATCTTCACGATCGATTGGCTGGTGCGCACGCGGCGCATCAGCCCGTTCGGCGGGGTCGCTCGCTTTTTCCGCCGGGTGGTCGACCCACTGATCGTGCCGATCGAGCACCGCGTGGTGCGCGCCGGTGGCCTTCCCGCGAACGCACCCTGGTGGGCGCTCATCGCCATCGTGATCGGTGGACTGATCGTGCTGGCGCTGCTGGAGTTCATCAGAGGGCAAATCCAGTTCGCCGCCGCCGCTGGCGGCGCCGGGGCGCGCGGCATCGTGGCGGTACTGGTGACCTGGCTGTTCGGTATCCTTCAGGTCGCTCTGATCATCCGGGTCATCTCCTCGTGGGTGCGGCTATCGGAGTGGTCGAAATGGATTCGGTGGACGATCCCACTCACGGAGTGGCTCCTCCGGCCACTGCGGAGACTCATCCCTCCGCTCGCGGGCACGATCGACCTCTCTCCGCTCGTGGCGTGGCTCGTGCTGGCACTTCTGAAGGGCGTCGTCCTCAGTATCCTTTGAGCGCAGACCGAGACCGGTGAACGCATGGCAATCGTTTTTCTGATTGGGTCCGACGACGCGCTCCTGGAAGGGATCGCCCAGACGCTTGCCGCCGCTGGCCACCAACCGCGCGTCTTCCTCGGCGTCGCCGATGCACACGCTCGCGCGCAGGGCGAGGTTCCGCTCGTTGCAGTCGTCGAGCGCGCACTCGCAGCATCCGACGCGGCGGCGCTGCGCCTCCCGCTCGCCGTGGGCGGGGCAACACTCCTCTATCGTTCTGGTGCCGAGCCGGCGCCGGATGGCGCCCTTTCGCTCGCCGTCCAGCGATTGGTGATGGCCGAGCTGACGCTCCCGCTCGAGCGGCATCGTCTTCTCGCGCTCATTCAGCGCGTCGAGGAACGGGCGCGGGTGACCGGCCGCGGAGCCCGAGGGACCGATACGCCGCCCGAGCAGCGGGCGCCGTAGGTCCGTCCCGCTTGCACGTAACTGCAACGGCGACAGCGGGAGCCGCGGATTACGCGGATTTGAAAACGGCGACGACTGCACGGATACGGCAACGTCAACTGCAAAGTGCTTTGGACCCGCAACTGCAACGAACCTGGGGAGCTAGCGCGGTCCTTTCTTGAACGGCTTTCACAGAGTTCCTGTTTTGCCGTATCCGCCGTTTTGCTGTTCAAATCCGCGTAATCCGCGTCTCCAGCTTTGACGTTGCAGTTACAGTCCGCGCTGTTGCACGACGTCCACATGCGGCACGAGCGACAGGGCCGCAACGCGCCCAGGCACCACCTAACAAATCCCCGTCCCAGCGCGAGTTAGCCCGGGTCCACCTGAGAGGCCGGAGGTGGCCCTGCTCTTGCCCGCCCCGCTCGCGCTCGCCGCGCCGCGCCGAGCGTGCACGTGGACCGTCAGGAGCATTCAATGGTAGCGCTCGATCGCTGGGAGACCGCGCAGAAGTACGAACGCGGCTTCTGGGAAGACCAGGCAGAAAAGCTCGCCGCGGGCGAGTCGCCCGACATGAGCTGGTACCAGTGGCGAGCCGACCAGCTCGCTGCCTGGCTACGGAAGCTCGGATTCCAGAATCTCGCCGACGGGCAGGCTCGCGCGCTCGAAGTCGGCTCAGGACCGGTGGGGCTCCTCGCCTATTATCGGGCCGCCGAGCGAGTGGCGGTCGATCCGCTCGATGCGTCGTATGCCGGCAATCCGGTGTTCGCGCAGCAGCGCGCCTCCGGCGTCGTGTACCGTGAGGGCCGAGGCGAGTCGCTGCCCGTGACGACGGGACACTACGACCTGCTCGTCATCGAGAACTGCATCGATCACGTGAAGGACATGGACGCGGTAATGCGCGAGCTGCGCCGCGCCACGACCGCCGACGGGGTGCTGTATCTGACCGTCAACTGCCGCACGCGGTTCGGCTACTACATGCACCGCATGCTCTCGCGCCTGCGCCTCGATCCGGGCCATCCGCACACCTTCACCGGGGAGCGCGTGATCTCGTTCCTCAGGAAGTACGGCTTCGAGATCATCGACATGCGTGTCGACTCGTACACGAAGGCCCTGCGCGAGGACATCAAGGGCCCGGGACTGAGGCCGAGATTGAAGGCCGCGCTTGGAGTGAGCGAGTTTCTGGCTTCGGTGATCGCGCGACGCCAGAAGCAGTAGCTCTCAAACGACAACGGCGTTTTTTTACCGCGGAGACGCGGAGGCCGCGGAGGAAACGTCAACTGGAAGTGCTTTTGGAAGAGCCTCGCGCAGTTGAAGTTTTTCCTCCGCGCCTTCGGCGTCCCCTGCGGTAAGAAAGCGCCGTTGCGTTCACCCGGGTCAACAGCGTATGGCGCGATATGGCCATTGCCATTACCACTCTGGGAAACGCGGTGCGCCTCAGCGTTCACGTTCAGCCCCGCGCCTCGCGCAGCGAGATCGTGGGCGAACACGACGGCGCCCTCCGGGTGAGGCTCGCTGCTCCGCCTGTGGATGACGCGGCGAACGACGCGCTGGTAGAGTTGCTGGCGAAAGCTCTGGATGTCGCGAAGCGGGACATCCGGGTTGTCATCGGTGCGACATCCCGCCGGAAGGTAGTCGAGGTCCGCGGCGTGACCGCCGATGAGGTGCTCAGGATGCTGCCTTAATCCCCTCGACATCTGGCCGACCTTGGCCGCCCCGAGGCATTGCCCAGCCCCGCGCCGACCGCTAGCTTGCAGCTAACAACTGAACCCGTGGCGATTTAACGGCAACTTGCGGCCACGTTAATCAACAGCTAAAGCGCCGGCGCACAGCCGGGACGGCTTAGGCGCCTTTTTATTTGGCACGCCATGAAGAACTCGAACGCCTACCTCGAAGCCCTGTCCAACCGCGTCCTCATCTACGATGGCGCGATGGGCACCAACATCCAGCGGTACAAGCTCACCGCGGAGGACTTCGGCGGAAAAGACCTCGAGGGGTGCAACGACAACCTCGTCCTCACGCGGCCGGACGTCATCCGCGAGATCCACGAGTCCTTCCTCGCCGTCGGCTGCGATGTCGTGGAAACCTGCACCTTCCAGAGCACCCCACGCCGGCTCCACGAATGGGGGCTCGGCGACCGGTACCACGAGCTGAACGTGAAGGCCGCACAGCTCGCGCGCGCGGCCGCCGACAAGTACGCGACCCCGGAGCAGCCGCGCTTCGTCGCCGGCTCCATCGGGCCGACGGGAATGCTCCCGTCCAGCGACGACCCCACTCTCTCCGCGATCACCTTCGATGAGCTGAGCGAGAACTTCTATCTCCAGGCCAAGGCGCTCGTCGAGGGCGGCGTCGACGTGCTGCTCGTCGAGACGGCGCAGGACATTCTCGAGGTGAAGGCCGCGCTCGCTGGCTTCGAGCGACTCTTCGCGGAGCTCGGCCGCCGCGTCGCCGTCCAGGCCCAGGTCACGCTCGACACGAGCGGCCGCATGCTCCTCGGCACCGACATCGCCAGCGCGATGACGACGCTCGAGTCGCTGCCGGTCGATGTCATCGGCCTCAACTGCTCCACTGGCCCGGAGCACATGCGCGAGCCGGTGCGCTATCTGACCGAGCACGCGACGCGCCCGATCTCGGTGATACCGAACGCGGGCCTCCCCATCAACACCGGCGTTGGCGAGGCGGTCTATCCGCTGGAGCCCGGGCCGATGGCGAAGGCGCTCGGAGAGTTTGTGACGGAGTTCGGCGTGCGCATTGTGGGTGGGTGCTGCGGCACGACGCCGGAGCACTTGAAGGAGATCGTGAAGCGACTGCGTACTGCGGACTGCGTACCAACAGCACGCAGTACGCAGTACGCAGTACGCAGTCACGTTCCCCGTGTCTCCTCCGCGATGCGCGCGATCACCCTCCACCAGGACCCCCCGCCGCTCCTGGTGGGCGAGCGCGTCAACTCGCAGGGGTCCCGCAAGGTGAAGCGGCTGCTGCTCGCGGACGATTACGAAGGGATCGTCGCCGTCGCGCGCGATCAGGTCGACTCCGGTGCACACGTGCTCGACGTGTGCGTCGCGCTCACCGAGCGCGCGGACGAAGCGGAGCAGATGGCGAAGGTCGTCAAGCTGCTCTCGTCGACCGTCGAGACGCCGCTCATGATCGACTCGACAGAAGCCAACGTCATCGAGGCGGCGCTGCAGCGCGTGCCCGGGCGGGCGATCGTCAACTCCATCAACATGGAGAACGGACGCGCACGCATCGAGGCCGTGCTGCCGCTCGTAAAGAAATATGGCGCCGCGGTCGTCGCCCTCACGATCGACGAGATCGGGATGGCGAAGACGCGGCAGCGAAAGCTCGAGATCGCTCGGAAGATCCACGACATCGCCGTCGACGAGTACGGGCTCTCGCCGGAGGATCTCATCTTCGACGCGCTGACCTTCACCCTCGCCACCGGCGACGCCGAATGGATCGACTCGGCCACCGAGACGATCGAAGGGATTCGCCTCATCAAGCGCGAGCTGCCGGGCGTCCTCTGCATCCTCGGCGTCTCCAACGTGAGCTTCGGGCTCTCGCTGGAGGCCCGGTCGGTGCTGAACTCGGTTTTCCTGCATCACTGCGTGACCGCGGGCCTCGACGCCGCGATCGTCAATCCCGCGCACGTCACTCCGTACGCCGAAATCTCGACCGAGGAGCGCGAGCTCGCCGACGACCTCGTGTTCAACCGGCGGCCCGATGCGCTCCAGCGCTTCATCTCGCACTTCGATGTCGCCGGCAAGCGCACCGGACCGCAGGACGCCGCGGTCGACCCCACGGCGACGATGGCGCCTGACGAGCGCGTTCACTGGCAGGTGCTGCACCGCAAGAAGGAGGGGATCGAGGACGCACTCGACAAAGCGGGCGTCCGCGAGAATCCGGTGCGCGTCCTCAACGACGTGCTCTTGCCGGCGATGAAGGAGGTTGGCGACAAGTTCGGCGCCGGCGAATTGATCCTGCCCTTCGTGCTGCAGTCCGCGGAAGTCATGAAAAAAGCCGTGAAGCACCTCGAGCAGTTCCTCGAGCGCAAGGAGGGCTACACCAAGGGCAAGGTCGTGCTGGCGACGGTGTATGGCGACGTGCACGACATCGGGAAGTCGCTCGTCAATACCATCCTCTCCAACAACGGCTACACCGTCTTCGACCTCGGCAAGCAGGTTCCCGTCAACACGATCATCGACAAGGCCATCGAGGTCAGTGCCGACGCGATCGGATTGTCGGCGCTGCTCGTGTCGACGTCGAAGCAGATGCCGCTGTGCGTGAAGGAGCTCGACAAGCGAGGTCTCAAGTTCCCGGTGCTGATCGGCGGCGCCGCGATCAACCGCCGCTTCGGGCGACGGGCGCTGTTCGTCGACGGGGAGCGTGCCTACGAGCCGGGAGTCTTCTACTGCAAGGATGCATTCGAGGGGCTTTCGACCGTCGAGTCCATCGTCGATGAGGAGCGTCGCCCCGGTCTCGTGAGGCGGGTGATCGACGAGGCCCGTGAAGACGTGTTCCTCCACACGCAGGTCGGGAAGGACCAGAAGGCGGGCGACGTCGAGGACCGGCGAAGCGATGTCCCGGCGGACAACCCCATTCCCGCGCCGCCATTCTGGGGCACGCGCGTGCTGCGCGAGATCCCGATCGATGAGGTGTTCCGGCATCTCGATCTCGATGAGCTCTATCGCTTGCAGTGGGGCGGGCGCGGCTCGGGCGCGGAGTACGACGCGACCGTGCGCGACGTCTTCAAGCCGACGCTCGATCGGCTGACCGACGAAGCGAAGCGCGAGGGCTGGCTCGTGCCGCGCGCGGTGTACGGATATTTCCCCGTGCAGTCGAACGGGCGCGATTTGATCGTCTATGATCCCGCGGCATTCGGCAGCGATGGCGGCTCGCTCCGTGAGATCGCGCGCTTCAACTTTCCGCGGCAGGAAGGTCGCGAGCGACTCGCGCTCTCGGATTATTTCCGCTCCGTGGAATCGGGCGACGTCGACGTGGCCGCCTTCCAGATCGTGACCGTCGGCGACGAGGCGACGCGTCGCTTCGAGGCCACCCAGGCCCGCGGAGACTACAGCGAGGCGTTCTTTGCGCACGGCCTGGCGGTGGAGACGGCCGAGGCGGTCGCGCAGTGGATGCACGCGCGCGTCCGCAAGGAGCTCGGGCTCCCTGCGGGTCAGGGTAAGCGCTACTCCTGGGGCTACCCGGCCTGCCCGGACCTCGAGGGGCATGCCGAGCTGTTCAAGCTCCTGCCGGCGCGCGAGGCGTTAGGCATGAGTTACACCGAGTCGTTCCAACTCCTTCCTGAACAGTCGACGGCAGCCATCGTCGTCCATCATCCGGCAGCCAAGTATTACGTCGTCCGAGCAGAAGGTAACGCTCGCGGCGATGGGCAGCTCGCAGCTCGCAGCTCGCAGCTCGCAGCGGGGTCACCATCATGACCTCTCCCACGCTCAGAGACGCTCGTGAGCTCCTCGATCCCGATCGCATCGTCGTCTTCGATGGCGCCATGGGCACGATGCTCTACTCCAAGGGCGCGTTCATCAATCTCTGTTACGATCAGCTGAGCGTTTCGCAGCCCGACCTCGTGCGGGACGTGCACCGCGCGTACGTGAAGGCGGGCGCCGAGGTGATCGAGACGAATACCTTCGGCGCCAACCGGCTGAAGCTCACGCAGCACGGGCTCGAAACGCAGGTCAAGGAGTTCAACGTTCGCTCGGCGCAGATCGCTCGTGAGGCAGCGGGCGATCGCGCATGGGTCGCCGGTGCCGTCGGCCCGCTCGGTGTCCGACTCGAGCCCTACGGACCCACCTCGACCGACGAAGCGCGCACGATCTTCCGCGAGCAGCTCTCGGCCCTGCGTGAGGGCGGCGCCGATCTCTTCATCCTCGAGACCTTCTCCGACCTCGTCGAGATCGAGCAGGCGATTCAGGCGGCGCGCGACGTCGATGCCGGAGTGCCCGTAATCGCGCAGATGACGATCGGGACGGATTGCCTCAGCCCGTACGGTGCGTCGCCCGAAGACATCGCGCGCGCGCTGACGGCCGCCGGCGCCGATGTCGTGGGACTCAACTGCTCCGTGGGGCCGCAGGCGATTCTCGAGGCGATCGAGCGCATGACGCCGGCCACGACGCGGAAGCTCAGCGCGATGCCGAACGCCGGCATGCCGCGCGAAGTCGGCGGACGCACGATGTACATGGCGAGCCCGGAGTACATCGCGACCTATGGGCGCCACCTCGTGCAGGCGGGCGTGAAGGTCATCGGCGGATGCTGCGGGACGACGCCCGAGCACATCAAGGCGCTCGTCGAAGGCATTCGACCGCTCGTACCGCGTTTGCGCGCGACGCGTCCGGCCACGCACCCCGCAACCGACACGGAAGCAGCCCGCAGCACGCAGGATGCCGGCGTCGAGCCGATGCCGTTCGCGCAGCGCTCCCGGTGGGCGGGCAAGATCGCGCGCGGCGAGTTTGTGTCCTCGGTCGAGATCGTGCCGCCGCGCGGCGTCGACGCGACCAAGATGCTCCAGGGCGTGGAGGCGCTGAAACGTGCCGGCGTCGATGCCGTCAACGTCCCCGACGGTCCGCGGGCGCAGAGCCGCATGGGCGCATTGCTCACCAGCCTGCTCATCGAGCAGCGCATCGGGATCGAGACCGTCACGCACTACTGCTGCCGGGACCGCAACCTTCTCGGCATGCTCAGCGACCTCCTCGGCGCCGCGGCGATGGGGCTGCGCAACATGCTCATCATCACCGGGGACCCGCCGAAGATGGGCCCCTACCCGAACGCGACGGCGGTCTTCGACATCGATGCGATCGGCCTCACGAACCTCGTCCGCAACCTGAACCGCGGGCTCGATCCCGGCGGCAATGCCATCGGCGCGCCGACCTCGTTCGCCATCGGGGTCGGCGTGAATCCCGCGGCCCTCGACCTCGCCCACGAAATCAAGCGCTTCGAATGGAAGGTCGACGCCGGCGCGGAGTACGCCATCACGCAGCCCGTGTTCGACGCGGCGCAGCTCGAGCGCTTCCTCGAGCGGATCGCCCACGTGCGCATCCCGGTCATCGCCGGCATCTGGCCACTGGTCTCGGCGCGCAATGCCGAGTTCCTCGCCAACGAAGTGCCGGGCGT
>DATFFP010000051.1:0-76878 GCA_035249985.1 Gemmatimonadaceae bacterium
GCATCGTGATGTCGCTGTCGCCAGCGACCCGGACGGCGGCCACGAAGGGCCGCACGACGATGCGCGATCGCGCCACAAGCCCGCCGACCGTCGCGGTGATGGTCGTCGTGCCTGGGGCATGCGCGACCACACCCCCGCTCGGCGTCACCGAGGCGATCTCAGGGTGGTCGCTCATCCACTTGAGCGCTGAGCCGACGAGCGCGCTTCCGCTCTTGTCCTTGATCGTCGCCGTGAGCTGGAGCGTGTCGTTCAGCGCTTCGGCGGTGTCGGCCAGTGGAGCGATACCCACCCACACGGCACCGATGTCGCCAACGGTCAGGTGCGCCGCGTCATCTCCGATCACTCCGTACGCGCGCGCGAACGACAACACCGAGACGAGGGCCGCCAGCGTCGACACCGTTTTGGCGAACGATGACGTCGCTTTGGTGACGACTCGACCATGGACGGGAAGCTTGCTCCGCGGGACGCTCTCGCTCATACCGAGAGGACTGGATGAGCGGGGCTGCGGTCACGAAAATCCAGGTCGGCGAGGGTGTCAAGGTAGTCGAAGTGAACGATGGAACATTAAGGCGCACTGTGTTTTACGCACAACGCCTAAAGTTTTCCTCGAAATCACTGGAGTTGTCAGCCTGTTCGGGCCGCGACTACTCGTAGCGCAGAGCCTCCACTGGGTCCAATCGGGCCGCACGCATGGCCGGAAGGATCCCGAACAGGATGCCCGTGAGAGCGCTGCCGCCCACGGCGACCGCGATCCACTGCGGGGTCATCGCTGCCTCGATCGGCGTATTCGTCCGTACGAGCCACGTGACGATCGCCCCCATGGCGAGCCCCACCACCGCACCGACGCCGGTGAGTGTCACCGCCTCGACGAGGAACTGCCACATGATCGTCAGGCGGGTGGCTCCCAGTGCCTTCCGCACCCCGATTTCGCGCGTGCGCTCGGTGACGCTGATCATCATGATCGCGATCACACCGACGCCCCCCACGATCAGCCCGATCGCTGACAACACGAACATGACGATGAAGAACACCCCGGTGAGCTTGTTCCAGAACTCGAACAGCTTCTCCTGAGGCGTGACGAAGAACGTGTTCTCGGTAGCCGGCTTGAGTCCGCGGATGGACCGCAGCCGGGCGATCACGTCGTCCATCGCGGCATCCCGGGACACGCCATCGACCGGTTTGACGGTCATGTCGGCCCACTCGGTCCAGACTCCCAGGTGCCGGCGCCCGGATTCAAAGGGCACGATGGCGCGCGGGCGGTCGCCACCCTCGCGCCCGGGTGTGCCGAGAAAGCTCGCCTTGTAGTGGTACAGCCCGATCACGCGGAATTGCTGCCCGTTGATGGCGATGAATTTCCCGATGGGGTCGGAGTCGCCGAAGAGCTTCTCCGCCATCAGGTCATTGATCAGCACGACGCGCGCGCCCGTCTCGTTCTCGGCGTACGTGAAGCTCCGGCCAGGGGAAATGTCTCCGCCGTCGACGTCCGTCCATCCCGGCGTGTAGAGATCGAGCAGCGCGTTCTTGAGCGTTCTATCCTTGCGCTTGAAGGTCGCCGACGACCCGACGTGAGTCGTGACGCCGCGAATGGTGGGCAGGCGCGCGAGCGCCTCCCCCTCGGCGGTGGTGAGCGGTGGGTAGTGAATCCACTGACAGGTCTCGTCGCTCCCGTCGCAGACGTTGAACTCGATCGGAAACTTGTAGATGAAGAACGAAGTCGGGCCGGCGGCTTCGAAGTCGCGGGCGACGCTGCGATTGATCCCGTAGATCGCCGCTGAGATGGCGACCACGGTGAAGACGCCGATGGCGACGCCGAGGATCGTGAGCGCGGCGCGCACCTTGTTTGCCCGAATCGAGTCGAAGGCGATGCCGACACCCTCGAGCAAGCTGAAGAGGCGTGTGGAGAGGCTCATTGCTATTCCTGTCGCAGCGCGACGATCGGATCCAGCCGGGCTGCGCGCGCCGCCGGGTACATGCCGGAGATGATTCCCACCCCGGCGCCGAGGATCACGGCTGTGACCACCGACCACGGGGCGACGCTCGCCGGCATCGGGCTCATCTTCTGGACGAGCGCGGCGAGCCCGATCCCGAGGAGAATGCCGAACGCCGCGCCGATCGTGCTGAGGGTCGCGGCCTCGACGAGGAACTGCGACAGAATGTCTCGGCGTCTCGCTCCGAGGGACTTCCGAATACCGATCTCTCGCGTGCGCTGCGCGACGGCGACGAGCATGATGTTCATGATCACGATGGCGCCCACGACCAGGCCGAGGGCGGGGAGTACGATGCCCGCCATCACCAGGATGTTCTCGATCTTCGCCCAGAAGGTCAGCGCCGACTCCGTGGTCTCGATCGAGAAATTATCCGGCTGGGCAGGACGGAGCTTGTGCCGGCCTCGCATGACCTGGCGCACGCGCTCCATGCCATCGCGCATGCCCTGCATCGAGCTCGACTTGAGGATGATCCCGTCGATGACACCGAACCGGCGGTTGAGCAGGCGCGCCAGCGGGGAATTCATCGGACCGACCACGAACTTGTCGACTGACAACCCGAACACGGAGCCCTGCTCCTCCATGACGCCGATGATGCGGTATGGAACTCCGCCAATGCGCAGCTCGCGCCCAAGGGCGCTGGTCGTCGGGAAGAAACGCTGCTTCACATCCTGTCCGATGACGACGACCTTCGCCCCGCTCGCGAACTCGTGCGGTGCGATCAGTCGGCCGCTCGCGACGTTGAGGTTGCGAATCTCGAAGAACGATCCGTCCACGGCGAACGCCTCGACATCGCGCGGGCGCATGTCCTTGGTGGACACGGGAATTTGGTCCCGGCTCTCGACCGCCCACATGACATCGGGCGGCAGCGCCTTCACCACCGGCTCGACGTCATGCAGGTAGATGCGAGGACGCCGAGCGAACGATCGCCACTCCTCATCGGTCGTATGCATCTCGAAGTACGGCCGGTGCCGCAGCGTGAACGTGTTCACGCCCATCAACTTTCCGGCGAACTCCTCCTCCATGTAGCGGCCCATGCCGTTGATGACGGCGACCACCGCAATGAGGAACATGACGCCGATCGTCACGCCGAGCAGGGTGAAAAAGCTCTTCAGCTTTTGCGCACGAATCTGCGATAACGCGAGACGGATGGCTTCGATGAATGGCACGTTAGTGAGCCGCTTGAGCGAGGGCGACGCGCTGCGCGAAGGTGTCGCGCCGCTCGTCGGAGGAAATGCGTCCGTCGCGGAGCACCACGATGCGCCGCGCATGCGCCGCGATGTCCGCCTCGTGTGTCACCATGATGACCGTCTGCCCTTCCGTGGCCAACGACTCGAAGACGCGCATGATCTCCGCCGACGTTCCCGAGTCGAGGTTTCCGGTCGGCTCGTCGGCCAGGAGAATCGCCGGCTCGTTGACGAGCGCGCGCGCGATGGCGACGCGCTGCCGCTGGCCGCCCGAGAGCTCGTTGGGCCGGTGCGTTGCACGGTCCCCGAGCTGCACGCGCTCCAGCGCCTGCGTCGCGCGGCGCTTGCGTTCCTGCGAGGGGACGCCCGCGTACACGAGCGGGAGCTCGACGTTGTGAAGCGCCGTCGCCCGTGGAAGAAGGTTGAATGTCTGGAAGACGAAGCCGATCTCGCGGTTGCGCACTCGCGCCAGCTCGTCGTCGCTCATGTCCGACACCAGCATTCCGTTGAGCCAGTACTCGCCGGCCGTCGGCGTGTCGAGGCAGCCAATGAGATTCATGAGCGTCGACTTTCCCGACCCCGAGGGACCCATGATCGCGACGTACTCGTTCCGCCGGATGGCGAGGTCCACGCCGCGGAGGGCGTGGACGACCTCGCCCCCCATGTCGTAGTCCCGCTGGATGTTGCGCGTGACGATGACCCAGTCCTCGTCAGGCGCGAGTCCAGCGTTGCGAATGACCGCTTCGCGCTCGGCGGTGTGGCTGACGGGCGTGTCCGTATGTGGGCTCACGTCTGCGCTCCGGCCGCGGTCGTGGTCTCCTCCGTCTTCGCCTCGCGAACCGTCGCGCCATCCTTCAGCTCGCGGATCGCCTGGTAGCTGCCGGCCACGATCTTCTCGCCCGGCTGCAGTCCGTCGACGACCTCGAAGTACTCTTCGCCGGCGATCCCCACGCGAACGGGACGGAACGTGACCTTGTTGTCCGCGCCCACGATGAAAACGCCCTCGACATCACGCTGCCCGACCTGCTTCGTGGGCTGGCGTCCGAGCGCAATCGCGGCCGAATCGCCGGACCTCGATGTCTCGTGCTCGCGCACGGTGAGCGCGATGATCGGCACCGCCACCACATTCGTGCGGGTGTCGGTAATGATCTTGGCCGTCGCCGAGAAGTCGGGACGTGTTTCCGAGGGCGGGTTGAGCAGCTGCACCGTTACCTCGTAGTCCACCGCCTGGTCGGAGCCCTGCGGCCCTCCGGCGGCCAGCTTGATCGAGCTATTGGAGATCTCGACGACGCGGCCGACGAACGTCGTGTCGGGGAACGCGTCGATCTCGACCGTCGCCGAGTCGCCGAGTGAGATACGAGCGACGTCGGTCTCGTCGACCTTGATCTTCGTCTCGAGCACGCTCATGTCGGCGATGGTCAGCAGCGTGGCCGCGTCCATGTTGAATGTGCCTGGAACCGCGGTCTCGCCGAGCTCGACGTTGAGCCGGGTGATGCGTCCGGCCATGGGCGCCAGGATGACGGTCTTGGAGAGGCTCGACCGCGCGTCGCGCAGCGTTGCCGCTGACTGCTCGACGTTGTGGCGCGCCGACTGATACAGCGCCTCGTTCACCTCGAGCGTCGTCTTGAGCTGCTCGAGCTGCTCGGCGGAGACGAGTGTCGGATTCGCTTTGCGGATCTCCTCGGACCGGGCGAGGTTGCTGCGCGCTTGCTCCAGGTTCGCACGCGCCTGCGCTTCCTGCGCGCGTGCCGCGGCGACGCCGGCTTCGGCCCGCTGGACGCCCGCCTGGTATTGCACCGGCTCGATCTCGAGCAGGAACTGCCCGCGCGAGACCATCTGGCCTTCCTTCACGGCGAGCCGCACGATGCGGCCGCTGATGTCGGCAGTGAGATCGACCTTCGTTCGTGGCTCGACCTGGCCACTCGCCGTGACCGACGCGATGAGATCGCGTCGCGCCACTTCCTCCATGCGAACTTCAACGCCCTGGTTGCCCCGCTTCGCCGCGGTGACCGCGATCCACACACCCGCGACAAGCGCCAATCCCACGCCGATCCCCCACTTGGTCTTCCGGCTCATTTTTGGTCCTCGTTTAGCGAAGGGGGCGGCCGACCGCGTTTTCCAGCGCGGCCCACGCCTGATGGTAATCGTAGATGGCTGCGATTCGATCCTGCTCGGCGCGCTCGAAGCTCGAGCGTGATTCCGCCAGCTCCACGAAGGTCGCGGCGCCGACGCGATACCGCTCTTCCGTGAGACGGAGCTCATCGCGGGCCTTGGCCGCGTTTTGCTCCTGCACTTCGCTCGCGCGCACGGCGGTCACGAGTGTGAAGTAGGCCGCACTGACGTCCGCCGTCAGGCGAAGCTCCTGCTGTCGCACCTGATAGCGTGCATCATCCCGCGTCGCCTGCGCAACCTGCACCCGCTGCTCGCGGGCGAACCCGTCGAACAAGGGGAGCGACACGCGTGCCTGCAAGCTGAACGGCTGCCGCGTGAAGTCGAATGGGAAGCGGTCGTTCTCGCGACGGATCGCTGCTTCATCGGCGGGTCCGAACTGGAACTCGCTGTTGCAGAACGCCGTGATGGGCGCGAGTCCCGCGCCCTGGCGAATCGAATCGGTGCTGAAGCACTGCGCGCGGTTTTGAAGCACCTGCGAGCGCTGCCCTTCGACGAGGAAGCGGTCGTTGGTGTACTGCTGCGTGTAGCCGCCCCAGCCGGTGCTCAGGCTGAGCGAGGGCAGGTACTGCGACTGCGCGCGCCGCACATCGAGCGAGGCCACGCGCTCCCGCGAACGATAGGCGCGAACGGTCGGGTTTTCTTCACGCGCGACGCGCATCACTTCATCCAATGAGATCGACGGCGCGGTGACCGCGAACTGCGAGGTCAGCCGCACATTCGGAGGTTGCGCCACGCCCATGCGCTCGAAGAGGCGGAGCTTGTCCACTTCCGCGGTATTGCGTGCGCGAAGCGCGGCGACTTGCTGCGTCCCGAGGGCGACTTCAGCTCGCGTGACGTCGAGCTGCGTTCCCGACCCGACGGCCGCGCGCGCGCGTGCAAGCTCCAGCTGCACCTGGGCGGTGGCCGTGAGCGTATCCTGGAGGATCGCCTGTGCCTCGGACTTGAGCGCCTCGAGGTAATCCTGCTTGATGAGGGCGCGGAGCGTATGGCTCGAGCCGACGATGTCGGCCTCGACCGCGTCGCGGCGGGCCGACTCCAGCTTGGGTGTGATGAAGGTCGAGGGGCTGATGTCGTACTGCAGCCCGAGCCAGTACGACGACTGGTACACGTCGGAGCTGGTGCTGAAGTTCAGCCCCTGAAACGGCTGTGAACCCTCCTTCCGGTACTCGCTGCTGAAGGAAAGGCTGGCGCTCGGCAGCAGGGCGCCGTAGGCCGCGCGAACGGACGCGCTGGCGGCGCGCCGATCGTTCACAAACTGCAGATGCAGCGGGTTGTTGCGCTGGGCGAGCGCGATCGCCTCGTCAAGCGTGAGCACGGTGCCCCGCACAGTATCCGCCACCTGCGCGATCGCGGAAACGGGCAAAAGGGCGCTGGCAAGCGCGAGCGCGACGAGCACGGTAAATCGCATCGGGGGGAACCTCGAAAGGAAGGACGTGTGAGCGTACGGGGCCCCGGCGCAACCGGTTTCAGCGAGACACACGAGGCTGGGAACGCGAAAAAGCCCCGCGAACGCGGGGCTCTTCGCCTCCAGCCATGGTTCAGCGAGGAGGGTCGTCCCGCGTCGCGGTGATCCCGCGGCTTTCGAGCGTGACCTTGAGGACGCGTCCCTGCGCGTCGACCCAGATCCGCCGCGTGCCGCCGTCAGGATCGGTCATCACATAACGAGTCGCGGCGATGCGACTCCCGCTGATGGTCACCGCATCGGCACCCTCGTTGTCTACGCGCATCGTGACCTGAACGTTGCGCCGTGGCACGACGACCGGTACGGCCCCGGTGCGTCCAGCGCGCGCCAGGAAGTAGTACTGGTGGAACACATCGTCGTCGAGAATCAGGGCTCCGTCGGCGACGACGTATTCACGCGCGGATTCCCCGCGAGGGGTGCGCAGCTGCGCGCTGAAGCGCCCGCGGCCGACGCGCCCCTGGAGGCGCTCCTGCACGTCAGCGCCCGTGCTGACCTCCACCTGGTAGCGGAGCGGCGCACCAGAGGCGTCCGTCTGAAGGGCCGGAGACAGGCGGCGATCGGTGTAGACCACCGTGGCGTTGGCGACGAGCACGTCCCCGCCGGGGCTGGGCGTCCGCCGAATGGCGAACTCCTCGCGTCCGATGCGAGTCCCGTTGTGGGAAATCGTGAAGCTGCCCTCGTCGACGACCGTTACCTGCGCGGACGCCGAGAGCGCGAAGCCCAGAAGTGCGGTGCCCGCAATGAGTAGGCGCATGATCTCGTGATACCCCACGGGGTGGTCTCGGTTCATGCTTCGGGGGCCGGCGCCAGGAAGATTCGCTCGCTGATTTTTTCGCGAAACCGCTCGTAGAGCGCTTTTCCCTTCGCCGGAGAGGCAAGCGACGGCCGCCCGATCGATCCGGGACTCCCTTTCGGGACGCGCAGCGAACCGCGCCGGTAACGTCGCATGGACTCGCGCGACATCATATAATCCTGTGCCAGATCGAGATGTACGAGCTCTGGTGCGAGAAACAACAAGAGGGACGTGTCGACCTCGTCGCCGTGCATGTGCTCGGTCTGGCCTTCGAGGAGGTCGGCGATCGGAATAGCATATATATCGACGACGCGCACTCGCGCGACGGACGTGATCACAGTCGCCAGCGCTTCCTGATGCGGATCGTGCTCGTGGGCGGTGAGGAGGATGAACTCGCGGAACCCCGTTGCCTCCCACGACGCGAGCAGGTCGTTGAGCATGCGGTGGAGAGTCTTCTTGCGAACGGAAGCATTGCCCGCGAACGCACGTTCGGTCACCACGTTGACCCCATATTCCACCGTTGGCGCGCGCAGCACACCGTACTCTGCAGAGAGGTCATCGGCGAGACGCTCGGCGATGATCGTGGCAGTCCCGATGGGCAGATGGGGGCCGTGCTGCTCGCACGTCCCGACTGGCACGATGAGGCGCGGATCCTCGGCGAGAATTGCCGCGACCTGAGCGGGAGTCATCTCTTTGAGCCGGCGCGGCGACGACGCGGCGGTGGGGAGGGGGACAGTCATTTCCTTCGGTGAGGAAGTCCAGCCAGCACGACCCGCGCGCCTGACGGGGCTTCCCGCGGCGCGCGTCTGGACGGTGGTGGTGGCCGCGGCGCTCGTGACCGCTGCGCTGTGGCTCCGCACGCCCGACGTACGGTACCTCGCGCCGGCGGCCCTCGCTACCGTGCTGGCGGCGATCCTCCTCAAACGCGTACCCCGGACGCTGCGCGCGTGGGGCGTGGCGACCGCACTGGCGCTCGCCGCGTTTTGTGCGATGGGCGCGATCGCGCAGCGCGAGCTCACTCGCATTGCGCGGGATTGGTCGACGTACCGCGCCGGGCGAATCACGCGTGGCGCGCAGCGCCTCGATGTCACGCTCGACAGCATCGAGGCGGCGCTGACGCAGCGCGCGCGCACGGCGCTCGAAGCCCCCAGCGACACGATGCGGGCGTTCGACCATCTCCGCCGTCTGGTGCGTGAGGATCGCGCACAGACCGTTGCCTTATACCACGGGGGGCAACCCCTGGCCTGGGCCGGGCGGCCCCGCGTGCGCACGGACTCGGTCGCAGGCGCGGGAGGCGTGATCTTCACGCCGTTCTACGTCACGCTCTACGCCGCGGCGGAGCGCGGCGACCGGCGCGCCGTGGCAGCGGCGCTCGTGCACGCTGAGCCTCCCGCGGACCGCCTGGCTCAGGCGGTCGACGAGCGGGTAGCCGAGCGCTCGGGGCTGCATGGATTCCAGTTCGCGTTGCCAACCGTCCGGGAGCTTGCCGAAAGCACCCCCTACGTTGGGCGCGGCGGCGACACCCTCTTTCGCCTTCGCCCGCTGGTGCCCGCCCAGGGCGAGGCGGCGCTCATCGCCCTCGATCGCACGCGCGAGCGCGGCGCGATCGTGCTGGCGGTCGCGCTGGTGCTCTTCCTCGCCGCGTCGTGGGCCCGTCTGCGATCGCTCACCTGGCGGCTGGCGACGCTGGCGGTCGCGCTCGCCTGCGTGGGGCTCGTGCCGTTGGGCACGTTTTCGAGCGACACTTCGCTGTTCGATCCCACCGTGTACTCGGCGACGCTTGGCGGCCCCTTCACCGCGAGCGTCGGGGCGCTGGCCCTTTCCAGCGCGACGCTGCTGCTCGCGCTGCTGACCGTGCTCCGCACGCGGACACGCACCGCCTGGAGACCCACGGCCGCCGTGATCGTGGTCGTCGTCATGTCGCTCGGGCCGTTTCTTCTCCGCGACCTGGCGCGTGGCGTCACGGTGCCGGCGTCCGGTATAACCGTCGGACTCTGGCTCTCGTGGCAGGTCGCGATCTTCCTCGCCGCCGCGGCCCTGCTCCTCGGCGCGGCCGCTGCCGGCGGCGCGGTGCTGGGAGCCACCCGTGGACTCCATCCGGCAATCGCTCCCACCCTTGCCGCGCTCGCCGCGCTCATCGGCCCGGTGGTCTGGGACGCGCCGGGTCGCTGGCCGGGTTGGTATCCGATCCTCTGGATCGCGGCGATCGGAGCACTCGCCCTCACGCGCCGGCATGTCGCCTTCATCGTGACCGCGGCCACCGTCGCTGCGTTCGGCGCGGCGACGCTCACGTGGGGTGCAGGCGTGCGGGGGCGAGTCGCGCTCGCGAATGACGATGTCGGCGATCTTGCCGCGCCCGATCCATATCCCGTCGCGCTGCTGGAGCGCCTCGCCGATTCCATTGAGGCCGGGTCCCCCCCGCTCACCGAGGCCGAGCTGCTGCGGCGTTTCGTGCGCTCCGACCTGGCCGGAGCGGGCTACCCGGCGTCGCTGTCGAGCTGGCTTCCCGACGGATTCCCCGGCGCCCTGCTCTCACTCACGCCGGCGGATATCGATCAGCGCGAAGTGGGCCCCGTCGTCACCGACGCTCGGCGGCGCGGACAGCGAGTCGTGCGCCTCGTGCCCTCTATCCCCGGGACGAACACCATCCTCGCCGTGCCGCACGAGGGAGGCACGGTGACAGCGGTGGTCGTGCAGCCACGTACGCGGCTCATTCCCGACGATCCCTTTTCAGCACTGCTGGGTCTCGAGCCGCGCGAGCGCGGCGAGCCGCCGTACTCGCTGGCCCTCACCGACGTCGATGCGCGCGCGCCGCTGCCGCCGGCAGGGGAGACGCACTGGTCTCGCGACGCCAACGAGCTCCACGGCGACCGTACCATCGCGACGCCTAACGGGCCCGCTCGTGCGCACATCGAGGTCGATCTGCGCTCGCTCGACGTATTGCTGCAGCGCGGGACGCTGGTCGTGCTGTTCGACCTGGTGCTGCTGCTCGGTCTCTGGATGGTCAGCGTCGTGCCGGGTGGCGCCTTCGGGCGATGGCTCCGCGCACGGCGGCGACGGTGGTCGCGCTCGTACCGCGCGCGCCTCACCGTCGCGTTGTTCCTCTTTTTCGTCATTCCCGCCGGCGTTTTCGCGCTGTGGAGCTATCGGCGACTCCAGGACGAGGTGCGCCAATCCCGCGAGCTCCTGGTGCGCGAGACGCTCCGCGCCGGCGCAGCCGCCGAGGATCTCGAGAAGCTCGACGAAATCGGCGATCGCCTGCAGACGCCCCTGTTTCTCTATCGCGACGGTGCGCTGCGACGCGCCAGCGCGGCACTCCACGAGTCGCTCGCGGCGTTTGGCCGATTCCTCCCGCGCAACGTGCATGCGGCGCTGACGCTGGGAGGGGAAGTCAACGCGAGTCAAACCCTCTCGGTCGGGGGCGTGTCGACGCTCGTGGGATACCGATTGAGCGCCGGGCCGTCTGGTGAGCGCGATGTGATCGCGGCTCCGGCGCGCGGCGGCGAAGCACTCCTGGAGCGACGACGACGAGATCTCGGCGTCCTCGTCCTGTTCGCGACCGTGCTCGGGGCGCTCGCGGCGCTCTGGCTGAGCGGAGTGGCGGCTCGGTCACTCGCGCAACCCATTGGATCGCTCCAAAGTGCCGCTCTGGCGATCGCTGGTGGTGATCGCGAGCCGCAGCTCACCGGGTTGCCGCCGGAGGAATTCGCCCCCGTGTTCACCGCCTTCCGGCGAATGGCCTCCGATCTCGGTGAAAGTCGCGCGGCGCTCGAGGAGACGCAGCGTCGCATCGCGGCGATTCTGCGCAACGTCGCCAGCGGCGTGATTGCCGTCGATCGGTCGATGACCGTCACCCTGGCGAACCCTGCGGCGGACGCGCTGCTCGGTGAGCGGATCCCGCCCGCGACACGTCTGGAGGACGTCGCGCCTGATGCGCTCGTGGAGCGAGTTCAGTCCTTCCTCAACCACGAGGTCGACGAGGAAGAGTTCGACGAAACGGTTGGCCAGCGGCAGCTGCATGTTCGGCTCACCCGCCTCACACGCGGTGTCGGCGGAGCGGTCATCACGATGGATGACGTCACCGATCTCGCGCGGGCGCAGCGTGTGCTCGCGTGGGGCGAGATGGCGCGTCAGGTCGCGCACGAGATCAAGAATCCACTCACCCCGATTCGGCTGGGTGTACAGCACCTTCGACGTGCCCGCGCCGACGCGCGCGCGGACTTCGACGCGATCCTCGATCGCAACGTCGCACGCATTCTCTCCGAGATCGACCGCCTCGACGAGATCGCGCGGAGCTTCAGTCGATACGGAACGGCCCCCGCCGAGCGACTGCCCGCGAAGGCGACCGACGTGGCGGCGGTCGTGCGCGATGTCGTGGAGCTGGAGCGGCTGGGCCGGGACGAGATCGAATGGCGTGCGAGCGGCGTCGACTCGCCGGCGCTCGCGCTCGCCAGCGAGGACGAGCTGCGCGAGGTCCTCATTAATCTGCTCGAGAATGCCCGGCTCGCGAATGCGCGACACGTCGAGATGCGGGTGAGCGTCGACGGCGACCACGTACAGGTCGATGTCGAGGATGATGGGCATGGTATCGCGCCCGAGGTGTTGCCCCGGATCTTCGAGCCGCACTTCTCGACGCGAACGAGCGGGAGCGGGCTTGGCCTCGCGATCAGCCGACAGCTGCTCGAGGGCTGGGGCGGAACGATCGGCATCGAGAGCGGTGCGCCGGGCGGCGCCGTCGTGCGAATCCGTCTGCGGCGCCCGGAGTGAAACGAGACGGGAGCCGCGCGCGTACGGTCAGCAGGATCAACGCTTTCAAGGAGTCCCCCCGTGATCGAGCTACTCGCAACCGTCGGCGCCGTGGTCGTATCCGCCTTCGCGTTCATTCAGTCGCGCCTGTACGTGCGGCGCCGCCTTCAGTTCGTCGATGCCGTGCACTCGCCGGCCGCTCCGTTCATAGCCGGCGGCCTCGCGCTCGCCCTCGCGGCCCCGATCGTGTGGATCGTGCCCTTCGTGGGAACCGGCTCGGCGTTACTCTTTGGACTCGCCGTCGGGTTTGGGGTGGCGCGCGGCGCTGGAGACGTGAGAAAACGCCTGCCGCACGGATAATCACTCGAACGGCAGAGACGTCAGAGGTCAGAATACAGAATTCAGAGTTCAGACAAACTATCTGAACTCTGAATTCTGCAGTCTGACCTCTGACGTCTCTGCCGTTCGGGCTCAAAGGGTCGGCGCTGACGTATCATTCCCTCATGGATCCGATCGAAGTCACCGCGGCCCTGTTTGGAGTGGCGTCCGTCTATCTCAGCGCCCGCCAGAACGTCTGGAACTGGCCGCTGGGGATCATCAACGTCACCCTCTACATCTTCGTCTTCCACGAAGCGAAGCTCTATGCCGACATGGGGCTCCAGGCCGTGTACATCGTGCTCGCGGCCTACGGCTGGTGGCATTGGCTGCACGGCGGAACGAACCGCGGGGCCTTGCGCGTGTCGCGCGCGCCCCGACGAGAGATCATCCTGCTCACCATCGCGTTCGTCGCCGGCACGACCGCGCTCTCGACGCTCCTCGCGCGTACGACCGACGCGTCGCTTCCCCTCGCCGATTCGGCCCTCACCGCAGCCAGCCTCGTCGCGCAGTACATGATGACGCGCAAGTACGTGGAGTGCTGGCTGGTGTGGATCGCAGCCGACACCGCGTACGTCGCGATGTTCATCTACAAATCGCTCTGGCCGACCGCCGGACTGTATCTCCTGTTCACCGTTCTCGCTGTGGTCGGGTGGCGGCACTGGCGGGCGTCGCTGCGCGAGCAGTCCCTTCCGCACGCCGCGTTCGCGTGAGCGCCGAGCGCACGCGCCGGGTGACGGTCACGGGTTCAGAATCGACCGGAAAGACGTGGCTGGCTGAGCGACTGGCAACACGCTTCGAAACCGTCTGGTCGCGAGAGTTTTCCCGCGAGTACGCGCTCGACAAGGGCGCTCCGCTGGACGCGTCCGACGTCGAACCCATAGCGCGGGGGCAGCTGCGCGGCGAAGACGAGATGCTCCGTCGAGCGCGCGGCCTGGCCATTCTCGATACCGATCTCGTCAGCACGGTGGTCTACGCGGAGCACTACTACGGACGGTGCCCACCCTGGATCGACGCCGCCGCACGAGGGCGGCTCGCCGAGCTCTATTTGCTGTGCGACATCGATGTGCCATGGGTCGGGGATCCGGCGCGCGATCGCCCGCACGCCCGGCACGAGCTCCACGCCGCGTTCACCAAACAGCTCGAGCGATACGGTGCGCAATGCGTGGCCGTGCGCGGGATTTGGGAGGAGCGAGAGGCCATAGCTGTCGCGGCGATCGAAGCTCGCCTCGCACTGCGGGCGCAGAAATAGAGCTCGCGGCTGGTCCGCGCACCTGGGGCACGCATTATCTTCCTGAAGTCGCGGTGGCGTCTCCGCCGTGTTGCACCCGCGCTTCCACCAACCGACGACTATCGTGTCGTACCTTCTCGCCCTGTTGCTCGCGCTGCTCACGGTGCGCGGCGAAGTTCGCGATGCCGTCACCGGAGAGCCGGTTGCTGGCGTGGTCGTAGCGTCCGCCTCCGCACAGGGCGGTACCGTGACCGATGACGCGGGCCGCTTCGCCCTGGAGCTGACTGGACCGGCGCGCGTTCGCTTTGCGCGCGTCGGATACCAGACGCTCGAGGTGGTCATCGCGCGCGACACCATTCTCGTGGTCAGCCTCGAACCCGCCGCGCCGTCGCTCGAGCGCGTGACCGTCACCGCGCTCCGCGGCGACGCGGATGCACCGATCCCACAGCGCACCATGGACCGGGAGGAAGTCGAACGGCGGTACGTGGGGCAGGATGTGCCGCTGCTGCTCACCGGTCAGCCATCGGTGACGTCGTACGCGGAAGCCGGCGCCTTTTCGAACTACACCTACTTCCGTCTTCGCGGGATCGATCACACGCGAGTCAACATCACGCTCGACGGCGTACCGCTCAACGATCCCGAGGACCAGTTCGTCTACTTCTCGAACTTCCCGGATTTCGGGAACAGCCTCGAGTCGGTGCAGATCCAGCGTGGGGTCGGCACGAGCTCGTATGGGACGGCTGCGTACGCAGGGGCGATCAACTTTCAGTCCATGGCGCTCGCGAGCGCCGAGCGACGCGGCGAGGTGCAGGTCGGGCGCGGCTCATTCGGCACCACCCGTGGAAGCGCAGAGTGGATGTCGGGCCGTGTCAGCGACCGCTTCGCGGCGTACGCGCGCGCCTCGGCGCACCGCACGGAGGGGTACCGTCATCACTCCGGGAACACCGGACAATCGTACTTCGCCAACGGAGCGTACTTCGGGGCCCGCGACATCCTGAAGATCACCGCGTTCGGCGGTCGATCCCGGAACGAGCTCGCGTATCTCGCCGCACCGCTTCCCGATCTCGAGCGCGACCCACGTACCAACCCGCTCGGCGAGGACGAGCGCGATGACTTCCAGCAGCACTTCGCCAGTGCGTCGTGGACGCGCGCGCTCGGAGAGCAGGCCGCGATGCAGGCGACGGCCTACACGATCTGGGCGAGTGGCGACTACGACGTTCGCATCGCGCCCGACCTCTACAACTTCCAGCTCGCTTCACGAGTCACGGGCGCCCTCGCCACCTGGAGCGCGCGGCGCGGAGCGTTCGACCTCGACGTCGGCGCCCACGCGAACACGTACCACCGGGACCATGCCCTCGCCATCCGGCCCGACCTGGAGGCACTCGTCTATCACAACACCGGCCGAAAGCGCGAGCAGAGCGCGTTCGCGAAGGCCGTGCTCTCGCTCGGCGACCTCACGCTCTACGGTGATCTCCAGCTCCGTCACCCCGAATTCGAGTATGTGCCGTCCGAGGAGTCCGGCGTGGGAGGGCGGAGCATCGCGTGGACGTTCGTGAATCCAAAAGTCGGGCTCACCTGGGAGCTTTCGCGGCAGGCGACACTCTACGCGTCGTATGGGTCAAACGGCCGCGAGCCCACCCGCAATGACATGTTCGCTGGCTTCGACAACGTCGACACGACCAACATCGACTTCGTTGGCCCGCTGTCGCGCGTGCGTCCGGAGCGTGTGTATGACGGCGAAGCGGGCGTTCGCTGGCGGACCACGTCGCTCACGGCGAACGTCAACGTGTTCGACATGCGCTTCCGCAACGAGATTACGCCGGTGGGTGAGCTCAGCTACATCGGGCTTCCGCTCCGCAAGAACGTGCGCTCGTCGTACCGCCGCGGGATCGAGGCGGACGTGACCTGGCGGCTGATCCCGTCGCTCACCGCGGCGGCGAACGCGACATTCAGCCGCAACCGCATCGCGGAGTACACCGACGACGCGTCGGGAGCGACGTACCGGGATGTGGAGCCCTTGCTCACGCCCGCGGTGCTGCTCAACCATGCACTCGACTGGCAGATGACGCCGGCCCTGTCGATGTCCGTGGGTGGTCGGTACGTGGGCCGGAGCTTTCTCGCCAACACCGGCGATCGCGCGTTCACGACGCCGGCGGCCTATCTGGCAGACGCGGGCCTTGCCTGGCGCCTCGGTCGTCACGAGCTCGCGCTCCACGTAATGAATGTTGGGAGTGCGCGATTCTACGCCGCCGGCTACACCGACGGCACGACGCCGTATTATTTCGTGACGGCGCCACGCGCCATCTTCGTCACGGCGACCGTCGGGTTCTAACGTGGCGAGCCGTGCGCTCGAGTACGTTCTGGCGTTGCTCTTCACCGCCGACGCACGCGACGTCGTTCTGGTCCGCAAGACACGGCCTGCGTGGCAGGCGGGTCGCGTCAACGCGCTTGGCGGGAAGCTGCAGGACGGGGAAGCCATCCTCGAGGCCGCGCGACGCGAGGTGCGTGAGGAGGCCGGCGTCGATGTCGAGGAGTGGGAGCAGTTCCTCGTGTGGGACGATCCCGAGTATCGGCTGCGCGCCGTTCGTGCATTCGATGACGCCGCACATCGCGCGCGAACGGCCGAGGATCAGGACGTCTTTCTGGCGCGGGTGGATGCGCTGCCGCCGAACGTGATCGACAACCTCCGGTGGATCATCCCCCTGGCGCTCGATCGCGACGTGGCCGTTCCCGTCGCGGTCACCAGTGCCAATCCCGCCGGATCCGGACTCACGGAACGACCGCGTTAGGTGCCCCTCGGTTCACGCTCGCGTTGGCGTGACCTCGTGTCCAAAGCGCCGCCCAAGCGCCCGCAGGAAGTCCTCCTGCGTGCGGTGGTGACCGAAGACGAACCGTGCCATGAAGCGAAAGAGCGGATTGGTCACGTACCCCCGCTCGGTGATCGTCACGAGTGTGCCGTCAGCCTCGGGAGCGAGCTCGTACGCCCACGTTCCACCAAAGGGCAGAGTTTCGTCGACGATACGCGTCACGAGGCGATGCGGCCGCTCCTCCGCGGAGCGCTCGAAAGTAATGGCGCCGTCGGTGCCGTGCTCCCGCCATCGTAACGCGCCCTCCGTCGAGAGGACATCGACGGACCGCACGCCGGTTCGCCAGCGCGGAAAATCGCGTACGTCCGTGACCGCGTGCCACACGCTGTCCGGCACCGCCTCGATGCGGGCCGTCGTGGCCGCGGTATGATCGCGGGGGAGTATCAGCCCGACGATCGCCACGACGGCGACAATCGCGACGATGACGCCTCCCGCCAGCCAGAGCCATTTCATGAGCTCCTCCCACCGTGCGGTTCGAGCGGCAATCCTGGCGCCGCCAACGATGTCGCGCTCCTGCGCCACTCGGCAACTCCCTGCGTCGATTCGGTGATGCGCACCGCCGACACGCGCGACACTGTTCGGGCGTGCTTGCCGCCGTCCGCTCCGCCGCGCTGGTCGGGATCGATGCGTATGCCGTCACCGTCGAGGTCGACGCGGCCCCCGGGCTACCACAATTCGCCATCGTTGGCCTTCCGGCAGGCGCCGTGAAGGAGAGCCGCGAGCGGGTAGGAGCGGCGCTCGCCAACGCGGGATTCAGCCTCCCGCCACGCCGCATTACGGTGAACCTTGCCCCGGCCGATACCCGCAAGGATGGCACGGGATTCGACCTTCCGATCGCGTTAGGCATCCTCGTCTCCACCGGACAGTTGGCGGCGGCATGTCTCGACGGCGTCATGGCGGTTGGGGAGCTGGGGCTCGATGGAACGCTGCGCGCGGTACGGGGCGCCCTGCCCGTCGCCATGCTGGCGAAGGCCACCGGCCAAAAGGCGCTGATCGTGCCACCCGCGAACGTCGCCGAGGCGGGGCTCGTTGGCGGCGTGTCGCTGTCAGCCCCCGCAGCGCTGCATCCGCTCGTTGGTCAACTGCGGGAAGGCACGCTTCGCGAGGCCGCACCGCCGGCGCGACTCGCGATTCCGGAAGACGTCGACGACCTCAGCGACGTCGCGGGACAGGAAACCGCCAAGCGAGCGCTCGAGATCGCCGCGGCGGGTGGCCATAACGCGCTGCTGACCGGGCCTCCCGGTGCTGGGAAAACCATGCTTGCGCGCCGCCTGCCGGGCATCCTGCCAGCACTGAGCGAGCGGGAGGCGCTCGAGGTCACGGCGGTACACTCCGTTGCCGGGACGCTCGCCTCGGGATGCGCACTCGTCAGGCGCGGCCCCTTTCGCGCGCCACACCACACCATCTCGGATGCGGGGCTCATCGGCGGTGGGAATCCACCGCGGCCCGGCGAAGTGAGCCTCGCCCATCATGGTGTTCTCTTTCTCGACGAGGTCCTCGAGTTCCGCCGCCACGTTCTGGAGGCCTTGCGCCAACCGCTGGAGGATGGACGCGTGGTCATCGCGAGGGCCGCGAATTCCGTCACCTTTCCCGCGCGATTTCTGCTCGTCGGCGCAATGAATCCGTGTCCCTGCGGCTACGCCGGAGACGCGAATCGAACGTGCGTCTGCGCCGCGGGAGACATCACGCGGTATCGGGCGCGCCTCTCTGGGCCGCTCATCGACCGGATCGACATCCGTGTGGAGGTTCGGGCCGTGGCCGTCGGATCTCTCGCGGCTGCCCGGACCGCCGAGCGCTCGCGCGCCGTGCGTGAGCGCGTCAATGCCGCGCGCCTAGTCCAGCGTACACGCTACAAGTCGCTCTACCACGTCGAATGCAACGCACGCGCGCCAGGCCGGTGGCTCGATGCCCGAGGCGGCCTTGCCGATGACGGACACTGTCTTCTCGTCAAGGCGGCCGAACGCGGGGCGCTCACGGCGCGTGGCTACCACCGCACGCTGCGCGTCGCGCGAACGATCGCCGATCTCGACGCCGATCCCCGCATTCGCGCCCCGCATATCGCCGAAGCGCTTCGATTTCGCCTCGGCACCGTCGCGGAGAGCGAGCCGCGCGCGCCGAGTCTCGTGCCGACATGACGACGTCCGAAAATGGCCAGCACTCGACCCCTCGCGCCGATACGTTCCGTCCACGTCACACACTCAATCCGTGCTCTTGCGGCACGCCGGAGACCGCTGACATGATCGCAACGATGACCGACACCATCCTGAGCACGCGCGTCACCAGCCCGATCGGGGTGCTTACGCTCACGAGCAACGGCAGCGCGCTGACGCAGCTGCTCCTCGCCCGCGACGATGATCTCGATGCCGAGAGCGTTCCCGCGGAAGCCGACCCGGTGCTCGCCGCCGCACGAGAGCAGCTCGATGCGTACTTTGACATGCGTCTCACCAGGTTCGATCTACCGCTCGCGGCCACCGGCACCGATTTCCAGCGACGCGTGTGGGACTCGCTCCGAGCGATCCCCTTCGGCGAAACGATCAGCTACGCGGAGCTCGCGCGGCGCATCGACAAACCGAAGGCCGTTCGCGCCGTGGGCGCCGCGAACGGTCGCAACCCGCTGATGATCGTCGTGCCGTGCCATCGCGTGATCGGCGCCGACGGATCGCTGACAGGATTCGGCGGCGGCATTGAGCGCAAACGCTGGCTGCTGGATCACGAAACGCGCGCTGGATTGGGATAGAGGGCCCCGAGCGCCCTCCCCACGCCGCCGGGGCTCGGTTACGTTGAAGCATGACCGAGCTCCGCGAGACTTCCGCGACGTCGTTGGCAGAAGAAAAGGAGCGCGCGCTCATCGCGTGGCTGCGCGATCGGGGCTCCGTTCTTCTCGGATTCAGCGGCGGCGTAGACTCCGCGTACCTGGCCTGCGTTGCCACCGAGGCGCTAGGACCGGATCGCGTCCTGGCAGTCATCGGCCGGTCGGCATCGTACCCTGAGGAGCAGTGGCGGACCGCGCGCGACGTCGCCGCGCGTTTCGGTCTCACGGTTGCGGAGATCGACACCGACGAGATGACGGATCCGCGCTACGTCGCCAATCCGTCCAACCGCTGCTACTTCTGCAAGACCGAGCTGTGGAGCAAGCTCGCGCCCCTGGCGCGCGACCGCGGTCTCGCGACCATCATCGACGGAACGAACGCCGACGACATCGGCGGTCATCGGCCCGGGATGCAGGCCGCGCGTGAGCAGGGTGTCCGATCCCCGCTGGTCGAGGTAGGAATGACGAAGCGCGACGTTCGCGAACGGTCGCGCGCTCGTGGCTTGCCGACCTGGTCGCAGCCGTCCGCGCCATGCCTTTCCTCGCGGCTTCAGTACGGCCTGTCGGTGACCGCCGAGCGCCTCCGGGAAGTCGAGCGCGCCGAGCGCGCGCTGCGTGATCTCGGCATCAGTGGCGACCTGCGAGTGCGGCACCATGGCGATCTCGCGCGCGTCGAGCTCTCGCCCGAGATGCTGGCGCTCTGGCTCAGTCCGATCCCAATGCGCATGATCACCGCCGCGATTCGCGCCGCGGGCTTCGCCCGGGTCGCGATCGATTTGCGTGGCTTCCGGTCGGGCTCTCTCAACATTCTCAACGAGGTGACCGCCGCATGAACGTGGAAAATCTCGAGCGTGCACTGGCGGAGATCGGCCTTCATGGAATCGTCGAGGTGCGCGGGTCGCTGGCGGTGTTGAGGATGGACGTGGAGGCTGGACTGGCCGATGACGAGCTCCGCTTTCTGGCGGTAGATGCCGCCGAGCGCAACGGATTTACGCACCTTGCGCTCGAGGTCGTCGATGACGCCGGCCGTGCGGCTCTTCATCGCGATTAATCTTCCTGAATCGGAACGGCAAGCGATCCACGAGTCCACGGCGCTTCTTCGCGCCGCGGCGAAGTCGGTCACGTGGGTGGCCCCCGACTGCATTCACCTCACCATGAAGTTCCTCGGCGAGCAGCAGGCGGACGATGTGCCGAAGGTCCGTGACGCGCTCGCCGAGGTCGGACGGCGCTTTCAACCCTTGCGGCTCGACGTCGGCGGAGTCGGTGCGTTCCCGCATCTTCGCGCCCCGCGCATCTTCTGGATGGGCATCGGCGCCGATCCGAAGCTGGAGCTGCTGCATCACGATCTCGAAGTCGCGTGCGAGGCGCTCGGGCACGAGGTCGAGGCGCGTGCCTTTCGTCCCCACATCACGCTCGGCCGCCTGAAGCGCGACGTGAGTGTGGAAGACCTGGCGGCGATGGCGAGGCTTGCGACGAACGTGCGGTATCGGGGTACAATCGAAGCGCGCAGCATCGATGTCATGCAGAGCGAGCTGTCGTCGGGAGGTCCGCGATACACTGTGCTCGCCCGAGTCCCGCTCGGCCACTCATGAATGGGGTGTATGCGACGACTCGTTTTTCTCGTCCTCGTGTTTCTCGCCGGCGGCGCCGTTTTCCTCTGGCTCTATGTGGAGCGCCCACGACGCGACGCGGAGAGCACGTCAGCCGCGCCGGTGTGGGAGAAGCTCACACCGGAGGGGGCCGAGCGCGCGCGGGCGTCGGTACAACTGCTGTCACGTCCGTCGGGCCCGGTGTTCACCAACATCCGGGGGGCCGATCTCGCGGCGTACATCTTCGACGAGCTCTCGAAGCAGCTCCCGCCGTCGGCACAGGAGTTGGAGGCTGCCGTCATCGATGACCGGCTGCATGTCCGTGCGCTGGTGAAGGTCAGTGACTTCGGGGGCGCAGGGTCGTTGGGGCCCCTGGCGGCGATGCTCGGCGATCGCGAGCCAGTCGAGTTCGGTGGAACGCTCGAGCTCGTCCGGCCGGGCCTCGCGCAGTATCGCGTGAAGGTGCTGCGACTGCGCGAGCTGTCCGTACCGTCGCGCATGATCCCGCGTCTGCTGCAACGCGTGGCGCGTGGATCGCGACCGCCGGGACTGGCCGAAGATGGGCTGCCGCTCGAGGTGCCCGCGTTCCTCGCCGATGTGCGCATCGGGCAGGAGCGCGTCACCCTCTACAAGTCGACGCAGCGATGAGCCGCCGCATCCTGGTCGTCGACGATGAGAAGGGAATTCGTCAGGCGCTCGGGCAGCTCCTCGAGTACGAAGGATACGAGGTGAAGACGGCAGGCAACGCCGTCGATGCCATTACCGAGTACGACCGATTCCGTCCGCAGCTGGTCTTCATGGATGTGAAGATGGCCGGCATCGACGGGCTGGAGGCGCTCAAGCGGTTGAAGCAGACTGACGCGAATGCCGTCGTCGTCATGATCAGCGGTCATGGGACCATCCAGACGGCGGTCGAAGCGACGCAGCTGGGCGCGTACGACTTCCTGGAAAAGCCGCTCGATACGGATCGCATTCTCGTCACGCTGCGGAACGCGCTCGAGCACCTGTCGCTGTCGGAGGAGAACACCCGACTCAAGCAGACCATCGAGTCGCGGTACGAGATCGTCGGCCGCTCGTACGCGATCAAGGCGCTGCTCGACAAGATCGAGAAAGTCGCGCCGTCTCCGGCGCGCGTGCTCGTCACGGGGGAGAACGGAACGGGGAAGGAGCTGGTCGCGCGTGCGGTGCACCGATTGTCAGCGCGCGCGGACGGGCCGTTCATCGAGGTGAACTGCGCCGCGATTCCAAGCGAGCTCATCGAAAGTGAGCTGTTCGGTCACATGAAGGGTTCGTTCACGGGGGCGGTGCAGGATCGCGCGGGGAAGTTCGAGCTCGCCAACCACGGCACACTGTTCCTCGATGAGATCGGCGACATGAGCCTGGCGGCGCAGGCGAAGGTGCTGCGTGTGCTCGAGGATGGCGTCGTCACGCGTATCGGCGGAAGCAAGCCAGTCTCGGTCGACGTGCGAGTGCTCGCGGCAACGAACAAGGATCTGGAGCACGAGATCGGAGAGGCAAAGTTCCGCGAGGATCTGTACTATCGGCTGAACGTGGTGCCGGTGAGCGTTCCGCCGCTCCGCGATCGACGGGAAGACATTCCCCAGCTCGTGGCGCATTTCGCTGATCGGCTGACGCGGAACGAGGGCGTTCCCCCGCGTGGCTTCGCGGACGACGCGGTGCAGCGGCTCACCGAGTATGATTGGCCGGGCAACGTCCGCGAGCTCCGCAACACCGTCGAGCGACTGCTCATCCTGGCGTCCGGACCGCGGATCGGCGCGGCGGATGTCGAGCGCCTCGTCGGGAAACGCGCCGCCGAGCAGACGAGCCTCGGGTCGCTCGTGGAGTGCCGCACGTTCGAGGAGTTCAAGGATGCCGCCGAGCGCGCGTTTCTGCTGGCAAAGCTGCGCGAAGCGAACTGGAACGTTTCCGAAACGGCGCGGCTGCTCGACATGCCGCGTTCGAATCTCTACAAGAAGATCGAACGTTATGGATTGGCGAGGGAAGACGCGTGATCGTTGCCCCGCGAACCGAGGAATGAATGGCGGACAAGGACTGGGATCGCGAGCTCGCCAAGATCGACAAGCAGCTGGAGTCGGTGTCCGACGAGCAGCTCTTTCCCAAGAGCGCCGCGAAGACGACGCCTCAACGAGAGGCCATCGCCGAAAAGCAGTCGCGTACGTCGACGTTCGGTGTGCTGCTGCGCCTGTTGCTGAGTGTGGCACTCGGCATCGGGATGATCTTCTGGCCCTACCAGGCGCGATGCGGCCTCGGCTTGTTGGGGTACCTGCTCGCCGTGGTCGTGCTGATCGGCGCCGGCGGCTGGAGCGCGGTGTGGGCCTGGCGCCACCGCGCCGGCAAGGCCCACGTGCTTTCCCTGCTCATCATGCTGTGGGGAGCGATCCTGGGCGCACAGGAGATCCTTCCACGCGTGGGGTACGCCATCCCGACGCTCGATCGGCCCAACGTGTGGGAATGCGAATAACTGGATTGCGGATGACGGATTGCGGATTGCGTATGCCGCACCCCGTACGCAATCCGCAATGCGTCGTCAGTCATCCGCAATCGGTCCACTCATGAAGCTTTTCAAGAACTTCATCGCTGGCGCCTGGGTCGAGCCGACGACCGGCGAGTACTTCAACAACGTCAATCCTGCCGACACGAGCGACATCATCGGACGCTTTCCGTTGTCGTCGCGGGCGGACGTGGACAAGGCGGTCGCGTCGGCACAGCGCGGGTTCGAGCGGTGGCGTCGCACGCCGGCGCCTGCGCGCGGGGATGTACTTCGAAAGGCGGGAGATATTCTCGTCAGGCGGAAGGACGAGATCGCCGACCTCATGACCCGCGAGATGGGCAAGCCGCTCACCGAGACGCGCGGGGACGTGCAGGAAGGGATCGACACCGCGTACTACGCGGCGACCGAGGGCCGGCGCCTGTTCGGTCATACCGTTCCGAGCGAGCTCCGCGACAAATGGGCGATGAGCTTCCGCCGGCCCATCGGCGTGGCCGGCATTATCACGCCGTTCAACTTTCCACTGGCCATCCCGACCTGGAAAATCTTCCCGGCGCTGCTGTGCGGCAATGCGATCGTCTTCAAGCCCGCCGAAGACGTGCCTCACACCGGGACGGTGTTCGTGGAGGTGCTTCTCGAGGCGGGACTGCCCTCCGACGTCATCCAGCTGGTCCATGGAACCGGCGAAGCCGTCGGTGCCGCGATCGTCGAGCATCCCGGTGTATCACTCGTGTCGTTTACCGGCTCGACGGAAACCGGGCGCAGCGTGGGGGAAACCTGTGGACGGCTGCACAAGCGACTGTCGCTCGAGATGGGCGGCAAGAACGCGATGATCGTGCTGGACGATGCGGATCCAGACCTCGCGCTCGAGGGGGTGCTCTGGGGCGCGTTCGGCACCACCGGTCAGCGGTGCACGGCGACGAGCCGACTCATCCTCCAGTCGGGGATTCACGACGATTTCCTGAGCCGCCTCGTGAAGCGCGCCCGAGCGCTCAAGCTCGGCGATGGTCGTCGTGAGGGAACCGACGTCGGCCCGCTCGTGAACGAAGCGAGCGTCAAGAAGGTCGAGCGCTACGTGGACATCGGCGTCGCCGATGGGGCCGACCTCTTGATGGGTGGCCGCCGTGCGGCGGCAAAGGGGCTCGAGAAGGGGTACTTCTTCGAGCCGACCATCTTCGCGCGAGTGGAGCAGGGGATGCGCATCGAGCAGGAGGAGATCTTCGGCCCCGTGCTGTCGGTGCTGCGGGTGGAATCGCCTGACGAGGCCTTCCGCATCAACAACGGGGTGAAGTACGGGCTTTCCTCCTCCCTGTACACACGCGACGTGTCGGTGGCCTTCCGGGCCCTGAGCGAGCTCGACAACGGAATTACCTACATCAATGCTCCAACCATTGGAGCCGAAGCACATTTGCCCTTCGGTGGGGTAAAGCAGACAGGGAATGGCCACCGCGAGGGTGGGTGGGAGGTGTACGAGTTCTACTCCGAGACGAAGGTGGGATACGTCGATTTCTCCGGGACGCTGCAGCGGGCACAGATTGACAACTACCTGGGGACGCCGGACTGAAAAGGCGCTGAGGGCGCTGGGGCGCTGCGGGCGCTGCGGGTCAAATGGCCCTCGCCCTTCAGCGCTTCCAGCGCCTTCAGCGCTTCCAGCGCCTTTTTGCTCTTCCCATTGAAATGCTCCGACCCCGTTGGTTTATTCCAGCCTATGTCTACCGTGCGTCGCGGTGACATCTTCGCGTGAGGCTAACGGCGGAGGTCGTCGAACGGGTTGTCGGCGCGGTGGAGGGTCGCGGTGATGCTGGCGCGACCGAAGGAAATGCGGGGCTCCTCCTGCTCTCGAGGGACCGCATGCCCGATCTCGCGTCGCGCCTGCGACGTGACCTCCAGGCGGAAGGGGTAGTCATCTCCGAGATGGGCAAGGCCTCGTCGGGACGGCATACCGTCGTGACGCTTCGGCTCCCTCCCGGAGCGAAGTCCGCGCTCGAGCACGTGGATGCGCGGCTGCACGTGTGGATATCATTTTGTCTAGCCGAGGCCGGCTGATGACGGAACGCCCCCAGACGACCCCCAATCGCGTCGAGATCACCGAGGAGCAGCGCAGGCAAATCCTGCGTGAGCTCAATCGGCCGCGCTCGCGCCTGCGGATGTTCGTCGACTGGGCGAAGTCCCTCGTCGTCGCCATCGTCCTCTTCCTCCTCATCCGCACGTTCCTCGTCGAGGCATTCAAGATCCCGACGGGAAGCATGGAGCGGACACTCCTCGTCGGCGATTTCCTGCTCGTGAACAAGGCCGTCTACGGGGCCGAGATTCCGTTCACCAGCGCGCACCTTCCGCCGATCGCCCGCCCGCAGCGCGGCGACATCATCGTCTTCGAATGGCCGAAGGATCCGTCGAAGAATTTCGTGAAGCGTCTCATCGGCCTTCCCGGCGATACGCTCGAGATGCGCGACGGCATCGTGCGGCTCAACGGCCGCGCCCTCGACGAGCAGTACGTCGATCACACGGCGCCGGGTGAAGACCCTTCGGGTGAAGACTTCGAATGGCAGCGAAATCACCTCGTAAAACAGGCTGCTGCGAGCGGCGGACCGTACCATCCCTCGCGTAACAACTGGGGTCCGCTGATCGTCCCTGAGAAGAGCTATTTCGTGCTTGGCGACAACCGGGACAACTCGTACGACAGCCGCTATTGGGGCTTCGTTCCGGACAGCCTGGTGAAGGGTCAGCCCTTCGTCGTGTACTACAGTTATGCGCGTGACCCCTCACATCGAGTTCCGTGGCTCACCAACATCCGGTGGCGGCGCCTTGGAGAACGCGTTCACTGAGGGGCCGGAGTCGTCGTCCGCAATACCGCGCGTCCCCCGCGCGGCGAGGTCGCATCGAGGAGCCGGTGCCCGTATGGGAGTGACCACACACAGGAAGTCGTCGTACGAGGAAGGGTCGCTCGACCAATACCTCCGCGACATCAGCATCTATCCGCTGATCTCTCGCGACGAAGAGGTGCGGCTCGCGCAGCGCATCCGCGTGAACGATCAGGAAGCGCTCGACAAGCTCGTGCGCTCCAATCTTCGCTTCGTCGTCTCCGTCGCGAAGAAGTATCAGAACCAGGGCGTCTCGCTCTCGGATCTCATCAACGAAGGGAACCTCGGACTCATCCGGGCCGCCCACAAGTTCGACGAGACCAAGGGCATCAAGTTCATCTCGTACGCCGTGTGGTGGATTCGCCAGGCCATTCTACAGGCGCTGGCGGAGCAGTCGCGCATCGTGCGCGTTCCGCTCAACCGCGCCGGTACCTTACACCGCATCGGCAAGCGCGCGAACGCGCTGCTTCAAGAGCTCGGCCGCGAGCCGACGCACGAAGAGATCGCCGACGGGATGGACATCACCGAGGAAGAGGTCGCGAAAACGATCTCGATCTCGCAGACACATCTCTCTCTCGACGCGCCGCTCACGCCGGGCGAAGACAACAAGCTGCTCGATTATCTCCCCGATAATCTGAATCCCACGCCCGACGAACAGACGTTCGAGAAGGCGCTGACGGAATCGATCGAGGAGGCACTCGCGTCGCTCAAGGAGCGTGAGGCGAAGATCCTGCGCCTCTACTTCGGCCTGGACGGCGAGGAGCCGATGACGCTCGAGCAGATTGGCTCGCTCCTCGGCATCACACGCGAGCGCGTGCGGCAGATCAAGGAGAAGGCGCTGTCCCGTCTGCGCCATGTGTCGCGCGCCCGCGCGCTGGAGTCTTATCTCGGCTAAGGGCACGCATTGTCAGCGTTGTGAACGGGGCGGCCTTCGGGCTCGCCCCGTTCTTGCTCCAGAGAGTGCCGAACGCACTTTTTCCAAGCGAACGCACACCTCCCAACCCGATGCGCGCGATCCCTCTCCTGTTGCTCTTCGTCACCGTCGCATGCTCACGCGCAGTGACCGCGCCGACGGTCATCAGCGGGCCGATAGTCGGCATTCCGGTCGACAGCACCTTCGCACGCGCGATTACCCGCGGCACGCGGACCGATACCGGGGCTCCAGGTCCTCGCTACTGGCAGCAATGGGCCTCCTACCGCATCTCGGCCCGCCTCGACCCGCGCACCGCACAGCTCGCGGGTGAGGAGACGGTCCGCTACCACAATCGTTCGCCCGACACGCTCCGCCGAGTCGCTGTCCACCTCCTGCAGAACCTCTTCGCGTCGAACTCCCCGAAAAACGAGAACGTCCCCCTCACCGGTGGCTTGCGCCTCGAGCGCGTGACAGTCGACGGCCGTGAGCTGGCGCGTGGTGGAGACGGAGGCTACGACGTGCAGGCGACCATTGGATGGATTCCGCTCTCGCGTCCGCTCGCGCCAGGTGATTCGGTCGAGCTCGGGTTCACGTGGGGCTTTCGCGTCCCGCCCGCCAGCGCGCCGCGCATGGGTCAGGACGGTGAAGTGTTCTTCATCGCGCAGTGGTATCCCATGGTGGCCGTCTACGATGACGTCAACGGATGGCAGACCGACCCGTACCTCGGCAACGGCGAGTTCTACTACGGCTTCGCGGACTACGACGTGACGCTCACGCTGCCGACGGGGTGGCTCGTCACCGCGACCGGCGAGCTTCAGAATCCTCGGGACGTCCTCACCGACTCGGCGCTCTTGCGTCTGGAGCGGACGCGCACAGACACGGGCATCGTGCACATCGTCTGGCGGCGTGACGCAGAGCGCACGCGAACCGATGCGGACGGCCTCCTCGAGTGGAAATACATGGCGCGTGGCGTGCGTGACTTCGCCTTTGGGACGTCGAATCGGTGGTTGTGGGACGCGACACGTGCCGTCGTTGGTGACGCCAACGGCGACGGACGCGCGGACACTGCCGCCATTCACACGATGTTTCGCGCCACCGCGGCAGCGTGGGAGCTTTCGGCTCGCTTCGCCAAGCACTCCGTCGAATTCCTCTCCCGCGACATCTGGCCCTATCCATATCCGCACATGACGGCCGTCGAGACGACGGTGTATGGAATGGAGTACCCGATGCTGACGGCGATCGCTGCCGTGCAGGACCCGCAGGAGCTGTATACGGTGATCGCGCACGAGATCGCGCACATGTGGTTCCCGATGCAGATCAGCGCGGATGAGAAACGCTACCCGTGGTACGATGAAGGACTGGCGAGCTACTTCGAAACGCGCGCCGCGCGCGATCAGTTCGGGCCTGCCGCGGGCGACCCCGCGGTGACCGGGTTCGTGAACTATCTGCGTGCCGCGGGCGGTGACGTCGAAGCGCCGCTGATGACGCACAGCGACCGGTATCCCTCGCAAGCCGCATACGTCATCGCGAGCTATGAGAAACCGGTCTCGATTTTCCGCTCGTTGCGCGGCGTGATCGGCGACAGCGCGTTCGTGCGCGCATTCAGAGACCACGGCCGGTGGTGGCGGAACAAGCATCCGACGCCGTACGACCTCTGGAACTCGTTCGAGAATGCCAGCGACCGCCAGCTCGACTGGTTCTGGCGCACGTGGTTTTACGAGACCTGGACCATGGACCTCGCGATCGCCGGCGGTCGCGTCGTGGGTGACTCGGTCGAGATCGACATCGAGCGCAGGCAGGCGGCGCCCATGCCAGCGATTCTACTCGTCAGGCGCGAGGGTGGCCGCGAGGATCGAGTGACCGTTCCAGCGAGCGTGTGGCTCTCCGGCGCGACGCGTCACACGACGCGGGTCGCGGCCTCGCCTCGCGTGCTGAGCGTCGAGCTCGATCCGGACAAGCTCTTCCCCGACCTGATGCGCTCGAACGATCGCTGGACCCCTTGACCCACGCAGAGCCGCGAAAAAGCTTCTGTCGGCCACCCATCTGACAGGAGTTGCAATGAAAGTCCTCATCGCCGCGGCAACGGTCATCCCGCTGGCGCTCTCCGCGCAAACGGTTGCACGCGTGGAGGTGTCGCCCGCCGAGACGACGATGGTCGTGGGATCCTCGATCAAGCTCAGAGCCGTGGCGCGCGACGACAAGGGCGCGGCCATCGCACAAGCGCCCCGCTGGGCGGCTGCCCCGTTCGACATCGCGCAAATCGATAGCACCGGCACGCTCACCGCCATCCACCCGGGCGAGATTCACGTCTTCGCCATTGTCGCGGGTCGGCCCGGTCGGGCGACGGTGCGTGTCGCGCAACGCCCACCCTCCCGCCTCCTGATCGAGAGCGCAGAAGGGAATTCCACGGTCGTGGGCGCAACGCTGCAGCTCCAGGTCGGCGGAATGACGACTGCGAACGACGCGGTAGCCGTTCCCTCGGCCCGTTGGCGCTCGCGCACGCCGGCGATCGCCGAGGTGAGCCCGAATGGCCTGGTCACCGCCAGAGCGCCGGGACGTGCAACGATCGTCGCCGAGTCGGGGGCGCTCAGCGCGACCACCGAGATCGTCGTACGCGCGAATCCGGTGCGGGCGGTGAGTGTGGAGCCAGTCACGCGTCCGGCGCGAACCGGCGATGTGGTGAGGCTGACCGCGACGCTGCGCGACTCGCGTGGCGGTACGGTCACTGGCGTTCCTGTGCGGTGGAGCGTGAGCGGAGCGGGTGCGCAGGTGGATGCCGATGGATACTTCGTCGCCGAGGACCCGGGAGTGTACACGGTGACCGCGAGCGTCGGAGGCGTCGGGAGCGCGACGTCGGTGCAGGTCGTGCCGAGGAACGACCCGCGACGCCTCACGTCAGTCGCGCACGCCGCATTGCCAGACGGAACGATGGGCGCCGAAGTATGGCCGTTCGGAGACGTAGCGTACGTCTCGACGATCAGCTCTCGCGTCTATGTCTTCGACATCGCCGATCCAACGGCGCCGAAGCTCACCGACTCGATCGTGGTCGACGCGCATCTCGTCAACGACGTCAGTCTCACTGAGGACGGAAAGCTGGGCGTCCTCACTCGCGAAGGTGCGTCGAACCGCCGCAATGGGCTCGTGTTCTTCGATGCCACCGATCCGCGGCATCCGAAGGTCGTTTCGGAGTTCACGGAGACGTTGACTGGGGGAGTCCACAGCGCGTTCATCTGGAAGCGCTACGTGTTCGCGACCGACGACGCGACGGGCTCACTGCGCATCATCGACTTCAGCGACCCGAAGCAGCCGAAGCAGATTACACGATGGGAGACACCCGACCGTGGATCGCGAATGCTGCATGACGTGTACGTTCGGGATGGCCTCGCATATCTCGCGTATTGGCGCGACGGGTTGATCGTTCTGGACGTCGGCAATGGTGTGGCCGGGGGCACCATCACGGCGCCCAAGGAGGTATCGCGCTTCGTCTACGATCACAGTGTGCTGTATCCGCCCGACTTCGTGGCGGGGACGCACGCCGTCTACCCCGCGGGCAAATACATCTTCATTGCGGACGAATCGCTGTACGGCGCGTTCGACATGTCCAGTCGCGAGCGGATTCCTACGCGCGGGATCGTGCACGTGCTCGATGCGAGCGACATCCGGAACCTGCGCAAGGTGGCGCAGTACGACCCGATCGAATTCGGAGCGCACAACCTGTGGGTGGAGGACGACTTGCTGTACATCGGCGCCTATGATGGCGGTGTACGCGTGCTGGATGTGAGCGGCGACTTGCGGGGCGAGCTGCGGGAGCAGGGCCGGGTGATTGGCTCGGTGTATACCGGCGCGCTCGATGGCTATCGGCCCAACCAGGCAATGGCGTGGAGCGCGATTCCGCACCGTGGCCACATTATGGTCTCCGACATCAATACGGGCTTTTGGGTGGCGAAGGTCTTGCAGCCGCAGGTACCCTGAAGGCAATTGCGAACTGCGAGCTGCGAACCTTCTGCTCACCATCGCGAGTTCGCAGCTCGCAGCTCGCAGTTCGCAGTTCGCAGTTCGCAGCTGGCAGCTGAGCCTCCCTCCGATCGCCACTCATGGCCCAAACCAGCTCATTCGACATCACGACCGGCGTCGATCTCCAGGAAGTCGATAACGCGATCAATCAGGCGCAGAAGGAGATCGCGCAGCGCTACGACTTCAAGGGCTCCAAAGCGAGCATCGAATTTCAGCGTGCGCCGGGCAAGCTCGTCCTCGTCGCCGATGATGACTACAAGATGCGCGCGCTCATGGATGTGCTGCAGGGAAAGCTCATCAAGCGCGGCGTGCCGGTGAAGAACCTCGATATCGGAGAGGTGAAGCCCGCCGGCAACGACACCGTGCGCCGCGAGATCACGCTGAAGATGTCGCTCGATGGCGACACGTCGAAAAAGGTCGTGGCGGCCATCAAGGAGGCGAAGATGAAGAAGGTCACTGCCGCCATTCAGGGGGAGCAGGTGCGTGTGAGCTCCGCGTCGAAGGACGAGCTCCAGGCGGTGATGAACCTGCTACGTGGCCAGGACTTTGGCGTCGAGCTGAAGTTCGGCAATTATCGTTAGGGGTCTCCTCAGGGTCCTCAGGGTCCTCAGGGTCCTCAGGGTCCGAGGTGCTCGGGGTTTTCGCACCCTGAGGACCCTGAGGACCCTGAGGACCCTGAGGACCCTGAGGACCCTTCGCCGCTCTCTCTCCCCCCACTAGCTTCTCCTGAGTGAGAATCGGCTTCATCACTCTGGGCTGCGACAAGAACACCGTCGACAGCGAGCGCTACCTCGCGCGCCTCGTCGGCCGTGGCGCCGAGCCCGTCAGCGACCTCGCGACCGCCGAGGTGATCGTCGTCAATACGTGCGGTTTCATCGATGCCGCGAAGAAGGAGTCCATCGACGCCCTCATCGAGGCCGGCCGCCTCAAGGAGGACGGCTCCTGCCAGGCCGTGGTCGCCGTCGGCTGCATGGTCGAGCGCCACAAGCAGGAGCTTCTCGAACACCTTCCCGAAGTCGATCTCTTCCTCGGCTCCTCCGAGATGGATCAGCTCGTCCCCGAGCTCGAGCGCCGCGGCGTAATCGGGGACCCGACCGTCGAGCATCCCGGCGTGCGCGTCTACACGGGCGATCTGCCGCACGTGCGCTACCTCAAGGTGAGCGAGGGGTGTGATCACGGCTGCGCGTTTTGCGCGATACCGCTCATGCGCGGCCGTCATCGCTCGTTTTCCCTCGACGAGCTGATGCACGAAGCTCGCGAGCTGGAGCGACAGGGTGCGGTCGAAGTGAATCTCGTCGCGCAGGACCTGGCGCATTACGGGCGAGATCTGCGCGGGAATCCTCCTGGGGTGGGGGTTCGGCTCCCCGAGCTGCTCGAGACGCTCCTGCGTGAGACGTCGATTCCATGGTTCCGGCTCCTGTATCTCTACTCGGCCGGACTCACGCCGCGTCTGCTCGAGGTCATCTCGCGCGAATCCCGAATCGCTCCGTATCTCGACATGCCCATCCAGCACGCGTCCGACGCGGTGCTCGAGCGCATGCGACGGCCGGAGCGCGAGCGCACCATTCGCGAAAAAGTCCGGCGTGTGCGCGACGCTGTCCCTGACGTCGCCATTCGCACGACGTGCATCGTCGGGTTTCCAGGGGAGACGGACGCGGACTTTCAGCGGCTGCTCGATTTCCTCGAGGAGACGCAATTCGAGCGCGTTGGCGCGTTCACGTACAGTGCGCAGGAGGGCACGCGGGCACATGCGATGGCGGACGATGTGCCGGACGACGTAAAGCGTGAGCGGCTGGAGCGCCTGCTCGACTTACAGCGTGCAGTGACCGCCGAACGTTACGAGCGTTTTATCGGGCGGCGCGTGCGTGGCATCGTCGACCGGCGCGCCGATCGGCTGGAGGCACGTGCCATCTGGCAGGCCGACGACATCGACGGCCTCACCGTCCTCGCGGGCGATGCGGCTCCCGGCTCGATCGTGGACATGACGATCACGGCGGTGCACGACGACTTCGACTTCCTCGCGACTCAAGAGGCCGTCATCGCCAGTCCGCCGGTGCCGGTTCGCTCGCGATCGTCGTTGCCGGTGGTGTCGCTCACGAGCATCGGGAGCTTTGGTCGGTGACGGTGCGCAGCGCCGCGATCATGGCGCGGGCGCGCGATCTGTTTCCGGGTGGGGTGAGCTCGCCGGTCCGCGCCTTCCGCGGCGTGGGCGGCGAGCCCTTCGTCGTGCACCGCGGGGAAGGGCCGCGCCTGTTCGACGCGGACGGCCGACAATACATCGACTACGTGCTCTCGTGGGGGGCCTTGGCGCTCGGCCACGCATCACCTCCGGTGCTCGATGCGATTGCGGACGCGATGCAGCGTGGAACGAGCTTCGGCGCCCCAACGGAGCTCGAGGTGGAGCTTGGGGAGCTCGTCAGGCAGCGTATGCCGCACGTCGAGATGATGCGGTTCGTCTCGAGCGGCACCGAGGCGACGATGAGCGCCATTCGTCTCGCCCGCGCCGCCACTGGCCGCGAGTACATTCTGAAGTTCGACGGATGCTATCATGGCCATGGCGACGCGTTTCTCGTGCGCGCGGGATCGGGGGTCGCGACCCTCGGGCTGCCCGATTCTCCCGGCGTTCCCGATTCGCTCGCCGCGCTGACGCTGTCCGCACCCTTCAACGACCTGAATGCCGTTCACGAGGTCGCGTCGGTGCAGGGCAGCCGCCTCGCCGCCATCATCGTCGAGCCGATCATCGGCAACGCGGGCTTCGTCGCACCGGATCCAGCCTTCCTTCGCGGACTGCGAAGCGTGGCGGATGACGCTGGCGCTCTCTTGATCTTCGATGAGGTGATGACCGGCTTTCGCATCGCGCCCGGCGGAGCTCACGAGCGGTTTGACGTTCGCGCCGATCTTACGACGCTCGGCAAGGTGATCGGAGGCGGGTTGCCAGCGGCTGCGTACGGCGGACGACGCGACCTCATGGAGATGGTCGCGCCTTCCGGGCCGGTGTATCAGGCCGGCACACTGTCCGGCAATCCGCTGGCGATGGCCGCGGGCCTCGCCACTCTTCGCATGTTGACGCCGTCGCTGCATCAGAAGGTCGAGGCGAGGACGACTCGCCTCGTTTCGGGACTGCGAGAGATCGCCGCCCGGCTTCGCGTTCCCTTTACCGCGGACAGTGCGGGATCGATGTTCGGCTTCTTTTTCCGGGCAGAGCCCGTGCGCTCATTCGCCGATGCGCGCGCGAGCGATGTGCAGCTGTTCCGACGCTTTTTCCACGCCGCGCTCGAGCTCGGCGTTTACTTCGCGCCGTCTCCCTTCGAGGCCGGCTTCGTCTCCGCGGCGCATGGAGACGCCGAGATCGACGCGACCCTCGACCGTGTCGAGCGCGCTCTGGATACCGCGCGTGCCTAACGTGCTGAGGTACGTCGTCGCGTCGGGCGTGTACGTCGCGCTCGCGGGATGCGGGCCTTCGCTGCAGCCGAGCCCCACCGACGCACCCGTCGTGTGGCGCCGCGATACGCTCGTGCCGCCCGTGGACTCGACGGATCTTCGGGATACGGTGTGGCGGATCCCCGCGCCTGTCGATTCGCTCCCGATGGCGTCAGGCCGCCTCGTTCGTGTCGCGCTGTCGAGCGGCGTTCCAGCCGTCGAGATCGGAGCCACCGGTGACTGGCGCCTGCTGGACGAGGGCGGCGGAGTGCTCCTGCGTGTCTCGTCGAACGACGCGTGGCGGCTGGAAGCTCGCGGGCGCTCGGTGCACGCCATCCGTGGTGGGATCGTGACGCCGGAACGCGCTGGCCCCCTCGTCGCGCGGGCGGAGCAGGTGCACGACTTCATGATCGTCAATGGCAAACGCTATCGTGGCGAGGTGGTGCTGACCGCGCGCGACGGTGGTCTGCTCGTGGCGAACCGGCTACACGTCGAGGATTATCTGCGGGGAGTCGTGCCGCTGGAGATCGGTCGTCGCGTGGCCGGCGAGGAGGCCGCCGTTGCCGCTCAAGCGGTCGCGGCCCGGAGCTACGCCTATGTCCGGATGGCCGGCGGCCAGGCGCGGCCATACGATCTCGTCGCGACGGTGCAGGATCAGGTATACGGTGGGGCGGATGCCGAGACTCCCATTGCCGATGCGGCCGTGTGGGCGACACGCGGTCTCGTGATCACTTACGGGGGACGCGCAGTGAACGCACCCTACCACTCGACGTGCGGTGGGTCGACCGCCGAAGTCACCGAGGTGTGGTACCGGAGCCGCGACGAGCCCTATCTTCGTCGGGTCAGCGATCGCATCGGCGGCTCCGATCGATACTACTGCGACCCGTCTCCACGCTTCCGGTGGACGAAGACCCTCGACCGAACCGTGCTCACGAGCGCGCTCGAGCGCTACCTGTCCCAATACGTGAGCGTGCCGGGCGGGCGCGTCGGCGTACCGAGCGGTCTCGAGGTGGATGGGAAAACGCCCTCCGGTCGGGTGGCGGCGGTCGCCGTCCGCACCGATCGCGGTCGTTTTCTCGTTCGCGGGAACGACGTGCGCTTCGTCATGCGCGTTCCCAATGGCGAGATCCTCAACAGCACGTATTTTTCCGTTCGCACCGAGCGGGACGGGGCGGGACGATTGGCGCGCGCCACCTTCGAGGGCGGGGGATATGGACACGGAATCGGCATGTGTCAGTGGGGGGCGATTGGTCGCGCGCGCGCGGGTATCGATTTCCGCAGCATCTTGAGTACGTACTATCCGGGAACCGCGCTCGCCTCGGTGGAGTGACATGCGTCGGGCGCTCATCCCACTTCTGATGCTCATTGCGCTGACGCCATCCGGTAGTCAGGCGCAGTCCCTGTTCGAACGCCTCAACCTCGATCGCCTGCGTCTCACGGCGCTCGGCGTCACCGCCGGGCCCGTTCGAGCGTCGCGCGCCGAGGATGCGCAGTCGTTCGGTGTGTTTGCCGACTACGGATATATCGCGCGCTCATGGCGCGTCGTGTTCTCCGCCAATTACTGGGGATCGCGCTTCCGTGATGAGTTCGTCGACACCTTCGAGCAGCGGCTACGCGAGCAGGTGATCGATCCGTCCGGCGATGACACACTCGACCTTGGCCGCATCAATGTCTCCGACATCGCGTTGGAGGTCGATCTGCGATACACGCCGCGCCCGAACGCATTCCTGCGACCGTACGCCGGCGGCGGCCTCGGGGCGCACATGATCAATGCCGAGTCGCCCTTCATCAACGACACGTTCGTCGAGAGTGCGCTCGACAACATTTCGGGCGGCTTCGCCGTATTCGGCGGTGTCGATACGGCGCCGGCTGGTCGCATCAGCTTTGGGCTGCAAGCGCGCTTGAATCTGTTGAGCAATCTGCGCTACTGGTCGGGACGTGCGCTCGTCACTTACTTCTTCGGCAACCAACCCCCATTGTCCTCACCGTGAAGCCGGCTATTCGCATCGGCGTCGTGGGCGTCGGAGCCATCGCGCAGATCGCACATATCCCCGTGCTGTCGAAGATGCGCGGCGCGCAGCTCGTGGCGTTGTGCGACAACGACCGTCCCAAGGCGCGCTCGCTTGCCGACCGATTCGGGGTGCCGGATGTTTTCACCGATATCGAGGACCTGCTCGAGTTCGATGAGCTCGACGCCGTCATCATCTCGACGCCGAACCATCTGCACGAGCCGCACGTATTGAGCGCGCTGCAGGCGGGGGTGCACGTGCTCTGTGAGCGACCGCTCGCGCTCACGTCGCGCGGCGTGGAGCGGCTGCTGAGTGCGGCGCAGCGCGCGGAGCGAAAAGTCGCCGCGGCCCTGAATCACCGTTTTCGCAGCGATGTGCAGGCGCTCGATCGCTTTCTTCGCGGGGGAGAGCTGGGTCGCCTCACCGGCGTGCGAGCTGGGCACTATCAGGTGAAGAAGAGTCTCGAAGGGTGGCGGCACCGGCGCGCCGAGGCGGGCGGAGGCGCATTCTTCGAGTATGGGTTGCCGTTGCTCGATCTGGCGCTGTGGCTCGCCGATTTTCCCGAGCCGGTACGCGTGTCGGCCCAGATGGAGCGTGCGCGCGGCGCGAGCGCGGTCGAGGATACCATGTTCGTCCACCTCGAGTGCGCGCAGGGCATGTCGCTCGCGTTCGATGTCACCTGGTCGTACGTCGGCGACGAGGACCGATGGTGGTTCGAGGTGCTCGCCTCACGCGGCAATGCGCGCCTGGCGCCACTGCGGGTCGTGAAGGAGATCAATGGCAAGCCGATGGACGTGTCGCCCGGCGGCGCCGCGGCCCGCGAGAGCGCCTTCATCCAGTCCTACCGAGCCGAGCTCGCGCACTTCGTCGCGGTGCTGCGCGAAGAGGCGGAGTATGAGATTCCGACTGAACAGGTGATGGTCCACCGGATCGCTGAAGCGATCTACAAGTCGGCGGACGAGGGGAAAGAGATTCGATTGTGAGGCGCCCCGGCTGGCTCCCGGTGCGCGAAGAGGCGCTGCCGGCGTTCGCGTCGGCGGCGCTTTTCCTGATCGCGTTCCCGCCATTTCGCCTCCTGCTACCAGCGTTCCTGACGTTGATCCCGGTGGCGATCGTCGTCGCGCGAAAGGTGGACGTGGGAGAGCCCGTACGATCGTCGTTCCGCTTCGGCTTCTGGTACGGTGCCCTCGCATACGGGCTCACGCTGTACTGGATCGCCATCGCGCTTTCGATCTACACCAAGCTGTCGTTCCTCGGGTACATCGGTGCCGTGCTGGTCATGGCGCCCGTCGTGGGCGTCACGATCGCCGCGCTGCATGCGGCCCGCCGTGCAACGCGATGGCCCTTCGCGATCCTCCTGCCGATCATCTGGACGGCGTCGGAAGTCGTCATCAACTACATGAGCGACCTCGCCTTTCCCTGGCTGCCGCTCGGGCTCGCGACCTCCCGGCTGCCCACGCTGGCGCAGATCGCCGATCTCTCGGGCGTGCGCGGAGTGAGCTTCTGGATCGCGGCGACGGCCGGGTTGCTGACCGACGCGTGGCTCGTGCGCGCCGAGCTTCGTCGTGCACTCGTCAGGGTCGGCATCGTCGTGGTGCTGGCGGCGGCGGTCGTTGGGTACGGACGATGGCGCCTTGGGTCCATCGTGATGCAGCCGGTTGCGCCGATCGCGATCGTCCAACCGAACATCCCCCAGGAGGAGAAGTGGCAGGATGCCAACCGCGATCGCATCGTGTCGATCCTGGCAGGCCTGACGCGTGAGGGGATGCGAGTTGGCCGACCGCAGCTCGTCGTCTGGCCCGAGGTCGCACTCCCGGGATATCTCGTGCAGAATCCCCAGTGGGCCGACACCCTCCGCGCTCTCTCCGCTCCCACGCGCATCCCGATCCTCTTTGGCGTTCTCGACGTCGAGTTCCTGGCGACCACGGCACCCGGTGGCACGCAGGAGTATGAAGTGTTCAACGCCGCGATGACGACCGACTCCACCGGCGCCATCGCGCGACAGCCGCCGTATCGCAAGGAATTTCTCGTTCCCGTCGTCGAGCGCGTGCCATTCCTCGATCCCGATTGGTTCAAGGGGCTCAGGTATTTTGGCGGGTTCGGCCGCGGAAAGGATCAGGCGCCATTTCGTTATGCCTTTGGTGAGGCGGGCGTCCTGATCTGCTACGAGTCGATCTTCCCGCAGCTCTCGCGCGAATACCGCCGCGGCGGCGTGAAAATCCTCGTCAACATCACCAACGATGCCTGGTTCGGGCGGAGCATTGCGCCACACCAGCACGAGGCGCACCTCGTGTTCCGCGCCATTGAGAACCGCCTCGGCATCGTCCGCGCCGCGAACACCGGGATCTCGGCGTACATCGACCCGCTCGGCCGCGTTCATGAGGAGACCGAGCTGGAGACGAGCGCCAGTCGCACGTATCAGGTGCAAACGGCGTCGGTCACGACGCTCTTCGTGCGGATCGGCGACTGGATCGGCGCGGCGTCGCTGATCGCGACGGTGGCGCTGGTGGCGGCGGCCTGGGTGCGGCGGCGGCGCGAATGAGTGGATACTCCGTCGGCATCGATGTCGGCGGAACGTTTACCGACCTCATCGCCATTGCCGCCGATGGGCGCGTCGAGGGGAGAAAGGTGCTGTCGACGCCCGCGGACCAGAGTCAGGGTGTGCGCGACGCGCTGCGTGCGTTAGGCGCGCCCTCCGGCGAGGTCGAGTATATCGCGCACGGCACGACCGTGGCGACGAATACCCTTCTCGAGCGAACAGGCGCCCGCGTCGTCCTGTGTGCGTCCGAAGGTGCCACCGACCTGCTCGAGCTGCGTCGCCAGGAGCGCGCCGCGCTCTACGATCTGACGAAGCACCACCCCGATCCGCTCGTCCCGCATGATCGGATTGTCGCCGTGCCGGAGCGCGTCGAGCCGCAGGGAATCGTGAGGCCGCTCGATGCCACGTCGGTCCGGCGCGTGGCACAGCAGGCTGTCGAGCGCACGCCGGAGGTCGTGGCCGTGGCGCTGCTGCACTCGTTTCACGACGGGCGTCACGAGCGGGCGTTAGGTGCCGCGCTGCGATCGCTGATCGCCGGCGTCGACGTCGTGCTCTCGTCGGAGGTGCTTCCGGAAATTCGTGAATACGAGCGCACCGCGACGACCGTCGCCGAGGCGTACCTCCGTCCATCGGTCGGAACGTACCTGCGACGCGTGGCGGACGATCTGGTGCAGGCAGGATACCCCGCGCCCGCCGTGATGACCTCTGCCGGCGGAATGCGCACCGCCGCCGATGCGGCACACACCGCGGCATCGCTCGCGCTCTCGGGGCCAGCCGGTGGGATTCTCGGCGCTGCGGCCGTGGCTCGGCAGGCGGGGATCGTGGATGCGCTCACCATCGATATCGGAGGGACGAGCGCGGATGCCGGGTTGGTCCTCGAGGGAGAGCCACTCTCCGAGCCCGGAGGCGCGATCGCCGGCGTGCCGATCGCGCTGCCCCGTGTCCTCGTGGAGACGGTGTCCGCGGGCGGCGGCAGCATCGCGTGGGTGGACCCCGGAGGCGCGCTTCGTGTGGGACCGCGCTCCGCCGGGGCGAATCCTGGTCCCGCTGCCTTTGGGCGCGGCGCTACCGACGCGACGGTGACGGACGCGCACATTGTGCTCGGCCACATCGACGCGTCCCGGATGAGCGGAGGGGTAACGCTCGATCCTTCAGCGGCGCACCGGGCGGTCGACGCGCTTGCTCAACGCCTGTCGGCCCCCGCCGAGCGAGTGGCGCGAGCGATCGTCGCCGCCGTCGATGCGGCCATGGCCCGTGCGCTGCGCCGAGTAAGCGTGGAGCGTGGCGTCGATCCAAGGCGATGTGTCCTGGTGGCCTTTGGCGGGGGTGGGCCACTTCACGCCTGTGCGCTGGCGACACTGCTCGGCATGACCCGCATTCTCGTGCCGCCGCACGCCGGGGTGCTGAGCGCGTTAGGCCTGGCCATGGCGCCGGAGCGGCGCGATGCGATGCGAAGCGTCATGCGACACGCCGAGCAGCTGGACCGCGCGAATGTGACCGCCATGTGCGAGGAGCTCGCGGCGCGGACCGGAGAAGGAGCGGAACGTCGCTGGTGGGCCCATGTGCGTTACGTGGGGCAAGGGCACGAGCTCGATGTTCCCGTGACTCCCGAGGACGATGGCGCGACGATCGCCACACGGTTTGCCACGCTGCATACGGCTCGCGCGGGCTTCACGCTCGAGCGACCAGTCGAGGTCGTGAGTCTCCGCCATGCCACCTTCGGCGTCGCTCGTGAGGCACGAGTGGGGAGCGCAAGCACGGATGGCCCGGCGGCGCCGGTGCGAGGGCCTGCCGTGGTTCCGCTGCCCGACGCGGCGATGCGAGTCGAGGCGGGATGGCACGCAAGGCCGCTGCCAACTGGCGGGTACATGATGGAGCGCTCCACGTGACCGCCGAGACGTTCGACCTCCTCGATCTTCAGGTCATGGCGCACGCGTTCGCCGCCATCGCCGAAGAGATGGGGACCGTGCTCGTGCGCGGCGCCCTGTCGCCCAACATTCGTGAGCGCCGTGACTCGTCGTGCGCTCTGTTCGACGCCCGCGGCGCGATGGTGGCCCAGGCGGCGCACATTCCCGTCCACCTCGGTGCCATGCCGGAAGCGGTGCGAGCGGTGATCGCGCGCCGTCCGCAGCCTGGCGACGTGTTTCTCCTCAATGACCCGTTCACCGGCGGATCGCATCTCCCCGACCTCACGCTCGTGGAAGCCGTGGCCCACGAAGGGCGCGTAGCGGCATTCACGGCTGTTCGCGCGCATCATGCCGATGTTGGCGGCATGAGCCCGGGAAGCATGCCGCAGGGCGCCACCGAGCTGGTCCAGGAAGGCCTCGTGCTTCCCCCGGTGCGCCTCGCCACGCAGCACGGGATCGCGGATGATGTCATGTCGATTCTGCTCGCCAACGTGCGGACACCTGACGAGCGCCGCGGTGACATGCGGGCACAGTTGGGCGCCTGCGCGGCCGGCCGAGCGAGCTGGCGGGCCCTCGTCGCGCGTGAGGGAATCGCCCGAGTGCAGCAGGCGGGACAGGCATTGATGGACTACGCCGAGCGAAGTGCGCGCGAGGCGCTGCGCGCCTTGGGCAACCGAGTCGGCCGCGCGGAGGACGCGCTCGAGGGCGATGGTGTGACTGAGGACGATGTGCGCGTGGTCGCGACGGTTCGCCAGCAGGACGGACGTCTCGTGTGTGACTTCACGGGGTCATCCGCCCAGGTGCGCGGCAACGTCAATGCCCCGCTTGCTGTCGCGCGGGCGGCGGCGGTGTTCGTGCTGCGGACGATGCTCGACGACGAGGTTCCGATGAACGATGGCATCGGGAGAGCGGTCGACGTGATCGCCCCGCGCGGAACGGTCATGAATGCGACGTGGCCCTCGGCCGTGGCTGCGGGCAATGTCGAGCTCTCGCAGCGCATGACCGATACGCTGTTCGCGGCGCTTGCCGACGCTGGCATCGATGTACCGGCGCAAGGGCAGGGGACGATGAACAACGTCACGTTTGGAGGCGCTGGTTGGACCTTCTACGAAACGCTGGGCGGAGGGCAGGGAGGCTCTTCCCGCGGCCCCGGTCCGAGCGCGGTGCACGTCGGGATGAGCAACACGCGCAACACTCCGATCGAATCCCTGGAGTGGTCGCTGCCGTTGCGCATCGATGAGTACGCGATCCGGCGCAAGACGGGCGGCGAGGGCGCTGCCCGCGGCGGTGATGGCGTCGTTCGGCGCTACCGGGTGCTCGAGCGCTGTACGGTGACCCTGCTGACGGAGCGCCGCCGCCGTTCCCCGCGTGGAGCCGCGGGCGGTGCGGCCGGGGCACCCGGCCGGAATTCACTGAATGGGAAGTGGCTCCCGGCCAAGTGCAGGGTCGAGATGGGGCCGGGGGATGTGTTGAGTATTGAGACGCCTGGCGGAGGGGGGTACGGCGAACGGCAAAGATGACAGAATTCAGAATACAGAATAGAGAATTCAGAGATGACTGCTGAATTCTGAATTCTGTATTCTGAATTCTGTCATCTTTGCCGTCAGTAATCCCGAGATCCTAATCGGTCAACGACGGCACCCCGTCCCGAGGAGTCCCCAGCGTGTACGCCCCAAAACTCCTCGGATCTGTCAAGGCGTAGACCCTGGACTCGATGAACGTCGACAGCAGGTCCTTGTCGAGCATCCCCTCCTTCGCCTCCATTCGGAGGATGTCGAGTGCCCGCTCGGAGGGGACGGCGGGCTTGTAGGGCCGGTCGGTCGCGGTCAGCGCATCGTAGATGTCCGCGATGGTCATGATCCGCGTCTGGACCGGGATCTCATCGCCGCGCACCCCGCGCGGGTAGCCCTCGCCGTTGAGCTTCTCGTGGTGCGCGTACGCAATGCGTGGAATGTCGCGCAGCTCGCGCGTCCACGGGATCTGCTGGAGAAACCGGAACGTGTGCGTCACATGCGACTCGATCTCGCGGCGCTCCTGCTCGTCGAGGTTGCCACGCGTGATCGTCAGGAATCGCACTTCTTCCTCGGTGAGCAGTGGTCGCTCCGCGCCGTCGATGTCACGGAACGTGCGCCTCGACAGGCACGCGAGCTCGGCGCCGGCCTCCTCGCTGAGGATCGTCGGCTCGTTCGCGGCGATGACGGCCGACAGCAGACGGTCCAGCTCCGCCTCGTGCTCGCGAAGCCGCCCGTCGAGCTCGGCGACCAGCGCGTCGTATCCTTCGCGCCCGTTGCGAAGCAACCATTCGGCGCGCCGACGCTCGTACTCGAGTGCCGCGGTCCGCTTCAGAAAGGCGAACCGCCCGCGGATCGCCTCGATGTCGCTCGAGTAGAGCTTCTTCTCTTTCACCAGCACCTGCTCGCTCACGCCGACCTTGCCGAAGTCGTGCAGCAGGCTCGCGTAGCGAAGCTCGCGGAGCTGCGTGCGGGAGAAGCGCGTCCCGCGATACTGGCCGGTCCCGCCGCGATCCACCGCGCGCGCGAGGCTCACCGTCATCGTCGCCACCCGCTCGGAGTGACCGAACGTGGCCGGATCGCGCGCTTCGATCGCCGACACCGCCGCGGTGACGAAGCCCTCGAAGAGCCGTTCGATGTTCTCGTAGAGCATCGAGTTCTCGATCGACACCGCCGCCTGCGCCGCGAGGGCGGATACGAGCTCCACGGCCCGCTCGTCGTACGGAAGCACCTCGCGATCGACCGCCTCGGGGGTCGTTAGGCGCGTGCCCATCATCCGCTTCCGGTTGATCAGCTGCAGCACCCCGACGACCTCGTCGCGATGCGTCGTCATCGGAATCACGAGCATCGACTTCGTGCGATAACCGAACTTCTCGTCGAAGCTGCGATTCAGACGATAGCTCACGTCCTCCGGCAGCAGATACACGTCGGGGATGACGAGTGGCTCGTGCGTCGCCGCGGTGTATCCGGCGAGGCTCGAATTGTCGATCGGCACGGTGAATTCGGAGAGCGGGACGCTGGTCAGCGTCTCGTTCTGGGAAAGCTTGAACCGCAGCGCCTCCGGGTGCCCCGCCTCATCGCGCTCGACGAGGTACAGCGATCCCGCGTCGCTCGTCGTGATGCGCCGAGCCTGCGAAAGGATCAGTGTGAGCAGTGACAACAGGTCACGCTCGGTGGTGAGGGCCACGCCGACCCGCGTGAGCTCGGCGAGCTCACGGTGGCGGTCGCGCTCCTGAGCGCGCACCGCTCGATAGGCAACGAGCGAGGCGGCGTGGCGGAACGCCCCGCGAAGCTGGACCGCGACGAGCCCGGCCGCCGCGTTGCCCGGCAGGAATCCCGAGAGGAGCTCGGTGGGGAATTCGGGGGGCGGCTCGGCATCGCCGGGGTCCCCCACACCCACCAGTGCCGCGCGCTCGACGAGGTCGCGCATCGGCCGCAGGTCGCCGTTGAGCGTGTGCAGGAGCGCGCGATCGACGAGGATCACGGTGGGGCGGGATGCGTCGAGCGCCGCGGCAGCCGGAAAGGAGGGAACGCGCCGAATCTCGAGGTCGTCCCCGGAGCGTCCCGAGGGCAGATGCGGAATCGCTCGGCCGAGCGCCGCGATGAGCAGAGGCTTCAGATCGCGATCCGCGGTTCGGGTCTCGTCATGGCGTCGGCCCTCAGAGTGTCAGCGTCATTCCCTCCGAGGCCGCGATCACGTCAGTCGTGCCGCCTCGCTCGCGCACCAGCGCCTTGCACTCGTCCACGCGTTGATCGACCTCATCGTCCGAGCGCTCGGGCTTGTGGTGAAACAGCACCAATCGCTCGACGTTCGCATCAAGAGCCAACGCCACCACATCGTGATACGTCGAGTGGCCCCAGCCGCGATGATGGTCGTACTCCTCGCGTGTGTACATCGCATCGTGCACGAGCACGCCGGCGTCGCGCACGAAGCGCACGAGGTCGTCACGCCAATGCCCTGGGGAGTCGTACTTCTCCGTTGCTCCCAGCTCGTTATCCGAGATGTAGACGAGTGCAGGCCCACGCCCGTTTCCGTCGGCGAAGCGATATCCCATGGCCCCACCGGGGTGGCGAACCTCGGTCGCGCTCACCGTGTAGCCGCGGCCCTCCAGGCTGTCGCCCAATACCGAACGAAAGTCGATGCTGGCCGCGATCTCCTCGAAGGACACGGGGAAGACTACCGGTGACATCTGGTCGCGCACGATCCGCTCGACCCTGGCTTCGGTGGTCTGCGCGCCCCAGATGGTGAAGTGGTTGCCACGCTGGAAGATAGGGGCGAAGAAGGGGAGGCCCTGGATGTGGTCCCAATGGCCATGGGACAGAAAGATGTCGCCCTGGATCGGCGCACCATTCGCCCGGTCGATCAGCGAGCGGCCGAGCTCCCGGATGCCCGTGCCCGCGTCGAGAATGATCAGCCACCCCTCGCTCGTTCGCACCTCCACACACGGCGTGTTGCCCCCATAGCGCACGGTCTGTGAGCCCGGGCTAGGGATGGACCCGCGCGTACCCCAGAAGTGAAGGCGGAGCATGGTGGTGGAGGAAAGATCGCGGTCGTCGCGAGCGCCGGGCGGTGACAGTCGTCACCGCGCCTGGTAAGTGGGGTCAGGAGTCAGGAGTCAGGGGCCAGGGGGGTCAGCGATTCGGTGCCGGAGTCGCGCGTGCCGGTTCCCTCGAACCTTCACCCTGACACCCCCTGATCCCTGACTCCTGACTCCTGACCCCTACTTCAGACTCTCACGTGCGCCATCTGCTCCAACTGGCCGCGATCCGCGATGGTGATCTGACGACGCTCGACGCTAATGAGGCCGCGATCCTGGAATTCGCGCATCGCGCGCGACACCGTTTCGCGGCTGGCGCCGATCATCTGCGCGATCGTCTGGTGTGTGAGCGGTTTCGTGATCGTGGGGTTGGCGCCCTCGTCGGCGGCGTCGAGCAGGAGCCGCGCGATGCGGCCGTGCACGTCGAGCAGCACGAGGCTTCCAATCTGTTCATCGGCTCGGCGCAGGCGTCGCGACAGCTCGACCAGCATCGCCCACGCGACAGCTGGAGACTCTGCCACACGGCGGCGGAAGTCGTCGCGTCGCAGAATGAGGAGCTTCGCATCATCCATCGCGATCACGTGCGCGGAGCGCGGCTGACCGTCGATGAGCGAGAGCTCGCCGAAGTGCTCGCCGACGCCTAGCACGCTGAGAATCACCTCACGACCGTCCTCGCCGACGAGCACGACTTTGACGCGTCCGTCGCGGACGATGAACAGCGAATCACCGGGATCGTCCTCGAACACGATGACGCTGCCCTTCGGGTAGTCGCGCTCCCGAGTGACTTCCGTGAATCGCTCGAGCTCGTCGCGGCCAATGCCGGAGAGAAGCGGGACGGTTGCGAGAAACTCTACGATTTCCATGCGAGCACGCCGTTCCGAGGGTGAGAGTGCCGCGGCAACTTACGCCGCGCCACGACATCTGTCAAACGCACAAGCCATTGTCGCCTTGTCTTTTACGGGCCGTCCAGGATATATTGCACTGCTACCATCTTTGTCACGAGAGGCACAAGTGAAGACCGAAATCCACCCCACGTACGCGACCGCCACGGTCAAGTGCGCCTGCGGCAATACGTTCGTCACGCGATCGACCCAGGACGAGATCCACACCGACATCTGCTCGAACTGCCACCCGTTCTATACCGGGAAGCAGAAGCTGGTCGATACGGCTGGCCGCGTGGAGCGCTTCCGCCAGAAGTACGGTAAGGAACGCTGAGCATTCGCGATCGTCTCGCCGACGCGATGACGCGGGCGGCGGAGATCGAGCGCGAGTTGTCCGATCCCGCTACTGCGCGAGATTCGCGCCGGCTCGCGGAGCTGGGACGAGAGCATAGCCGGCTCGCACCGGTCAAGGAGATGGCGTCCCGTCTCGAGCGGTCCGAGAACGAGCTCGCGCAGGTGCGCGAGCTCGTTGGCGTTGATGATCCCGAGATGGCCGCGGAAGCACGCGCCGAAGAGGAGCGACTGCGGGCCGAGATCCTCCGCATCGAGACCGCGCTCACGCCGCTCCTCATCCCGCGTGATCCACTCGACGAGCGCGACGCCATCGTCGAGATCCGCGCTGGCACGGGCGGCGACGAGGCCGCGCTCTTCGCCTTCGACCTGCACCGCATGTACACGCGGTTCATCGAGCGGCAGGGGTGGAAGTGGGAGACGATCTCGATGTCCGAAGGTACCTTGGGTGGTCTCAAGGAGGTCATCTTCAAGGTGCACGGGAACGACGCGTTCGGCGCGATGCGATGGGAATCCGGGGTGCATCGGGTGCAGCGCGTGCCGGCGACCGAGAACCAGGGACGCATCCACACATCGGCCGCGACGGTCGCGGTGCTGCCCGAGGCCGAAGAGGTCGACGTCAAGATCGAGGACAAGGACCTCCGCATCGACGTGTTTCGCGCCTCGGGCCCGGGCGGCCAGGGTGTCAACACCACCGACTCGGCGGTGCGGATTACGCACCTCCCGTCCGGGATCGTCGTGAGCCAGCAGGATCAGCGCTCCCAGATCCAGAACCGGGCGCGCGCCATGGAGGTATTGCGAGCGCGCCTTCTGGACCTCAAGGTCGCGGAGCAGGAAGCCGAGCGCTCTCGCATGCGCAAAACGCAGGTCGGCACCGGCGATCGCTCCGCCAAGATTCGGACGTACAACTTTCCTCAGAATCGCGTGACCGACCATCGGATCCACCTGACGATGCACGAGCTGTCGCGAATCCTCGAGGGCGAGATCGGCCCGCTGATCGAGGCGCTTCGTCAGGCGGACATCGAGGAGCGGCTCAATGGCTGACGTGCTGGCGTTCCCCACGTTAGGCACCGTCGCACCGGCACGCGTGGGAGACATCGTTGCGGCGCTGTCCGCGCATCTGGCAGGGGCCCGGGTTCCCGACGCCCAGCGCGAGGCTCGCGACATCGTCGCGGCGATCGTCGACATGCCGCGGTTCTGGCCATCGATGCACCGTGACGCGACGCTGGACGTCGAGCGCTGCCGGCGCGCGTGGGACGCGGCGCGGAAGCGCGCACGCGGGGCGCCGTTCGCGTATGCGGTGGGGCGCGCCGCCTTCCGGCACCTCACGCTCGACGTGGACGAGCGGGTGCTCATTCCGCGTCAGGAGACGGAGATGCTGGTCGAGTGCATCCTCGATCGAGCCTCGCGCGGCGTCGCCATCGATGTGGGCACCGGCTCCGGTGCGATCGCGCTCGCGCTCGCGACCGAAGGGGCATACAGCCGCGTAATTGCCACCGACGTATCGAGCGAGGCGCTGGAGTGCGCGCGGGCCAATGTGGGGCGGCTTTCGTCGTCCCTCCGTGCGCCGGTCGAGCTGCGACTCGGCTCGTTACTCGCCCCGGTTCGGGGTGAGCGTGCGACCGTGCTCGCGTCGAATCCGCCATACATCACGTACGACGAGGCATGTACGCTGCCCGTGAGCGTTCGAGATTGGGAGCCGCCCCTGGCGCTCTTCGCGGCACGGAACGGGATGGCCGCGATCGAGACGATCATTCGTGAAGGCGCGGCCATCCTCGAGCCTGATGGACTTCTCGCTCTGGAGGTCGACGCGCGGCGCGCATCGCTCGCGGCCGAGCTGGCGATGAGCGATGGTCGTTACGGCGATGTGAGCGTCGAGCGGGATTTGGCGGGACGAGACAGAATCCTACTGGCGATTCGGCGATGATATCAAAGAGAAACGGCAAAGATGACAGAATTCAGAATACAGATTTCAGAATTCAGCAACGACGTCTCTGAATTCTGAAATCTGTATTCTGAATTCTGTCATCTTTGCCGTTTCTTACCACTTTGAGGTCCCCCTGAATGCTTGAAGACAAAGCCAAAGAGCTCGGCCGCCTGATCGGGCAGAGCGCCGAATACAAGGCCGTGAAGCGCGCCAACGAGGAGCTCTCCGGCGATCGCGAAGCGGTCGCGCTCCTGCGGGAGCTCGAGAAGCTCCGGGAGGACGCGCAAAGCATGATCGCACGCGGCGAACAGCCCACCGAGGAGATGGAGCAGAAGCTCGACGAGCTCCTGGGCAAGGTGCAGAGCCACCGGGTCTATCAGGCGGTCGCCGTCGCGCAGGAAAACTTCGACAAGCTCATGATGCGCGCGAACGAGTGGATTCTCGATGGGATCAAGAAGGGCGCGCAAAGTCCGATCATCACGCTGGGATGACCGTGACGCGCGGCCGGCTCATCGTGCTCGAGGGGCAGGAGAGCTCGGGGAAGTCGACGCAGGCCCCGCGTCTGCTCCAGTGGCTCGCTGACCACGGTATCGATGCGACGCTTCTCCGTGAGCCAGGCGGCACCGATGCCGGCGAGAAGATTCGGGAAATGGTGCTGCACGTTCCGTATCAGCTCACCCCGGCCACGGAAGCCCTTCTGTTCATGGCGTCCCGTGCGGAGCTCGTCGATCGGGTGATCAAGCCGAACCTGCGTGAAGGCCGGTCGGTGATTCTGGATCGTTTTTTTCTTTCGACGTACGCGTATCAGGTCGCGGGTCGTGGGTTGGACCCCGAGCTGGTGGCCAGCGCGAATGCCCTGGCCACGCAGGGACTGGTTCCTGACCTTACGGTCGTGCTGACGTTGTCCGCTGCGGCACGACGAGCGCGCCTCGATCGTCGCGGCGGACACGACAAGATCGAGCGCGCGGGCGACCAGTTTCACGCCCGTGTCGACGCGGCTTTCGAGCGATTCCTCGACCCCGCGTGGCAGGCCGGCCATCCCGAAGCCGGACCGATCATCGGGATCGACGGGGCTGGCACCGAAGATGAGGTGCTGAACCGTATCACAGCCGCGCTTACACGGGCGTGGCCCGAAACTTTCGCGGTCTCATCAGGGTTTCACCACCAGTGATGCAATGACCCCTTCAGAGGTGCGCATGCGGTATCGTGCGTTCGTCGCGCTCGCCACGATGGCGGCTGCGCTCGTCACCGGCGGATGGTTTCTTCAGCGCGGGCTCGATGGGACGACGAGCGCCGTGAATGGCGCGCGCCTCTTCGATCAGGTCGTGTCGCATGTGGCCGACCGATATGTCGATTCGCTCTCGCAGGACAGCATCTACCGCGAAGCGCTGCAGGGAATGCTGCGGGAGCTGCACGACCCCTACACGGTCTTCCTGTCCGGGGATCGCCTCGCCCGTCTCAACGAGAACACGAGTGGCCGATACGCCGGCCTCGGCGTTCAAATCGACGTGCGCGACGGGTGGATCACCGTCGTCTCACCGCTCCCCGACTCGCCTGCCGAGCGCGCTGGGATTCAGACGGGCGACCGGATCGTCGAAATGGAAGGGCGATCGACGCAGGGATGGTCGGTCGACGAAGCCCAGCGCGAGCTTCGCGGTCCCAAGGGATCGCGCGTCAACATCATGGTGGAGCGATCGGGCCTGGAGTCACTGCTGCCATTCCGCCTGACGAGGGCAGATATCCAGGTGCATGCCGTGCGCCGCACTGATCTGCTGCCCGGCAACGTGGGGTATCTCGACATCGACGTGTTCAGCGAGCAGACCGCGAGGGAGCTGGAGAAGGAGATCCAGAACATGCGGAAGCGCGGGCTCCGCGCGCTCATTCTGGACTTGCGCCGGAATCCGGGAGGCCTGCTCGAGCAGGGTGTCGCCGTCTCCGACCTGTTTCTGAACCGCGGCCAGGAGATCGTCTCGATGCGCGGTCGTGCGTACGGGGCCACACGCGACTTCGCCGATGAAGGGCAGCAGCCCTGGCCCGATCTTCCGATGGTGGTGCTCGTCGATGAAGGGAGTGCGAGTGCCTCGGAGATCGTCGCCGGTGCGCTTCAGGATCACGATCGCGCCGCGATTCTCGGGGAGACGACGTTCGGCAAGGGGAGTGCGCAGTCGGTCTTCGCACTGCCCGACGGGGGCGCCCTCAAGCTGACCACCGCGCGCTGGTTCACGCCCGTTGGGCGCAGCATCCAGAAGCCACGTCCCTCGGACGATGAGGAGGATGGCGTGGAGGCGCCGGAGGACGACGCGGCCCCGACGATCGCGGGCGAGATTCCGCTCGCCGACCGCACGGCCTATCGGACCGATGCCGGCCGCGTCATCTACGGGGGCGGTGGCATTACGCCCGACCTCTTCGTCTCGGATGATCCGGCGGAGCACGAGCTCGCGCTTCAGCGCGCGCTTGGTGATCAGGTTGGCCGGTTCCGCGATGCGCTGACGGCATATGCGCTGTCGGTCAAGACGTCGCGCGCGGTGGCATCGCCGGATTTTCGTGTCACGCCGGCGATGCTCGATGCATTCCGGCAGCTGCTCGAGAGCCGCGGCATCACGATCGCGCGCGACGACTGGGACGCAGCCAGCCCCTTCGTCACCCGCCTCCTCACCTACGAGGTCGCGCGCTACGTGTTCGGCGTGCAGGCCGAGCTCCGGCGGCGGCTCGAGGAGGATCGGGCCGTGCTCACCGCTCGCGAGTTGCTCGCGGGTGATGTAACGCAGCGCACCGTCCTCGATCGCGCAGCGGCCAAGCGAGCGGCAAAGCAGGAGGATCTGCCCGGCGCCTCATGACCCGCGACCGGGTGTTCATCCTCGGCGCCGGGCGGGCAGGGCGGAGCCTCGCACGTGCCCTTCGCGCCGGCGGGGTACAGGTCACCGGGCTTCATGGCAGGCACGCTGACGTCGCTGAGGGCATCACCGCCGGCGCACCGCCCGGGTCGTTAGGCTCCGCGACGTGCGTGCTCGTGACCGTCCGGGATGCGCAGCTCGAGGGCGCCCTCGAGACGCTGACAACCGCCGCCATCGCGCCGGCTGCCATCGTTCTGCATGCCAGCGGCAGCGTCGACCCCACGGGCCTTGGTGCGCTTCGACGCAGCGGACACCCGTGCGGCACCTTCCACCCGCTCGTCGCGCTCTCCGACCCGGAGCACGCACCGCAGACGCTCCGCGGCGCGTGGATCGGCATCGACGGCGATCCGGAAGCACGAACGCTGTCCGAGCGCCTGGCGGCCGCGGTGGCGGCGAATGTGCTCTACATCCCTCCGGGTGAGAAGGCGCGTTACCACGCCGCCGCCGTCTTCGCGTCGAACTTTCCGACCGTGCTCATGTGTCTCGCCGAGGAGCTGCTACGCGACGCGGGGATCGCTTCGGACGTCGCACGGCGAGCCCTGCATCCGCTCTTCGCCTCGGCGGTCGAGAATCTGCGGAGCGGGGCTGGCGCGAGCGCGCTCACGGGGCCGATCGTCCGCGGCGATGCCGATACGATCGCGCGGCACCTGGATGCGCTGCGCACGCATCCCGACACGCTCGATGCCTATCGAGCACTCTCGCGTGCGGCCTTGCGGTGGGTTCGGGAGGGTGGAACGTCCGACCATGGCCGGCTGGACGAGATCGAACGGCTGCTTCGTATTACTGATCGATTACCTTCGTCCCCGACGGTGGCGTAAAACGGAAGGCCGACGCGGGGATGGTGGGATTGAGCGTCAGCCTGGTGATCGTCACCCGCCTGACGACCTCGCTCGGCTCGGTGAGCTCGAACTGACGGATCAGTGCATCCGCGCTGTCGACCCACACCACCGCCTTCGTGAAAGCCGCGTCGACTCCTGGCTTCGGCACCAGAGACAGAACGCGCGCCGCTCTTCCATTCACCTTCTCTCGTCCGAGGTCGGTCACGTTGAATCGTGACGACGGCGCATCGAGGAACTGTGCGGTGAGGTCCGGCGACCCGGCGACGCCACTGGCGATGCGCTGGCGAATCACCTGGCCGGGTATGCTGCTCGGGAGATAGAACCACACCCACGAGCCGTCGGCGACGATGCGGTCTCCCGCAGGATCGGTGAAGCGCACCGACACGTGGTTCGGGCGCCGCTGCACCATCTCGCCCGCCGAGCTCACCGTTTGCCCAAGCAGCGGATTCGTGATCGTCTGCGTGAACGACGCGCGGACCGTCTTGACGTTCTTGTACGCCCGCACCGCGCGATCGAGCACCGCCGTGGGTGATTGCGCGGCAACCGGTGCGGCAACGGTGACGAGGGCAATGGCAAGAACGCGTGCTCGCATGACGGTACTCGGTGAGGGGTGACCAGAGGAACGAGGAATGAGAGAGCGGATCGACTTCCTCGTTCCTCATTTCTCGCTCTAGTTCTACGCCACCCCTGCCGTCGAGGTTCCCGGAACTGGCGTTATGGTGCGCCCAATGGCGGTCGCGATCGTGCGGAGCTCGCCGACCAGCTCCGCGAACTGCTCCGGGAAGAGCGACTGCGCCCCATCCGAGAGCGCGCGCTCCGGGTTGGGATGTACCTCGACGAGGATGCCATCGGCGCCAGCGGCGACCGCGGCACGCGCCATCGGGATCACCTTGTCGCGCAGCCCCGTGCCATGGCTCGGGTCGGCGAGAATCGGCAGGTGCGACAGCTTGTGCACGATGGGAATCGCCGTGAGGTCGAGCATGTTACGCGCCGCCGTATCGAAGCTCCGCACTCCGCGCTCGCACAGGATGACCTGCGCATTGCCTTCGCTCAGCACATACTCGGCGCTCAACAGGAGATCGGTGATCGTCGCCGCCAGGCCACGCTTGAGCAGGACCGGCCTGCCTAACCGTCCCACCGTGCGCAGCAGCGAATAGTTCTGCATGTTGCGCGCGCCGATCTGAATGCAGTCCGCGTACTCGGCGACGAGCTCGGCCCCTTCATCATCCATCGCTTCGGTGACGATGGCGAGGCCCGTTTCTCGTTTCGCGAGGGCGAGCATCTCGAGTCCGCGCTTGCCAAGGCCCTGAAACGAGTACGGTGAGCTGCGCGGCTTGAACGCGCCGCCGCGGAGACACGATGCTCCCGCGGCGCGGACGGCCCGCGCTGCCGCGATGATCTGCTCTTCCGACTCCACCGAGCAAGGCCCGGCGATGAGTGTGATGTCATCACCGCCGACGTGCACCCCGGGCGCGATCGTGACGACCGTGTTGTCGGGATGCCACTCGCGCGACGCCTGCTTGTACGGCTTCGTGACGTGAATGACCTGCGCCACCCCAGGCAGCGTCTCGAATCGCGCGCCCTCGACGCGCCCGTCGTTACCGACGAGACCAACGGCCGTGCGCTGTGAGCCAGGCATCGGGCGAGCCTGGTAGCCGAGCTCCTCGATCAGCCTGACGACGCCAGCGACCTGCTCCGACGTGGCTCCGTGCTCCATCACAACGAGCATTACCGCTCCTCGATCTCCATGGACCACCCGTCTTCCGCGAGCACGAGCGCCCCATCGAATCGCTCGTGAACGATGCCGCGAATGTCTACCTGCTCCACGGGCGGGTAGAAGTGCGTCAGTACCAGCGTCCGGGGTCGTGCGACCGCCGCGAGGTCACCACATCGGCTCGGCGTGAGGTGGATGGCCATCTCCCGATCGTCCGGCAGCGAGCACTCTGCAAGGAGAAGATCGCATCCCGACGCCCACCGTCCAAGTCCCTCGTCGAATCCCGTGTCGCCGGTGTACACCACTCGTCGTCCCCCATGCACGACGTCGTACGCCACGCTCTCCTCGGTGTGCGGGACCTTGAACGCACTCAAGCGCACGTCGCCGCCGAGCGCAACGACGGCGCCGGGTGCTGTCTCGTTGATCCGAACCGGATACCCGGGCTCGCGCACCCACGCCCCGAACGCGTCCGCAAACCGCGTCAGGAGCGCGTCGATACCGGGCGGCCCAATGATGTCGACAGGAGCAGTGCGTGGCTGGGCCGCGCCATGCCGCCAGGCGAAGATCAGGAACGCGAGATCGCTCAGGTGGTCGGCGTGAAAGTGCGTGATCGCGACATGCGTGATCGCCATCCAGTCGACGCCCGCGCGCGCCAGCCGATGGACGACGCCACTGCCGCAGTCGAGCAGCACCGAGACCTGACCGGTTGTCACCAGATGACCCGCACACACGCGCGACGGTGATGGCGTCACGGTCCCCGTACCGACCGTCGTGAGGCGCATTAGCGACCGAGAAAGAGCATCCGACGGACCATGTCCGCACCGTCGGCGCGCATGCGCAGGAGATAGACGCCCGGGGGAACGAAGCCGCCGTCAGCGGCGGTGCCATCCCATATGAAGCGGCCGTCGCAGCCGAAGCCGTTGGGGATGTCGCCGGTACCCCGACCGTAACGCCCCGCGGGGAGCTGCCCAGGAGCTTGCGCCGAGGGGACGAGCGTGCGTACGACGTTGCCGCGGATGTCGAGCACCTGGAGGTGCACGGTCGTCTCCCGCGCGAGATCGAACCACAGGCACGTGGACAGGATGCCGTCGGAGGGAAACGGATTCGGAAAATTCTGATAGAGCAGGGTCGCGCGCGGCGGCTCACTCGTCTGCGCCTGCGCGATTCCGGCACACAGGAGGAGCGCGCAGGCGGCCACCGCGCGGATCATGCCCCTGCGCCGACGGCCGCCTCGTCCGCTTCCAGTCGTCCCTCGATGGCCTCGTCGACCGACGCCCCGCCGCGCAGCCGCACGCTCACCAGCGATGACACGCCCGGCTCCTGCATCGTAACGCCATACACGGCGTCCGCGGCTTCGGTCGTGGTGCGCGGATTGTGGGTGATGACGATGAACTGTGTGCTCTGCTTGAACTGGTTCAGCATGCGAACGAAACGCCCAATGTTCTGGTCATCGAGCGGCGCATCGACCTCGTCCAGCAGGCAGAAGGGGCTTGGCTTCGTGAGAAAGATGCCGAACAGCAGCGACAACGCGACCAGCGCGCGCTCGCCGCTCGACAGCAAGTGAATCCGTTGCGTGCGCTTGCCACGCGGCGAGGCGTGAATCTCGATGTCGCAGTCGAGTGGTGTCTCGGGATGCTCGAGGCGCAGATCGCATTCACCACCGCCGAACAACGTCATGAAGATCTGGCGAAAGTTCTCTCGCACCTGCGTGAACGTGGCGAGGAACAGCTCGCGCGCCGTGGAGTCGATCTCGCGAATCGCCTGTTGGAGCGAGCTCCGCGCGGCGGCGAGATCGGCGCGCTGCGTGCTGAGGAAGTCGAGTCGCTTCACTTCCTCCTCGTGCTCCTCGATCGCCAGCGGGTTCACCGGTCCCATCGCCTCGAGCTGCTCGCGAATCGCCTCGAGCTCGGCTCGCAGCCCTTGATCTTCTCCTTCCACCGCCGTGTGCGAGGCGAGCATCTCGTCGAGCGGACGCCGCCACTCCGCCTCCAGACGCTCGCGAATGGCCGTGCGCCGACCCGACAGCTCCGTCAAGCGAAGCTCCGCGTGATGCAGCTCGTCGCCGAGCGATGTCGCGAGGCGGCGCGCGTCGTCGACCGCTCGCTCCGCCTCGTCCAGCGCCGCGTCAGCCTGGCGAACCCCGTCCTCCGAGCGGGCGAGGCGCGCACGACCATCGGCGAATGTGGCCCGGCGCGTCTCGAGATCCGACTGCCACTCCGCCATGCGACCAGCGAGCACGCTATCGGTCGACGTGATGTCGGTCAGCTCGGCCAGGAGTTGCCGGAGACGGGCGGTGGCGACATCCGCCTCATCGGCCAGGTGCCGCTCGCGGTCGCGCGCGACCTGAAGCCGGGCCTGCGCCTGAGCGACTTCCACCTGGCCGCGCGTGCGCGCTTCCCGCACCTCATCCTGCTCCGCTTCCAGCGCAACCAGACGCGTGCGCCACTCGGACAACGAGCCGGATGCGACATCGAGCGCGTTCGTCAGCTCTTCGAGGCGCTGATCGAGCTCTGCGGCCCGGGCCGAAAGGTCGCTTCGGCGAGACGTTAGGCGCTCGACGAGCGTATCGAGCGCCTCCAGCTCGCGGGTGGCTCGTCTGACGTCGCGCTCGGCCTCGGCGCGTCGCTCGTCGGTGCGACGGACCTGCTGATGCGCACCCTGACTCAGGTCACCCGCTTCCGTCGTCCCGCGCTCCGCGACGTCGAGCGCAGCGCGTGCAGCGTCCGCTTCCGCGTTGGCCGCCTGACGAGCGGCGTCGCTGGCACCCAGCTCGGCACGGAGCTCGAACAGTTCCGCCCGGCGGCGCAGCGGTCCTGGGCCAGCCGTGCGGCCCGGCAGCCACACGGCGCCTCGGCTGTCGAGAAACGCCGCGCCTTCATCGATGGGGCGCACCTGTCCCAGAAGTGAGCGCACCCATGGGCGCGCGACTTCCTGAGCCTCCAGCATTCCGGCGAGGGCGTCGCTGATCTCCCAGTCGGGATCGGCGGCATCGAGGGGCAGGAGGAGCAACGGGCCGGGATTCGTCGTCGCATGCCACGCGCGGACGCTATCCGCCGCCTCGGCATCGCGCACCAACACCGCATGCACGCTCGGCCCAAGGAAGCGCTCCACAAGGATGGCGCCCGTGGCCTCGGCGGTGATGAAATCGGACAACGGTCCGAGAATGGCGCCATCCCCAAAGCGGGCGCGCTCCTGGAGCAGCTTGGCGGCGGCTGGCGCGAGCCCAACGCGCTCGCGCTCGAGCGTCTCCAGCGCGTTGACGCGACCGAGCAGGCTCGTGTGTGCCTCCTCTGCTCTGAACAGCTCGTCGCGCGCAGCGCTCTCCCGCGCCCTCGCGTCAGTGGCCGCCGTTCTCGCGACGACGAGCGCGTCCTCGGCCATCAGCGCCGCTGTCTTCGCCTCCTCCAGATCCCGCTCGGCAAGGTCCAGACGCGCTGTCGCGAGCGACAGCGCCTCGGCCAGCGTCTCGCGCTCTTCACGGAGACCGTCGATTCGCTGCCCGAGCTCCTCGATCTCGCGCGTCGCGCCCTCCCGATCGAGCTCCAGTCGCCGCCGCTCGTCACGAAGCTCGCGCATGGCGCGCTCGGAGTCCTCTGTCGAGCGCCGCGCGTCGGCGACCTGTGTGCGGGCGGCGTCCTCCGCTTCCATGCGCTGCGCGAGCGACTCCTGCGCCGCGGCCAGCTCGGCCTCCAGCCTCGCGCGTTCCGTCGCAGCGCCTTCACGATCGGCGGCGAGGCGCGAGCCGCGCTCCTCGCCCGCCCGTCGCTCTTCTTCGGCGCGCTCGCGTCGCGCCATCGCATTGCGCTGACGCTCCTCGGCCACCGCGATCTCACTCTCGAGGCGCAGCACATCTTCCTGTTGGGCGCTGACGAGACGGGCCAGCTCTGCACGCTGTCCCTCCGCCGCCGCGCGCGCGTGATGCGCTTCTTCCCGGGCGCGTTCCGCGACGCGCATGCGTTCGTCCGAGCGCGGCACGTCCGCGCGGAGCGCGACCACGCGCTCCTCGAGCTGAACGAGCTCCTCGCTCCACGCTTCCATGTCACGCGACACGAGCGTCAGCTCGAGCGCGAAGCGGCGCGCCGTGAGCTCCGTGTGTCGCTCGGCACGCTTGCGCTGCCGTGCGAGCGAGCGAACCTGACTCTGCACCTCGTTGATGAGGTCATCGAGTCTCGAGAGATCGAGCGTCGTCTCCTCGAGGCGGCGCTCCGTGCTGCGCTTGCGGTCGCGGTAGAGACCCACGCCGGCGGCCTCCTCGAAGAGCTCACGCCGGTCGTCGGGGCGGTCGGAGAGCAGCGCGTCGATCATCCTCGCTTCGATGACGACACCCGAATCGGCGCCGAGTCCCGTGCCACGCACGAGATCCTGAATGTCGCGGAGACGACAGGGCGCGCGATTGAGCAGGTAGTCGCTCTCGCCGCTTCTCGACAGGCGGCGAGTGATCACGACTTCCTTGAACGGCACTGGCAGTGCGCCGTCGTCATTCTCGAAGTGAAGCGACACCTCGGCAATGTTCACCGGCCGGCGCGCCGATGAGCCCTGGAAGATGACCTCTTCCATCTTCGCTCCGCGCAGCAGCCGCGCGCGCTGCTCGCCGAGGACCCAGCGAACCGCGTCGGAAACGTTCGACTTGCCGCAGCCATTCGGGCCGACGATCGCCGTGACGCCCGACTCGAAATCGAGATCGACGTGGTCGGCGAACGACTTGAATCCGTGGAGCTCGAGCTTGCGCAGTCGCACCTAGATTCCTCTCCCTATGCGGTAGGCTACGGTCGCCTCGATTCCTGCACGCTTGAACATGTCGAGAAGCACCATCCCCTGCGAGGGGGTCTCGAATGCGCCAGCGTATACGCCAGCGTGACCCGCGTCACGTTCGAGCACATACGCCGGAAGTCCCTGTGCTCGCAGCTCCACCGCGCGAGCCATTGCGACGCTCGCGCTGAGGCTGTCGGCGATGCGCACCGCGTAGGGCGTCCGTCGCACCGACCCGAAGCCCATCTCCAGGACGCCCGAGGCGCGGAGCGCTGAAAGCGCCGAGTCCGCCTGCCGCTGCTCCTGCCATGCGCCAACGAGCACGCGATACCACCGAGCGCTGTCCGCGCCGAGGTGCAGTGGTGAGAACGTGGCTGCTGGAACCGAGCCAAGCGGATTGCTGAGCTGGCGACCCGCGGCGGCGAGGCTGTTCAGCATGACGACGTCGACGGAGTACACCGCCGCCTCGCTGGAATCGCTCTCGGCGGCGGCGATTGCTCCGGCACGTTGCGCCTCGGTCGAGGAGCCCGCCGCGATCGATCCGTCATCGGGATCGTCGATCCGATCCCACGCGAAGAGGGCGCCCCCGGCGACGAGGACGACGAGCCCAGCCGCCAGCATCGCCGCCCGCCTGGCCGGCGCCTGACGAGTGACACGCGAGAGCATTCCTGGTTGCGGCGTCGACGGCAGCGGCACCGCGGTCGCGTCGGCGCTGATCCGGCGAGCGCGCGGCACCGTCGCGATGATGTGACGCGCTTCCGGATACTCCACCTCGCCCACCACGACGATCCCATCCGTATCCTCGACGAAGCCAGCGAGCCCTTCGGCGTTTGGGGGAAGAACGATGCACAGCAGCGCACCCTCGGCGCGGAATGCCATCGTGAGGCGGCGCCACCGCTCGCGCCGCAGGAGCGTTCCGTAGTCGAACGGCCCGACGCCGCTCGGCAACACGAAGAGCGTTCCGTCAGGATTGGCGGGATGCGCGATCTTCCGCAACGACACGCCGTGCAGGAAATGATCGATGACGCCGTGCGACCTCCCGTCCCGGGGCAGGAGCCGCTGCAGGGGAGCAAGCTCACCCACCGCATCGACGATGGCGACGCGCCGGGTGCGAACGTGTGCTTTCGCGAGTGCCAGTGCGACGTTCGCGGCATCGTCATCCAGCTCGCCCACGACGACGATGCAGGTCCGGTCCTGAAGCAGCGGCGCAACGTCGCGCGCCGCCTCCTCCCATCGCTTCACGGATACCGAGACGTCAGCCGCCATCTACGGTCGCCCCTCGTAAATCCAGTAGGAGCGCCCGGTGCTGCGCGCCACCTGTTCGGCCCGTTCACGTGTGGGATATGGACCGAGAACGACCCGCCAGATGTCTAGCCCACCCTGCGTCGTCCGCACGACGTGCGCGCGCTGCCCCTCGGCCTGTATCTCATTCGCGGCCGCGATGGCGGCCGCCTCCGCGCGCAGCGCGGCGAACTGCACGGTGAAGCCAGGGCTCGTCACCGGAGGGGTGGGAGGCGGCGTCGTGTCGCGCGGCGGGGTCGCGACGCTCTCCGGTAGGGGTGTCAACGAGTCTGGCGACGGAGTGACCGCGAACGGATCCAGAGTGTCGCCAGAATCGGGAGGTGTCGTGTCCATCCCCTCGAATTGCACCGGCTCATCGAGCGACGCACTCCGCGGGCGGAATCCATTCCACTCGATGAAATACCAGAGGTCGCGTCCGCCACCGGCGACGCGGCGAATCGCCTCGAGCGAGTCGCTGTCGACGAGCACGACGTCGTTTCCGCGCAGGAGCGCCAGGGCGCCGTCGGGTGTGACGAGCGGAAGGTCTTCGCGCCAGCCAGTGGCGACGCGCCCAACGAGCGTATCGGTGGCGATGGCGACGATCCACGCCGAGTCCTTCGCCGCCGCGCGGGCGATCACGAAGCGACCCGTCGGATCCATGCGAAGCTCGCGGGAGGTATCGGGAAGGGTGATGCGCGCCGCGATCTCCTCCGCATAACGATCGACCACGGTCAGCTCCGCGGAGCCCGCGGTGAGGAGATAAATCCGGTCACCGCTGGGCGTCGTTACCGCGGAGCGAATGCGCTGCGGCACCCGAACGCTCGGTACGGCCGCGAGATCGCGCGCCCGCACGCCAATGAGGCCGGTGTCCACGGTGAAATACAGGCGGTCGCCCAGCGGCGTCCCAATCGCCTGTTGCGCGCGGGGCAGGCGCGCGGTGTCGACGAGCGATTCCTGCGGCGGATGCATGCGCCATACGGTCGTTCCGGTTCGCGCGTCGGCGACGACGAGGAGTCCGCCATCGGACTGCGGGAAGAGCTCACGCGGCGATACCGGTGGCTTGAAGCGCCACTCTCCGGCGGGCGTCAGGCGGCGGATCGTTCCATCGACCGCCACGCCGTAGATCGCGTTTCCGTCCTGCGAGGCGGCGTACGACAACCGGGCCTTCGTCTCCCGGGCGACGTCGCCAGTTCGCAGATCGACGCGGAGGGGAACGCCCCTGGTGTCAAGCGCGGCCACGCTTCCCGCGTCGGAATCGAATCCCAGCACGCGCTGCACGGAGGGAACCGCCGCCCGCGACGTCCACACGAGGGAGTCGACCTGCGGATACGCGAAGGCGCGCAGTGGTCCGCCCGCCCGCGCGAAGCGGAGCAGGAGGCGGTCAGCGCCGCCGGCGGACATGACGGTGGGTGAGTCGCTGGCGGAAGGATCATCGCCGCGCTCGGAGCCGGAGCAGGCCGCGAGCACGAGTGCCAGCGCGAGGAGAGTGCGCACGGGGGGAAAATAGCGATGGAACCGGGGGCAACAAAGGGATCAGGAGCTAGGGGTCAGGGGTCAGGGGTGGAAAAAGGGGCCGCCGCGCTTCGCGCGTGCGGCCCCTCATCGGATGAGCGCGGCAGCGGAGCTGCCGCACCTTTCCACCCCTGACCCCTGAGCCCTGACCCCTAGCTCCTAAAAGCTCGGGCCCAACGAGAACCTCCAATACTTGTCCCGCCTCGGATCGTCCAGAGGAATCGCGTAATCCCACCGCAGCAACGCGAAGTTGAAGAGGTTCACCCGAACGCCGAATCCGTAGCTTCGCAGCGCGTGCCGCTGGAATGCCGGATCGAACCCCGCCGGCCTCGACCAGTGCAGGTTCTGCCCCTCGAACCACGTGAGGCCGACGTCGTAGAACACCAGCCCCTCGATAGGCGGCAGCGAAATGGGGAGGAGACCGATGTCGACGCGCCGCAGCAGCGGGAACCGCACCTCGACGTTGGCGACGGCGATGCGACTGCCCACGAGCGGTGAGCAGCGGTAGTACCGCGGATCGTCGCTCGACGGATCGTTGAAGGCGCATTGCCTGATCTCGTTGAGCGCGAACTCCTCCCGGTCGTAGCCCCGAAGCAGCTCGGGATATCCGATGTACTTGCGGAGCGTATCGGCGTCGCGGCCGTCGGACACGCTGGCGAGCAGACGTGTCGAAAGCGTGAGGAAGTTGAACAGGATTGGATCGTACCGTCGATAATCGAGGAGGTAATCCATCCACTTGTACGTCCCGATGATCGGCTCGACTTGCAACCGATAGCGCCGACCCATGATCGGGCCCGTGTAGCCCCACAGCACGTTGTCGGATACGAAGGCCGCGTAGGGCTGGACGTAGTTGATGCTCGGCTGGTGGACTTCGTCGAGTATCTGGAACGGCGTCGCCGCACCGGTGAACTCGTTGATCAGACGCCCAATGAACAGCGACGAGCGGTCGACGTTCGACAGCCGCGCTCCGAACTCGGTGCGCGTGAATCGGTCGAACGGATAGATGCCGATGCCGAAGACCTGCCGCTCGATGATCCGCGTGATCGGGTAGATCTCTTCCCAGACGCCGTCGCCAATGGGCTGGAGCGCGCCGACTTCGGGGAAGTAGTACGGCGACTGATAGGCACCCACCGCGTACTGCATCCGACGCGACAGGTTGGTGTACGCGCTGTACACGCGCGCCTCGCTCAACCGCCCATTCACTTCGCCAGAGAAGGCGAGGCGGTGGTTGCCGAGCATGTCGCTCAGGACGATCTGCGTTCCGCCGAAGAACCCGCGGCCGAAGTTGTACTGCTCGTACCCGATCGTCGGACGGGCGACATAGTCGGGGCTGAAACGAACCTTGTAGTCGTACGTCTTGAACCCTCCCGCGTCCGGCAGCGCCATGGCCGCGCTATCGAGCAGCGCCGCGACGCTGATCGGCCCGCCACGCGAGGCCAGCTCGGCGGCCGGCGGTGGGTTCTGTGAGGGACGGATGCCCGCCGGACTCCGGTAGTACGAGTAGTGCGAGTTCGTGCCATTGCTGTCGACCGCCGCGGTCAGCGTCGCGCCGGTATCGGAGGGGAGGACGGCACTCGACACCAGCACCGTGTCACTCGTGGGCGCGCCCGCCACCAGAGGCGTGCGGGGCTCCGGAGCCCGATAGGGCGACCGTTTCAGTGACCGCGGATTGTCGATCGACCAGATGGTGTAGTCGCCGTTCTCGTAGTAGGTGATCGCCAGCTTGTCGGCTTGACGCGCCCATGAGATCACCGGGCTGTAGTTCGTGGCGGCGGTGATGCCACCGACCACGTTCGTCAGCTGGAAATGCTCGCTGGTCTCGACCTCGTAAAGGAAAAGATTCTGGATGCCGGTTCGCGTCGAGACGTAGGCGATCGACCGGCTGTCGGGCGACCACATCGGGTTGATGTTGTGCGCGTCCTGTCCGGGAAGCACGTCGATGCGTCCCGTCTCGAGATCATATGTGCTGATCTTCCAGGCGCTGTACCGAAGGACGTTGAAGTCGGTCTCTGCCCCGCGATCGCTGGCGAACGCGATACGCTTGCCATCGGGCGACCACTGCGGCTGCAGGTCACCGTGGCGGTCGTTGGTCAGCTGCGTGAGCTGCGAACCGTCCGACTGGACGAGGTAGAGATCGCTGATCCCGCCGAGGTGGCCGGAAAAGACGAGGCGGCTGCCGTCTGGCGACCACGACGGGCCGGTGACGCCCTCGAGGTGCGTGTCGATGCGACGAATGACCTTCTGCTTCCGGACGTCGAGCAGATACAGGACGTCCTTCCCCTTGCGCTGCGCGGTGAACGCGAGCGTGCGGCCGTCCGGCGAGAAAGAGCTCTGCGAGTACAGCAGGCGCAGCTCCTCGAACTCCGGATTCGTCGTGCTCTTGACGAGCCGCTTGAGGCGCTTGCCCGTTCGCGCATCGGCCATCCAGAGGTCGATGAAGATCTGGCCGCGGAGAAAGCTCCCGTTGGACAGGAAGACGATTTGCTCGCCGTTAGGCGACAGGGCGGGGGCGAGAAAGATCGCGCCGCCGCTCCGGCGCTCGGAGAGCAGGGGTTGCGCGTATTTCCGGGCACGTTCCAGGTCGGCGATCTGCGGCAGGTGCTTGACCTGCATCGCCTCCTTCCACTCATCGCCGAGGTCCTCGAGCGACTTCCCGAGCTCGCGGCGGAACGCGCGTTCGACACCCACGTTGGGTGCCGCCTGGAGGATCGCTCCGATGACCTCGTCTCCCCACCGATCGCCGACGTACTCCCAGAGCGCCTGCCCGATGTCGTACGGGTTATGCTGATCCGGCCGCATCGTCAGCTGCTCGATCGTCGGTAGCCGGCCGTTGAGCGCTGCGTCTCGCATCACCGTGTTCGCGAACGGGTCGCCGGGTCCGAGCGACAGATACTCCGCCATGCCTTCGGCGAACCAGTACGGCATTGCCTGCTGCTGAAGCGTCTGCAGACCCGCGCCTGCCTTGCCGCGAGAGTAGATGTCGTACTGGAATTCGTGCACCATCTCGTGTGTCAGCACCTGCTCGAACGATCCGTAATCGCCCGTAAAGGGCATCAGGATCCGGTGGCGCAGGGCCTCGGTAACGCCGCCCGTGAACTCACCGAGATCGCCGGTGACGTTGTTTTGCCCGAAGTCGGATCGCGAGGCGAACAGGACGATCGGCTTCTTCTCGCGAAACTCGTGACCGAGGATTCGCGAGAGGCGCCCGTATGCGCGCTCGGCCATTCGGCCAGCGTCGCGGGCCGCCGTCTCCTCACCCTGGTAGTAGTGCACGAGGAAGTGGTCGGTCTCGATGACCTTCCAGTCGAACGAGTCGTACTGGACCTGGTTCTGCCCGAAGTAGAACTGGGCTTCCGCGCGCGGGGCGATCGCCAGTACGGCGGCGAGCGCACCCAGCAGCAATCTCCGTTCGATCACGGTTGTCCTCCCTCGCGGTCCATCGGGACGCGCTCGGCGTCGCTCCACAGACGTTCGAGCTGGTAAAACTCACGGAGTGTCGGATGGAAGACGTGCACGATCACGTCGACGTAATCGAGCAGCACCCACCGTCCCGACTGGAGACCCTCGATATGGTGCGGTGCGACACCTTCACGTTTTTTGAGCCCCTCCATGATGTGTTCGGCCGTGGACCGAACATGGGTATCGGAGGTGCCGCTGGCGATGACGAAGAAGTCGGTGGCGTCGGAAACGCCGGAGAGATCGAGGAGGACGACGTCGGTAGCCTTGAGGTCCAGCGCGAGCGCGGCGGCTCGTTGAGCGGTGGCGAGCGAAGAGATGGTCGTCGACTGGGCCATTCGGAGACCGTTCAGGAATCTGATGAACGCACTGCGTCGGCCGTTCTACCGGCCGAGGCAGGAGGTTGTTCCGTTAGGGCGCATTGGGTGTGCCAAAACCCAAGGCGCTGAAGGCGCTGAAGGCGCTGGGAGCGCTGAAGGAGATGTGAGGCCGATCACCTCCAGCGCCTCCAGCGCCTTCAGCGCCTTCACCGCCTCACTGTTTGATCACCCACACCTTGATCTCCGGCTTCACCTCGGCGTGCAGGCGCACCGGGATCTTGTAGACGCCGAGCGTCTTGATCGGCTCGTGTAGGTCGATCTGCCGCTTCTCGATGTCGAAGCCCTGGGCCTCCAGCTGCTGGGCGATGTCGGCCGTGGTCACCGAGCCGAAGAGCTTCTCCTCCTCCCCCACGCGGGCCGAGAAGGTGAGCTGGACGCTCTCGAGGCGCTCGGCGAGCGACTGGGCCGCCTTGATGCGCTCGGCCTCCGCCGCCTCCAGACGCGCCTTTTCCATGGCGATGCGCTTTCGGTTCCCGGGTGTCGCCTCGTAGGCGAGCCCCCGCGGGAGCAAATAGTTGCGGGCGTAACCGGGCGACACCTTCACGATGTCGCCGGGCTTGCCGAGGTTCTCGATCGATTGGCGAAGAATGATTTCCATTGAAGAGCTCCGATGGTGCGATGGCACGAGGTCAGGATGCGGCGCGCAGGCGGCGCCGCCAGTCTCCCCACGCATCGCTCACACCCAGCACGGCGAACAGCGCGAGCATCACGGCCAGCGCCAGCAGGGCAGCGTAGGGACGAGGATTGAGAATCGCGATTACCGCGGCGATCGCCACGAGCGCGGCGCTCCGTCGAACGAAGCTGTCGATGACGCCAAGACCGCGCAACGCGTACAACATACCGAAAAACAATACCAGGTTCTGTCCCAGCCTCGCGAGTGAGGCGAACGCGGGCAGGAGCACGAGCGTGAGCCCGACGATCAACCCCCACGCGAGGTGGTCGTGAAAGCGAAACTCCCGGAGCGCGGCGAGCGGCGGGCCGATGCGCGCGCGCGAGAGTCGGTGGTACAACGTCCACGCGAGCGCGCACACGACCAGTGACTCGAGCGCGAGCAGCGCCGGAAACAGCGGGGCCGCGCCCTCGGACAGCCGATGGAGCTCGAACGCGGTCTGATCGACGGTCTCGGTGGTCATGACCTCCTTCATCGACGGCACGCGCTCGGCGACGCTGCGCAGCGACAGCGTCAACGCGTCCACCGACTGCCGATTGCGGACGTCGTACTGCTCATCGAGGACTCGCTCCACACGTCTGAACGACGTCCCGCCGGCCACTCCATGCGCGAGTCCGACGAGCAGCGCCAAGCCGATCGCCGACAGCACCCGCGAAAAGAACGGACCGGGCCTGCCGAGAATGCACGTCACGCCGAAGGCGCCGGCGAGCAGCAAACCCCACGCACGGGCGAGGTCGTAGTACGAGCCGCCCGACGCCGGTGCGGGCTGGGCCAGCACCCACGCGGCAAACGCGAGCCACACGAGCGCGAGTGACAACCGCCCCCCCGCCCACCAGCCGAGAAGAAAGCACACGGCAATGGTGGGAACGAGCAGGATGAGCGTGTGCTCGACCGGGAGCACCGCGCGCACGGCGGGGAAGAGCGGAACCAACAAGAACGCCGCGAGAGCGAAGGCGAGTCGCGCCCACCCTCGCTCGCGCGGCGCCGGCGCGAGGCCGTCGGCCATGCTCAGGTCTGGTGGTGGCCCTTGATGTACGGAATCAGAGCGAGATAGCGTGCCCGTTTGATTGCCGTCGACAGCTGCCGCTGGTGCCGCGCACACATTCCGCTCAACCGGCTTGGCAGGATCTTGCCGTGATCGGTGATGAAGCGGCCCAGGGTGCGATCATCCTTGTAATCCACGTAGCGAATGCGCGATTCGCAGAACGGGCAAGCCTTCTGGGGTCGGCGCATCATTCTTCGTCCTCCTCGTCATCATCGCGGCGGCGAATGCCGATCTCGCTGCCCGGCTCGATCGCCGGCGCTCCGACTTCGTGCTCGTGGAGCGTGATCAGATAGCGGACGATGCCGTCATCGAGCTTGAGCGCGCGCTCGTATTCCGGGAGCTTCGCGGGCTCCGCCTCGAAGCGCGCGATGGCGTAGTAGCCATTTTCCTTCTGCCCGATGGGATACGCGAGCTGCCGGCGTCCCCAGTGGTCGATGGCAATATCGCCGCTCGCCGAGAGGAGACCGTGAAAACGTGAGATCTTGTCGTTGATTGCGGTGTCTTCGAGCGTGGAGTCGAAGATGTAGACCGCTTCGTACTGGCGGGTCACAGTGGCAAGCCTCCCTTTGGTCGTGGTACCGCCCCCCGCTGGTTGCCGGAGCAGGAGGAGGGTGTCAGTTGTGAGTTCGGAAAGGTAGCGGGTTCGTAAGGCGCTGGCTACTGGCTAGACGTTGAATCGAAAGAGCATGACGTCGCCATCGCGGACGACGTACTCCTTTCCCTCGGAGCGCACGACGCCACGCTCCTTGGCGCCCTTCCAGCCTCCCGTGGAGACGAAGTCGTCGTAGCCCGCCGTCTCGGCGCGGATGAACCCGCGCTCGAAGTCGGTGTGAATGACACCCGCGGCGCGCGGCGCCGTGTCCCCCCGATGAATCGTCCAGGCGCGCACTTCCTGCTCGCCGGCCGTGAAATACGTTTGCAGCCCGAGCAGGTGGTATCCGGCATGAATGACGCGGTCCAGCCCCGCTTCCTCGAGCCCTAACGATGCGAGGAAGTCGGCACGGTCCTCCGGCGGGAGCTGGCGAAGCTCGGCTTCGATCTTGGCGGAGAAGGGCACGACCTCGGCATGCTCACCGCTCCGGGCCACCGCCTCCCGCAGGGCGCGGAGGTGTGGTCCCTCGTTCCCGGCGAGCTCGGCATCGCCGACGTTGGCCGCGTAGAGCACCGGCTTCACCGTCAACAACCCCAACGGGGCGAGCATCGCCAGCTCCTCGCTCGTCAGGCGCGCCTCCCACAGCCCGCGGCCTTCGGCGAGCAGCTTGTGCGCGCGCTCGAGCACCGGCAGCTCGGTGAGCGCCTCCTTGTCCGCGGCCCGCGCGGCGCGCTGCACACGATCGAGCCGCTTCTCGACCGAGCCAAGGTCGGCGAGCGCGAGCTCGAACTCGATGACCTCGCGGTCACGCACCGGATCCACGGACCCCATCACGTGCAGCACGTCGGAATCCTCGAAGCAGCGCACGACGTGCACGATGGCGTCCGTTTCCCGGATGTTCGCGAGAAACTTGTTGCCGAGTCCTTCGCCCTGTGCCGCGCCTTTCACCAGTCCGGCGATGTCGACGAACTGAACGACCGCGGGCACGGTGCGGGTCGGCTTGACGATTTCCGAGAGCTTTCCGAGGCGGGGATCAGGGACCTCGACGATCCCGACGTTCGGGTCGACGGTGCAGAAGGGGTAGTTCTCCGCTGGGGCGGCTGCCGCGGTGAGGGCGTTGAAGAGCGTGGATTTTCCGACGTTCGGCAAGCCGACGATTCCGAGCTTCAGCATTTGGGTTTGGTGCGGACGGCAAAGATGACAGAATTCAGAATACAGAATTGAGAATTCAGATTAGTCCCGGCGAAATTCTGACATAGCTTCGAGGGGAATGATCGACTTCCAGAGTCTCAAGGTTTGGCACAAGGCACACGCCCTCACCTTGCAGGTGTATCGCGAGACGTCCCACGCCCTCCGACGTGATCGCGGCCTGGCCTCGCAGACGCGTCGCGCGGCGGCGTCGGTCACTGCAAACATCGTCGAGGGTTGCGGTGGTGCCTCTGAAGCCGAGCTCGGCCGCTTTCTAGGCATCGCGCTCAAGTCGATCGTAGAGCTGGAGTATCATCTGCTCCTGGCTCACGATCTCAACTACCTACCCGATCGACGCTACGCGAAGCTCCGCTCAGAAACCTTGGAGGTAAAGCGTATGCTCGTTGGCTTGCTGAAGAGAATTCAGAGCCATAGGTAAGCACCTCTGAATTCTGAATTCTGACATCTGAGGTCTTTGCCGTCAGGAAATGAACCACGGAGCCAGCACCAGGCTCACCACACTCATGAGCTTGATGAGGATGTTCAAACTCGGCCCCGACGTGTCCTTGAACGGATCACCTACCGTATCGCCGACCACGGCTGCCTTATGAGGCTCCCCACCTTTCCCTCCGTGCGCCCCCGCCTCGATGTACTTCTTCGCATTGTCCCACGCCCCACCCGCATTCGCCATGAACAACGCGAGCACGACCCCCGTGACGGTAGCGCCCGCGAGCAGGCCACCGAGCGCCTCGATGCCGATGAAGCGTCCGACGACGACCGGAACGGCTACCGCGCTCATGCCAGGAAGGATCATCTCGCGAAGCGCGGCCCGCGTGGAGATGTCGACGCAGCGCGCCGAGTCCGGCTTCGCCGTTCCCTCGCGAAGTCCGGGAATTTCGCGGAACTGACGCCGTACTTCCGCGACCATTCCCTGTGCGGCTCGGCCGACCGCGGTCATCGTGGTCGCGCCGATAAAGAACGGCATCACCCCGCCGACGAAGAGGCCGATCACGACCATCGGGTTGAGCAGGTCGAGACCGCGATCGCCGAGGCCCACCGCCGTCGCGTAGGCGCTGAAGAGGGCGAGCGCCGTGAGCGCGGCGCTGCCGATCGCGAAGCCCTTGCCGATCGCGGCCGTCGTGTTGCCTAACGCGTCGAGACCATCGGTGATGCGGCGCACCTCGGGCCCGAGGTGCGCCATCTGCGTGATGCCGCCGGCGTTGTCGGCGATGGGGCCGTACGCGTCGACCGACATCGTCACGCCGACCGTCGCCAGCATGCCGACCGCGGCGATGGCGATGCCATAGAGCCCGGCTGCGGCGAAGGATGCGTACGTCGCGACCGCGATCAGCAGAATCGGGATGACCGCGCTCTGCATCCCCACGGCCAGACCGGCGATGATGTTGGTCGCCGCGCCGGTGGTCGATGATTGCGCAATGCGACGCACCGGCGGCCCCGCGGTATAGAACTCGGTGACCAGGCCGATCAGGATACCGGCCAGCGTCCCTGCGACGACCGCCCAGAACGGCCCGGTGGCCGGAAAGCTCGACCCGTCGGCACGGGTCTGTCCGATGGGAAGAAGCAGCGTGAGGCCGAACGCGAACACGAGAAACAGGCCGGCCGCCGCGAAGGTCGTCAGGCGCAGCGCATTCGCCGGACTTCCGCGCGAGAGCACTCGCATGAGTCCGATCCCCGCGATCGACGCCACGAGCCCGGCCATCGAGTACGCGATGGGCAACGACACTGCGTTGAAGTTGTTCGGGATCGTCGCCGTCGTCGCGGCGATGGCGATCGTGGCGATCACCGCACCGACGTAGCTCTCGAAGATGTCAGCGCCCATGCCGGCGACATCTCCCACGTTGTCGCCGACGTTGTCGGCGATCGTCGCCGGATTCCGCGGATCGTCCTCGGGGATGCCCTCCTCGACCTTGCCGACGAGGTCGGCGCCGACGTCCGCCGCCTTCGTGTAGATGCCGCCGCCCACCCGCGCGAACAGCGCGACCGAGCTCGCTCCCATCGCGAATCCAGCGATCGTCTCCGAGAATTCGCGCCACTGATCGTTGGTCACGATCCCGGGCACGAGCCAGCTGAAGATCACCCCGATGCCGAGCAGCCCGAGACTCGCGACGCTCAGTCCCATCACCGCGCCACCGTCGAACGCGATGCGCAGCGCGCGGGCCTGACCGGTGTCGCGTGCCGCTTCGCTGGTGCGGACGTTCGCGCGCGTCGCCGCCTTCATCCCCGCGAGTCCGGCGATGATCGAGCACAGGCCTCCCGCGACGTAGGCGTACCCGGTGCGTTCGCCCACGGCGCGATAGAGCAGGGCCCCGACCACGATCAGGAAGGGGATGACGACCATGTACTCGCGCCGCAGAAATGCCATCGCGCCAGTGTGGATCTGCTCCGCGATGCCGCGCATCACGTCGTTCCCCTGCGGCTGCCGGCGAATCCAGAGATAGAGCGCGAGGGCGAGCGCCATGCCGATCGCTCCCGCCCACCAGGCGAAAAATGCAACGTTGGTCAGCATGACTCGGGGGGCTCCCGGTTGTAGAGGCTCATCGCGCGCTCGATCCCATCGGTCAGCCACGTTTCCACGGCACTCACGTAGCGCGGCATTTGGGCGAGCATCTCGATTCGCTCATCCTTCGCGAAGGGCGACAGCACGAAATCGGCGAGATCCGGCCCGCGCCTTTGTGGATCGGTGGGCGCTACCCCGATGCGCGCTCTCGCGTACGTGCGTGATGATAGCGCCCCCTCGACGCTCCGGAGACCGTTGTGGCCTCCCGCGCTTCCTTCGGGGCGCAAGCGGAGCCGGCCGAGTGGGAGCGCGACATCGTCGACGATGATGAGCAGGTCTTTTGCAGGATCGAACATTGGCCGCCGCAGATACGGGCGCAGTGCATCGCCACTCAGATTCATGAAGGTCTGCGGCTTCACGAGCCGCACGGCGCAGCCAACCGCACGCCCAGCGGCGACCAGAGAATCGCCGTCACGCCGCCACCCATCGAAATGCCAAACGTCGGCCAGATGATCGAGGACCATCCAGCCGACGTTGTGCCTCGTGAGCTCGTACTCTCGGCCTGGATTCCCCAGGCCCACGATCACCTTCAAGAGCCTGACAAGTGGCGCTACTCGCCCTCGCCGCCTTCTTCCTCATCCTTCGTCTTGCGGATGAGCTCCGGCTCAGGCGCGGCATCGACAGCACCCTCGACCGGCGCGACGGGCTCTTCTTCCACCCGCGGCGGGGCGACGACGGCGACCGTGGCCTCCAGGTCCTCGAGGAGCTCGACGCCCTCGGGCACCTTGATGTCGCTCACATGCACCGAGTCGTTGATCCCCAGCGCCGAGATGTCGATCTCGAAGTGGTTCGGGATGTTGGCCGGATCGACCTCGATCGACACCTCGCGCATGACTTCCTCGACCGTGCCGCCGTCCTTCACGCCCGCGGCGGTCCCAACGAGCAGAATCGGAACGTTCACGGTGATCTTCTCACCGGCAACGAGCTCCTGGAAGTCGATGTGCAGGACCTGACGCTTGTACGGGTGACGCTGGATCTCTCGAATCAGCGTCTTCGACATGCGCCCGCCGAGATTGAGCTCGACCACGGTCGTGCCCGGCGCGATGGAGCCGAGGAGCTTCTCGAGCTCGCGTGCGTCGATCGCGAGCGGCGTGGCCTCGCGATGGTGGCCATAGACGACGCCGGGGATGCGCAAGCTCGCGCGCAGCTTGCGGGCAGCGCCCTTGCCGACGTCGGATCGCGGGGAGGCGTTGAGGGTTGCGGTTGCCATGCTACATCTCCAGAGAAGTACTCGTGAAAGGCAAAGACGTCAGATGTCAGAATTCAGAATTCAGATTTTCAGAGTGACGGCATTGGATCAGGTCTGAATTCTGAATTCTGAATTCTGACACCTGACGTCTTTGCCGTTTCCCACCCACTACTCGAACAGCGAGCTCACCGACTGGTCGAAGTGCGTGTACCGAATCGCCTTCGCCAGCAACTCCCCGACGGAGAGCACTTTCAGCTGCTTCAGCTGCCGCCGGTCCTCCGGAATCGCGACGGTGTCCGTCACCGCGATCTCGGCGATCGGGGCCTCACGCAACCGTTCGACAGCCGGCCCGGACAGCAGCGCGTGCGTCGCGCACACGTAGATGTCCTCGGCCCCCAGCCCCTTCAGCACCCGCGCCGCCTCGGTCACCGTCCCTGCCGTGTCGATCATGTCGTCCGGGATGAGGCAATCACGTCCCTCCACATCACCGACCACGTTCAACACTTCCGCCACGTTCGGTGCCGGCCGCCGCTTGTCGATGATCGCGAACGTGCCGTTCAACCGCTTGGCAAACCCTCGCGCCATCTTCGCGGATCCCACATCCGGCGCGACCACCGCGAGCTCTCTCAGCTGCTTCCTGCGATAGTGCGACACGAACACGGGAGCGGCGTAGAGATGATCGACGGGAATGTCGAAGAATCCCTGCAACTGATGCTGGTGAAAATCGATGCCCAGCACCCGATCCGCGCCCGCCGTCACGATCATGTTGGCCACGAGCTTGGCGCCGATCGCGACGCGGGGCTGGTCCTTTCGGTCCTGCCGCGAATAGCCGTAATACGGCATCACGCACGTGATTCGCGCCGCCGACGCCCGGCGCGCCGCATCAATCAGGAGCAGGAGCTCCATCATGTTCTCGGCGGGCGGATTGGTCGGCTGAACGATGAACACATCGTGGCCGCGGACGTTCTCGTCGATGCGGACGAAGCACTCGCCGTCGGCGAACCGACTGACCGTGACCTTCGCCAGCTCGGTCCCGAGACACCGGCCTATCTCCTCGGCGAGCACCCGGTTGGCGGTTCCCGCGAGGAGCTTGAACCCGCGGCGCGGGACTAGGAGCTCGTCCATTGGCTACAGCCTTGGAGCATAAGCGGATAGAGGTCGTACGTCAACGAGAAGCCAAGGGGCGCTGGAGGCGCTGAAAGCGCTGAAGGCGCAGGAAACCGTGAACGCCTTCAGCGCTCTCAGCGCCTCCAGCGCCTCCAGCGCCTTTGAAGTCCCATTGCCCCCGGTGGATTCGAACCACCATTCTCGGATCCAAAGTCCGATGTCCTGCCATTGGACGAGGGGGCAGCAGCCTTCAAAGCTACTCGTTCAGGAGATGAGCGACAACACGCGCGGGCACGCGCGTCGCGGTCACGGAAGCATGGCACGCACGCTCGATGGCGGCGACATCGGGTTCGTCGGCGTAGAGCCCGAACACCGCAGAGCCCGAGCCCGACATCATCGCCAGCCGGGCGCCCGCGCGCCGCAGCTGCTCGCAATAGCGCTCGATCAGGGGGTACCGCGCGACCACGACTTCCTGAAGGTCGTTCGTCGCCATGGCCGCCAGCGCCGCCCAGTCGCGCGCTGCCATGCGGAGCGCATCGGAGTCGAGCGGGCCCGCGTCGCCGAGGCCGCGATCCGCATCGAGCCATGCATACGCGTCGGCCGTCGAGACCGAGAACGATGGCTGCACGAGCGCGAGCCACCGGGGAGGGAGCGGCTCGAGCGCCTCGACCACATCGCCCCGGCCGGTGCCGAGAGCGAGCGGCGAGCCGAGCGCGAGGAAGGGCACATCGGCCCCGAGCGACGCTCCGATTCGCGTGAGCCGGGCGATACCCACCGGGCTGGGTGAGAGAGATTCGAGAGCGCGCAGGACCGCGGCGGCGTCCGCGCTCCCGCCGCCGAGCCCCGCGCCCACGGGAATGCGCTTCTCGATGTCAATGGCGCATCCCGGCGGCCACTGCGTCTCACTCATGTAGGCGTGCGCGGCACGCAGGGCGAGATTCCGCTCCGGCGGCCCGACGGACTCGTCAGGCGCGCCCCCACGCCTAACGGTCACGGTGACTCCGGTTCGGAGAACTCGCACGACCACGTCGTCGGCGAGCTCGATGCGCGCGAAGATGGTCGCCAGCTCGTGATATCCGTCCGGGCGGCGGGGGCCCACCCGAAGCGCGAGATTGACCTTGGCCTGCGCCACCACGCGCGCGGCCGGAACGCTCACGCCGCGCGCTCCGTCGCCTTGCCCAGGTCGCGGAAGTGGAGTCCCAGCCTCACGAAGTAGTACGCGCCGATGACGGTGATGGGAATGAACGACAAGAGGTGATACCCGATCGCCCAGGTCACCGCCAGCGTCGGATCGATGCCGTAGAGGCCGAGGCCCTCGCGACCCAGCGCCTCGAACACACCGAAAAATCCCGGCGCAGACGGCACCGCGACGCCAATGGCGATGAGCCCTTGCAGCACGAGCATGGCGCTGAATGGCACCGCAATGCCGACCGCCTTGCACCCGATCCACCACGCCAGCGCGTTGACGACCCAATGCACGAGGGTCCAGAGAAGCACCGCCAGGAAGCGGCCCGGCGACCGCATGACGCTGAGGCCCGAGGCAAAGGCCATCAGTACATCCGTTCCCCGCTGCTCGAACCGCGGGGCCACGCGGCGAGCGAACGCCTGATACAGCGTGACGATGCGACTCGGGAAAAACACGATGAGATAGACCGCGACCAGAAAGAGTCCGGCCGCGATCGCGCCCCAGGCCACCCAGTGCGATACGAGCTGTCCCGCGACACGCTCGCCTCGCGGAAAGGCCGGATCGAGCATGGCGAGCAGCATCAGCGAAAGGACGACGAATGCGTCGAACAACCGATCGACCGCCAGCGAAGCGAACGATGCCGAGAAAGGAATGCTCGGCCGCTCGCGCGTGAGCGCGAATGCGCGCGCCAGCTCACCGGCGCGCGCTGGCACGACGTTGTTCACCATCATGCCGATGGCGGTAGACCGCCACAGGGGCCCAAAGGGAATCTGGTCGTCGATCGGCGAGAGTATCGTCTTCCAGCGCCGCGCACGCAGCGGGAAAATCAGTGTTCCGACACCCGCCGCGAGCAGAAAGAGCGGAAGGCTCGATGCGCGCAGCGCCTGCGCGACATCTCCGAAATCGACGCCGCGCAAGGTGAACGCGAGCAGGATGACGCTCAGCAGAATGCCGAGCGCGCTACGCCACCCGAATTTCATTGCCTATCAGTCTGCGCGATTCACTCGACGAGCGCGAGGTCGAGAAGATCGTACAGCTCGTCGATGACGTCCGGTGGCGGCGAGCCGCCGCGGTGGCGAAGCTCGTCGCGCAGCGTGCGGGCACGCTCGACCGCGGCACGACCGCGATAGAGGAGCTCCTGAATCGGCACGATCTTCTCGTCAGGCAGCGGCGTCGGCTCGCGGAGCGGCTTGTCCTGCAACCGCCCGAGTGATTCAATCCCCTGGTCGAGGAATTCCTTCAGCTCCCGACCGGTGGGCGTCATCGTGCGGGTTCGCGCTGGCGCCCCGGTCGCTGCGGCACGGGGCGCCGGGCGCCCGAGCTCCTCGATCTCGCGCGCGAGATCCGAGGATTCCAGCCGTGGATCAGCGAGCAGCGAGGCGAGGCGATCGAGTGACTCCAG
>DATFFP010000052.1:0-2674 GCA_035249985.1 Gemmatimonadaceae bacterium
TTCAGGGCGGCGATCGAACGCGATTCGACCTACGCCCTCGCGTGGAGCGGCCTGGCGAAGACCTACGTTCGAGTGGTGGAGCGCCAGTTCGCCATCCCGGGCATCGACCGGGACAGCCTGCTCCGTGTGGCGGTCGCCGCGGTGGACCGCGCACTCGCCCTGGACAGCACCGATGCGGATGCATGGGCCGCCAAGGCCAACGTCACCCGAAGGATCGACCCGACCGATGTGAATCCAGTGGTGCGCGCGGCACGCAAAGCGATCGCCCTCGATTCGGCGAACGGTCCGGCATGGCACTTCCTCGCGCTCAGCCTCGCCGAGCTGGGCGACATGAGCGCCGCGCTCGAGGCGTGGCGGCAGTGCGTACGAGCGAATCCATCGTACACGATGGGCCTGGCGTTCCTCGCCCTCGGACACTATTGGCGCGGCCAGTACGATAGCGCGGTGGTCTGGGCCGACAGCGCCGTCGCCCTGGAGCCCAGCTACCTGTTGGGGCGGACGACGCTGGGCCAGATCGAGATCGAGCGCGGCAACTTCGCCCGCGCCATCGCCGCCTTCGAGGCCGCCCGACGGCTGGCCACCGATGTCGAAGTGATGAACACGCTCGCGCTACGGGCGCTCGCCGAAGCGCGCGCCGGTCGCGCCACCGCAGCACGCTCGACGTTGCGACTGGTCGATTCGCTCGGCACGATACACTCGCCGACACCGATTCACCCAGCCATCAATGCCGGCCAGGCCCACGTGGCGCTGGGTGACGTGGACCGTGCGATCGGCTGGCTCACGCGCTATCCACTGCAGCAGGATCTGCACTACCAGCTCCACCTTCGCTGCGATCCGCCCTTCGCGGCGATCGCGAACGATCGCCGGTTTCGATCGCTCGTCATCGCTCAGGCGCGCGAGGGCTCGTGCTGATGCGCGAACCTGACCCTCCGCGCCGTCGCGATCTCTGATTTCGCCTCGGAGGTGGCGTACCTAGGGAACGACGTTGGTGTCTTCCGGACCGTGGACGGTGGAGAGACCTGGACCGCGTTCCAGGATGGACTGCCGCGCAGCCCGGTCACGGAGCTCGAGTGCAACCGCCGCTGCCACAGGGCCCGTTCGCGTGCCCAACGGCCGTGGACGCAGGCGACGCTTGCGCTCTCGACAGCGCGCCCACATCTCTGACGCGAGCGCCACGCATGCCGTGTGCGCGTCCCCATCCGCGAGGAACCTGCGATGCACGCGTCCCGTTTGGCGGCCGGCGCGCTGGCCGCGTCGACGAGTATCCTCCTGGTTGCGTACGTGGTGGAAGGACGTGAAACGGGTCGCGATCGCGACCCCGCACCGAGTGTCCGTGCGCCCGCGGCGAGCAACTGGCTCACCAATCTGTGGACGGTCGAGTTCGACATCGAGGACATCGCCGAGGTCCGCGTCGAGAGGGCCAGGTTCCGCCGCGAGACCCGATTCCAGGGAATGCGCTACGGCGTTGGTCTTTTCCCCGATCTGTACGTCTCCTCGACCGGCCTCACGGGCAGATACTCGACGCTGATGCTGACGCCGGAATTGGAGCAGGACTGGAAGTCATCGGGACGACCGAAACTTCCGACGTCCTTCGACGACGAGACGAGGCGAGAGCTCCTGGTCGGCCGTCACGCCAAGCTGTGTCATGACAGCCTCAGTGTGCAGACCGCCGGCTCGCACAATAGTACAGGGGCACCCGACACATTCGTCCTCTCGGGCGCGTTACTGTGGCCGGCGAACTGGGTCGAAACCATCAAGACGAATCCGCCGGCGAGAGTCGCGGATGCCCTGCAGGAGACACAGCCGCTCTTCACGGCGCTGGACGCGGAAGTGCCGTACGACTACGCGAAGCGGGTGAATCAGGGGACCGTCGACCTGCCACTGTGGAACGGGGCCCAGGGCTCGGTCGTGGCGCTGCCGCTCTACAATGCCGGCCGAACACCGATCAGCGCCGGCGATTTCCGAAAGATCAAGCGCTCGATCACGTACCGGATCACGCGCAAGCCGATGGAGCTCGTGTTCATGAAACAGTGCGGGCCCAATGAGTCACCGCCGCGGTGCGTGCGCGATCTCGTGCGAACGCCGTACTTGGCGTGCAACGACTGCGATCCCGTCAGCGATAACTACGCGACCGATGGCAGCATTCACTTCGTGCACCCCAACGTCGAGATCCGACTCAACATCGACGGTGAGGACGTCACCCGATTCAAGACCTCGACCCCGAGCGGATCCCTTCAGTACTTCGACGTCGCGCGCCGGCGGCGGGCGTGGTCGACGATGCTCGATGTGAACGACCGACCCACAGGCCCGATCGCTGAAGAGACGACGGGGCCCAACGGCTGGGTGGACGATTTCACCGGCGCGGTAGGAACCGGGAGGATGAACGAGCCCAACTGGTACGACATGCCCTCGCCGTTCCTGGTGCCTCCCCCCGCACGGTGGCCACGCCAGCGTATCGTTCAGGAGTTCCTCGTCGGAGTGAAGCGCGTCCCGGAGTTCGGCTTTCTCCACTACTTCGTCGCCGTCGACACGAAACCGGGCCACTACCGCGTACGGAAATCGCGAGCGGAGAAGATCACGGAGCGCGATTGGTGTCGAATCGAGGCGACGCCGAGGTCGCTGTCGGACATGCCCCTCTCGGCACTCGATGACACGGGATGGCAGTCCGTGCCAT
>DATFFP010000053.1:0-3979 GCA_035249985.1 Gemmatimonadaceae bacterium
GTCCGCCCGGCGACCATGGCGGACGCCGAGCGGATCGCCGAGCTGCGCCTGGCCCTCCTCGGCGAGCACCGGGGGAATGCGATTTACTCTCGTCTGCGCCGCGACGCGCCCGCGCGCGCGATCGAGCTGACGAAGGATCAGCTCGCGTCGGATCGGGAGGCGATGTTCGTCGCGACGAAGGATGACCAGATCGTCGGCCTCATTCGCTGCATCGATCAGCGGGGCCACCGCCTGTTGCGCCCGGCGCGCTTTGCGCTCATCTCCACGGTATACGTGGAGCCTGCCGTCCGGCGGCGGGGCGTGCTCCGTTCACTGATGGGTGCCGCCATCGCCTGGAGCCGGGAGCGAGGGCTGACGGAAATGCGTCTCCAGAATGCCGCTGACAATCCGCTCGCCATCGCGGCGTGGGAAGCGCTCGGCTTTCGCGTCGTGGAGCAGATCCGCCTTCGACCGCTCTGACCGGCGCCCATGGCGATCATCACCATCTCGCGGATGTATGGCTCCGGTGGCTCCGACGTCGCCGCACGCGTCGCGCAGCTGCTGGGCTGGTCGCTGCTCGACAACGCCTTCGTCGACGCCGTCGCGGAGCGACTCGGCATTCCGGTCTCGGAGGTCCAGGCGCGCGAGGAGCGCACCCCGTCGCTCGTTGAACGCCTCGCGTCGGCGCTGGCGGTCGCGTCCCCCGAGATTCTGCCGCCGCCCACCGAGCAGGTGCCTCCCAGCGAAGAGCGGCTGGTGGACGTCACGCGCCGCATCATCGAGGAGGCGGTCGCGCGAGGCCATGCCGTGCTCGTTGGACGGGGCGCGCAATCGGTGCTCGCGCGCCGGGCGGGTGTGCTTCACGTCTTCTGCTACGCCCCCCGCGAGGCGCTCGCGCGGCGAGTGGCCGAGCGGCGGGGTGTATCGATCGCCGACGCGGAGAAGAGCGTCGACGAGATCAACAAGCAGCGCGACCAATACGTTCGCGCGGCGTTCAAGCGGTCGTGGAAGGCCCACGACAACTATCACCTCGCCGTGAACACCGAGTGGCTCGGGATCGAAGGGGCGGCGCAGCTCATTGTCAGCGCGGCGCAACGGATGGGCATTGCCGGCCGTGACGAAAGTCCTGGCTGAGCGTTGGTAGAGGTGCCGCGCCCGCATGGTAGTGTGGCATCTCACCATCTCCCACGACCTATGCGCCGCTCGCTCGTCCTCGCCGCCTCGATCGTCACGCTGGCCGGCTGCACGTCGTTCCGCCTGGTTCAGCCGAACGAGCCCGTTCCCACGCACGCGACGGTGGCGATCACGTTCAATGAGCCGCGGGACCTCGAGGCTCGGCGCGAAGCGACGGTCTACCCCCTCCCTCAGGTCGGCACGGTGTACGGCGAGGTCGAAGCCACTCGCTCCGACACGCTCGTGCTTCGCGTGCTCAGCATCGAGTCGAGCCGACGCCAGCCCCGGCTCCCCGAGCAGGCACGGCTGACGCTCGTGCCGGATGCGTCGGCCCAGCTCTCGATGAGTCGAATCTCGAAGGCGCGCACCGCGAGCATGGTGGGCGTGACGGCGGTCGGGCTATTCTTCCTGTTCGTCTCGCAGATGGAATGGTGATGTGTCCCCCTTCTCGATGAGCAACAAGGCCCCTTCGCGAAGGGGAACGCGTCGGCCGTTCACCGTCGCCGACCCGCGCCCGGAGAGCACGAACAGCCATTGATCGGCGCCGCGATGGCGGTTGTCAGGCCCGCGAAGGCGCCAGCTTGAACCGGCCACGACATCACCACCATTTTGTTGGGAGAGGCTCGCAACCCGGAGAACCCCTGTGAACATATCGCGAACGCTTTGCGCGCTCGTTATGAGCGCAACGATCGCCATCCCACTCGGCGCGCAGGCTCGGCCCGACACGACTCCCGTGGCACCATTACCGAGCGTCGAGCTCCCAGCCGATCTCGCGCGCGTGCTCACCGACTACGAGACGGAATGGCGAAAGGGCGGCGCCGCCGTCGCTCAGCTATTCGCGGAGGATGGCTTCGTCCTCTCGGGCGGTCGTCCGCCCATCAAGGGGCGCGCGGCGATCGCCGCACACTATGGAAGCGGAGGTGGCGGACCGCTCTCGCTTCGCGCCATCGCGTACGCTAAGGAAGGCTCCGTCGGCTACATCATCGGCGGATACACGATGGAGCGAGGAACGCCGGACATCGGCAAGTTTACCCTCACGCTGCGCAAACGGCCCGACGGTCGATGGATGATCGTCTCGGACATGGACAATCAAAACCGACCTCCGCAGCGGCGTTCTCCGTAACCGCCAGCTCTACGTGATGCTCGCCCACGCACCCTCGCATTCCTCGCACCCGCTGCCGCGGGGGTGAAGGAAGATCAGCGGATCGCGGCGCACCTGCTCGACCACGACGTCGATCACGTCCCGCGAGCGAATGAGACGCGCGTGCCCGTGTCCCACCGGTCCTTCCCGCTGTAAGCCGCGCTCGCGAAGCCAGCCGTCGGCGAGGGTGAATCGCTGACAGCAGTGGTCGTTCTCGCCGTAGTCGATACGCATCGGGCGCCCGTCGACCAGGTGCGTGATGTGCTTCGGCACACGATACGGCGCACCACCGAGCACCTCGGCGAGGTGAATCGTGGTGTTGGAGTCGTGTCCGACGCCGAGCAGAAGAATCTGCGCGTCGAGCTCCCACGCGCGGCCGATCGCGCTCTCGAGCCGATGCGGCGGAATCGGCAAGGGGTCGCTCGTTATCCGCGGAGCGTCGGGGCCGCGCGCGGCGAAGGTAAAGGGATGATCGGTTCGAACGGAACCCGCCTGTCGCCAGAAGGTGTCGGCGATGACGCCGAGGTCCGGAGAGCTCGCAGCGTTGGGATCGAAGGGGTTGTCGTCATCGCCGGGCCATGACGGCATTACGATCGTGCCGTGCGGACCCACGGCCTCGATGAGTGCGTCGACGACACCCTGCGGCCCTCCCTCGACGGGTCTGATTGCACGATACGAGGAGTGGACGACGACAACTCCGCCCGGTTGAACGCCAAGCTCGAGAAGCTGATTGGCGAGAGTGGATGGCGTGACGGCCGTGGACATACCGAGCTCCGTTGACCTCCGCCAGTGAATTCTCCTACTGAGGAGATCGCTGGACGCTCAGGTTCCTGAAGTGCGCAACCGTTCCCGGCCCGATCCAGAGCGCAACCGAGCCCTTTGCTGACGCACCCGTCTTCACGTCGTTGACGATGAGCGTCGGTTGCTCCTGACCGTGAACGAAGAGGCGCGCGCGGTCGCCGCGCACTTCGATCTTTACCCTCGTCCATACTCCCGGTTCGAGATCGACGTAGGACTCGTACTTCGACGGCGTCTCGCGGCGAAGGCGGAACCACGGCCAGGCGGGATGCGAGATGTACTGTGCGGCGTGATTCCGCCGCTCCTGATCGTCGGCGCGGCCGTTCGTCGGCCGGAGGTAGAAGGCGTCGTAGGTCTGCATGTCGCTCTGCAACCGGAAGGCGATGCCGACGAAGCCGCGAGCTCCCCCGCTGGCGCCCGGCGCTGGCTCGCCGGCGATCTCCACCTCGATGACGCCGTTCGCGAGCTCGAGGCCCTCGATCACGGCAAGCTCTTCGAATAGCCCCTGCTGCTCCGGCGTCATGCTCTGCAATCGGCGCGCGGCCTCGTCGGATATCGTGAGCCGCAACCCCTTCTTCCCATCGAGCACGGCCGGGACGGCCGCCACGTTATGCAGCCGCAGACCGCTCGGCGACTCCAGTGGAAACGCGCTGACTTGAGCCGCCGACGTCGGCGTCAACATCAACACAGGGCTCGCCGCGAGGAGGAACGCGTACAGGCGCATGGCACGTCGCATGGCAGATCTCCAGATTGTTCCGGTCAACTCACAGTGTTATGCCGCAACGCGAGTCGCCAGCCAACACGTCGAGTCGAACAGTTCTCTGACAGATCGGTCTACGGCGCCTTGATCGTCTTGTCCGACGCTGGCGCGAGCTTCACCCGGCCATG
>DATFFP010000054.1:0-20605 GCA_035249985.1 Gemmatimonadaceae bacterium
AGGCACAGAGAACGGCCAACTGCAAAAGGCCTTTTGCAGTTGGCCGTTCTCTGTGCCTCTGTGCCTCTGTGGTGATGCAGTCAGGGCTCGTGGCGTAAAACCTCACTTCGCCTTAACGTCTGCCCATGAAGATCTACACCAAGACGGGCGACAAGGGCGACACGGGACTCTTCGGCGGCGGCCGCGTTCCCAAGAATCACCCGCGTGTCGAAGCGTACGGCGACATCGACGAGCTGAACGCGATCCTCGGCATGGCCCGCTCGGTCGAGATGATGCCGCGCATCGACGAGGTTCTCGTGCCCGTCCAGCGCGATCTTTTTTCCCTGGGCGCGCTCCTCGCCACCCCGCACCCGGAGAAGGTCCAGCAGCAACTCGAGAAGGCGCGCATCGACGATGCACGCATCGCCGAGCTCGAGCGCGCGATCGACGAGGGCGAGGCCGAGCTCGAGCCGCTCGAAGCATTCATCCTCCCCGGTGGAACCCCCAAGGCATCCGCGCTGCACGTCGCGCGCACCGTGTGCCGCCGCGCCGAGCGCCGCGTGATCGCGCTCGCCGAGAACGTCGAGGTCCCCCCGATCGTGGTCATTTATCTCAACCGCCTCTCGGACCTGCTCTTCGTGCTCTCGCGCGTCGCGAACCGGCGGGCGGGAGCGGGGGAAGTGACGTGGTGAAGGGGCTGGAGGCGCTAAAGGCGCTAAAGGCGCTGACGTGCTCTTTGAGCGCCTCTAGCGCCTCTAGCGCCTCTAGCGCCTCCTAAGCATGCACTCCATCTCGCTCCCGACCTACGACGTCCTCGTCAAGCACGGCGGCCTCGCCGGCGTCGCCGACATCGCTCGCGCGGCCACGCGCGCCAGTCGTTATGCGGTGATCACCGACAGCAACGTCGTCCGGGTGCACGGGGAGCGGGTCGTGACAGCGCTCGGGTCGGTGGGGACGAGGACGTTCACGGTGCCGGCCGGGGAAGCATCGAAGACCCGCGAGACGTGGGCTCGGCTCACCGATGAGCTCCTCGAGGCGGGGTTCGGGCGTGACTCGGCGATCGTCGCCGTGGGCGGAGGCGTCGTCGGTGACCTCGCGGGCTTCGTGGCCGCGACGTTCATGCGCGGGATCAAGTACGTCCAGGTGCCGACTTCGCTCATCGCGATGATCGATGCATCCGTCGGCGGGAAGACGGGTGTCGACACGCCGCGCGGGAAGAATCTGGTCGGCGCGTTCCATCAGCCCGCGGCGGTGCTCGCGGATCCGGCCGTCCTCGGAACGCTTCCACCCGAGCACTTTCGCTCCGGACTCGCCGAAGCGCTGAAGCATGGGATCATCGCCGACGGGATGTATCTCGAGCGAACGATCGCGGACACCCCGATGCTCCTCGACGCGGCCGCCCGGCGTGCCGACGCCACCGAAGCGCTCGTCGCGCGCAGCATCGAGATCAAGGCGGAAATCGTGAGACGCGACGAACGGGAGCAGGGTCTTCGCCAGGTTCTGAACTTCGGGCACACGATCGGACACGCGATCGAGGCAGCCTCGGACTACACCCTGCTCCATGGTGATTGCGTCGCCGTCGGGATGGTGTACGAGGCGACGATGGCGGTGAAGATGGGAGTCGCGGGCCCCGGAACCGCGCGCGATGTGCGGCGCGCGGTCGAGCGCGTGGGTCTGCCGACGGCGCTCCCGCCGAATGTGACTATCGATCGCCTGATCGCGCTGATCCGCGCGGACAAGAAGGTCCGGTCGGGAGCACTCCGGTTTGCGCTGCCGCGGGAGATCGGCGCGATGGCCAGCGGGGATGGGACATGGTCGGTCCCGGTGGACGAGTCGATCGTTCGCGGGGTGCTGGCCGCCTGACGCCCACGGAAAGGATCGGTCAGGAAGGGGGCACCCAACTTGCCAGAACCGCGTTCGTTCGCTCCATCGGAGCGCTAACCCTCGGAGGCATAATGTCTTCGTTCTCGACGTACATCATCGGTTTCATCATTCTCGTTGTCGGTCTCGCGCTGGCGGCATACCTGCTCAACGTTCCGGCGATGTGGATCGCCGTCGGGGTGGTGGTCCTGATCGGAATCGGGGTGCTTATGGCCACAAGCAGGACCAAGCCGCGAGATCCGCCGGCTGTGTAACCAGGAGTTAGGAGTCAGGAATCAGGGGTCAGGGGCGGAAAGGCGCGGCAGCGAAGCTGCCGCGCTCACCTGATGAGGGCCGCAGGCGCGAAGCGCCGCGGCCCTTTTCCTTCCCTGATCCCTGACTCCTGACCACCAGCTCCCAGTTAACCGTTAATCTCGAATATCGCCGGTTAACCAACTCACAGTTGACCTTTTGATGCAACCGCTATTATCCTGCGCGTCCCCGACTGAGCTATGCCTGCACGACGGCCGACGACTGGCCCACACCATCACCTTCCATGTAAGGGGTGTGTATGCAGCATGTGACGGAGAGCAGGTCCAAAGGTTACTTCCGTTCCTCTCCCTCCACCGCATTCGACCAATACCTACAGGACATTCAAAAACTTCCTCTCATCGAGGACCCCGAAGAAGAGCGGCGTCTCGCCCGCCGCGCGCAGAAGGGTGACGAGAAGGCCGCCGAGCGGCTCGTCACGGCGAACCTCAGATTCGTCATCTCGTACGTCAAGAAATACCAGGGTCACGGTCTCGATCTCTCCGAGCTCGTTGCCATCGGCAACGAAGGACTCCTCAAGGCCGTCAAGAAGTTCGATCCCGACCAGGGCGTGAAGTTCATCTCCTACGCCGTGTGGTGGGTTCGTCAGGCAGTGCTCAAGGCGCTCGCCGAGCAGACCCGATCCGTCCGCATCCCCCTCAATCAAAACTCGCAGCTCATCAAGCTCGCGCGCGCCGAGACGGTGCTCGCGCAGGTGCTGAAGCGCGATCCGACCGACGACGAAATCGGCCGGCTGATCGAGGAGACGCCCGACCAGGTGCGGGCCGCGCGTCAGATGTCCGCCACCGAAGTCTCGCTCGACGCGCCGATCGATCGCTCCGACCGGGAAGCCTCCACGCTCGGGGAGCGTTTCGTGGGCGTCGACGGCCGCGACATCGAGGACGTCACCGACTTCAAGCTGATGCGCGAGTTCATCGACCGCGTCTTCACCAAGTACCTCACCCCTCGCGAGCGGAAGATCCTCTACCTGTACTACGGGCTCGAGGAAGGCTCCGAGGCAATGACACTGGAAAAGATCGGCGCGCTCATGGGCGTCACGCGCGAGCGCATTCGTCAGATTCGCGAGCGTGCATTCGAGAAGCTGCGCGAGTCGCCTGATGGGCGGGCGCTGGCCGGGTTCTGGAATTTCGCCTGACCGGTCGTCAGCCTGACGAGAGGCGGGGGCTCGGCGAGTGCCGGGCCCCCGCTCTCGCATCGGGCCCCTCCGCATTATGTTAGGCCCCGTGAGCTCCGAGCTGAACGCGCCGGTGAAGCCAAGCGTCCTGGTCATCGACGATGAGTCGACGATACGCGCCGCGCTGCGCCGATTTTTCAAGCGGCGCGACTGGAACTTCGACGAAGCCGAAGACGGCGCGCGCGGCCTCGAGAAGCTCCTCGCACCGGGCGCGGACTACACGGCCATCATCTCGGATCTGCGGATGCCGGGCATGTCCGGGATGGCGCTGCACGATGAGCTGGCCGTGCGCCGGCCCGAGCTGCTCGACCGCCTCGTCTTCTCGACGGGCGACGTCGCGTCCAAGGATGCCGCCGAGTTCGTGCAGCGCACCCGGTGCATCATCCTCGAGAAGCCGTTCGAGCTGAGCAAGCTGACCGAGACCCTGGAACGCATCCGCGCCGCGGCGCCGCCGACCCCCTGAGCGACACCAGACTTCCGCTGCTGATCAATGCCTCCGCACCTCGTGCGCGGGAGGTGATCGACGCCGTGCGCAAGGGTGGACTGCCGATCGACGTCCGCGAGCTGCCGGCCGACCAGGTCGGAGCGACGATTGAGCGTCTCGCGAGCGAAGGCGTTAGGCGTGTCGCCGTGGCCGGTGGAGACGGAACCATCGCTATCGCGGCGGGGCTCGCCTGGAAGCGCTCGATCGAGCTCGCCGTCATCCCCGGCGGAACGCTCAATCATCTCGCCAGCGACCTCGGCATTCCTGAGACGCTCGATGAGGCGCTGCGACTCGCGTACACGGGCGAGGCCCGACCTATCGATGCCGCCTCGGTGAATGGGCACCTCTTCCTCAACACGAGCTCGGTCGGAACGTACGTGACGTTCGTGCGGATGCGTGAGCGGCTCGAGCGCTACCTCGGCTACCGCCTCGCGAGCATCGTGGCCGCGGTTCGGTTGCTCCTCCGTCCGCGGGCGTTCACCGTCGAGCTCGAGGTCGAAGGGCAGATGCGCGCCGACGTGACGCCGCTGGTCTTCATCGGCGTCAGCGAGCGCGAGCTGAAGCTCCCGACGCTCGGCGGCCGCGCCAAGGGTGGACGGCGCGGGTTGCACCTGATGATCGTTCGCGGCCGGTCACGTGCACGACTCGCTGCGTTGGCGTTCGCGGCGGCCGCGCGCGGCACGCGATCAGCGACACGCAGCCCGGCACTCGATGCGTTCGTCGTCGATCGCCTCACGATCCGAATGCGCCGCGCTCACGTGTACGTCGCGACCGACGGAGAGGTTCACGCGATGCGCGGGCCACTCGAGTTCGAGTGGATAGGGGACGCGGTAAAGATCGTGACCCCCAGGTAATCAAGGGTGGCGAACGAGGACCGAGGAAGCGACGGGCGATGCTACGGTGATACTTCCTCGTTCCTCCTTCGACATCCCGGACACCTGATCCTCACAACCTTCTTCTCGATTGGATTGTCTACGAGAGATGCCTCTCGTACGCGATCTCCGGTACGCCGTCCGCAACCTCCGACGGTCGCCTGCGTTCACCGCCGCGGTCGTTGTCACCCTGGCGCTTGGCATTGGCGCCAACACCGCGATGTTCGGTGTCGTCGACTGGCTGATGTTCCGGCCCTACCCGTATCTCCGCGATCCCTCCACGGTGCATCGCGTCTACATGAGGTGGACTCAACGGGGTGAGCGGCGGACGCAGTCACACACCGAGTACGCCAGGTTTCTCGACATCGCGCGGTGGACAACCTCGTTCTCCGATCATGCAGCCTTCGCGGAGCGGATGCTCGCCGTCGGCGTTGGGGATGCCGCCCGCGAACGACGCGTCGCAGTAGTGAGCGCCACCTTCTTCGGTTTCTTCGATGCGCCGCCCGCGCTCGGGCGCTACTTCGCCCCAGACGAGGACCGAATTCCGCGCGGGGCAAACGTGGCTGTGCTCTCCCATGGCTTCTGGAAGAGCGCATATGCGGGCCGCGATGTTCGCGGCGAAAGGCTACAGGTCGGTACCGTTCCGGCAACCATCGTAGGTGTGGCGCCGGAAGGATTCTCCGGACTCAACGACGCCGATCCTCCGGCGCTGTACATCCCCATCACGACATACGCCGCCGCGGAAGCAGATCCCCGCAACGCAGCGACCTACTTCTCCGCGTACAACTGGGGATGGGTCGAGATCATGGTTCGTCGCAAACCGGACGTAAGCGTCGCGCAAGCGTCAGCCGACGCGAGCCGCGCCCACGTCATGAGCTGGAATCAACAGCGCGAAACGGAGCCGTCGCTTCCAGCGGCTGAGATCGCCAAGCCCGCAGCGGTCGTCTCGGCAATGAAGCTCGGCGCGGGGCCGGAGCCCGGCCTCGAAGCGCGGACCGCTCTGTGGGTCAGCGGCGTCGCGGTGGTCGTGTTGCTCATCGCGTGCGCGAACGTCGCCAGCCTCTTCCTCGCGCGGGCCCTGAAGCGCGAGCGCGAAATTGCGGTGCGACTCGCACTCGGTGTCAGCCGACGGCGCCTCGTCACGCAAATGCTGACCGAGAGCCTTCTTCTCTCGATTCTCGGAACGGCCCTCGGCCTGCTGCTCGCCGAGTGGGGCGGAACGGCGATTCAACAGCTCCTCATTCCCGGTGGCGCCGGCCTCGAAACGTTCATTGATCGTCGGATGCTGGCCGCGGCGGCCGCGTTGGCGATATCCGCGGGTGTGATCACCGGTATCGCGCCAGCGCTGGTTTCGGGCCGAGGGGACCTGGCGACATCGCTCAAGGCCGGTGCGCGTGAGGGCACCTATCGACACTCGCGGTTGCGTAGCGCGCTGCTCGTGATCCAGGGCGCACTCTCCGTCGTTCTGCTGGTGGGCGCCGGACTGTTCGTGAAGAGCCTCGACAACGCGAACGCGATGCGTCTGGGATACGACGCGGAGCGAGTGCTCATTGCGACGCGGAACCTGCGGGGAATGCCGCTCAATGACACGACATCCATCGCGCTTCGCCGTTCACTTCTGGCAACGGCGCAGGCCATTCCAGGCGTCGAATACGCGGCCTGGGTGAGCAGCGTTCCCTTCTGGAGCACGTCTACGACGAACCTGTACGTCACGGGCATCGACTCCGTGCGTCCGCTCGGCGAGTTCACTTACCAGACGGCGACGCCTGACTACTTCCGTGTCATGGGTACGCGAATCATCCGCGGACGCGGTTTTGCTCCAAGCGACGTCGCGGGCGCCCCGCGCATTGGTGTCGTCAGCGCGGCGATGGCGAAGGTACTGTGGCCGGGTGAGGACGCGCTTGGCCAATGCATGCGTGTGTTCAATGACACCATGCCGTGCACGACCGTGGTCGGCATTGCCGAAGACATCGTGCAACGCGACATCACGGGGCCGCGATACCACTATTACCTGCCCATCGATCAGCATCGGCCCGCCGGCGGTCACTCCCTGTTGCTCAGAATGCGGACCGCGCCAACGCAGGACGTCGAACGCGTGCGCCGCTCGCTGCAAGGAGCGATGCCCGGTACATCGTATGTGACAGTACGGGCCCTCGGCGAGCTCGTCGATGACACGCGACGCTCGTGGCGGCTCGGCGCGACCATGTTCACCGCCTTTGGCCTGCTCGCGCTCGTCGTCGCGGCAGTCGGGATGTACGGCACCATCGGTTACAACGTCGCATTGCGCATGCACGAAATCGGCGTTCGGATCGCGTTGGGTGCGAAACGAGGACACATCCTTCAGCTCGTCGTCCGTCAAGGCGTGCGATTGGCGATCGCGGGGATCGTCCTTGGCAGTGTGATTGGCATCGCGGCAAGTCCGTGGCTCCAGCCATTGCTGTTCGAGCAGTCCGCCACCGACCCTGTCACCTACGCCACGGTTGGAATTGCGCTCCTTGTCGTTGCGATCGGGGCGAGCGTGATTCCCGCCATGCGTGCGGCGAGGGCTCAGCCAGGCGTGGCACTCAGATCCGAGTAGTGCTGGCCGCGTACCCCTCGTAGATTTCGAGGGTGGCTGCGAGCACACTTCCGATCTTTCCGCTGCCGCTGGTCCTCTTCCCAGGCGTCACGATCCCGCTGCACATCTTCGAGCCACGCTACCGAAGCATGCTCGCGGATTGTCTCGAGCGCGATCGGCGCTTTGGCATCGTCTTTCTCGCCGAAGGAGCGTCCGAGGAGACGCTCGGCATCGGCGGGGACGTCGGCTGCGTCGCGCACGTACTCACGAACGAGGAGCTCGCTGACGGGCGATCGAACATCACCGTCGCCGGTCGGGATCGCTTCACGCTGCGCGCGTACGTCACGTCGCCGCTGCCGTACCGCGTGGGGATGGTCGTCCCGTACGAGGACGCACCCGAGCCGGTAGCCCTCCTCGAGCCCCTGGCCATGCGCGTGCGCGAGCGTTTCGAGCGCATCGCACGCGCCGCGCGCACGATCTCCGACGATGAGGATGCGATCCCCGAGCTGCCTGACGATCCAGCGCTGCTCGCCTTCCGCGTAGCGTCATTCATCGACCTGAACGTCGTGGAACGCCAGCGCCTGCTCGCGTCCACATCGCCTGGGGAACGGTTGCGCACCGTCGACAGCGTGCTCGGGCCCGCAGTGGATCCCATGGAACAGCGCGCGGTGATCCACGAGCGCTCGAAGACGAACGGCCATGGCGGCGTCGCCAATCTCTAGCGCGGCGGAGGCCTCGCTCTCCCCACAGCTGCAGCGCGCCGCCGCTCGCCTCGCGTCCATCGTCGCTCCGAACGCGATTCTTTCGCGTCCCAGCGAGCTGGTCACGTACAGCGCCGACGGTCTGCCGTTCTACCGGAAGCGGCCAGCGCTGGCGGTGTTTCCCGAGACGCGCGAGGAGCTGGTCGCCGTCGTCCGCGCCCTCGCGCAGGAGGGCGTTCCCTTCGTCCCGCGCGGTGCGGGCACCGGGCTCTCCGGTGGCGCACTCGCCGAGAACGATGCGGTCGTCATCGGCCTCAACCGGCTGCGGCGGATCATCTCCATCGATCCGGAGAATCGGCGCGCCGTTGTCGAGCCCGGGGCGGTGAACGCCGGGTTGACGCGCGCCGCGAGCGCCTATGGTCTGCATTACGCACCCGATCCGTCGAGCCAGACGGCCTGCACGATCGGCGGCAACGTAGCCGAGAACGCGGGCGGCCCGCACTGCCTGAAGTACGGCGTGACCCTGAACCACGTCATCGCGCTCACGGTCATCCTTCCCGATGGCGAGCTCGTCTCGTTAGGGTCCACGGACGGTGAAAGCGACGGCTACGACCTGCTGGGCGCGTTCGTCGGCTCCGAGGGATGCTTCGGCGTCGCCGTCGACGTCACCGTTCGCCTCGTCAAGAATCCCGAGGCGGTGCGCACGCTGCTCGCCGATTACACCGCCATCGTGGACGCCGCACGAGCCGTCTCGGCGATCATCGCATCGGGGGTCGTCCCCGCGGCGATGGAGATGATGGACGGACCGACGATCCGTGCCGTCGAGGCATCCATCTATGCGGCCGGCTACCCTGTCGATGCGGATGCGGTGCTCCTCGTCGAGCTCGACGGGCTTGCCGCTGGACTGGAGGAGGATGTCGCGCTCGTCGAGCGCCTCTGTCGTGAGGCGGGCGCGCGCTCGGTGCGCGTGGCCCGCGATGAGGCCGAGCGCGCGCGACTCTGGCAGGGGAGAAAGAAGGCGTTCGGCGCCATGGGCCGCATTTCCCCCGACCTCGTCGTGCAGGACGCCGTCGTCCCACGCACGCGACTGCCCGAGGTGCTGGCCGAGATCCATCGCATCGCGCAGGAGACGGGCGTCATGGTCTGCAACGTCTTCCATGCCGGCGACGGGAATCTGCACCCCAACATCGCCTACGACGCGCGCGACGCCGAGGCGACCGCGCGTGTTCATCATGCCATGCGCGCGATCATGCGGGCATGCATCGATGCGGGCGGCACGATCACCGGCGAGCACGGCGTGGGACTCGACAAGCTCGACTACATGCCGCTCGTTTTCACCGAAGACACGCTCGAGGCGATGTGCCGGCTCCGCGACGTGTTCGACCCCGATCGTCGCGCGAACCCGGGCAAGGTCGTCCCGGTCCGGTCGTGCCGAGAGTGGCACATGGCGCCGAGCGCGCGGCGTGAGGCGGTGCCGGGATGACGACGAATGAGATCCGCGATGCCGTGCGCGAGGCAGCCGGAGCGCGCGCCTCACTTCGGATCGCTGGGCGCGGTACGTGGCTCAGCGCGGGACGTCCCGTCCGCGCGTCGCGCACGCTCTCGCTCTCGAGGCTCACCGGCGTCGTGCATTACGAGCCCGGAGACTTCACCCTGACGGCGCGGGCGGGGACGACGCTCGCTGAGCTGGCGAATGCGACGCTCCCACATCGGCAGTTTCTGGCGCTCGATCCCTTTGGCGATGTCGACGGCACGCTTGGCGCGACGGTCGCCACCAGTGCGAGCGGACCGATGGCATACGCCTTCGGCGGGCCGCGCGACAACGTCATTGGCCTCGAGGTCGTGACCGGTGATGGCGCCATCGTCCGTTGCGGCGGCCGGGTCGTGAAGAACGTCGCCGGCTTCGATCTCACGCGCCTCTTCACCGGTGCGTGGGGCACCCTGGGCGTCATCACCGAAGTGAGTGTGCGCCTCCGCGCGCTTCCGCAAGTCGACGAGACCTACGCCATCGTCGTGGACGATCGACCCGAAAGGCTGAGACAGCTGATCGCCGACCTGCGCGTCGCCCCGGTCGCCCCGCTCGCGATGGAGCTCATCTCTCCCTGCGCACCCTTACGAGTCGCCGCGCCGACCCTGCTCGTCAGGCTCGGCGGCAACGAAACATCGGTGCGGGCGCAGCGGGGCGTTCTCGCGACGTTCGGGGATGCCGAGCCGAGATCGTCGGACGTTTGGCAAATCCTCCGGGGCGCGGAGCCGTCCGCCGCGATCGTCGCTCGCCTGTCGACACGGCCGTCACGCGTCGCCGAGGTTTGGACGCAGGCTCGCGAGGCGGTCGCGGGGGCCGAGGGCGCGTTGTTGATCGCCTCCATCGGGCGAGGTGTCGTGCGATGCATTGTTCCCGAAGCGGCGCACGACACCGCCCGCCGACTCGCGAGCTGCGACGCGACGGTGATCTTCGAGCGACTTCCCGCCGACCTCTGGAGCGAGCTCGCGCCGTCCCCGGTGAGCGATCGGCTGTCGCGCGGCGTCAAGGATCGCTTCGATCCATCGCACGTCCTCAACCCCGGTGTGCTCGGATGACCGCCGCCGTGGGACCATCGTGCGCACTTCCCGACACGCCGCTCGCGCACGCGGTGCCGGGAATCATGACGTGCGTGCACTGCGGCTTCTGTCTGCAAGCCTGCCCCACGTACCTCGCGCTCGGTGACGAGAACGACTCGCCGCGCGGTCGCATTCTCCTCATGCGGTCACTCGTCGAGGGCACGCTCGGCATCGACGATCCCGACGTTCACACGCACATCGACCAGTGTCTCGGATGCCGCGGCTGTGAGACGGCGTGCCCGTCGGGAGTCCCGTACGGACATCTGCTCGAGGCGACTCGCGCCACGCTCGCGCGCGCGCGGCCGCTTCCGCTCGTGGCGCGTCTCATCCTCGGCGTCTTCGCGCGGCCGCGCCTGCTCGCTCTCGTCCTCGCGGGCGCACGGGTACTGCGTGCGACGCGACTGCCGCGGCTGCTCGGCCGCCTTCCGGGGCGCATCGGCTTCTCGATGGCGATGCTCGCCGCGACGGAGTCACGCGTCGAGCGCCAAACGTATACGCGGCGGGGTACGGGTGCGCGCGGTGTCACGGCGATTCTCGAAGGCTGCGTGATGCGTGGCCTCTACGGAGAGACGAATCGCGCCACCGCGCGCACGCTGCGCGCGAACGACTACGCCGTCATCGACGTCGAGGGCCAGCAGTGCTGCGGCGCTCTGCACGCGCACGCGGGCGATCTCGAGGGCGCGCGTGGGCTCGCGCGCATCAACATCGCGGCGTTCGAGCGCGCCGGAGCCGCGTACATCGCGGTGAACGCCGCGGGATGTGGCGCGATGATGAAGGAGTACGGGCACCTCCTGGCCGACGATCCGGAGTGGGCGGAGCGCGCTGCGGCCCTGAGCGCGAGGGTGCGCGATGCCACCGAGCTTCTCGCGGCTGCCGGCCCGGCGCCCGGCGCGCCATTGCCCCTGGCGGTGACCTACGATGCGCCCTGTCATCTGCTGCACGCTCAGCGGCTCATTCGGCCACCGCTGGCGGTGCTCGGTGCCATTCCGGATCTCGAGATCATTCAGCTCACCGACTCGGATCAGTGCTGCGGTGCGGCGGGCATCTACAATCTGCTGGAGCCCGAAGTGTCGGGGCTCGTGCTCGAGCCGAAGCTCGCCCATATCGGCGCCACCGGCGCGGCGCTCGTCGCCACCGGCAATCCCGGCTGCCAGATGCAGATCGGCGCGGGAATGCTGCGCACCCGAACAGGCCGCGGCACCGTGCACCCGATCGACCTGCTCGATGCATCTTACTCCCGGCTTTAACTCGCCTGGGTAGAGACAATGGGATAGATTGCGAACTGCGTACTGCGTACTGCGTACGACTGCCGCCCTGTCGGAGCTCAGTAGGCAGTAGGCAGAACGCAGTAGGCAGAACGCAGTACGCAGTACGCAGTCCTTAGCCCTTAAGGCATGACGACTCCAGTAACCGGGGGCACAGCGACGGCAGACATCGGCGGACAGACCGTCGTGCTCCATTACGGCGATGCCACGGAGGAGTACGCGGCACTGCGCTCCGGTGCGATGCTCGTCGATCGCAGCGCACGCGGACGGTTGCGCATCGGTGGGCCGAAGGCGAACGAGCTGATCACCGGACTGGTGACCAACGACGTGAGCGCGCTCATGCCTGGCCAGGGATGCTACGCCGCCGCGCTCACGCCGAAGGGGAAGATCGTCGCCGACCTGCGCATCTTCGCGCTGCGCGACTCGCTCCTCATCGACTCGCCACCGCGCGCCCGCGAAGGCTGGATGGCGATGGTGCGGAAGTACATCAATCCGCGCATCGCGCGCTTCGATGACGAGTCCGCCACCACGCGCCAGCTCGGCATCTTCGGGGCACGCGCGCGCACCGCGCTCGCGACCGCCACCGGGCTCGACGTGGCGCAGCTCGGCGCGCTCCCGCGTTATGGACATGTCGCCCTCGACCTGCCCGCCGGCGCCATCATCGCGCGCGTGCCCGAGCTCGAGCTGGAGGGCTACGAGATCATCGTCCCCGAGTCGGCGTTCGAGCCCCTCTGGGAGCGGCTGCTCACGGAGGGCGCGACGCCGGCCGGACTTGCCGCGTGGGACATCGCGCGCATCGAGGCGGGTCGTCCCGAGTGGGGAATCGACATCGACGACTCCACGATCCCGCAGGAAGCGAACTTCGATGAGATGCACGCCATCTCGTACACGAAAGGCTGCTACGTCGGCCAGGAGACGGTGGCGCGCGTCCACTTCCGCGGTCACGTCAACCGCATTTTGCGCGGACTGATGATTCCGCAGGGGCCCGTCGTCCGCGGCGCTCCGCTGGCCGATGCGCAGGGCAAGCCAGTCGGCGATGTCCGCAGCACCGGGCTGTCGCCTCGCCTCGGCGCCATCGCCCTGGCAATGGTTCGTCGCGAGGTCGAGCCGGGCGCGACGATCGAGGTGATCGTGGAGTCGGACGTGGCCGAGCGTGTCGCCGTTCCCGCACAGGTGGTTCGCCTCCCCTTCCCCATCGCGTGAGGCGGGCGCTCGTCACCGGCGCCACGGGGCTCGTCGGGTCGCACATCGTCGAGCGGTTGCATGCGGATGGGTGGAGCGTTCGCGCACTCGTGCGCGACCCCGCGCGGGCCAGCTGGCTTCAGCCGTTAGGCGCGGAGCCGTTCGTCGGCGATGTGCTCGATGCCGGCGCCTTCACCCGTGCGGCTGCCTCGTGCGACGCGATCTTTCACTGCGCGGCGGCGATTCTGCCCGAGCGCGCGGAGTGGGAATCGTATCGCGCGACCAACCTCGACGGCACGCACAACGCGATCGCCGCCGCGCGTACGGTGGGGGCGCGTCTTCTCCACGTCTCGAGCGTCGCCGTGTACGGGGGCGCGACCCGCTATCGCGACACGCCCACCGACGAAAGCGTCGAGCTGCCTCCCCTTCCCGAGACCGCGTTCTACGCGCGCTCGAAGCGCGAGTCGGAAGCGATGGTCCTCGAGGCACACCGGCGCGGTGAGATCTGGGCCTGCGCCGTGCGCCCCGATGTGATCTATGGCAAGCGGGACCGGCAGTTCGTCCCGCGGATCGGGAAGGTGATCGCGCGAGGATTCTTCCCCTTGCTGGGTGGCGGCCGCTCGACCCTCGCCATCGTGCACGCTGGGAACGTCGCTGACGGGGCGGTGCGCGCCATCGGCACCGGCATCGCTGGCGGCAAGGCGTACAACCTCGCCAATGATTACGATGTCACGGTGCGCGAGTTCGTGCGTCTGGCGGCACAGGGGCTTGGGCGACGCGTCGTGCTCGTGCCCGTACCGATGATCCTGGCGAAGGCCGTATTCAAGCTGATGACCATCCTGATCGGCGTGGCGCGACGAGGGGCGGCGCTTTCACAGGCGGGGGGTGCCGTGGCGTTCGTGTCGCGCAGCAACCCCTTCTCCTCGGACCGGGCCAGGCGTGAGCTGGGCTGGGCCCCACCGGTGCGGCCCGAGGCCGGCATCCCCGAGGCCTTCCGCTGGTGGGCCGATCGGCGGGCATGACGACGAGCACGACGGTCGAGCGCACCGCGCTCAAGGAGTGGGCGGTGCTGTGCGACGCGATGGCCCGCGGCGACATCGTCGCCATGGTGCGCAAGGGAGGCATCCGCGAGCAGCGCTCGGGCTTCGTCGTACGGCACGACCGCTTCCTCCTCTACCCGACCTACTTTCACGCCCGTGAGAGCGAGCTCGCCCCTCGCTTTCGCGAAACGCTCGCCGGCGCCGACACGGCCCAGCCACCCTCGGGAGTGGTGAGACTCTCGCTCGTGGCCGATGTCGCGGCGGTGTGGCACGTTGACGATCTCGACGCGCTCCGCGCCATCGAGCTCGAGCACGGGCTGGCGTGGTCGGCGGTCGAGTCGCGGTTCACTTATCGAGGCGTGCCGGGAGTGCAGGTCGTCGCCGTGCGCGTCTCACGGCTACCAACCGCGGCGGAGCTGCCGGAAGTGCGTCGTTACGCGGGTTGCGTATCGTGGGTGGAGCTGGACGCCGACGTCGATGTCAGCGGCGCCTCGCCCGTTCTGGACGCTTCGGCCTTCGACGGCCGGCTGGCGCGCCTGCACTCCGTATTCGGAGAGGCCACCACGTGAGGTCCCTGATGCACGAAGGGCGCGACTCTCGGAGTCGCGCCCTCGTCGTCCGAGCGGCTGGGGATTACGGCCGGCGGGCGGCGGTGTCGCGCATCGAGGTATCGCGCATCGTCGTGTCACGCATCATCGTATCCGCCGGAGCTGGCGCGGGGGCAACCTGCGTGGTCGTATCGGCGTTGTTGTCCGCGTCATTCGCCGTGCAGGCGCTGATGACAATCACAGCGGCAACGAGGGCCAGGCGCTTCATTTACGTTCTCCTTGTGGGGGGCCTTGGGGCTTCGTGTTCGTCCGGCCCGCGCTTGGCGATGCTCGGAGCGAGCGGCAAGTATTCTACGATGCCCGGACGCAGTGTCAAGAGTGCGGAGACGTACCGAAGCGCAAGACAGGCAAGCATTTCGGAGCTATCAGGAGGTCTGCGGTGCGCCTGAGCGCGCTCGCCAACGCGCTCGGAGTCCCTCTTTCGGGGGCGGACCGGGAGATCACGGGCATTACGCTCGACTCCCGCCAAGTGCAGCCGGGTCAACTCTTTGTCGCGATCCCCGGCGCGAATGCCGATGGAACGCGGTTCATCCCCGACGCCCTGGCGCGTGGCGCGGTCGCCGTGTGCGCCGTGCGCGCGTGGGACGGTGCGCCGACGCTCGTCGTTCCCGATCCGCGCGAGGCGCTCGCCAAGCTCGCCAGCGAGTTCCATGGGCATCCCGCGCGCGACCTTCGCATGATCGGGATCACCGGCTCGCTCGGGAAAACGTCCACAGCGCTGCTCCTCGAGACGATCATCGGCACGGCAGGCGAGAAAGTCGGTGTCATCGGCTCACTCGGCATTCGCTTCGAGGGTCACGTCGTCGAGACGGGGATGACGACGCCCGAGGCCCCATCGATTCACGGATCGCTGCGCTACTTCGCGACGCAGGGCGCTGGCACCGCCGTAATGGAGGTGACGTCGCACTCGATCCTGCTCAAGCGCGTCGAGGGGCTCCAGTACGACCTCGGCCTGCTCACGAACATCGTGCCCTACGAGCATCTCGAGTTCCACCCGACGCCGGAGCACTACGTTCGCACGAAGGCGCGCTTCTTCGGCATGCTCAAGCCGGGCGCTCCACTGGTCGTCAACGACGATGATCCCACCGCGCGCGAGGTGAGCACCGGGCTGGATCGCCCCGTCATTGGCGTCTCGCTGCGCGCGCGGGCGAGCGCGGCGGTGCACGTGGAGCGCGTGCGCATGGGGGTCGAGGGCTCGACGTTCGCGCTGCAAGTGCGCCGCCCGTTGGCCTTGCTGGACGGTGGAGAAGTTCCGGCCCAGACGATTCCCCTGACGCTTCCCATTCTCGGTCGCCAGCAGGTAGCGAACGCGGCTCTCGCGGCAACGGCGGCTCTCATCGCCGGCGTGCCGGCCGAGACGATCGCGTTCGCGCTGACGGACGTGGAGCCGATGCACCGGCGCATGCACATCTTCTACGAGGATGGGCCGGTCGTGCTCGACGACACCGTCGGGAATCCGGAGAGCATCCGCGCCGTTTTCGAGGCGATCCGGTCGATTCCGCATCACAATCTGCGCGTCGCCTACGCGATTCGCGGCTCGCGCGGTACGGAGGTGAACGAGCGAAACGCCGAGGCGCTGGCGCGGGAGATCGAGCCGATCATCGCGACGCTGGTCGTGACCGCGAGCGAGGATCACGCAAGCGCGCGCGATCGCGTGGAGGACGACGAGCGGGACATCGTCCTGAGAACGCTCGAGGCGCGCGGAGTACAGTTCATCTACGAGCCGACGCTGGAGGCGGCAGTCACTCGCGCGCTGAAGGACGCGGCCCGCGGGGATCTCGTCGCGCTGCTGGGGGCGCAGGGGATGGACAAGGGGGCGGAGATCGCGCGGCGGTTGCTCCCCCCACCAGTAGATTGATTCTTGACGACGGGTCAGGAGTCAGGAGTCAGGGATCAGGGGGGTGTAGGGAATGGGTTACAGAGAGAACGGCATTGCACCCCTGACACCTATTCCCCGACACCCCCTGATCCCTGACTCCTGACTCCTGACCCCTCGTCTCACTATCTTCAGATCATGGCGACAACCGTCATACGCGGCGCCTGCCCCCACGACTGCCCGGACACCTGCGCCATGCTCGTGACGGTCGAGGACGGCCGCGCCACCAAGGTCGCCGGCGATCCCGACCATCCCTTCACGCAGGGTTTTCTCTGCACGAAGGTCAACCGCTACATCGAGCGCACTTACCATCCGGAGCGGCTGCTGCGCCCCCTGCGTCGCGTTGGGCGCAAGGGCGAAGGGCGCTTCGAGCCGATCTCGTGGGATGACGCCCTCGATGAGATCGCCGAGCGCCTGACGAGCATCGCGCGATCGGTGGATGGCCCGCAGGCGATTCTGCCGTACTCGTATGCGGGCACGATGGGCTTCGTCCAGAGCTCGTCGATGGACCGGAGATTCTTCCACCTGCTCGGCGCATCGAAGCTCGATCGGACCATCTGCTCGATGGCCGGCACGGTGGGGATGCGGATGACGGTCGGCGCGAACATCGGCGCCGACGGCGAAGGCCTTCCCGAGAGCGATCTCGTTCTCTTGTGGGGAACGAACACGCTCACGTCGAATCCCCACCTGTGGCCGTTCGTGCTCCAGGCGCGCGAGAGGGGCGCGCCCATCATCGCGATCGATCCGCTTCGCACGCGGACCGCCGCGCAGTGCGACGAGTGGATCGGCATCCGGCCGGGCACCGACGCCGCGCTCGCGCTGGGAATGATGCACGTGCTGTTCGCGGAAGGGATGGAGGACCAGGACTTTCTCACCAGATACACGCTCGGTGAAGCGCAGCTGCGCGAGCGCGTGCGCGAGTACTCGCCGGCGCGCGTCGCCTCGATCACCGGGGTCGACGAAGCACGCATCATCGATCTTGCCCTGCGGTACGGCCGCTCGCGTGCGGCGTTCATTCGCGTCAATTACGGCCTGCAACGCCACAAGGGCGGCGGCATGGCGGTGCGCACGATCGCGTGTCTCCCCGCAGTGGTGGGGCACTGGCGGCGCGCGGGCGGCGGCGTTCAGCTGTCGACGAGCGCGAACTTCCAGTTCGACAAGAACACGCTCGAGCGTCCCGATCTCTCACCGCCGGTGCGCACGATCAACATGATCCGCCTCGGCGAGGCGTTGACGACGCCGAACGCCGGCGTGGGCGGTCCGCCGGTGCGCGCGATGATCGTGTACAACTCGAATCCCGCCGCGGTCGCACCCGATCGTAACTCGGTCATGCGGGGGTTCGCGCGTGAGGATCTGTTTACCGTCGTGCTCGATCATTTCCAGACCGACACCGCCGACTGGGCGGACATCGTCCTGCCGGCGACGACGCAGCTCGAGCACTGGGACATTCACTTCGCGTACGGGCACCACTACGTCTCGCTGAACCGACCCTCGATCGCGCCGCTCGGCGAGGCGAAGCCCAACAGCGAGATCTTCCGCCTTCTCGCCGCGCGCATGGGGATGGATCATCCCGCGCTGCGCGACGACGACCTCACGCTCATTCGTCAGGCGATCGAGGGCGCGACGCCGGGCGCATGGAGGGCGGAGAAGCTGCGCGGCGTGACGGTGGAGGAGCTGCTCGAGCGTGGATGGATGCGGCTCAACGTGCCGAAGCCGTACCTGCCCTTCGGAACTGGCGAGTTCCTGACGCCCAGCGGCAAGTGCGAGTTCTACTCCGAGCGCATGAAGGAAATGGGCCTCGATCCGCTTCCGTCGTTCACGCCGCCGTACGAGTTCCCGGAGGAGGTCCCGGCGCTCGCGTCGCGATTCCCGCTGACGCTCATCTCCTCTCCTGCGCACCAGTTCCTGAACTCGACCTTCGTGAACATCGGCGCCCTCCGCCGCGCCGCGCGCGAGCCGGAGCTCGTGATCCACCCGAGCGACGCCGAGCCGCGCGGCATCGCCAGCGGCATGCGGGTCGTGGTGCATAACGACCGCGGCGAATTCACCGCCGTGGCCCGCGTGGACGAATCGGTCCGCGAATCCGTGGTGTGGGCCCCGTCAATCTGGTGGGCGAAGTACGCCGCCGACGGCCAGAACGCGAACGCCACCACGTCCCAGCTCGAGACGGACATGGGGCACGGGCCCGTGTTCTACGACAATCTGGTGGAGGTCATGGCGGCGGATTGATCGAGGTTCAGGGATTTACGCCGCATCGCCGTAGAGCGCTTGGCGCGCAAGGAGCAGTCGAAACGGATCACACGGACTCCCGGAAACGGCCGGGATAACCAACGGCACTGCAACTGCTTTTGTGGAAACCCGATGGGGAAAGTATCGGGATAGCGGTCGGAGCTCCGTCGCGTCTTGGGTTTGCCATTGGCGGTCGAACAAAGCTCCTGCAGTTGCCGTATCTTCGCCCTTTCCGTTGATCCGTGCGGATCCGTTTCGACTGCTCCTTGCGCAGAGAAGCCTGCGGTCGGTCTGCGGCCATCCGCGGTTCCAAAACACTGGCGCGATGAAGTACGCCCGCCCATCCTGAGTAAGGATCCCAAACCGGAGCACCCGTTGTCGACCAAGCAGCATCCGACTACCCTCGGCGCCCTCAAGCGCTCGCCCTACGCCGCTCGCGCCAAACGCACCGTCAAGGACGAGCTGCGCGAGAATCTTCTCGCGCGACTCGCGCGCGGCGGGCCGCTGTTCGAGGGCGTCATCGGCTACGAGGAGACCGTCCTTCCTCAGCTGGTCAACGCCGTTCTCGCCAGGCACAACTTCATCCTCCTCGGCCTTCGCGGGCAGGCGAAGTCGCGCATTCTGCGGTCGCTGGTCACGCTGCTCGATGACGCGATTCCCATCGTCGCCGGGAGCGAGATCAACGACGATCCCTTCGCGCCGATCTCGAAGCAGGCGAGCCAGCTGATCGAGGAAGCGGGCGACGACACGCCGATTGCGTGGATCGGGCGCGATCAGCGCTACGTCGAGAAGCTCGCCACGCCCGACGTCACCATCGCCGACATCATCGGCGACGTCGACCCCATCAAGGCGGCGCGTGGCGGACACGTGCTGTCGGACGAGCTCACCATTCACTATGGGATGTTGCCGCGAGCCAATCGCGGCATCTTCGCGCTCAACGAGCTTCCCGACCTCGCCGGCAAGATCCAGGTGGGGTTGTTCAACATCATGCAGGAAGGCGACGTCCAGATCAAAGGATATCCCGTCCGCATTCCCCTCGACGTGCTGCTCTGCTTCACCGCCAATCCCGAGGATTACACCGCGCGCGGGAAGATCATCACGCCGCTCAAGGATCGCATCGGCAGCGAGATCGCGACGCACTATCCGGAGTCGGTCGAGCTCGGGATGGAGATCACGCAGCAGGAGGCGTGGACCGCGCGCGGTGCCCTTCCCGTGCGCGTTCCGGATTTCATCGCCGAGGTCGTCGAGCGTGTCGCGTTCGAGGCGCGGACGGACAAGCGCGTCGACAAGCGGTCCGGCGTCTCGCAGCGCATGCCCATCACCGTCCTCGAGAGCGTCGTCTCGAACGCGGAGCGGCGCGCGGTGGAGCGTCATGAATGCACGGTCGTGCCGCGCGTCTCCGACATCTACGCCGCGCTGCCTGCCATCACCGGAAAGATCGAGCTCGAGTACGAGGGTGAGCTCATCGGCGGACAGGTCATCGCGCGTGAGCTCATTCGCCGCGCGGCGGACGCCACCTTCCAGTCGAGAGCGGGTGGGTCCGACACCGACGAGATCGTGATGTGGTTCGACACCGGCAATGCGCTCGAGGTGCCTGACGACGCCGCCAGCGAGCCCCTCGCGCAGGCGTTCGAGGACGTGCCGACCCTGCTCGATCTCGTGCACGGCGTCGGTCTCGCGTCGCAGGGCGACACCGAGACCACCGTCGCCGCGTGCGAGCTCGTGCTCGAAGCGCTGGTCGGCCGTCGCAAGATCTCGCGCTCCGATGCCGGACGTTACGGCCGTGCTCAGCCGCCGGAGCGCCGCCGGCCGAACGATCTCTTCGGCGGCGGCGGCATGACCGCCTA
>DATFFP010000055.1:0-18374 GCA_035249985.1 Gemmatimonadaceae bacterium
GTCGTACCGCCCACCGTCTCACGCGACGATCCGTTCCTCGATACCGTGCAGACGCGCACCTTCGGATTCTTCTGGCAGCTGGCGAATCCACAGAACGGACTCGTTCCCGATCGCGCGCCGACGCCCTCGTTCTCGAGCGTCGCCGCCATCGGGTTCGGGCTCGCCGCGTATCCGGTCGGCGTCGAGCGCGGGTGGATTACTCGTACGCAGGCGCGCGACCGCGTGCTGACGACGCTTCGCTTCCTCTGGAATGCACCCCAGGGCCCGCAGGCCTCTGGCATCGCGGGGCACATGGGGTTCTTCTACCACTTCCTCGACATGCAGACCGGGCACCGCTTCGAGAACGTGGAGCTGTCCACGATCGACACGGCGCTCCTCATCGCCGGTGCGCTCGTCTGCCGCGAGTATTTCGACGGGACTGACGCCGGCGACGTCGAAGTTCGCGCGCTCACCGACTCGTTGTACCGGCGCATCGATTGGCGGTGGGCATCCCCGCGTCCGCCGTTGGTCTCAATGGGCTGGTATCCCGACCGGGGGTTCCACACCTTCGACTGGAAGGGCTACAACGAGGCGATGCTGCTGTACATCCTCGCGTTGGGCTCGCCGACGCACGCCGTCGACTCGACCGCCTGGCCGGCGTGGACGGCGACGTACAAATGGACCACCTTCCAGGGCCAACCGCACCTCGGCTTCCCGCCCCTCTTCGGCCACCAGTACTCGCACGTCTTCATCGATTTCAGCCGCATTCAGGACGAGTACATGCGCGGGCGCGGAATCGACTACTTCGAAAACTCCCGGCGCGCCACCTACTCGCAGCGCACCTATGCGATCGCGAATCCGGGGCAATGGCACATGTACTCGGACTCGCTGTGGGGGCTGACGGCCTCGGATGGGCCCATCGACACGACCATCGTCTACGAGGGACGGACGCGGAAATTCCAGACGTACGCCGCCCGAGGCGCCGGCACCGAGTACATCCTCGATGATGGCACCCTCGTGCCGACGGCCGCCGGGGGCTCGGTTCCCTTCGCGCCCGAGATCACCGTCCCCGCGCTCAAGGCGATGCGCCGCACGTTCGGCGATGCGCTCTTCTCGACGTACGGCTTCCTCGACGCGGTGAACCCGACCCTGCGCCTAACGGCCCTTCCCCTCCGGCACGGACGTGTCGTGCCCGGTGTCGGCTGGGTGGACGGCGACTATCTCGGCATCGACCAGGGCCCGATTCTGCTCATGATCGAGAACTGGCGCAGCGATCTGATCTGGCGGCTCATGCGGAAAAGCCCGTACATCATCCAGGGCTTGCGTCGAGCCGGCTTTACCGGGGGCTGGCTCGCGAACGCGCGGTAAGGAACCGCAGACGGCCGCAGAAGGCCGCAGATGCTCGATGGCGCCTGGAGACCTCCATGCGAAATGAAGTTCCCAGAGTTCCTCGCTTACGCGCGCCCGGAATCAGATTCGCGCGCAGGAGCCATCGGCGGCCCTCTGCGGCCACCTGCGGTTCCTTTGCCCTGCTACTCGGACTCTCCGCAGCGTGCGGCCGAGCGGAGGGCGCCCGCGAAGTCGAGATCCGCTTCTGGGCGATGGGCGCCGAGGGAGAACAGGTCGCCAAGCTCGTCCCGCAGTTCGAGCGCGAGAATCCAGGCATCCGCGTTCGCGTGCAGCAGATTCCGTGGACCGCCGCACACGAGAAGCTCCTCACCGCACACGTCGGGAGGTCGACGCCCGACGTCGCGCAGTTAGGCAACACGTGGATCCCTGAATTCGAAGCGCTGGGAGCGCTGAGGGCGCTGGGCGCGCTGATCGCGCAGTCCCGCGTCGTACGTCCGGAAAGCTTCTTCCCGGGTATCTGGGCGACGAACGTCGTCGACGACACCGTCTACGGGATTCCCTGGTACGTCGACACGCGGGTCCTCTTTTATCGAAAGGATCTCCTCGCGCAGGCCGGTTGGACCGAGATGCCGACGACCTGGGCCGACTGGCGTCGCGCGATGGAGGACATCAAGCGCACCGTCGGCAAGGACCGGTGGGCGATCTTTCTGCCCACCAACGAGTGGGCGCAGCCGGCGATCTTCGGCATGCAGGCGGGCTCCCCGCTGCTCAAGGATGGCGGCCGATGGGGCGCATTCTCGGACCCCGAGTTTATGCGCGCGTTCGAGTTCTACCTGAGCCTTTATCGCGATGGCCTCGCGCCGGTGTACGGCAACACCGACGTCGCGAACCTCTTCCAGGAGTTCGAGCGCGGGCTCTTCGTCTTCTACATCACCGGACCATGGAACATTGGCGAATTCGGCCGCCGTCTCCCCGCCGAGCTTCAGGATGATTGGGCGACGGCGCCGCTGCCTGGACCGACTGGCGCGGAGAGCGGTCTCTCGACCGCCGGCGGATCGAGCCTCGTGGTCTTCCGCGAGTCCGAGCACCCCGAGGAAGCATGGAAGTTCATCGAGTACTTGTCTCGGCCGGAGGTTCAGGTCGGCTTTTATCAATTGACGGGCGACCTCCCGCCGCGTCTCGAGGCGTGGGATGACACCGTGCTCTCACGCAACGACAAGGCGCGTGCGTTCCGCGAGCAGCTCGAACGCGTTCAGCCGGTGCCGCTCGTCCCGGAGATCGAGCTCATCATGGCCAAGCTCATCGAGTACGCGGAGCAATCCATTCGTGGCGGGGTGCCGCCCGCGGAAGCGATGCGCCGGCTCGACGGCGAGGTGAACAACATCCTCGAGAAGCGCCGCTGGATGCTCGAGCGGCGGGTTGCGGAGCGAGCGCCGTGAAACCGGTGACGATCGAGCGCCAGGTCGCGCGAGCCGGCTGGCTCTTTCTCGCGCCGGCGCTCCTTCTCATCGGATTTTTCTTCTTTCTCCCCGCGGCAGCGGCGCTGCTGCTCAGCCTCACCGACTTCGACATCTATGCCCTCGCCGACGCCGACAACGCGCGCGTCGTCGGCATCAGCAACTACGAGCGGCTCCTCGATCACCCCCTCTTCTGGACCTCGCTCAAAAACACCTTCTACTTCGCGCTCGGCTGCGGTCCATTGACGGTGCTCGTCGCGCTCGTCGCGGCGCTCCTGGTCAACGCGCCGCTCACGCGCTTCCGCACGTTCTTCCGCACCGCCTACTTCATTCCGTTCGTGACGACGCTCGTCGCCGTCGCCATCGTGTGGCGCTATCTCTATCACGCCGAGTACGGTCTGCTCAACTACGCGCTCGGCGCGGTGGGGATCGAGCCGGTGAACTGGTTAGGCGATCCCACGTGGGCGATGCCGGCCATCATCCTCATGGCCGTGTGGAAGAACTTCGGCTACTACATGCTGATCTTCATCGCGGGGTTGCAGGCAATCCCCCGTGAGCTCTACGAAGCGGCGGAGCTCGATGGCGCGAGCGCCTGGAAGCGATTCATCCACGTGACGGTGCCGCAGCTCGGACCCTCGCTGGTGTTCGTCGGCGTCGTCGTCATGATCGGCTACTTCCAGCTGTTCGCCGAGCCGTACGTGATGACGCAGGGGGGGCCGTTGAGAAGTACGACCAGCCTCGTCCTGCTCATGTACGAGGAGGGGTTTCGCTGGTGGCGCATGGGATTCGCCGCCGCCATCGCGTTCGTGCTCTTCGTCATCATTCTCCTCTGGACGCTGATCCAGCGCCGCCTGGAGCCGAAAGCCGCATGAGCCGCCTATGGCAGAGCGTTCTGCTCCACGTCGCCCTGGTACTCGGGGCGATCATCGCGCTCCTCCCCGTCGTCTGGATGCTGGCGGCGTCGTTCATGCCGACGGGCGAGGCAGCGACCCTTCCGCCCAGGTTGGTGCCGAGCGACCCCACGATCGAGCACTACCGCGCCGTGTTCACCCGGCTCGACATGGGTCGGTATCTGCTCAACAGCATCCTGGTCGCCTTCACCGTCACCGGCACGTCGCTCATCATCAATGCCCTGGCGGGGTATGCGTTCGCGAAGCTTCACTTCCGCGGCCGCGACGTCACCTTCCGCGTGCTGGCGGCCGGTCTGATGCTGCCGGTGCAGGTAGTGATGCTGCCGCTCTTTCTGATCTTCAAGCAGCTCGGGCTGATCAACACCTACTGGGGCGTGATCATCCCGAGCATGGCGAGCATCTTCGCGATCTTTCTCATCAAACAATACGCGACGGCGATCCCCGACGATCTGCTCGACGCGGCCCGCATCGATGGCGCGAGCGAGGCGCGGATTTTCAGAGCGGTGGTGCTGCCGGTGATTACACCGATCCTCGCGACGCTCGCGATCTGGACGTTCCTCACGACGTGGAACGATTTCATGTGGCCGCTGATCGTGCTCAGCGATGAGCGGCGCTACACGCTCCCGGTCGCGCTGGCGAACCTGTTAGGCGAGCACGTGCAGGACGTCGAGCTCATGATGGCCGGCTCGGTGCTGACCGTCGTGCCGGTGCTCATGGTCTTCCTGTTCCTGCAGCGGTACTACGTCCGCGGGATCATGGCGGGAAGCGTCAAGGGCTAGGTGCGAGGAGTCAAGGATGTCCAGGTGATCAAGGTGAAGTCACCTCCATTACCTCGACATCCTCGACGACCTCGATCACCGCGCCGTTCAGGGCGTGACGGTCACCTGCACGAGGGTGACGCGCACCGACCCGTCCGCGGCCCCGGCGATCGCCAGAAGCCGTGCCCGACCCGGTGCGCGTGCGCTGACCGTTCCAGATCCGTCGACGGAGGCAATTCCCTCGTCCAGCGAAACCCAGCGGCTCGCGCTCGCGCCACCGAGCGCCGATCCCGCAGACGCCGAGCCTCCCGCGCGCAGCGTGATGGCGCTTCCGATGGTGACGGCGATCGTTCCCGCCGGCCCGGTGGCGCTGATCGGCCCCGACGGCGCCGTTGGCCCGCCGCTCGACGAATCGGTGGACCCGACGGCCGTTGACGGGATCACCAGCTCATTGGACGCGGCCAAGGGCGACGCGTTGCCGAAACGATCCTGAGTGCGGACGTGGAGCTGGATTCGCGTCCCCGAGGCCGGCGCAGTCATGGAAAACTCTCCGGGCAAAGTATTGTCCCGTCCGACTTCGACGCCCGCCCGGTAAACAATGAAAGTCGCATCACTCGGCCCTGCCCAACTCAGGTAGACCCTGTTGGTTGCCGAGTCATATCTCGCGACGACGTTGGTGGGAGTGAGATGAGCTCCCGACAGGTCGAAGCTTCGCGTCGCCCGCAGCGATGGCGCGCCCACCTTCATCCCCATCGCCCCGTCATTGACGCCGGAAATGACGTAGTAGTACGTCTTGCCAGCAGTCACATTGGAGTCGAAGAAGACCGTGTCGGTCACGTTCGGCGTGACTGGACGTTGAGGGTCCGGCGGCACGGACCGGATGATCGCGTAGGCCGTTGCACCCGGTACGGGCGACCACGTAACGCGGATGCGCCCGTCTGGCATCTGAACCGAGGTCACATTGCGCGGGGCAGGTAGCCGGTCACCCGCACCCGTGGTGGTGTTTACAGGCTTGTTGACCGGTTCCTGCGCGGCTGCGACCATTGGCATCATCGCGAACACAACCGACCGCGCGAGAATCGAAACCAGCGTGCTGGGGCGCTGCGCCTTCATTGATCTCCTCCGCTCCTGCCGGGTATTTGGGGGAACCTCGAGAGGAAAATTCTAACGTCGATGCCCGTACGTAAACAGACTTTCCCAAGGGTCGTGCAGATGACAGCCCGTTCGAGGTCGCGAGGTATCCGCTTCACCGTCGTGCAAGCCGTCCTCGCCGGCGCGGTAGCGGCGTCGCTTGCGTCGCAGGAACCACGTGTCATCGACGACTTCTCGTCGCTCGCCGCATGGACCGCCGTTCCATCGGATGGCGTGTCGCTTCAGCTCGTTCCCGCCGCGGGCGCGATGCGGATGAACATCGACTTTCACGGCGGCGGAGGGTACGCGGTCGCGCGGCGCGCCGTGAACCTCGAGCTCCCTGAGAATTACGAGATCACCTTCCGCATTCGCGGCACCATCCCACGCAACAACCTCGAGTTCAAGCTCAGCGATTCCACCGGCGAGAACGTTTGGTGGCTGAATCGGCGCGACTATGCGTTCCCGAGCACGTGGACGACCTACCGGATCAAGCGACGCCAGGTGTCGTTTGCGTGGGGACCGTTAGGCGGTGGCGATCTGAAACGGGCGGCCGGCATCGAGATCGCCGTCACCGCCGGCACCGGTGGGAAAGGCTCGGTGTGGATCGACGACCTGCGGGTAATTCCGCTTCCCCCCGTTCCGGCAACTCCGCCGCCGCTCGTCGCCACCAGTGCACCCGCCGTCGTCGACGACGACAGCACCACCACCTGGCGGTCGCGCAGGACCGCCATGCCATTGGTGACCGTCGACCTGGGGTATCGGCGCGAATTCGGCGGGCTCGTCATCGACTGGGACTCGCTCGACTACGCGCGGTCGTACGAGATCCTCGCATCGAACGATCAACGCACCTGGCGCGTGGTACATCGCGTGAGACGGGGCAACGGGGGGCGGGACTGGCTCTACATGCCTGAATCCGAAGCCCAGTGGGTGCGCGTTCTCGCCCGCACCACGAGCCGCGGCCGAGGCGTGGGAATCCGCGAGATACGCGTGAAGCCCCTCGAATGGTCGGCGACCCACAACGCCTTCTTCGCCGACATTGCGCGCGAATCTCCCGCAGGAAGCTTCCCGCGATACTGGCCCGATCGGCAAACCTTCTGGACGCTCGTCGGCGTCGAGGGGGACTTCCGTGAGGCCCTCTTCGGAGAGGACGGCAACCTCGAGAGCGACAAAGCGAGCTTCTCCATCGAGCCATTCCTTCGAAGCGATGGGAGACTCCTCACCTGGAACGACGTCGAGATCGCGCGGTCGCTCGAGAGTGGCGACCTTCCGATTCCGACCGTGCACTGGCGTACCGCGAAGCTCACCCTTGACGTCACATCGTTCGCGGCGGGTCGACCCGGTGCAGCGACGGTTCTCGCGCGGTATCGCCTGTCGAACACGTCGGATTCGGTCGCGCGCCCCACGCTGTACGTGGCCGTGCGTCCGTTCCAGGTCAACTCGGCGTGGCAGTTCCTCAACACGACCGGCGGATTCTCCCCCATTCGCTCGCTCGTGTGGCGCGCGGGCCGCGTCCACGTCAACGACACCGCGCACGTGGTCCCACTGCAAGCGCCAAGTGCGTTCGGCGCGACGACGCTCGAGGGGGGAGACATCGTCGACCACCTGCGCACGGGACGACTGCCGGTCGGAACGACGGCGACCGATTCCCTCGGGTTCGTCAGTGGTGCACTCGCGTTTCCGCTGACGATCGCCGCCGGCTCGCACCGCGACGTCTGGATCGCGCTACCGTCGCGACGCGCGCGGGCCCTGCCTCCGCGCACGGCCGCCGAGGCAAACGCGAGCCTCAACGTCACCAGGCGGCAATGGCAGGCGCGGCTCGATTCGATTCCGATCGTGCTTCCCCCGTCGGGGGCACCGATCGTTCGCGCGATGCGAAGCTCGCTTGCGCACATTCTCCTCAATCGTGATGGGCCGAGGATTCAGCCGGGCTCTCGGTCATACGAGCGGTCGTGGATCCGAGACGGGGCTCTGACGTCGGCCGCGTTGCTGCGGATCGGCGGCACCCGCGAGGTGCGCGAGTTCATCGAATGGTACGCGCCCTTCCAGTACGACAACGGCAAGGTGCCCTGCTGCGTCGATCACCGCGGCGCCGACCCCGTGCCCGAGCACGACAGCCACGGGCAGCTCATCTATCTCATCGCGGAGTATGTGCGGCTCACGGGAGACACGGCCATCGCGCGCACGAACTGGCCGAGGATCGTGGCTGCGGTCGGGTACATCGATACGCTGCGGCGCCAACGGTTGACGCCGCAGTACGACGCGCCCGATCAGCGGCATTTCCGGGGCATCCTGCCCCCATCCATCAGTCACGAGGGGTATTCGGCGAAGCCGATGCACTCGTATTGGGACGACTTCTTCGCGTTGCGCGGCCTCAAGGACGCCGCGGAGCTGGCCATAACACTCGGGGAGCTCGAGGAGGCACGACGCATCGGTGCGCTGAGCGACACGTTCCGCGTCGATCTCATCGCGTCGATCGAGGCGGCGATGCGAGTGCACAACATCGACTTCATCCCGGGCGCGGCCGACCTCGGCGACTTCGATGCGACATCGACGACGGTAGGTCTGGCGCCGGGTGGTGAGCTGCATCGCCTCCCGCGCGCGGCGGTCGAGCGGACCTTCGCGCGGTATTACGAGGAATTCGTCAAGCGACGCGACGGCCCGCAAACGTGGGAAGCGTACACGCCGTACGAGTTCCGCGTCCCCGGCTCACTCGTCAGGCTCGGCTGGCGTGACCGCGCCCACGAGGTGCTCGACTGGCTCTTCAAGGACGCGCGGCCGGTGGAGTGGAATCAGTGGCCCGAGGTCGTGTGGCGTGACCCGCGCATTCCGCGCTTTTTCGGCGATGTGCCGCATGGCTGGGTCGCGTCCGACTTCATCCGCTCCGTGCTCGATCTCTTCGCCTATGAGGACGAGCAGGAGACAGGAGCCGTGCTGGTCATCGGTGCCGGAATGAGGGACGAGTGGCTGCGCGAGGGCGACGGCGTGCGGTTGCGCGCACTGCCAACCCGGTTCGGCCGCCTCGGATATCATGCGCGCGCCATTGGCGATACGGTTGTCTTTTCGTTCGACCCCGGATTGCGCATGCCGGCCGCGGGGATCGTCGTGCGTAATCCGAGCGATCTACCCGCGCGACGGATCGTCGTCGATGGGCGAGAGGCCAGTCCTGATGCGAGCGGTGATCTGGTGCTGCTGGCGCCGGCTCGTGAGGTTCGGTTCGAGTACTAAGCGCTGCTTGGGCTGTGTGGGGCTGCCATCCAGGTTCAAAGTTGGGACGCGGATTTCGCGGATTCGGCTGATTCTGCGAATGGTTCCTTGTGGCGTGATCTCTCCTCCACCGGAGCAAACAGCAGTGTTTTGTCTGGCGCCAGGAGATATCTCGACACCAGGAACGATCCGCCTGATCCGCTGAATCCGCGTAATCCGCGTCCCAACTTTGAACCTGGATGCCAGTAATGATGTTGCTGTTCCAGCCTAACCGTCCAACAAGCAAGCACCATTCGTCCGAATGACCTCGGAATAGAACCGCCCACTCCCCTTCACGGTTCGCTTCTGCGTCGCGTAGTCGACATGCACGAGGCCGAAGCGCTTCGAGTACCCTTGACTCCATTCGAAGTTGTCGAGGAGCGACCAGGCGAAGTAACCGCGCATGTCGGCGCCCTGCTGAATGGCGCGATGCACCGCGCGCAGGTGGTTTCGCAGATACCAGGTCCGCAGGGGATCGTCGACGAGATCCTCGCTGGACGGCGGATCGTAGAATGCCGAACCGTTCTCGGTGACGTAGAGCGGGATACGGCCGTAGCGTTTCGTCACCCAGAGCAAAATGTCCATCAGCGCGTCGGGCCACACCTCCCAGTCGAGCTCCGTGTGGACGTGACGCGACTGGCGTACGCGGCTCGCGCGCACCGGCAGCGCCATCGGATCGTCGCGCGTCACCGAGCGCGTGTAATAGTTGATCCCGAGAAAATCGATCGGCTGCTTCAAGAGACGCATGTCGTCGGCCGAAAATTCCGGCCACGCATCTCCGAAGATGTCGCGCAGCTCATCGGGATACGCGCCGAGCAGCGCCGGATCGAGGTATTGCCGGTTCATGTACGCGTCGGCGCGCGCCGTCGCGGCGATGTCGCGCGGATGCTCCGACGCCGGGTACTTGGGCTCGAGGTTGACCACCAGACCGATCTCGTGCTTTCCCTCCGCCCGATATGCCTGGACGCCGAGCGCGTGGGCCCGCAGCGTGTTGTGCGTGGCGAGCGGCGCTTCGTACAGGTTCTTGTGTCCCGGCGCGAGCACGCCGAAGAGGTAGCCGCCGTCGGTCACGACCCACGGCTCGTTGAGCGTCACCCACTTCTTCACGCGGCCATCGAGCTTTCGAAAGACCACGCGCGCGTACTCGGCGAACCATTCCCCGATGTCGCGGTTCAGCCAGCCGCCGCGGTCGTCGAGCGCACTTGGCAGATCCCAGTGGTAGAGCGTGACCAGGGGCTCGATGCCCTGTTCGAGCAGCCCGTCGACCAGCCGGTCATAGAAATCGAGACCGCGCGTGTTGACCGCCCCCGTGCCTTGAGGCACTATCCGACTCCACGCAATACTGAACCGATACGCGGCGAGACCGAGCTCCTTCATGAGACGGATGTCGTCGCGCCAGCGCCGGTAGTGATCGCAAGCGATGTCGCCGGTGTCGCCGTTCGCGACGAGGCCGGGTGTGTGGCTGAAGCGGTGCCAGATGTTCGAGCCGGCACCATCGGCGAGCGGGGAGCCTTCGATTTGATAGGCGGAGGTCGACGCGCCCCACAGGAAGCCGTCGGGAAAGCGAAAGTCGTTTCGAGAAGTCGTGCCGTTCATCGAGGGGAGGACGCGGTATGGCGCAAGTGACGCTGGAAGGCGTGCGCAAAGTATACGAGGGCGCTCAAGGCCACGTCGCCGTGCATGGCGTCGATCTGGATGTGGCCGATGGCGAGTTCGTGGTGCTCGTGGGACCGTCGGGCTGCGGGAAGAGCACGACGCTGCGCATGATCGCCGGACTCGAGTCGATCACGGCGGGGAAGCTTTCGATCGGCGGGCGCGTGGTGAATGACGTTCCGCCGAAGGACCGCGACATCGCAATGGTGTTTCAGAACTACGCCCTGTACCCGCACATGTCAGTGCGCGACAACATGGCCTTCGCTCTGAAGCTCCGCAAGATGCCGAAGGGCGAGATCGATCAGCGCGTCCGCGAAGCCGCGGAAGTCCTCGGCCTCACGACGGAGCTCGACCGGTTGCCGAAGCAGCTCTCCGGCGGTCAGCGCCAGCGTGTCGCGGTGGGGCGAGCGATCGTGCGCAAGCCGGCCGTCTTCCTGTTCGACGAGCCGCTCTCGAACCTCGACGCAAAGCTCCGCGTGCAGATGCGCCGCGAGATCCTCGCGCTTCATCGCCGACTGGGCGCGACGACCATCTACGTGACGCACGACCAGGTCGAGGCGATGACGATGGGCGACCGCATCGTGGTGATGAGTGCCGGTCACGTGATGCAGGTCGATACGCCCGAGGCGCTCTACGAGCGGCCGGGCAACCGCTTCGTAGCCGGTTTCATCGGCAGCCCGGCCATGCTGTTTCTGAAGGGCACCCTAACGACCAACGGTACCCCGCGCTTCGTCGCGGAGGGCGGGGTGCCCGCGATTGCGCTCCCAAAGTCGCTGGTCGCGCGAGCGCCCGCGTCCGGGGAAGTCGTCCTGGGGATTCGCCCCGAGCATCTCCATCTCGGAACCGAGGCTGCGCCGACCGCGGACCAGACCGCACTCGATGCCACGGTCGATCTCGTCGAGCCACTTGGCGGCGAAGCGCTGGTGCACGCTCGCTCCGGAAGCCACGAGCTCACCGCGAAGACACGCTCGCGCGATCTGCCGGACGTGGGCGACCGCATTCAGCTCGTAGCCGACGGGCGGCGGGTGCATCTGTTCGATGCGGCCTCAGGTGCGATCGTCGGTGGAGCTACAAGCCCATCCAATAGCTGAGCTTCACGAGCAAGGCGTTTGTCGGCCGCTCGCCAAAGAGCCGCCTCACATCTCGCTGCAAGTGGAATGGTGCCACGGGGTCGCCCGCCTCGCGCGCCTGACTCCAGGCGACAAAGAGCGTCGAGCCGGGACGGTACTCCCACCGCAGCACCGCGCTGGACGCGAACTGCCGCGCGCTGAAGTCCGGATCATCGAACGACGTCATCTCGCCGCCATTCCTGTTGAGGTCGGCCATGTATCCGCTCGAGCGAGCGTTGGGGGTCTCCATCGCGAGCGCGCGGAATCGATCGGTCGTCCTCGCGGCACGCGCGTCAATGACCTGTCGAAAGTCGCCATATTCGCCGCCGCTCACGAAGGGCTGCGCGTACATCTGTAGCGACAGGTCGGGCGTGAACGTGTAGCTGAGCCGCGCCGTCAGCGATGCGGTTCGCTGCGCGAGTCGCGCGACCACCCAGTGCGCGCTTCCCTCCTCCTGGGCATCGGCCACGTATTGCCACGGATTGCGCATCCACGTGACCGCGGGCACCAGCGTGAGCTGCATCTGGCTGGATGGCCGCACCGTCACGTTCGGCTGGACCGTGAGCGAGCGAGCCCCGCCATCATCCTCGCTCGAGGCTGTCACGTTCACCCACCCACTCAGCCGACGCGCGTTGTTCGTCCATACCTCCGCCATGATTAGCGATCGCGCCGGGCGGACGAGCGAGGGTCCGCCACGCAGCTCCGTCGGCGAGAGGCCCGGCAGATCGCGCTGCAGCTTCAGAAACACGCCGAGCCCGTTAGGCATCTCGGCGTCGCCATTGAAGAAGAAGCGCAGCCCCTGACGCTCGCCGGCGGTGTTCCACCAGGCCAGCGTGTTGAGGTACCACCACCAGCGCCGGAAATGTCGCGTTTGACGATACGATTCGTAGCCGATCCAGTTCGAGTGCGACACGAAGTCGGCGCCGGGCTGATACCCGAGATCATTGGCCTCGAATCCCGGCGTCACCAGGCGGCCCGAGGCGCCCCACCGCCAGCTGCCGCCCGACTTCCAGATCTCCGTGAACGCTCCCGCTCCCGACAGGGTGGTGCGCGTCGGATCGTACGTGAGATGCGAGGCGTCAGGGCGCTGAAAGTACCTCGAGGGCGATCGCTGCGTCGCATCGATCGACTCGGCGCTTCCTTGCACGTGCGTCCCCAGGACATAGGCGGTCATCTGGTATCGACCGCCCTTGAAGCGGTGACGCAGATCCACGCCCCCCGCGTATGCAGCGGAGCGCAGCTCGGAGAAGGTCTCGACGCCGTTCAACCGTCGATGCATGGCCGTCCCGATGGCGCCGAGTACCGTGCGGCCCTCGTTGAAATCGCGCAGCACGCGCGCGACGGTGTAGTTCGTCATCGGCTCCACCGACACCGACGACGGTACGCTCGGATCTCCGTCCAGGCGCGCACGCTCCTCTCCAGTGACGGCATCGAGCACGCCGACGGACCATCCATTCGCCGTCCGGCCAGTCAGTTTGGCCGCGGCGAGAATCGTGGTGACATCCGGCTCATCGACGTACGCGGGATCGCCGGGCACCGATGCCTGCGGACGCCGGCCGATCCGTCGCGAGTAGAACAGCTTCTCCGAGCCGAAGAAGTAGCCCAGCTCGAAATCGAATAGGTCCACGCCTTCGACAAAGAAGGGCCGTTTTTCCTGAAGAAATGTCTCGGTCGTAGTGAGATTCACCTCGGACGGATCGGCTTCCACCTGACCGAAGTCGGGGTTGATGGCGGCGGTGATCGTGAAGGGGCCGACCCCGGCCTTGAGGTCTGCGCCTAACGCCGCCCCCGGCTCCATGCGCCGATGGAACGGGTCCGCCGCCGCACCCGGCGCTCGCGTCACCCGCGCGAGCGTGTAGGGGACGACCTCGAGTCGTCGCGGCGCCGATGCCGGCGTGACGCCCCGCAGCTCACCGTAATGGGACACCCACGCCGGTGACGCGCGCGGAATCAGCGCCCATTGCGTGTCCTCTCGCCGACGCGCGATCCATCGAAAGAAGTTGACACCCCACGGTCGGTCACCGCGGACGCGCAGCTGCGTGAGCGGAATCCGCATCTCGGCCGTCCAGCCGTTCTCGTCGACGCGCGTCGCCGCCTGCCACACGGCGTCCCACGACGGGTCGCGCATGTTGTCGTTGTAGATGAGGACATCGGTGCGCGTTCCTCGGGGCGTGACACTGAAGACGTACGCGGTGCGCCGATCGCGGTCGCCATCGATGCCGACGAAGAACTCATCCGACGGCGTCATCTCGTCGCGCCGGGCGAGCAGCGCAATGATCGAGTCGGGGGATGGGTCCCGCATGCGCGCGGCGACGTAGAGTGCCTCGTCGTCCCACACCACCCGAACCTCCGTGGGCAGCGTTGCCGCCGCGCCCTCGCTCGGCTCCCGCTGCCGAAAGTCCGTCGCGACCTGTGCCGATGCCCACGCGCTGTCATCGAGCACCGCATCGATCCGAATGACACCTTGGAATCGCGTCGCGGAGAGTACGCGAGTCGAATCCTGTGCTCCAGCGGCCGACGCGATTCCGCTAGCCAGCAGGATGACGAACAGCCGAGCGCGTGCGTCCATTGTTCCGCTCCCATGAGGGACGCGAAACGCTAGGGCGCGAACATGGTGATTGGGTGGGCGCGGGGTGGGGCTTTCGACAGCGGACGGTCAGGCGCCTGTAAGCGGATTGCTGATTGCGGATTGTTGATATGCACCGCAATCAGCAATCCGCAATCCTCCCTACTTTGCCGCCACGCTCTCTCTCGAGAAGATCTTGTTCACGATCCGCCACTCACCGCCGTACTTCACCAGCGACATGTAGTCGGTGAGCTTCTGCTGCGGGTACTCGAGCTCGATCCGCGCCACGGCGGACGTTCCCGAGATGTCGACCTGCGCGATGCGCTCGACGCGCTTCGGCGGCGGGCCCTTCGCGCGCGACTCCTCGACCCGGGCGATGAATTCGGGAATCGGCACCGCGATCAACGAGTCGTTACGGGCGTAGAACATCGTCGCGCCTGGGTGGAACGCCTGCTTGAGCTGCTCCGGCTCACCCGACAGATACATCTTCAGCGGCTTTTCGACCGCCTCGCGCTCGGACGCCTCGCGCGCCGCGTTCACCGAGACGAACGCCGACAGTGCCACGATCGCGCCGGCGACCGCGAAGATCGATCTCTTCATTGTATCTCCTTCCTCAGGTTTGAAGACGGTACCCCGCCTTGCGGACCGTCAGGATGTGCCGCGGCATCGCCGGGTCATCCTCCAGCTTCCGTCGCAGCTCGGCGACGTGCGTATCCACCGTGCGACTCACGACCGACGCGTGATAGCCCCACACTTCCTTCATCAGGTCGAGCCGCGACGCCACTGCGCCGCGCCGGCGCAAGAGCGCCAGCAGCAGGTCGAACTCCATTGGGGTGAGTGACACCGCCTGCCCGTCGCGATGGACCGCGCGCGCGCTGATGTCGACGTCGACGTCGCCGAACCGCTCGTGCACGGGCGCACCGTTCTCGGCCCGATGCTTCGGCGACCGACGCAGCAGGGCCTCGACGCGAGCCAGCAGCTCGAGAACGCCGAACGGCTTCGTGACGTAGTCGTCGGCGCCCAACCGAAACCCGCGCACCTTGTCGGCCTCTTCGCCACGCGCGGTGAGAATGAGCACCGGCATCCCGAGCCCGTCCTCGCGCAGCGCGCGCAGCACGCGGTAGCCGTCGAAGCCCGGCAGCATCAGATCGAGAATGACGAGATCGGGATTCCCCTCGCGCGCCCGCTCCAGTCCACCAGGACCGCTTTCGGCGACGTCGACCTCGTAGCCCTCGATCTCCAGGTTGTTGCGCAGCCCGAACGCCAGGTCCGGATTGTCCTCGACGACGAGGACCCTCGCATCGCGAATCAAGGTCTCCATGAAGTCACACCTGAACGTTGAGACGGGACGTCTCGTCCGACGGCGCGCCGCCATTGCGGCGCGCCGGCTCGTCCTCGGGGATTGCGACCGCGGCCGACTCGTCAGGCACGCGATCCAGCTCGATGACGAAGCGGGCTCCTCGCTCCCCCGCCTCCGTGTACGCGCGGCCCCCGTGCATCACGGCGAGCTCGCGCACCACTGACAGCCCAATGCCGCTGCCACCGATCGCCGAGTTCGCGTCGCGATCGATCCGGAAGAATGGATCGAAGATGCGCTCACGCTGCGTCGGATCGATGCCAGGACCCTCATCCTCGACCCAAATCTGCGCGCGATCGCCATGGGCGCGCACGCCGACGGTGACCGTTTGCCCAACCGGCCCATATTTGATCGCATTGTCGAGCAGGTTGAGCAGCATCTGGCGTAAGGCATTACGATCGACCTGAACGGCAACGGTCTCATCGAGCGCCAGGCGAACCTCGACACGACGCGCACGCGCGATGGGCGCGAACGACTCAGCCGTCTCCTGCACCTGAGGAGCGAGCAGCGTGGGCACCGGACAGAGCCGCAGCGACTGCCGCTCGGCGCGCGAGAAGTGCAACACGTTCTCGACGAGGTGCGCCAGGCGTCGCGCCTCCTGATCGATGATCTCCATGGAGCGCGTCCGCTCCGCGTCACTCCGCACACGGCCAAGGAGCAGCGTCTCGGCGAACATGCGGATCTGGGCGAGGGGTGTGCGCAGCTCGTGGGACACGCTCGACACGAAGTCGGAGCGCAGCCGCGCCAACTCCGCCTCCCGGCGGAGCTGGACGACAGCGACGACGATGAGCGCCGCCGTCATCGCCAGGACCCCCAGCAGGAGTGGCAGTCGCGAGCGAGGAAGCCCGCCGATCACGAGTCGTTCAGCTGCTTCCGGCCGCATGGAGACGTGCGTCATCATGCCACCGAAGAATGGCTTCCACTCGGCGGTCCCGCTGATGGCGTCGTCGAAGTCGGCGGCGGAGCCGTAGATCTCGTCGCCGCTCGCGGACAGGACGGAAAGCCGCAGCAGCGAGTCGTTCGGCATGCCGTGTGTGAGCGCGTACGGTAGCAGCTGCCACTTCTTCATCACGCGCGTGTACGCCGCTTCGCCGAAACGCTGCGGATCGATCACGAACCCATACGCGGCCACCGGCGCACCACCCGAATCCCGCTTGAGCGTGTAGACGATGGCTCGTGCGTGGGGTCCGTCGCCGTGGAAGATCGTCGCGAACTCCCACCCCTTCTCGTACGACGTCGCCGCGTGCGCGGTGACGGTGTCCGTCAGCCACTCGGGACCGATCGTGGGCGCACTCGCACCCGCGAAGGTGGTGCGGCCGTCGCGAAAATCGACGAGGAAGTAGTAGTCCGTGTCGAGCACGAGCGTGCACGAGCACGCTTCGAGCTTCTTCGCCTCCGCGGCGAGAATGTCCGGGGGTGGGAGCGAAGCGTGCCGAGCGCTCGTCGTCTCGATGGCTTTGCAGGGCCGAAACGCATAGACGAGCGCCTGCCAGAGCTCTTCCTTCGCATGCGCATTGAACTCCCACGCCGCGGTCGCCGCGTAGTCGCGCAGCGTGCGCTCCGCCGTGATGCGATGATCGCGCGTGGCATCGTACGCCTGATGCGCGAGCACGGCGGCGAGACCAAGCGTGAGGAGAAGCAGCCCGACGAGCAGAGTGGATCGCGAGCGGCGAGCGCTGGCGAAGATGCCCAAAGCCATGCCACACCTTAGGGCCCCGCCGGGAAGGGTCGCAAGCGTGCATTTGTCAGGATTTGGTGGGTTTGCCCCGGGCCCATGTTCCGCGCGCCATCGTGTGGCGCCGACCATTTCGGAGGACCCATGTCGTTGCGGACTTTTCTACCGGTTTTCGCGCTCATCCTGTGCCTGACGTCGCCCGTGTCTGGGCAGACCGACACCAGCGCCAACGTCCTGGGATACGAGCTGCCAGGCATGCGGAACGCCGTCGTGCAGCGCGAGTTGACGTATCGAACGGTTACCGACAACGGTGTATCACGCGCGCTCACGATGGATGTCTACCGCCCGCCGGGCTCAGCAACGCAGCGGCGACCGGCGCTCATTTTCGTCCATGGCGGACTGGTAGCGCGACAGCCGAGTCCTTTGCCGACCACGTGGCCGACGTATCGATCGTGGGGGCGACTCGCGACGGCGGCGGGCCTCGTCGGAGTCGTCTTCAACCATCGGATGACGACCGATGAGAACATCGCCGAGGCCGCGGGCGACGTCACGGCAGCGGTCGAGTACGTGCGGGCGAACGCCGCAACGCTCGGGGTCGACACCGAGCGACTGTGTGTCGCGGTGTACTCGGCAGGTGGACCGCTGGCGAGCGTGTTCATGCGGGAGCGCGCGCCAGGCATTCGGTGCATCGTCCTCTTCTATCCGTATCTCGATCTCGAGCACATGCGAAGCCAGTCGCCATTCCGGCCGGCCCATCCGGCGGCGCACGTCGATTCTCTGGTTTCACGCTATTCACCGGCGCACCTGCTGACCGTTGCGCCCACGAGCCTTCCTCCGATCTTTCTCGCCATGGCGGGAGCGGACGCGATTCCACGGCTCAACGACTCGATCGAGCGCTTCATGCACGCGGCGGTCGCCAACCGGGTCGAGATCGACTTCGCGCTTCATCGGCTCGGCGTGCATGGCTTCGATCAGCGCAACCACGACGCGCGCACTCGTGACATTCTCGAGCGCGCCATCGTGTTCGTGACGCGACACCTTCGGAATTGACCGAGATCATCGAACGTGCTCGCACACTATTGAACGACGCCGGCGCGGTCGTCGTGCTGACGGGCGCCGGCGTCAGCGCCGAGTCGGGGGTACCGACGTTTCGGGGCGCTGGCGGGCTGTGGAACGAGTTTCGCC
>DATFFP010000056.1:0-27180 GCA_035249985.1 Gemmatimonadaceae bacterium
GATTTCCCGACCACCGGCGAGCCGCACTACGCACAGGCGCTCCCCGCCTCGCTGATCAAGGACAAGTCGCTCAAGTTCCACCGGCTCTCCGCGAGCACGCACCCGCACGTCTCGAAGGCCGAGACCGAGGCGGGGATCTCACGCAGCGGCAAGACGGTGCACGTGAAGATGGTCGCCATCCGCAGCCACTTCACGCCGGACAACATCGAGGGCATTCAGCTCGGTGATACCGTCCTGTTCCACGTCACCAACATCGAGCAGGACTGGGACATCCTGCACGGATTCGCCGTGCTGGGAGCGAACAACGCCGAGCTGATCCTCGGTCCGGGCGAAACCCGCACGCTGAAGTGGATCCCGCGCAATCCTGGCGTCTATCCGTTCTACTGCACGGATTTCTGCTCTGCGTTGCACCAGGAGATGCAGGGATATGTTCGCGTCTCGCCGGCCGGCTCACGCGTTCCGCTCGTGGCGAACGTGAGTCCGCGCGCGGCGACGCAGGCGGCACGCGCTCGCGAGCTGCCGACGGCTCGGCCCGTGGAGAGATAGGGCCGTGAAGCTGCCACGAACCTCTCGGATACTGGTCGCCGCGGCGGCGGTTCTCCTGCTCAGCGTCTTTGTCTTTCCGCTGTGGAGCATCTACCTGACCGCGCCCCAGTATCCCGAGGGGATCGGGATGTACATCCGGGTCAACACCATTGTTGGCTTGACGGAGTTCGATCTCACCAAGATCAACAACCTCAACCATTACATCGGGATGAAGGCGATCGAGCCCGACGCCATCCCCGAGCTGCGCTTCATGCCCTGGCTGTTCGGGGCGCTCTCGGCGGGCGGGCTCATCGTGGCAGCGCTCGGCCGGCGGCGTGGGCTGTATGCGTGGCTGGCCGCGTTCGCGCTGTTGAGCATCGCCGGGCTCGCCGACTTCTATCGGTGGGCGTACGACTACGGGCACAACCTCGATGCCGAGACGGCGATCATCACCATTCCCGGGATGAGCTACCAGCCGCCGATCATTGGCACCAGGCAGCTGCTCAATTTCACGGCGACGTCGTGGCCGGCGTTAGGTGGCTGGCTGGCCGCCGTGGCGCTCGGCCTGGGAGTTCTCGCGGCGGTGATCGCGATCCGCACCGGCCGTCGCCGTGAGGCTCGTCCTCTGACGGCCGCGGCGGCGGCACTGGCGGTCGCGTGCGCGGTGCCACCAACGCCGTCCGCGCATGACTCCCATGCGCACCACAGCCGCCCGCGGATCGCCGAGTCGGCGGCCGTGAATTCGCAATCCGCCCTGCCCCGAGGGCACCGGCGCAATCCGCAATCCGACAAAGTCATCGTCTCGCCAACGGGTGAAGTCCGCACCGTCGCGGCCGCGATCGCACGGGTGCGCCCGGGGGGCGAGATCACCGTCGAGCCCGGCGTCTATCGCGAGCCCACCATCGTCGTCGACAAGCCGGTGACGCTCGTGGGCCGTGCTGGCGCCGTGCTCGATGGCGAACGCCAGCGCGCGATCATGACCATCACCGCCGATGACGTCACCGTGCGAGGGCTCGAGCTCCGCAACGTGGGCACGAGCTTCCTCGAGGATCACGCGGCCATACGCGTCGCGAAAGCGAGCCGCTGCGTCATCGAGAACAACCGGATCGACGATGCCTTCTTCGGCATCTACCTCGCCGCCGTTTCCGGCTGCCGCGTCGCCGGCAACATCATCCGCGCAACGCCTCGCACCGAAGCCACATCGGGGAACGGAATTCACCTCTGGAGCACGAGCGACGCCGAGATCTCGGGGAATCACATCAGCGGCCACCGCGATGGGATCTACTTCGAGTTCGTCCACAACACGACGGTGCGCGAGAACGTGAGCGAGCAGAACCTTCGCTACGGCCTCCACTTCATGTACTCCGACGACTGCGTGTACGCGCAGAACCGGTTTCGGCGCAACATGGGCGGCGTGGCGGTCATGTACACGAAGCGCGTCACGATGACGGGCAACCGCTTCGAGGACAACTGGGGGAGCGCCTCGTACGGCCTTCTTCTCAAGGAGATCTACGACTCGTCAATCCGAGAGAATCACTTCGACCGCAATACGGTTGGCATCGTCGCCGACGGCGCCGTCCGCGCCGTCATCTCGGACAACGATTTCGTGAGCAACGGCTGGGCGATACGCCTCCTCGGCAGCACCTACGATGGGCGCGTGGAGCACAACAACTTCGTCGGCAACACCTTCGACCTGACCACCAATGGTGCCGGCGGAGCCGCGCTCGCCGGGAATTACTTCGACTCGTACCGAGGCTACGACCTCGATCGCGACGGTCGTGGCGACGTGCCCCATCACCCGGTGCGGCTGTTCTCGGTCATCGTCGAGCACAACCCTCCCGCCATCATCCTCCTGCGTGGGTTCTTCGTCGACGTGCTCGATGTCGCGGAGCGGGTGCTCCCTTCCCTCACGCCGGCGACTCTGATCGATGGCCGGCCGGCCATGCGTCATCTATCGCGGAGCGCGTCATGATCGGCATTCGCGACCTGGGCAAGCGATTCGGACGCACCGAGGTTCTTCGCTCCGTCGACCTCGAGATTCGGCGTGGCCGAGTGACGGCGATCGTCGGGCCTAACGCGGCGGGGAAGACGACGCTGCTCAAGATGATCCTGGGGCTCACCCGCCCCGACCGTGGAGAGCTCCTCTTCGACGGCGTGCGGGTGAACGGCGATCCCGGCTATCGAAGCCGCATCGGATACATGCCCCAGAGTCCGCGCTTCCCCGATCACCTCACGGGCAACGAGCTGATCGCGCTCATGACCGATCTGCGCGCCCCGGCGACTCGCCCGCTCGACCGCGAGCTCATTGACCAGTTCGGGCTCGCACGGGAGCTGGACAAGCCGTTGCGCACGCTCTCCGGAGGAACCCGGCAAAAGGTCAACGCCGTGCTCGCCTTTCTCTTCGACCCGGAGCTGCTGATCCTCGACGAGCCCACCGCGGGTCTCGATCCCGTCGCCAGCGGCCTTCTCAAAAACAAGATCGCGGGCAGCCGCACGGCCGGGAAAACGTTCATCCTCACCTCGCACATCATGAGCGAGCTCGAGGAGCTCGCCGATGACGTCGCGTTCCTGCTCGATGGACGAGTGCAGTTCGTCGGCGCCCTGCACGATCTCAAGCTGCACACTCGCGAGTTCACGCTGGAGCGCGCCGTCGCCAGCATCATGACCTCCATGGAAGCGGCCTAGCCGCCCAATGCGATGACCGCACTCACGACCGCGATCAAAGTGGTGAAGTTCGAGCTGAGCGACCTGGCGCGAAGCCGCTGGCTGCTCGCCTACGTGCTCAGTGTCGTGCTCATGACCGACGCCCTCCTCCGATTCAATGGCGCTGACCAGCGCGCCGTCCTCGGCCTCGTCAACGTCGTGCTGCTGATCGTCCCGCTCGTCGCCGTCACGTTCGGCACCATGCACCTGTACGCGCGACGAGACTTCATCGAGCTCCTCCTCGCCCAACCGCTCCGCCGGCCCCACATCTTCCTCGGCCTCTACCTGGGCCTAACGATTCCGGTGAGTCTGGGGATGGTCGTGGGGGTGGCGGTGCCCGCGGCGTGGCACGGTGCGTGGACGGCATCGCTCGCCGGTGCCCTCGGGACGCTCCTCGCGGTCGCGCTCGCGCTCACCGCGGTGTTCGTGGCGCTCGCGTTCTGCATCGCCGTCCGATGCGAGGACAAGGTGCGCGGGCTCGCCATCGCCATGGCGGTCTGGATGGCGTTCGCAGTGCTGTACGATGGGGCGGTGCTATTGCTGGTGTCGATCTTCGCCGATGCGCCGCTCGAGCGGCCGGTACTCGCCGCCATGCTCGCGAACCCGGTCGACCTCGCACGCGTGCTGCTCCTGCTTCAGCTCGACATCTCGGCGCTCATGGGCTACACCGGCGCCGTGCTCAAAAGCGCGTTCGGAAGCGTGCAGGGCGTGGCCCTCGCGACGGCCGCCCTGTCGCTGTGGGTCGCCGTGCCGCTCTGGCTCGGCGGGAGATCGTTCGTCCGGAAAGACTTCTAGGGAGCGGCGTCTCGAGTGCCGAGTGCTCCGCGCGCCCGCCCGTGTAACCGCAGAAGGCCGCAGGAGAACCCTCGGTCCAATGGCCGCAGATACCGCTACGCAAAGCGAGGAGCCGAGATTGGGAGACTGCGGCCATTGGACGAGGGGGAAACTCGAGGAGAGGAAGGAAGTCGCCAACTAACTCACGAAACGGAGACTGTGAAGATATGAAGAGGCAATGGTGGTGTGCGCTCGCCGCGGCAGCGACGGTGATGGTGACGGCATGCGGCGGGGACCGCGCTCCAGCCGATGAGCCGGCCGCATCTCAACCGGCCGGAAGCGCGACGCCGGCCGGCGGCGCCGCGAGCCCCGATGCCGGTGGCAAGATCATCCTCGTCGAGATGGAAACCGACGCGGCCGGCGTGAACAAGTTCGAGCCAGCCAACTTCGAGGCCAAACGAGGCGACGTAATCCGGTTCACGCTGATCAGCGGCGTGCACAACGCGCACTTCGTGGCGGATTCCAATCCCGGAAAGGCGGGACTTCCCGCCGCCGGCCCTCTGCTCCAGCTCCCGCACCAGACCTATGACGTGAAGGTCAGCTGGGAGCCTGGACGGTACTACTACCAGTGCGATCCGCACGCCTTGCTCGGCATGACTGGCCACGTCACGGTCACACCCTAGCTGTAGAGGTGCTCAAGGCGTCGAGGTGATCGAGGTGACATCCCTCGATCACCTCGACATCCTCGCTTACCTCGATCGCCTGCCTTTCCCAGTCAGGGAAACCCTGACGGGCGCGTCGTGCATCACCCGCGCCGATTCGCCCCCTCTCCCGACAGATGCACGATTCCCCTCCCCGTACCTTCACCCCACGTGAAGTCAAACGGCAAAATGAGAGGGCTTCCAGCCATGTCGAATAGAGAGACCACGATAGCTCCCGAGACCATCCGCAGCCGTCGCGAATTTCTCCGAAAGGGGGTCGTCACCGCCATCGCTGCACCCATGGCGGTGAGCGCCCTCGCAAGCTGCACCGAAGGCACGGCTCAGAAAACCGCGACGGCGAGCGACAGTGACCATAGTGGCGGCTCCACCGCGCCGCATCCGTCGACGCCGGCGGCCGCGGCGGTCGATCCGCGCGCGCGTGCCGACCAGATGGACGCGATGCACGAGAAGGGCATCAAGGCCTTTCCCGCCAAGACCGAAGGCAAGGGCAATCAACTCCTCGCCCCGCGGATCGTGAATGGCGTGAAGGTCTTCGACATCACGTGCAAGGCGGTGCAGTGGGAGGTCGAGGTCGGCAAGAAGGTCGAAGCGTGGACGTTCAACGGCGTCGTCCCCGGTCCACAGATTCGCGTCACCGAAGGCGACCGGATCCGGATGATCGTGAAGAACGAGCTGCCGGAGTCGACGTCAGTGCACTTCCACGGCATCGAGATGCCGAATGCCATGGACGGCGTGCCCTTCATCACGCAGCCACCGATCAAGCCGGGAGAGACGTTCACGTACGAGTTCGTCGTGCCGAACGCCGGCTCGCACATGTACCACTCACACCATAACGCCGCCAAACAGGTCGGCATGGGGATGCTCGGCGCCTTCATCGTCGCGCCGAAGCGGCCGCGCGCCATCGAAAAGGTCGACGTCGATTACGTGATGATCCTGAACGATGGCTTTCACGGCTACACGCTCAACGGGAAAGGCTTCCCCGCCACTGAGCCGGTCGTGGCGAAGCTCGGGCAGAAGGTGCGCGTCCGCTTCATGAACGAAGGGATGATGATCCACCCGATGCACCTCCACGGGATGCACATGACCGTCATCGACAAGGACGGTTGGGCGCAGCCCGCACCGTGGAAGTGCGATACGCTGAACATCGCGCCAGGCGAGCGGTGGGACGTCATCATCAACTGCAACAATCCCGGCACGTGGGCGTTCCACTGCCACATCCTGCCGCATGCCGAGTCGGAGCACGGCATGTTCGGGATGGTGACGGCGCTCGTGGTTCAGCCGTGAAGGCGATGGGCACTCAGGGGATGACGCTCGAGCTGCCGGCGCGACGGACCACGAACGGGCGGAGCACGGCACGTCTTCCACGGCCGGTCGTCGCGTTCCTGCGCGTTCCGCTCGTGCTCAAGCTGGTGGGAGCGAACCTCGTCATCGCGCTGGCGACGGTGATCGCGGCGATGGTGACGTATGGCACCACACTCGAGGACAGCCGCGTCGTCACGCTGCTCATTGGAGCCCTGATCATTGCCCAGGTCGTCAACTCGGCGCTCGTGATCATCGCGCTCCGCCCCATTCATTTGCTCGAGGAGGCGGCGGCTCGAATCGCGTCGGGCGATACCCGGGCGCGCGTTCCCTACTCGCCGCTCGCCGATCGGAACATCGCGCGCACCGGTCGAGCCCTGAACCAGCTCCTCGACGAGCTCATGCAGGAGCGGGATCGCATCCGCGGCCTGGCCTCGAAAGTCGTCCGGGCGCAGGACGAGGAGCGCGCGCGCATCGCTCGAGAGCTGCACGACGTGACCGCCCAGACGATGGCCGCCGTCGTGCTACAGCTCAGCGTCGCCGAGCGCGCGTGTGGTGACGACGCGCTCGTAACGAAGCTGCACGAGATCCGCGACACGGCCACCGAGGCGCTCGAGGAGATTCGGACTCTGTCGCACACGATCTATCCACGTGTGCTCGAGGACCTCGGCTTGCGCGCCGCGCTCGATTGGCTCGCGCGACGGACGCGTGAGACGAGCAACCTCGAGGTGGGAGTGACGTTGCGCGGCGGGGGCAGCATTCCCGCGACGATCGCATCGGCGCTCTATCGGGTCGCGCAGGAAGCACTACTCAACGCGGTGCGGCATGCGTCGGCGACGACGGTGGAGCTTCGTCTCGATGTGGAGCCGGAATACGTGTCACTGGAGATCGAGGACGATGGTACCGGGTTCGTCGTGCGTGATGGAGAGGCTCGCCGGCCCGGAATGGGTATATTTTCGATGCGCGAGCGTGTAGCCCTCGTCGATGGCGTACTCGACATTGACAGTGCGCCTGGTCGAGGCTGCTGCGTGCGCGCGCATATTCCACTAGACGATCCGAGGCTCTGATGACTGGTGATCTGATTCGCGTCGTGCTCGCCGACGACCACACGATCGTCCGCGCCGGGCTCAAGGCCGTGCTCGGAAGCGCCAAGGACATCTCCGTCGTTGGGGAAGCCTCGAACGGCACCGAGGCGCTCGCGCTCGCCGAGCGATTTCACCCCGACGTCATCGTGATGGATCTGTCGATGGGCGAGATGGATGGCATCCAGGCGACCAAGGCGCTCGCGGCCAAGGGACCAACGCCGCGTGTGCTCATCCTCACCATGCACGCCGAAGAGGAGTATCTCGTTCCGCTGCTCGAGGCCGGTGCCGCCGGCTACCTGGTGAAGAGTGCCGCGGACCGTGAGCTGGTCGACGCCGTGCGCGCCGTCGCGCGTGGCGATCTGTACGTGCGTCCCGCGGCAGCGCGCGTGCTCGCCAAGGGCATCAAGAGAAAGGACGAGCATGCCGACGAGCGGACGCGCTTCGAGAAGCTCACCGATCGCGAGCGTGACGTGCTGCGCTTGATCGCCGAGGGCTACACGGCACCGGAGATCGGCGAGAAGCTCAACATCAGCCCGAAGACGGTCGACACCTACAAGCAGCGCATCAACGAGAAGCTGGGCCTCACGCACCGCGCCGATTACGTGAAGTTCGCGCTGAAGCTCGGCATTCTGCACGGCGATGACGCGCCGACGCGGCCGGCGGGGCCAAGTCACTGATTGGGTAACGGCAAAGATGACAGAATTCAGAATACAGAATTCAGAATTCAGAAACGACCGCGGGGAGCCAGTGAATGGCTCCCCGTCGGTTTTGTCTGAATTCTGAATTCTGTATTCTGAATTCTGTCATCTTTGCCGTTCCGTTGGCAGCCTGATCGTGAACACCGCTCCGCCTTGCTCGAGTCCTTCGACCGTGATCTCCCCGCCCATGAGCCGCGCCAGCTGCCGTGCCACGGCGAGCTCGAAGCCGAAACCGCGGCCGCGCGCGTGCACGCCCGCGGCGATCGGCGGATCGAACAACGACTCCACGTCCGAGGCGGCCACCGGGGGACCCGCGTCCCGCACCCGCAGCTCGGCATCACCCTTAGCTGTATAGGTCAGCTCGGCCGAGACACGCGACCGCTCCGGGCTCATCGCGATCGCATGGGCCAGAAGGTTGAGCAGAAGCCGCCGCGTGCACGCGCCGTCGAGCTCGACGAGCAGCGGCCCCTCGGCGTGTACGTCGAGCGAGACGGCGCGTGCCGCTGACTCGGTCTGAAGATCGAGCGCCGATTTGCGCACGAGATCGGCGAGATCCACGCGCTCCGCATGCAGGGCGATGCTGCCCTCCTGAATGCGGGTGAGCGTCACGAGATCATCCACCAGACGCGCCGACTGCGCCGCGCTCCCGGCGATGTGCGTTACCCCCTCGATCCACTCCGCCTGCGATGAAGGCGGCGTCTGCAGCAACGTCCCCGCCCACAGCCGCACGGCCGCCAGCGCATTCCCCAGGGCGTGGCTCGCGGCAGAGGTGAGTCGATCGTTCCCGGCACGCAGCCGCGCCCGCTCGATCGCGACGGCTGCCTGCGTCGCCAGCACTTCCAGAAGCGCGAGGTCCTCCTCGCTGAATTCGTCGGCGCCGATCTTCTCGGTCACGTAGAGATTCCCGAACACGCGTCCCTGCGCAACGACGGGCACGCCCATGAACGAGCGCATCGGCGGATGGTTGGGCGGCACCCCAACCGATGCCGGATGCTGGTTGAGATCGCGGAGTCGCAGCGGTCGCGCGTCGGTGATGAGAAGCCCGAGGATGCCCTTGCCGTGCGGGAGATCGCCGATCCGCGCCCGCATCTCCTTCGGCATCCCCGACGTCACGAAGTCGGAGAGACCGGTGCCGGCGGTATCGATGACGCCGAGTGCCGCATAACGAGCGTCCAGGATCTCCCGGGCGACGTCGACCAGGATCTGAAGGACCTGCGCGAGCGACAGCGCCGAGCCCAGGGCGAGGCCGGCCTCGATGAGCGCGCGTCGGACGCGTGTGGAATCCTGATCGGGGGGTCGCACGATCGAGATTCTATGCGGTAGACGAGGGAACGGCGAGACGTCTAACGGCTCGCGCGCAGCGCGTTCAGGATGACCGCGACGTCGATCCCCTCCTGTAACAGCGCACCCATCGTCGGGGGAATCATTCCCAAAGCGGCGAAGACCATCGCGACGGCGCTGGCGCCGAGTCCCGCCACGATGCTCTGCCGCGCGATGCGCATCGTACGCTTGCTGATGTGAATGGCGCGCGCAACGTCGGCGATGTCGTCGCTGAGCAGCACCGCATCGGCCGCTTCCGCGGTGATGCCCCCGTGGCGCGCCATGGCGATACCGACCGTCGCGGCGGAAAGCGCGGGGGCGTCGTTCGTGCCATCGCCGACCATTACGACTTGCGCGCCCGAGCTCGTGAGCTCCCTGACAGCGGCAGCCTTGTCCTGCGGCAGCAGATCACCGCGCGCGTCGTCGATGCCGACGGCGGTCGCGACGGCGCGCGTGGTAGGCGTGTCGTCGCCTGAGAGGAGGATCACTCGCTGAACGCCCTCGCGCCGCAAATCAGCGATGGTCTCGCGGGCGGCGCTGCGAACGCGGTCGGCGAACTCGATGACGCCGGAATGGGCACCATCGATCGCGACATGCGCGGAGAGCACGGGACTCGGCGGAAGCCTCCATACGCCGCGCAACGCGGGGTAGCGGTGCTGCAGGTACGCCCGTGAGCCGACGGCGACTTCCCGGCCACCGACCGTCCCGATGACGCCCCGCCCGGGCGTTTCGACGATTCCCTCCGCGCCGGCGATGGGCAATCCTCGCGCGCGGGCCGCGGCGACGACGGATCGTGCGAGGAGATGTCCCGACCGCTCCTCGACGGCTGCCGCCAGCGCGAGCACAGAATCCCGATCGGTTCCGTCCACCGGCACCACGTCGCTCACCTCGGGACGTCCGATCGTCAGCGTGCCGGTCTTGTCGAACACCGCAGCGGTCACACCAGCGAGCTGCTCCAGCGCGCCGCCGTGCCTGACGATGATGCGCGACCGCGCGGCGCGGTTGATGCCGCCGATGATCGCGACGGGCGTCGCGAGGATGAGCGGACAGGGTGTGGCGACGACGAGCACCGAGAGAATCCTCGTCGCGTCCTGCGTCAGGAGATACGCGATGACGCAGACAGCGAGCGTGAGCGGCGTGAACCACACCGCGTAGCGATCGGCGAGACGCTGGAGCGGCGCCTTGCTCGCCTGTGCCGTGCGCACCATCTCGACGATGCGCGCGTACTGACTCTCTCCCGCGCGCGCCGTCGCTCGAATGTGAATGGCACCCTCCTGATTGAAGCTGCCGCTCAGGAGCTCGACACCAGCGATCGCGGACAGCGGTACCGGCTCCCCGGTGATCGCCGATGCGTCCACGTGCGAGTGGCCATCGACCACGACGCCATCGCACGGCACCGTTTCGCCCGGCCGTACCAGCAGCTCGTCGCCCACGGCGATCGCGTCGACGGTCACGTCTTCGGTGAGGCCATCGCGCACGCGATGCGCGATTCGCGGCGCCGCATCCTCCAGCATCCGCAACGCCCTGGATGCGCGTCCCTCGGCGTACCGCTCGAGCGCTTCTCCGCCGGTCTGCATGAGCACGACGACGAGTCCCGCGATCGGTTGCTGCAGCGCGATGGCGGTGGCGACCGCCAGCGCCGCAACGATGTCGGCCGCGAAGCGTCCACGCAGCGCGCCCGCCGCGGTGCGCACGATGAGCGGGACGCCGGTCGCCACGAGTCCGGCGAAGAGGATGCGGCGCGCCGTTACCGGATCGCCGAAGAGCGCGATCGCGCCGCCGACGGCCAGGATGAGCAGCGTCAGCGTCGGAATCACGAGCCAGAGTCGGCGTGGTTTGTCGGGCATGGCAATAACATCCGACTTATCGTGCGCGGCACCAGTCGGCGCGCCTACGCTACCATATCAGGGATTCCCTGACAAAAACTGCCGAACGTTCCGGTAGCATGGCGAGGGCGTCGAGTACATGATGACAGCAGATGCCGCGGCGGAGCGAGCCGAGGCCTAACGCGATCAGGAGGATGTCATGATGAACCCGCCCGAGACCGCACCTGGTGCGGAGGTCGAGGTGCCGCTGAGCCCCAGATCCTCACGCGCGAGGCCGCCGCGCACGGTGGCGTTGTCGCATGCGCAGTGCATGAAGCTGCTCGCGCGGAATCGTGTCGGACGGCTCGCCTACACCTTCCGGGATGCGGTCGACATCGTGCCGCTCCACTACGCCTACGAGGATGAGTGGATCTACGTCCGCACCTCGGGCCCGAAGCTCTCCAAGCTACGGCATCACCGGTGGGTGGCGTTCGAGGTGGACGAAATCTTCGGCATGTACGACTGGAGCAGCGTCGTCGTGCATGGGGCCGTCTACCTGCTCGATCGTGCCAGCGTCGTCACCGAGACCTGGGAGACCGCGGTGCGAGTTCTTCAGCGCCACTTCCCGGAGGCGTTCACCGACCGGGATCCGGTTCCGTTCCGGACGTCGGTCTTTCGGATTCACGTGGATTCGGTGAGTGGGCGGAGGACGACGCCGGTGAGGTAGGAGCTAGGAGTCAGGAGTCAGGGGTCAGGGGTCAGGGGTGGAAAGGGGGCCGCCGCGCTTCGCGCGAGCGGCCCCTCATCAGATGAGCAAACGGCAGCGCTCTCGCGCTGCCGTTTGCATTACCACCCCTGACCCCTGACCCCTGACCACCAGCTCCTAGAAGGAAACCACTCCCTCGACCACGAACCCATCGAACTTCCCGCCATTCCGAATGTCGGTCGCGGGGAAGTCATGGTACTTCTGCGCCACCCACTCGCCCTTGAGCATGATGCCCGGGGTGAGGAACCAGCCGGCGCTGAGCTGCCCGCGGTGCGTGGTGACGTCGGTCGCGATTCCCTGGAGACGACCCGACACTTCGTTCCACCGCGCTCCGACGAACAGCTTGTCATCGGCGAGGAAGCGATAGACGACTTCGGCCGCGTACTGATCGACCGTCCGGAGCGCCGTCTCGGTCGAGGCGCGACCCTTCCCCTTCTCGATCACGCCGAACAGCTCGACGTCGCCGTACTTCACGAACGGGTTGATCATGTACGACTTCACCTTGTCGGAGAAGTTCGGGTTGATCATGCCCGACCGGAACTGTGCCGACTCCGTCGCCGTGCTGTTCTCGAGCACGTAGTAGTAGCGCGAGCCGGCGCGGTCGCCCGCGTACAGCGTGTTGCTGATCGCGCTCTTCTGCTGGAAGGTCGAGCCGGTGAGGCGCAGGCGCAGCTTGTCGGACATCTGCCGATCGAAGCCGAGCTTGCCAATGAACGCGAGCGAGCGGTCATCGGGACGCAGGACGTTCCCACGCACTTCCCCACCGGTGAGCCCGCCCATCGCCATCAGCGGTCCCATGCGGACGTACACCTCGCCACCGATCTCGGTCGTGAAGGCATCCATGATCAGGTTACCGACGAAGGGATTGTACATCGCGTTCCCGTTGTCGGTGCGACGGAAGTGCGCATCGCCGTAGTTGACCTCGAAGTGACCGGCCTTCACCGTCACGAACGCCATGAGGAGGTTCAGCATGTCGTGGTCGATCGGCGACGCGTCGATCAGGAGGTAGCCGTCCTTCACCCACGTCTCGTTATGGTGCCGCGACGAGAGGTAGGAGGTGAGCGACACGCGAATTCCCTTCGCGAGCTGCGCATCGAGGTACAGGTTGGCGTTGGCGTTGTTGAAGCCGCCGCCGATCTCGATCAGCTGATTCTGGTTCACGCCGCTGACGACGTTCGGCACCGCGGTGTTCTCGTGATCCAGGCCCTGGTACTGCTGCGTGAACGACGCGCCCCACATCAGGGCGAAGCCCTTGTAGACGGTGCCATCGTCCTTCGGCGCCTCGAACATGTTGATGCCGCGCTGATCGACGGGGCGGTAGTTCTGCACCTCGATCTTCTTCTGCGTGCTCAACACCGACTTGACTGAAGTCTTCTCGACGGTATCGGTCGCCTGTGCCTCCGGCGCCCCGGTCGTGTTGGCGTCACCGCCACCTGACTGTGCCATTGCCGGCGCCGACATGATCGCGAGCGCGAGCAGGGCCGAGAATGACCTGGTGGTTCTCATCGTGATGTCTCCTGGGTAGGCCGGCCGCGGGTGCGGCCGGGATTGCTATGCCCGCGGAACGTCCGGGCGGGGTTCATTCCTTGAGGAGCAGATCGAAGTGGACCTGCACGACGTCGCTCACCTTGAGCGTTCCCATCATGAGCGTCGGCGCCTTGAGGGCGTACTCGCTCAGCGTGATGTCCTTCGCGCCTGTCACTTTCAGCGCTCCGCCTTCGGCCGGCGTCGCTTTGGCGTTCATCGTGATGGTCTTCTTCACGCCGCCCAGCGTGAGGTCACCGGTGAGCGTCACGGTCACGTCTGCCGCAACCGTCGCCAGCTCGTACGACGTCAGGTCGAATACGATCTCCGGATACTCCGGACCTTTGAGCGCCTTCACCATGTGCGAGTTCATCTTTCCATTCTTGCAATCGAGCTGTGCCGCGGGCACGCGCACGCTGACGCTCGTGACACCCTTTTCACCGGCGGCGACGAGCGCCACCGCACCCGGCACGGATGTCACATCGACGGTCAGTGACGTCGCGGTGCATTCGAAGTCGCGGACGTTCGACGTTCCGGTGACCCACAGCCTGCTCTCCGGCTGCAGCGTCAGCGTATCTGCCGAGGTAGTCCAGGCGATCGTCGCGGGCGCGAGCACCAGCGCGGCGACGAGGGCGGTGTATGAAGTCCTGCGCATTGTCATTCTCCGGTGAGGTGCCAGCCGTCGCGTCTCTCGCGACGTTGAACCACGATGCGATTGGCGGGGGAATCGATCAGTCGGAGAAGGGAGGAAGGTTCGTGAGGGAGGAGGTGCTCCGTTGTAAGGGAAGTCCCTACGGGGAACGAGGAACGAGGAACGAGGAAGCGCCCTGGAGGCTCGGCGCCGCATGGCCGACCCGCCACTTCCTCGTTCCTCGTTACTCCTCGTTCATTCGCATTGCCCACGATCGTGGCTGTGCGACTCGAGCGTCAGCACCGTCGTGCCAAAGGGTGGCGTCGCGCTCTCGATGCGGACTGGGAGCCTGCATCGGTCATCGGTGAAGTGGATGCGAACGACTCCTTCTCCCCGGTAGCGACGCGGATCCTTCACGCGCATCTCGACCACGACCGTCGCGAATTCTCCAGCATCGGTGGTGAGCCTCTCGCGTCCGAGGACGCGCACCGTGGTCGGGTTCCGTGCGGCGTCGAAGTGCCGGTTGAACTCGATCGTCGTCCCGGGATCGAGCGAGAGGGTGCGAAGGAAGTAGAGAAAGGAAAGCTCGTCGAGCGGCGCGTCGGTCGCGCTCTCACCGGATCCTCCGCGCCCCGCGTCCCACCGGCGCTCATCGGGAAAAAGCTCGACGGCCTCGCGGTGGCTGGACAGCGGATGACGCTCGTGCCTCGCGTATCGCAGCGACGTCAGGCGATCGTGATCGAGCCACGAATGGGTGCGGTCCGTTCCCTGAATGGGCCCGACACCCGCCCTCATGTCGAAGCGCAGCAGATAGGTCGGAGTGCCGCGGACGTCCACCGGTCCTTCGATCCACATGATGCCACGTCCGGACGCGCGCATCTTCGGCATCTGAACGTGATACGTGAGCCGCTCGCCGACGGTGAATGGAAGCGTGTCGTGGGACTGCGGTGCGGCCATCGGCGGACGGCCCAGCGCGAGCACCAGCATCACGATTCCAGTCGACCCCGTTCGCATTCGCTCTGACGGTGTGGGACGTGTGACCGCCATGAAGGTGACGAGAGCGGGTAGCGATCGTGCGTCAGCGAGTGCCCGAACTTTCGTCGGGAGATCTCCGACAGCCACCGCGATGTAAGGAGCCTGTACGGAGCGCTTGCGATGTCCCGCCGGGTGTCGGCACGTTGTGGCGGCCATCCATGCCAATCGCAAACACAGAGGGGGACTCATGGCTCGCTGGACGCTGCTCGCGCTTGCCGCATCACTCGCCTGCGCTTCGACGCCGGAAACGGTTCCTCTCGTCGGCAGCCCGGGTGATGTCTCCTCGCTCGTCGGCGAGTGGAGCGGCGAATACGACGGGGGCTCGAGCGGCCGCTCGGGCAACATCGTGTTCGTGCTGCGCAGCGCGACCGACACCGCGCACGGCGACGTGATGATGATTCCGCGCGCGTACGGCGAGCAGGCGTCACCCCAGGGACAACGTGCGCCGCTCGCGCTGCGGTCCGGTCAGGTGCTGCGAATCGCGTTCGTGCGCATCGCAGGCGGGGCGGTCAGCGGTACTCTCGATCCCTACACCGACCCCGACTGCCGCTGCACGGTGCAAACGACGTTCACGGGAACGGTGCGCGGAAACACGATCGAGGGCACGTTCGTGACGCGAGGCTCGCAGCTGCCGCGCGAGCAGACGGGAAGGTGGAGGGTGACGAGAAGCTAAGGCGCTAGAGGCGCTAGAGGCGCTAGAGGCGCTAAAGGCGCTGGGCGGTTCAGCCTTCAGCGCCTTTAGCGCCTTTAGCGCCTTTAGCGCCTTTAGCGCCTTCAGCGCCTTCAGCGCCTTCAGCGCCTTCAGCGCGTCAAGACCACCTGCCCCCTCCTCGCGTAGTCGATCGCATGCCCTAACAAGCGCGCCGCTTCCTGCGGAGCGTGGAAGCCCATCGAGTTTTCCGCCTCGACGAAATCGGTGAGAAACTGCGCTTTGCGCTGGAAGTTCCGCGCGGTGGCGAGGCGCGGGCTCGCGCTGTCCGCGCGCGCCGCGGCCGCGATGTCGCGGGTGAGCGCGAGCACGGCGTCCAGCGCCAGGTTGCGCAGCTCGAAGGTGCGATCCTGAATGCGCTCGACGCGCGCGCGCATCTCGTCCTCGCTGAAGCGATGACAGGTCTGACAGGCGCGGTTGATGTTCAGCATCGGGCTGCGCACGTGGTGGTCGCTGACCTTCATCGCCCCGGTGCGCGTGTACGGCATGTGGCAATCGGCGCAGGCCACCCCTGCTCGCGCATGAATGCCCTGATTGTACGTCTCGAACTCGGGGTGCTGCGCCTTGAGCGTCGGCGCGCCACTCGTGGCGTGGACCCAATCGCGGTGGCCATTCGCTTCGTAGTACGCGAGGATGCTGTCCCCGGTGAGCCCCTTTGCCCACGGATAGACGAGACGCTTCTCGGGGCCCTGGAAGTAGTACTCGACGTGACACTGCCCGCACACGAAGGTGCGCATCTCCTGGCGCGAGGCATCCCTGTTCACGTCGTAACCAGTGGTGCCCTGGCTCGCGCGCAGCGCCCGCATGCCCTCCATGAACGCGGGACGCGTCACGCGCAGCTGCATGCTGCCGGGGTCATGACAATCGATGCACGCGACGGGATGCTCCACCAGCTTTCGCGCTTCGGCGTACGGCATCGCGTTGACCCGCTCGAAACCCTGCACGATGTCGCCGCCGCCCGTTCGCATGTACGCTTCGTACATCGACGCGTGGCAGTTGAGACAGGTGCCCGGCTGCTTGGCGACGATCTGGCGCTCGGTGTACGTCTGATCCTGAAGCATGTACGCGTGCCCGCGCTCCTCGCGGAAGTCATGCGCGAACGCATAGCCCGCCCAGAACTCACGCAAGCGTGGATCTTCCTCGAGGCGCGACTGCGCCACCACCGACCGCGGGTCGGCATCAGTCGGCGTGCGCGGCAAGGCCTCGCTTCCGCCGTATCGCGTGCGCACCTGATCGACGGTGCGACGGTAGGCGTCGTACTGGATGGGAAAGTTCTTTCCCCATTCGGCGGGATCGGTCGTGCTGTCGGTGAGCGCGACGACACGGTAGAAGGGATCGCGCGCTTCCTGCTTCCGCTCGAAGATGTTCGTGAGCAGCGCGGCCAACCCCATCGTCACCGCGGCGGCACCGAGGATGAGGGCGGCCCAGGTGAGCAGCCGCCGGCGATTGCCGGGTGTGTCGCGAGCGGGCTCGGTCACGTCGCGGTACTCCGATCGGCAGAGCTCGCAGTTCGCAGTTCGCAGCTCATCATTACCTCACCCAGTGCCCAACGGTGGTGTGACATCGAACGCAGGACAGACGCTCTCGCTCCTCGTCCGCGTCTCCATGGTCGATGGATGCGACGATGTCTTCGTGGCAGTAGCGACACGCTCCCTCCGTGACGTCGCGATTGGGCGGCGTAATGCGCAACGGATCGGGATAGCGTCCAGTCGTGAAATAGAAGGAGTGCCAGAAGCCGTTCCGCGCCTTCGTCGCATACTTGCCGAAGAAGGTGTGCGGAGCATGACAGTCGTTGCACACCGCGGCCTGCCGGTGACTGGACTTCATCCATGCCGCGAAGTGCTCGCTCATGATGTGGCAATTCGCGCAGGCGGCCGGGTCGTTGGTGAGATACGACGCCCCCCGCGCGTAGCCAAACGTGAACAGCCCGAGCCCGAGCATGGCCCCGAAGAGAATAGTGAACGCCGCTTTGGCGAGCATCGTGTTCGGGCGCGTGCGGATTTCGTGCCAAGGGCTAACGACCAACTGCGTACTGCGTGCTGCGTGCTGCGTACTGCGTACTGCGTACTAAAACCCTCGGGAACCTACTGCCGCCACTGGTAGCCTTCCGAGGATTTGTACGCAGTACGCAGCACGCAGTACGCAGTTGTTCCAGGCTCTACCGCAGAGGTAGATTCTTCTTGCCGTGACCACCACCCAACTTACGACCTGCCCCGCTTGCGGTGCCTCCGCGAGCGGACGGTTCTGTTCCACGTGCGGCTACGCCCTCGAGGGCGCACAATGCTCCACGTGCAAGGGAGCCCTCGTCGCCGGTGCGCGCTTCTGCCATCGCTGCGGCGCCCCGACTGGCGCCGCGGTCGCGGGCGGGGCCGCGAGCGGTCGTCCCTCGCAGAGCACGCTCGTGCCCTGGGCAGTCGCCGGCTTCGCGTTCATCGCGCTCATCGCGCTGGTTCTCACGCGAAGCGCGCGCTCCGATGCGGGAACCGCACAAGCGGTCGCGACTCCACTCGGCGCTCCAGCCGGTATGATGCGCGGGCCCGACCTCTCCACCATGTCGCCCCGCGAGCGCGCGGACCGTCTGTTCAATCGCGTCATGTCGTACCAGGAGCGCGGCGTCACCGACAGCGTCCAGTTCTTCGCCGACATGGGCATCCGCGCGTATCAGATGCTTCCCTCGCTCGACCACGACGCCCGCTACGACATGGGCCGCATCGCCGAGGCCGCCGGAAGCGCAACTGTCGCGAAGGCGCAGGCGGACACTATCCTCCGCGAGGCGCCGATGCACCTCCTCGGTCTGGCGCTCGCCGCCCGCGCGGCGCGCCTAACGAACGACGCGAGCACGGCTCGCGCCTTCGAGCGTCGCCTCATCGCCGCGGAAGCCGCGGAGCGCCGCAAGAATCTGCCGGAGTACGAGCGCCACGCCACGGATATCGACGAGGCACTGCGCACCGCGCGCCGCCAGTCTCCGTAAGTCCCCCTGGATTCCCCGGTGTCCTCCACGTCCCCCGCCGTCGAGCTGGCAGGCATCGCCCGACGCTTCGGGAGCCGCTGGGTGCTCAAAGGCGCCAATCTGGTCGTGGGCAGTGGCGAGGCGGTCGCCATTCTCGGGCGAAACGGGAGCGGCAAGACCACCCTGCTACGCATAGTGGCGACGCTGCTCCGTCCCAGCCACGGCAAGGGTGTCGTCTTCGGCCACGACCTCGCGCGAGAGCCTGACGAGGTGCGCAGCCGCATCGGCCTGCTGGGACACACCAACGCCATCTATCCCGATCTGACCGCGGCGGAGAATCTGGGATTCACGCTGCGCATGCTCGGGCGCCCGGTCCATCCGCGCGCCATCGAGGCCACGCTCATCACCGTCGGGCTCGGCGCGCAAGCGAACACACGCGCCCGGGGCTTCTCGGCGGGCATGCAGCGTCGGCTCGCTCTCGCGCGGCTCCGCGCGCTCGAGCCCCAGCTCCTGCTGCTCGATGAGCCGTACTCGAGCCTCGATCCCGAAGGCGTGGAGCTGGTCACGGCGCTGATCGCGGACACGCGCCGCGCGGGCGGAGCGGCGATTCTCATCACCCACGACGTTTCGCGCGCGACGAGTATCGCGGACCGGGTCGTCATGCTCGACGACGGACGGATCGCTCCCTGGACGCCCGGCGTCCTGGTGGCCGAGTGAAGGCGCGTCTCGCGCTGTCCCGCGTCCTGGCGGTCGCGTGGAAGGACCTAACGACCGAGCGCCGCAGCAAGGCCGGGTTCAACGGCGTCGTCTTCATGGCAGCGATCACACTGCTGATGTTCGGGTTCGCGCTCGGCCCCGACCCCGCCCCGATCCGGACGGCCGCCGCGGGGCTGCTCTGGCTCACCGTGCTTCTCAGTGGCGTGTTGGCGTTCAACCGCTCATACGAGCTCGAGATCGAAGCCGGTGCGCTCGACGCCCTCCTGCTCTATCCCGGAGGCCGCTGGCCGATCTTCGCCGGGAAGCTCCTGGCCAATCTGGCCTTCGTCCTCCTCGTCGAGGCCATCACCGTCCCGATCGCGGGAGTACTTTACGACCTGCCCCTGCTGACGCCACTCCCGGGGCTCGCCGGGGTATTGTTCCTTGGAACGGTCGGTTTCGTCACACTCGGGACGTACTACGCCGCAATGGCCAGCCGCGTCCGTGCGCGCGAAGTATTGTTGCCACTCCTGCTCTTCCCCATGCTCGTTCCCCTCCTCGTCGCCGCGGTCGGCGCGACGAAAGCGGTGCTGGCGGGTGATCCGATGGGGTATGGAGGGGCGTGGATCAGGCTGCTCGCGGCTTTCGATATCGTATTCCTGGCCGCAACGTTCATGACCTTCGACTACGTGATCGGCGAATGACGCACACGATGGAGCCACGGGTGAGCACGGCCACTGCGCCCAGGGCGAAGGGATCGGCGACCCTGATCGGCGCCCTCATCGTGCTGGCCCTCGTCGCGGCGGCGCAGGCGTTCGGCTTCCTCACTTCGCCGCCCGACCGCGACATGGGGCACCTTCAGAAGATCATGTACGTGCACGTCCCCGCGGCATGGAACGCCTTTCTCGCTTTCGTCGTCGTGCTCGCGGGAAGCGTGATGTATCTCTGGAAGCGCGAAGAGAAATGGGACCTGCTCGCCGCGTCGGCCGCCGAAGTGGCGGCGGTGCTCACCGCGCTCACGATTGCGCTCGGCTCCATCTGGGGGCGCCCGACGTGGGGCGTGTGGTGGACGTGGGATCCGCGGCTCACGTCGACGGCCATTCTGCTGGTCATCATCGTTGGCTACCTCGCGTTGCGGAGCTTCGTCGATGAGCCGGAGCGCCGAGCGCGCTGGAGCGCGGTCGTCGGCATCCTCGGTGCGCTCAACGTCCCCATCGTGTACATGTCGGTGCGCTGGTGGCGTACGCTGCATCAGCCGCAGTCGTCGCCCAGCACTGTCGATCCCGCCTACGCGTGGGGATTGCGACTCAATGCGATCGCGTTTCTCTTGGTGATGATCTGGCTCGTGCGCGCGCGATATCGGGCGGCGCGTCTCGAGCGCATCTCGGAGCTGGCCGCCGAGCACGAGGCGCTCGGTGGGAGGGTATAGCATGCCTGGCGAGCAGTACATCTACGCCGCGTACGGTCTCACCTGGGTGGTGCTGATCGTGTTCACGGTAGCGACGTTACGTCGCGTACGCCGCGCGGAGCGGGCGGCGCGCGCTGTCGCGCTGTCGGGAGAGGCGCTATGAGCAAACGGGGCCGACGCGTTGGGATGGCGATCGCGGCCGCGGCGATTCTTGGCACGTTTGCCTATCTCGTCTACGGCGGGATCGGGGAGAACCTCGTGTATTTCCTCACCCCCGAGGAGCTCGTCGCGCGAGGCGACCGGGCCTACGACGTGCCCGTGCGGCTCGGGGGACAGGTCGTCCCCGGGTCGGTGGTGTGGAATGCGCAGGCGGTGGACCTGCGGTTCGCGATCACCGACGGCGCGAAGACGGTTCCGGTGCACTCGACCGGAGCGCCACCGCAGATGTTCCGTGACGGGATCGGCGTCGTCGTCGAAGGGCGGTATCATCGCGCCGGCGTTTTCGAGTCGACGAGCGTGATGGTCAAGCACTCCAACGAGTATCGCGCGCCGAAGGCCGGCGAAAAGCCGGCCGAGATGTACCGGAGCCTCACGACGGGGAGCGAGGAGTGACGCGGATCCTCGGGGCAAGCGCAGTACTGGTTGCGTTCGGGGTTGCCCTCGCCGGCATGGTGATGGCGGTCGTCGGCACTCGGGTGCGACGTGCCGACATCGTGCGCGGGGCGTACACGGCCGCGTACGTGAACTTCGGGCTGCTCGCCCTCGCATCGCTGGCAATGGTGTGGGCGCTCGTCACGCACGACTTCAGCGTCTCGTACGTCGCACAGGTGGGGAGCCGCTCCACGCCGCTCTTCTACACGATCATCTCGCTGTGGGGCGCCCTCGAGGGATCGATCCTGTTCTGGGGACTCGTGCTCGCCGGGTTCACCGCGGTGGCGGTGTGGCGCGGAACACGGGGGACGCACGGCGCGGCGAACGCCGACATCGAACGACTGATGCCGTACGCGACGGCGATCCTGCTCGGCATTGGGGCCTTTTTTTATCTGCTGCTCGTTATGCCGGCGAACCCGTTCCGCGCGGTGTTCCCGGTTCCGGCCGATGGACCAGGTCCGAATCCGCTGCTACAGAATCACATCCTGATGGGCATCCACCCGCCCCTTCTGTATCTCGGCTACGTGGGAATGTCGGTGCCCTTTGCCTTCGCGATGGGAGCGCTCCTCGCCGGGGTGAAGGGCGGCGCATGGATTCAGCTCACGCGGCGGTGGACGACGGCGGCGTGGATGTTTCTGACCGCGGCGATCATTGCCGGGATGTGGTGGTCGTACGAAGTGCTCGGCTGGGGTGGCTACTGGGCATGGGATCCGGTGGAGAACGCATCCTTTCTCCCATGGCTCACGGCGACCGCCTTTCTTCACTCGGCGATGGTCGAGGAGCGACGCGGGATGCTGCGCGTATGGAATCTCAGCCTGATCACGGCGACGTTCGCGCTCACGATCCTCGGCACGTTCCTCACGCGCAGCGGCATCCTGTCGTCGGTGCACGCGTTCGCAGAGGGGGAGATCGGCTACTGGTTCCTCGGCTTCATCGCGATCGTGCTCGTCTTCTCGCTGTCGCTGGTGGCGGGACGGAGCGACCAGCTTCGGACGGACGGGCGTCTCGACGCCGTGGCATCGCGTGAGACCGCGTTTCTTTTCAACAACCTGCTGTTCTCGGTCTTCACGTTCACCGTGCTGTTAGGCACGCTCTTCCCCCTCGTGGCCGAGGCGGTGCGCGGGGTGAAGGTCAGCGTCGGCGAGCCGTTCTTCAACAGCATGACGTTACCGCTGTGCATGGCGCTCCTGTTTCTCATGGGCGTCGGGCCTGCCCTTCCCTGGCGTGTTGCGCCGCGCGACGTCGTCAGGCGCGAGCTGGCCGTGCCCGCCGCGTTGGCGGTGCTGGTCGCGCTCGCGGTCGGTCTGCTCGTCGGCGGCGGGATCTACGCGATCGTGACCTTTGCTTTCGGGACGTTCGCGCTCGCGGTGAATCTGCGGCAGTTCTCGATCGGCGCGCGCGCGCGAATGCGTGCGCACGGCGAGACTGCGCCCGTGGCGCTCGCGCGTCTCGTCAGCGGCAATCGGCGAAGGTACGGCGGGTATGTCGCGCACATCGGGGCAATCACGGTCGCGGTCGCCGTCGGAGCATCATCGGCGTACAAGTCCGAGACCGAGGCCACTCTTCGCAAGGGCGAGACGATGTCCCTCCGCGGCCACACGATTCGGCTCGATGAGCTGTGGGGACGGCAGGAGCCGCAGCGATTCGTGCTCGGCGCGGACGTGACGGTGCTTCGCGACGGCAAGCCCGCGGGCCGGATGGATCCGCGTCTCAACTTCTACCAGACGTCGGAGCAGCCGATCACCACGCCAGCCGTGCGAAGCCGAGCCTCGGGCGATCTTTACTTGAACCTGATGGCGGTGGAGCGCGACGGATCGACGGCGACGATCCGGATGATCGTCGAGCCGCTCGTTCCATGGATCTGGGCTGGAGGACTGATCATCGTGCTCGGCGCGCTGATCACCGTCGTACCCTCGCGTCAGCGCGCGCGCAGGAATATCCCGGTTGCAGTGCCCGTGCGGGCTCCCCTCGTCCCGGGAGCGGCGCCCGCGCGACCGCTGGTCATTGCCGATCCCGACACGCGCGGAGCGGCACCGTGAACTGGCGTCGCGCCGCCATCGCCACCGCGTGCGCGGTTCCCATCGTCGCCCTGTTTGGCTACGGGATGACGCGCAACCCGCGCGACATTCCATCGCCGCTGCCGGGACGCCCCGCACCGAACTTCGCGCTCGAGGTCATTCGCGCGGGCGACGGGTCCGCGGGTGGCGGACTGCAACCCGGCGACACACTTCGCTTCGCCGACCTCAAAGGAGAGGTCGTCGTCGTGAACTTCTGGGCGTCCTGGTGTCTGGCGTGTCGCGACGAGCATGAAGTCCTGTCGTCGGTCGCCCAGCTGTACGCGGGTCGGGGAGTACGCTTCGTCGGCATCCTGTATAGCGATCGTCCCGCGAACGGGATCCAGTGGATCAGGGACATGGGTGGCCAGAGCTACGCCTCTGTGAACGACCACCGCTCGCGCGCCGCCATCGACTTCGGTGTGTACGGCGTGCCCGAGACGTTTTTCATCGGCCCTGACGGCGTCGTCGCGTACAAGCACATTGGGCCTGTGACCGAGCGCGTCCTCATCGAGCAGATCGAGCGAATCCGTCCGCCAACCCTCACGACGCAGTGATATCCGGGAGCTGGGCCCTTCTCGCGCTGTTTCTCTGGGCCTTCAACACCGCTCTTGTAGGGGAATCCCCGGCTAGCGGTGCACTCCAGACCGCGCAAATTTCTCGAGCTTCCGATTCGACCCTCGAGGCACGCGTGCGCGAGCTCGCGTCGGAGCTGCGCTGTCCAGTGTGCCAGGGCGAATCGATTCAGGACTCACCGGCCGCGCTGGCGCAGGAAATGAAAGCGATCGTGCGGGAGCAGCTCGCCGCGGGGCGCACGCCTGACGAGGTGAAGGCATACTTCGTCGAGAAATACGGCGAGTGGATTCTGCTGCGCCCGAAGGCACAGGGCTGGAACGTGATGGTGTATCTGCTGCCGCTGGTCGCTCTTCTGGGCGGCGCGGTGGTGGTCGCTCGAGCGACGCGACGTTGGTCCACCACTAGCGACACGACGGTGGTGGAGCCGGTGGGGGAGGAGACGGCCGACACGTAGCGGAGCGGGCCCGAGGCGGAGGCAGCGGTGATGAGACACGGAGCGTCGCGCTGGTTGGCTTGTCTCGCCGGTGTGTTAGGCGGTCTCGGTTTCGTTGCCTGCACCGATGTGACGTATCGTGATCGCCCGCTGTTCGAGACGCCTCCCGCCGCCGCCGCCGGATTCCTCGGCTTCCGCGACCGCCTCCAGAACGAAACCGTCTGCGGCAACTGTCACGTTGGCCAGCAGGCCGAGTGGGAAGAGACCGCGCACGCCGACGCATTCACGACGCTCGAGCAGAGCGGCGAGATGCAGGGGTTCTGTCAGGGATGTCACACCGTCAATCAGCGCGGCAACGCTTCGACTGATTCGACCGGCGGCTGGATCGGGACACAGGATCCCCGCTACCACGACGTGCAGTGCGAGAATTGCCATGGCCCGGGGCTCACGCACGTGCAGAACCCCGACGCCACGCAGCCGCTCGCGCCCCTCTCGGTCGGGCTCGACCTCACGGTCGGCTGCGGCGAGTGTCACAACGGCGTGCACCATCCGTTCGTCGAGGAGTGGGAGCAGTCGGGACACGCGAACGTGCAGGCGAGTCCTGCGGGGCGCGCCGAGTGCCAGGGGTGTCATACGGGGCAGGCAGCGCTTCGCGCCTGGGGGATCACCGCCGACTACCTCGAGAAGAATTCGCCGACGCATCTCCCGATCGTGTGCGGCGTCTGTCACGATCCGCATAGCAACCGGGCGAGTCGACGCCTTCCAGCCGGTACGGATGTCGACGATCCGATTCACAACCCCGAGTCCGGCGGTCAGCTTCGCTACTCGATCGACGTGCCGAACGAGGAAGAGAACCTGTGCATGAAGTGCCACCACAAGCGTGCGCAGCCGGAGATCGACCCGGCCACGCAGGCGTCGCGCGGCCCGCATTCCCCCGAAGGGCCGCTGCTCCTCGGCGAGAACGTCGGCTTCTGGTTCGGTGACTCGCTCGCCGATCTCGATCGCATTGTGGGTACGCATGGGACGGGGCGTAATCCGCGACTGTGCGCGGGCTGTCACATGCCGCGGTTCGAGGTCAGTGATCCAGAGAGCGGTGATTTCGTCTTCCAGGCCACCGGCCATCTCTTCAAGGCGATCCCGTGCCTGGTCAACGGCGTCCCGACCGCCGACGAGTCGTGCGCACTGACGGCCCGGACGTTCCGCACCTGCACCGCCAGCGGCTGCCACGGCGACGAGAACGCGGCCCGCTCCGTGTTCTCGACGACACAGAACGAGATCCTGGACGACGCCGCCGAGCTGAAACGACTCGTGGATCAGGTGCGGGCAACGGCGATCAACGCCAACGACAAGAAGTGGACGACTGCCGAAGGCGCGGACTTCAACTACCAGCTCGCCGTCAAGAAGGGATCGTTCGTCCACAACCCGTACCTCATCAAGGAGCTGATACGCGTGAGCATCGCCGAAATGAAAGAGGAGTACGGCATACAATGACGGCTTGACCATCTAGGATGGTCGGGCTCGCGCTCGCGATGCTCCAGGGCCGCGTGGGCGGCGCAGCGGACACGGTCCGCGGCGCCGCTACGCGGCCCGATGCGTCTCCGCTCGATTCGGTAACGCTCAGCGACCCACCGCTGCCGGGCGGCGTGGCCGCGTTCGCGCGGTGGTTGTTCCACGTTCCGCAGTGGATCCAGATCGGCGGCGCCATCCTCGCCGCGATCGTCGCCGTCGCGCTGTTGATCCTCATCTGGAAGCGGCGCGACCGAATTCGCGGCTGGCTCACGACCAGATCGCGTGGCGCCAAGATCGGGCTCGCCACCGCCGCCGCCGTCGTGCTGCTCACCGCGGCGGGATTTGGCGCGGCGACCTGGAACTTCATGATGCACGACAACGACTTCTGCAGCGGTTGTCACATCATGGCGCCGTCGTTCGGCCGGTTTCAGACGAGCGAGCACAAGAATCTGAACTGCCATGACTGTCATCAGCAGCCGCTCACCGCGAGCGCGCGGCAGCTCTATCTCTGGGTGCTCGACCGGCCGGAGGAGATCGGGCCGCACGCGAAGGTCCCGACGGAACGGTGCGCCGAATGCCACATCCAGGAACAGCCGGACAGCGTGTGGCAGCGCATCTCCGCCACGGCGGGGCATCGCCTCCACCTCGAGTCCGATTCGGCGTCACTGCGCGACATCCAGTGCGTGACCTGCCACGGTCTCACCGTCCACCAGTTCGTGCCCGCCGATTCCACCTGCGGGCAATCGTCCTGCCACCAGCAGACGGAGATTCGGCTCGCGGGGATGCGCGATCAGACCGACATGCACTGCACGCTCTGCCATCAGTTCACGGCGCCGGTCTCCGAGCAAACCGTTCTCGACACCTCGCGTGCGCTTCTCGTTCCCAGAGAGCGGGAATGTCTCGGCTGCCATGAGATGCGCCAGCAGCTTGCGGACTTCGACCCCGAGGCCGAGCCTCACGATGCGGTGTGTGGCACCTGCCACAATCCTCACCAGCAGGAGACGCCGGCCGCCGCATTCGAGACGTGCGGCGCGTCGGGATGTCATGCGCGAGCCGACACGATCACTCCCTTCCACCGCGGGCTGAGAGCGGGCGTACTTCAGGACTGCGCAACCTGCCACAAAGCGCACACGTGGCACGTCGAGTCGGGGCAGTGCCTCACCTGCCATCAGGGCATTCTGGAAGACCGGCCGATGCCCCGGCCGCGTGCGAGCGCGGATGTCGAGCTGCACGGAGTGGCGCCCGTCGTCATGCGGCTGGCGCAGGTGACCCAGGGACCTGCGCAGCGGCCGGTCGCGACACTCGAC
>DATFFP010000057.1:0-97966 GCA_035249985.1 Gemmatimonadaceae bacterium
ATCGTCGCTCGATCCCCGGCGCCGCACGCAATGGCACGAAGCAGGAAGTTGAGCAGTGCCTGACCAGTGGCGACATCATCCGCGACGTCGCGAGGCGCGTCTCCCTCCGTGACCGTCTCGAGAAACCTCCCGAGGCGACGCGACGCTGCGTCGAGCCCGGTGAGATAAAACGCGTACAGCGCGGCATACCGGCTTACGAGCTGAGCGGGATGAAGGTCCCACCCCGAGTAGATTCCCAGCTTCAACGCGTGCTTCACATCGCCATGGTGAAGGCGCCAGGCTTCGTGAACACGCTCGGCCGGCGGGACTGGAAGAATCGCCGTCGATCCATCGCTCACGCGCACGCCGGTGCCCGCGAGCGCTGCCTGCATCACCAGCCGCGCGTGCTCACAGGCCGGATGTCGCTGCCGCTGGTGCGCGGCGGTGATACCGAGCGCCGCTGTGTAGTCATACGTGCCGAGCGACGCGGCGACGAGGCGACCCCGGGCGGCGTCGACGTAGCTCGGGAGCGGGCACCGGCCATCCCAATCCATGAGTGCCCGCGGGGTCTCGACCATGATCTCGATGCGAAGCGTTCCCCCATCGAGCCCGATCCGTTGCTCCATCGCCTCGAGATGACCGGCGAAATACGCGACCTGCTCGGTGACGGTCACCTTTGCGAGGGTCACGATGAAGGCGCCGGGCAGCGCTCCACTTCCAGCCAGAACGCTCTGGATGAAGAGATCGGTGGTCTGCAGCGAGCGCGCCGCGAGCTCGCGCGTCAGCGGCTTGACGCGAAGCCCGAACGTAGGCGGAAGTGCGCCCGCCTTCATGGCCGCGACGGTCGCGTCTGCACATCGCAGAGCCTCGGCGTCTTCCACCGCGTCCGGATGCGTGCCGAAGCCGTCCTCGAAGTCGATGCGATAGTCCTCGAGAGGCTCGGTCTCGAGCTTCCGTCGTACGCGCCGGTGGACGTCGTCGGCAAATGCGCGCTCCCGCCCGCTGAACATCATGGCGCGGGCAATCGCGTCACCGTCCGGCGCAAAAGCCTCCAGCGCATCGAGCGCGCGCCGCTGGATCGATGCGATCGTGTCGGCGCGGAAGTGCTGTGCCCCTTCGATGAACGATTGCACCGGCTGGCGATCCGGACGTTCGCCTGGGTGCCGTCTCACGTACTCGTCGTTCGCCGCCTCGAGGGACTGGCGATCGCGCGATGTCACGTGCGCGGTCGGCGGGCGCGGGATGCGGGAGCAAGCGCGCGACGAATCGCGCGCGCGATGCTCATCTCCAGTCCACGGTCGCCGTGCGCCTCGTGGGTGCGCCGCCAATCGACCAGCCGAACCACCGCCTTGGCCATGACCGCGTGGCCACCTGCACTCCCGTAGCGGTCGAACGCGTCGCGAAGACGATCGCCCAGCTTCGCGCCAGGCCAGAGCGCCCGAGCACTCATCACCACCCGATCGTGAAAGACGCCGGAGACGACGCCGATGTTGGCACCTTCGATCCCGAGACAGAACTCGGCGAGCTGCGCGACGATGTGCTCCTGATCCTCCGGCAAGCGGCCCAGGTGCACGTGCGCGAGGCCCCGCGCGACGTGTGCGTGCTGGAGCGCCAGGCCAAAACGTCGCAGGGTCGCCGCCGAATAGGACGGATGCTGAATACGTCGCAGCAGCGAATGGTCGGCGCGCGGGAAGAGGTACGCGAACATCTCGAGGTCGTCATCGCTCGCGGCTCGGGAGAGCGACTTCGTATCGGTGATGATCCCATAGAGCAGCGCCGTCGCGAGCTCGCGCGTGAGCGGTTCATCTCCGTCCGCGAGCAGATACTCGGCCGCGATCGTCGCGCTCGCTCCGTACCAGGGGCGCACATCCTTGAAGCGCGCGCGAAAGGTACCCGACGGGGGGTGGTGGTCGATGACGGCGGCGACGTCCGAGACGTGGCCATCGAAGTACGGCGGCTGCACATCGACGAGAATGAGGTTCTCGTGCTTCTCGAGCGATCGCGCCGAGATGTGCTCGATGCGAATGCCCAGCTCGTCGATCAGCCGCCGATTCTCGGGCCGCGTCACGCGACCGCAGGTCATGATGGGCGCCTCGGCGGCCCCAGCGCCAAGTACGGTGCGCAGGGCGAGTGCCGACGCGATCGCATCGGGGTCGGGATCGTGCTGGAGCAGGAAGGCGCACGACCGTGCGCCGCGGAGCGCGCGCCGAAACCGCTCGGCCTTGCGACGCGCGATCACGCGATCGAGCACGTTCTCGACCGCGTCGGCGAGCAGCTCGCCCTCGTCGATCCAGGCGATGCCGCCGCGCACACCCGTGCGGCGTCGGCCCCGCACCCGGTCGATGACGAGCACCGGCGCTTTGGGAAGCTGGCGATGAACGGCGCTCGCGACACGCTTCGCCTGCTCCTCATCGCCGAGGTCGACGACGACCGTCACGTCGCGCGCACGGACGGCATCGTAGGTCGCGGGCACCGTGGGGTCACCGCGCAGGCCTACGCACCAGCGCGGCGCGGACGCCCCGTTGGTGAGCCACAGGTGAACGCGCCGTCCGGCGAGCGCACTCCGCCGCAACGCCAGAAAGCGTGCGGGTTGGTCTGAGATGAGGAGAACGGGACCCCGAACCGCCATGCGCCTTGCCGAGAGAAACGGTGAGACCTAGCTTGGCCGCCGACCCAATCTACCGAGGAAGATCAGCATGAAAGACCCGATCCGCCACTTCGTCGCCGAGTTCGTCGGTACCTTCGCGCTCGTCTTCATTGGCGGCGGGGCGATCGTGCTCTCGAAGATGCCAGGGTCGAACGTGGGCTTGGTAGAGGTCGCCCTCGCGCACGGACTCATTCTGGCGGTCATGGTGACCGCGCTGATGCGGATCTCGGGGCACTTCAATCCCGCGGTCACGATCGCGTTTCTCACGACACGGCGCATCGGGCCCTTCATGGCCGTGGTGTACGTGCTCGCGCAGCTGTTGGGAGCGATGCTGGCCGCGTACGCCCTCAAGGCAGGAACGCCAGCGATGCTGTTCGAGGCAGCGCGTGGCGGGGGACAGGCCGTGTCGCTCGACATCACGACCGGGCAAGCCTTCATGCTCGAGGCGATCGCGACGTTCTTCCTCGTGTTCGTGATCTTCGGCACCGCCGTCGATCCGAAGGCCCCGCGTGTTGGTGGCTTCGCCATCGGCCTCACGATCGCCGCCGACATTCTGGCCATCGGCCCTTTCACCGGCGCGTCGATGAACCCGGCGCGCTCATTCGGACCGGCGATCGCGACGAATATCTGGGAGGGTCACCTGATTTACTGGATCGGCCCGATCGTCGGAGGAATCATCGCCGCGCAGCTGTACGAGTGGGTGCTCATGCGGCATCCGGTCGAGCCGGTCGAGCATGGCCCGGTGGAGCCCATCTAGAGGCAGAGGTCCATGCCCCACTGCTCCCGAACCGCCCGCAGCCTCGCTCGCGTCCACTCCGAGTGCGCCGGACGCGCGCCGGCGATCATGTTGACGTAGCCGACACCCGTCGCGTCGCCGGCGACGACGGTGTGCAAGCGCTCGATCCAGTCCGTCGCCTCCGCGGCAGCCTGTTGTTCCGCGCATAGGACACGCCTGTCGTCGATCCCTCGATCAGCCCATCAAACGATCGAGCGCGGGTCGCGGAAAGGGCGGCGCTGCGTAGCATCCTGATCTCCTGTCGTCGAACGTGCTCGTGAATTGCCTCTCTATCACACGTCGAACGACTCGCGCTGAAATCGCCATCCGGTTCGCGCTCACCGCCTTGACGCCCTAAGCATGCGAGTTGCATCGGTTTACGTGATCGTCATCGGGGGCGCGCTCCGGCGTGCTTCCCTTCACCCCACGCGCGGCTGACCGTGGAACAGGTTCTCACTCGACAGCAGGGCGAGCTCGTCGCACTGGAGCGCCAGCTGGTGCTGCGGGTGCGGGATGCGCTCGGGCGCGCCGATGGGTCGCGCGCGGATCTCGACCGTTTGGCATCGCTTGTTGGTGAGATGGATGAGTTGTTCCTGCTCGTCGTCGTCGGCGAATACAACAGCGGCAAGAGCACGTTCATCAACGCGCTGCTCGGCGACGAGGTATTCGCGATGGGGGATCTTCCGACGACGCGCGCGATTTCGATCCTTCGCTACGGTGAGACGGCGGCGCCGGAAGCGATTGGAGACAACACATACCTGTACCAGTACCCGCTCGACCTGCTGCGCGACCTTCACATCGTCGATACGCCCGGCACCAATTCCATCGAGCGCATGGAAGAGGCGCTCACCCGCGAGTTCGTGCCGCGCGCCGATCTCGTGCTCTTCGTGACCAGTCTTCTGCAGCCGCTCACAGCGAGCGAGCTCGACTTCCTCGCCCACATTCGCGAGTGGGGCAAGAAGGTCGTCTTCATCGTGAATGGCGTGGATCGGCGAAACTCGGACGAGCAGATCGATCGCGTCCGCGAGTATCTCACGCGCGAGATTCAAACGCGACTCGGGGCTGCCACGCCGACGCTGTATTTCATTAGTGCGTTGCAATCGCTCCGAACGAAGGTGGGTGCCCGCCGGGGAGCGCCGGGCCAAAGTTCCTCGGAGGCCTCGCCCGTTGCCGTCGCCGAGCTGGATCCGCGGAACGAGTATCCCGCTCTCGAGCGCTACGTGTTGAAGACCCTGCGCGAGACCGATCGCGTACGTCTCAAGCTGCTCACACCTCTGGGCGTTCTCCGGAATCTGCTGAAACGGAACGTGGCCGCGCTCGACAGTCGCCTCGTCGTCGTGCACGAGGATGCGCGCGTGCTGGGCTCCATCCGGGCCCAGCTCGAGGCGTACTCGAAGGAGATGCGGACGGATGCCGAGCGCTACCTCCTCGAAGTGCGCAACGTGCTCTACGAGATGGAGCGTCGCGGGCGATCGTGGTTCGAGCGGACGATCCGGATCGGCAATGTCAACTTCCTCCGCAACAGGGATGCGGTGGAGAACCGCTTCCGCGCGGACGTCGTTCAGGATTCGCCGCAGGCCATCGAAGGCGTCGTGCACCGCATGGTCGACTGGACGGTACAGCGCAATCTGAAGCTCTGGAGCAGCGTGTTCGCCGAGCTGGACGCGCATACGGCGCGGCTTCGCGAGTCGGGGGCGCTGGCGCCGCACGGCGACACCGAGTTCCAGTACAACCGCGAAGAGCTATTCGCGCGTCTGCGCGAGCCCGTGGAACGGCGGCTCGGCGAATTCGATACGGAACGGGAAGCGCGCCAGATTGTCGACTCGGTGAAGGAAGCCGTCACGGCCGCGCTCGGGGTGAACGTGCTCGCCCTCGGGCTTGGGGGTGTGCTCGTCGCCGCCTTCACGACGGCCGCGCTCGACGTCACGGGCGTTCTCACCGCGACCATTTTCGCCATCGCCGGCTGGCTGATCATCCCCGCGCGCCGGCGAAAGCTGGTCGCGGAGTTCGAGGCGAAGATCGAAAAGCTGAACGAAGATCTCGCCACGCTCCTCAGCACCAAGTTCGAGGAGCAGCTCACGCGGTACGAGCGGCAGCTACTGGAGGTCGTTGCGCCTTACGAGCGCTTTCTCGAGACCGAGCGGGCGAAGCTCGAGAGCGGGCTCGAGGAGCTGCGACAGGCGGAGCGGGAAGTCGCAGCGTTGGAGCAGCGAGTCGTCGAGACTTTTCCGGAAGGGGGCTAGATGCTAGAGGCGCTAAAGGCGCTAAGGGCGCTCAAGGCGCTGGGCGCCCTGGGGGGACTGTTGATAGCCTCGTCAACGCGGCTCGACGCCCAGGAAGCGGATCTCATTCTCCGCAACGCACGCATCTGGACCGCGGATTCCGCACGCCCCCGGGCGCAGGCGCTGGCCGTTCGCGGCGAGCGCCTGCTCGCCGTTGGCACTGACGCCGACGTCGAGAAATATCGCTCGCCTCGCACGCGCCTCATCGACGCCGGTGGGCGGTTCGTCACGCCGGGGTTCATCGACGATCACACGCACTTCAGCCAGGCGGGCGCGCTTCTCATCGGCGCGAACCTCCTCGACGTGAGCTCGCCAGCCGCGTTCGCAACGCGGGTGAAGGCGGCCGTCGCGCGGATGAGTCCGGGCGCATGGCTGACGGGCGGAGACTGGGGGGCGTACGAGGATTGGTCCGCGAACAGCACCGGGGCAGCCGCGGCCGCCAACGCACCTCAGCCCAGGCGGTTCTCGCCCGATCGCACGATGATCGACTCGATCAGTGGCGCGACGCCGGTGCTTCTCAATCGGTGGGACAGGAGCGCCTGGCTCGCGAATGAGCACGCGCTCAGGCGGGCGGCGCTCTCGTGTGAGCGGCCAGTTCGCGGTCTGGAGTGCGTCAACGGCCGCGCGACGGGCCGCGTCGCCGACTCGGCGTTGGCGCGCGTGCGAGCATCGATCGCCGCCAAGACGTTCGATCAGCGACTGCGTGAGGCGCGTGCGGCCCAGCAGCACCTCGCCGAGCTCGGCGTCACGACGATCCACGACATCACGCCGCCGTTTCAGCTTCCGGTGTACACGGCGCTCAAGGAGCGCGGCGAGCTCACCGTCCGCGTGTTCGCGCGCCCGACGCTCGACAAGTGGAGGCACCTCACGTACGCCGGTATTTCGCCAGGCTTTGGCGACGACTGGATTCGCGTTCGCGCGCTCAAGGGTTTCGTCGACGGGATTCAGGGCAACTCGACAGCGAGATTCTACGAGCCGCAGCTGCACTCGGGAAAACGCGGGGAATGGCGTGACAGCACCAACACGGGCGCGACCGATGGGCCCGGCTCAGGGATGCAGCCCACTGGCAACATGGAGCGCCTGCTCTTCGGCCTCGACTCGGCGGGATGGTGGGCCAACGTCCACGCGATCGGGGATGAGGCCATCGACACGCTGCTCACGATCATGGAAAAAGTGATCGCGACCAACGGTCCCAGGGAGCGGCGGTGGCGAATCATTCACTCGCAGGTCATCCGCAACGCCGCCGTCGCGCAGCGCTACAAGCGCCTCGGCATCATCGCCGAGGTGCAGCCGTATCACGCGATCGACGACATGCGCTGGATGGAGGAGCGCATCGGCGCGCGCGCGCGATGGGCGTACGCATTTCGCACCTTCCGCGACGCGGGCGTCCCGCTGTTGTTCGGCTCCGACTGGCCCGGGACGAATGCGAGCTGGTACACGGCCAACCCGATGGTCATTCTCTACGCGGCGGTGACGCGACAGACCGTCGATGGCAAGCCGGACGGCGGATGGTTCCCCGAGGAGCGACTCGACCTCGAGACGAGCCTGCGCAGCTACACGATCAACAATGCCTGGGCGGAGGGGGAGGAGGCACACAAAGGCTCGCTGGCGCCGGGGAAGCTGGCCGACTTCGTGATCATCGATCGCGATCTCTTCACGATTTCACCGGTGCAGATCAAGGATGCGAAGGTGTTGTTGACGGTCGTCGGCGGGCGTGTCGTACACGCAACGACGCCGTTCGCTCGATAGCTGCGATCAGGGGGCAGGAGCCAGGAGTCAGGAATCAGGGGGTGTCAGGGATAAGGTTTCAGGAGCTGCGCGAGCGTTCTCCTGGAACCTTTTCCCCGACACCCCCTGATCCCTATCTCCTGACTCCTGACTCCTAGCTAGATCGAGCAGGGCGGCGTGAGGCCACGTGCGTCGCACTCCGTCGCCGGAATCAGCATGTGCGGGTGAATGACATCGTCGTCCCGGTCGAGCGGCAGGGTGTCGATCCGGTCGTAGCGCCGGGCATCGATCCACCGCACTCCCTGGCTGAACATGAGCGACATGAGCCGGTTGTAGAGCAGCTCGGTGATGAATGCATCGTCCGAGCTGAGGGGTGTCAGCGTCGACGGGCCCAGCCCACCAGCGTGCAGGCGGATGAGGTTGATGTCCGAGACCGCCCCCGCCTTGTCGCCGGTGTTCCACCGGATCTCCGCGCGGAGCAGGAGCAGCTCCTCGTTCGTGATCCAGGGAATATCCGCCCCGGTATTGGCTGAGAAATTGGCATTGTTGTACAGAATCGGCTTCCAGGTCCCCACGAGCTCGTTGAGCGTGCGCACAGTATCGCCCGTAACGAGTGTGCGTGACAGGCGAATTGCCTTGCGTGTCAGCCGCAGGTCGGGCTGCCCGCCTGGCTGCAGTTGTACTCCCGTCACGATCGAGGGGTGCACCCAGTAGCGGAGGCTTGTCAGCGGCTCCGTGATCGGGTTGCTGAGCTCGCCGGCCACGCCTGTGTAGCCGTAATACACGCCGAGTGAAAGAGACCCGGGGAGTCCCGCGTCGGTGACGAAGGAGCCTGCCAGCGCCGTTGCCGCTTCGGCCCAGCAGGTTGTGCAGTCATCGAACGTGGCTCGGTGGACAAGGACCTTCGCGGCTAGCGCGCGATTGAATTGCGCGAAGGTGGCCGGCGTGGTGAAGCCCGTGTAGCCCGGGACGAAAGAAAACGGGAATGCGGTACCCCCAGCCTGCAGGTCCTCCAGCGCCTCGTCGAGCAGGTCGGACGCGGCTTCCCTCGCGGCTGCCGATGTCACCAGCGGCGCCGGTTCCGCCTCGATCGGACGGTCGGTCTCGACGGGCAAGCCCGTCTCCCCGCTGCGAATTGCCAGCTTGTGCAGGTGCCACGCCTTGATCGTCTTGGCGAAGCCCTCCGATGCCCGCAGCTCGGTTTCCGCCGTTAGGTCCGGGGAGCTCCGCAGAACCGAGAGATACGTGTGTATCGTCCGGATCGCCCCATACTTCCCGAGCCACACGCCGCCAGCGCGCCCGCCCGGATCTTGCGGGCCGCTCAACTCCTCGCCCGTTTCGCGTGGATCGTTCCCCAGCAAGTTGTAGAGCTCACGGCCATAGAGTCCCCACTGCTGGATTTCACCAGCGAGGTCATTGAACGCCTCGATCTGGATGCCGATGGCGGTGCGGGCGAGCACCGCTCTCGAAGGCGCATTGGTGAGCTGATCGTCAGTGGGCGCGTTCAGGTTCTCAACGTCGAAATCGCGGCACGCGGAGAGCGCGATTGCGCCAACGGCCGCCGCAGCCAGTGCGAGGCGCGCCGTACGGCGCCGCCCGCTCGCACCTTGAACTATTTTCAGGTCGATATTCATCAGAACCCCAGAGAGATGTCGAGGAAGAAGGCGCGGCTCGGTGGATAGGCCGCGACGTCCAGGTTGTTTCGCACCGCGGCGGAGCCCAGGTTCGCCACCTCGGCATCCAGCCCGGTGTATTTCTGGTAGGTGAGCAGGTTGCGACCGCTGAGAGCGATCCGCGCCGTCCGAAGGCCGAGACGCGTTCTTCCCACCCACTCGTCAGGCAACGTGACGCCCACGCTCACTTCGCGCAGCTTCAGGAAGGTCGCGTCCTCGATGTACGGCGTCATGACGCCCAGGTTGTAGCCGCGCATACGTGCGGTGTGCTCCGGGGAGCCGAAGTCGTGCGACGTCCCGGCATCATCGTACAGGAACTGCGTCAGGTTGATGATGTCGCCGCCATGCTGATAATCGAGCACGACGTTGAACGCGAAGGCCTTGTAGGAGACGTCGCTCGTGAACCCCATGCGGTAGTCCGGTGCGGTGTTTCCGATCTGGACATCCCTCGCCGTCCGATTGCCATTTGCGTCGAACGCGCGCCCGATGAGTTGGGTCATCGGTTTGCCAACCTCGATGAAGGTGACTCCGAGACCACCAAATCCGGAGAGGGGCGGCCGGAACGGCGGGAGCCCGGCCAGGTCCTTCACCTCGCTCCAGAACTTCGTGTAGGTGGTTCGGGCGACCCACAACAGGTCTCTCGTCTGGATAGGCGTGAATCCGACCGCCGCCTCGACGCCGCGGTTCTGGATCTTGCCTCCATTGAACACCTGAGTGGTGAACCCACTCGACGGCGCGGGAACGCGCTGCAGGAGGAGGTTCGTCGTATTCCGATCGAACCCCGTGAGCTCCCACGTCAACCGGTCGTTGAGCGCAATGCCGTCGATTCCGACCTCGATCTCCTTCACGCGCTCGGGGGAGACGTCCTTGTTCCCGGCGGCGCCCGCGACGGTGATGGCGGTGATGCCGCCGAGCGCAGGTGTACCGAGGGTCGTGAACTTCTGGCCGAACACCGGGAGGTTGCCAGTCTCTCCGTACGCGATTCGCGGCTTGATCTCGCTGCCCTCACCAAGCACGCCAAGAATGCGGTAGGAGCCGGACACCTTGGGAAAGACATGGTACTCGTCGATGTCGCCGTTCATGCTGCTGCGCTCCGCGCGCAACCCGCCTTGCAGCAGCAGCAGCTCGTTGAGCAGGCGGATCTCCTCCTGGGCGTACATCGCGAACGTGCGCTCCTGCGTGAGCTCCTCGGCGGCGATCGTATTGGTCCCCTGATCGACGTTGCGCTGCCCCGGAAGGAGGTTCGTCGTCGTGATGCGGCTCACCTTGAGCTGCCGGTCCTCGTACTGGAGCCCCACCGACGTGTGGAGCGACCAGGTGGATGTCGACGGCCGATAGGTGTGAATGGCGTTCAAATTCCAGTTGAACAGCTGGCTCAGCCCGTCGCCTTCGATGGCCGCCCCAGGCAGTGTTTGGGTACGCTCCGAGAAGAGGTCGTTGGGAGCCCAGAGGTCATTGTTCTGCTGAAACGCATCGATGCCGGCGCTTCCGACGAGGCGCAGCGAGTGGTCGTCGGATGCGATCGCGTCGAAGTTGAGGGTGGCGCCGCCGGTGAAGCGATTCGTCTCCTCGTCGTTCACCGCCAAGTCGGTGAGCTGCAACGAATTGGCCTGAATCCCCCAGTTGGGCGCCAGGTAATTGCCGTTCGCGTCTTTCCTCGACAGGTCGACGAAGCTGGGCGTGTACGGGAACGCGTAGCCGTGACACGCGTAGTTGTTACAGTTGTTGTTCCAGCCGCGTTGGTGCTCGGAGCGATTGAAAACCGACGTCACTCGAACGTCGACGCGGTCGCCGAGCTGCTGCGTGAAGTTGGCACGCAACGCCTGGCGACTGAATCCGGTCCCCAGCTCGATGCCGGCATCACGCTTCCAGGTGCCGCCAATGAAATACCGTGTCGTCTCATTCCCTCCATTGACATCGACGGCCGTTTCGTACGACAGGTCGTCGTTGCCGAACACCTGCTCGAAATGGTTGAAGTAGGGTGACGGGTTGTTGGCGAACCACTGTGCCGCGCCCGCTCCATACTTCGTAACCGCCTCGGCCTGCGTAAACCGCCGACTCTCGAGCTCCTTGGCACGGATGAAGCGACCCAGCCGCTGCCTAACGTTTACGCGTGCGGGTCCGCGCTGGCCCTGCTTGGTCGTGATGATGACGACGCCATTGGCGGCCTTCGACCCGTAGATCGACGACGCTGCGGCTCCCTTGAGGATCTCGATGCTCTCGATGTCGGCCGGATTGATGTCGGCTACCCGATTGACGGCATCGTCCTCGGCCGTGGCGAACGCAGCGGCGCTGATGACTCCCCGGCCGCTCGCGATGCGATCGTTCGAGTAGATCACGCCGTCGACGACGTAGAGCGGGTCGAACGCCCCGAGGATGGTGTTGTTGCCCCGGATCTGCATCTGGATGCCGCCGCCAGGCGCTCCGGAATTCGACTGGAGGTTCACACCAGTGATCTTGCCGGCGAGCGCGTTCTCGATCGTCGGCGCTGCGACCGTATTGAGTGCTTCGCCCGAGACGTGGGCGATGGCGGTCGTGGCACTGCGGCGCTCGACCGTCGTGGCCTGGCCGGTTACGACGACGCCTTCGAGCTGCAGCACGTCACGCTCGAGCGCGAAGTCCACGGTGCTCCGGTCGGCGGCCACTGTGCTCGTTGCGCGCCGGTATCCAATGAACCGGGCGCTCACGATCTGCTGCCCAGCGGGGGCGGTCAGGCGGAACCGTCCCTCGGGGCCTGTCAACGTTCCGAGCGTAGTGCCTTCGACCGTGACCGTTGCTCCGACGAGCGGCGTCGAACCATCGGCCGCGGTCACGGTGCCGGTGATCTCGCGTGTCTGCGCCTGTACTGCCTGGGGCATCGCGAGCATCACGGCGAGTGCGATAACTGACGTCCTTCTCAGCACGGGACCTCCGAGAAGAGGGGCGAGGAGCGGGGATGTGTGATTTTCCCGCAAGGTGGGTCATCTAAACTGCTGCCGCGTAAACCCGTGTCAAGAGCGAGTTAGCAGCAAGTAAGCTGCGGTAAAGAGAATGTCGTGGATTGTCGACTCTCGCCGCTGCTCGCGGCGGCGGTGAATTCGCGCGTTCTGCGCGGCGATCCTCCCATGGGAGAGAGCCGCGGTCTACTGACAGGCCGTGAGGTCTGACCAGCGTGGCGAAATCATCTCGGCGCGGAGCGCGTCGCGAACCGGCCGCGCCGCGGGGGGATCCAGGTTCGCCAGCACGATGGCGATGAGTCCACGCCCTGCGAGGAGATCGAGGTTCGTGCTGATCCCATCGGCGCCGCCATCGTGGAACACCAGGCGCGTGCCCTGGACGATCTCATCGGCGAAGCCGTAGCCATAACGAGCACCTGGACGGTATTCCACCTTCCCAGTCATGGCCATCCTGGTTGTCGCCGAATCGAGGAGCTGGTGTCGCAGCAGAGCGACGCCGAACCGGTGGACGTCGCGGGCGCTCAACACGGCGCCGCCCGCCGGCATCATCCGCCGCAGACCAATGTGCTCGACGGGCCGGCCGCGGCTGTACGCCACCGCGCGGTCGGGATTCGCGAGGTCGATCTCATCGGCGCGCGCGGTGGACATGCCCGCCGGAGCGAACACGTGAGCACGGATGTAGTCGGCGTACGGCTCGCCGCTTTCGCGCTCGATGGCGAGTCCGAGGAGCACGTAGCCGGCGTTGCTGTACGCCCACCTCGCGCCCGGCTGAAACAGGAGCGTGTCGCGCGTGAACAGCGGGAGATAGTCGGCCGTCGTTCTGAATGCGTCCGCACCCCTCGAAAAGAATTCGGGGGTCCAGATACTGCCGAGACCAGCCGTGTGGGTGAGCAGCTGATGAATCGTGATGCGCCGGAAGGGCTCGTCAGGCAGGCCGCGAATGACGCGCGAGATCGTGTCCGAGGTCGAAAGCCTTCCGGCCTGCACGAGCTGCATGACCGCGACGCCCGTCAGCATCTTCGTCATCGACGCGATGCGGAACGTCGTGTTCGGCGTGACCGCCGTTCGACGCTCGCGGTCGGCCGCGCCGGCGTACATCTCGAAGAGGACGCTATCGCAGTGAGCGAGAATCACCGCACCGCTGAACGTGCCGTCATTCGCGCGGGTCGCAACCAAACGCCGTATCGCCTCGAAGCCCGGGCCGTTCGCGGCCTGCCCCTTCGCGCCCGATCCGCACGCCGACTGCAGGACGACCGCGACGATGGTGGTGATCCCTCGGACCGTCCGCGTGGTCACGGCCCCTGCAACAGGTACGCGTCCGCATACCGCGCGATCGAGTCGGTGATCACGCGCATGGCCGTTTCGCTTTTCTCCCACCCGACCGTTTGGACGCGGCGCCCTTCGAGGTCCTTGTAAATGCGGAAGAAGTGCTCGACCTCCTTGAGGTAATGCTGGGGGATGTCGGCGATGTCGAAGTATTCCGAGTAATACGGATCGTGGCTCGGAACGGCGAGAATCTTGTCGTCAGGCTCGCCGCGATCGAGCATCATCAACACGCCGATCGGGCGCGCGTCGATCTGACATCCCGGAAAGGTCGGCTCGTTGACGAGCACGAGGATATCGCAGGGGTCGCCGTCCTCGTGCAGCGTCCGGGGGATGAAGCCGTAGTCGCCGGGATAGTGCACCGCGGAGTAGAGGACGCGGTCCAGGCGCAACAGTCCCGAATCCTTGTCGAGCTCGTATTTGTTGCGGCTGCCGGAGGGGATCTCGATCACCGCCGTGACTTCCTCCGGCGGGTGTCTGCCGGGCGGAAGGTCGCGCCACGGGTGGATCACGTCGTAACGCGCTCCATCGTGCCCTTGAAGGCCATCGGCTCCTCGGCGACGCCGAAGTTTTCACTCGCCAGCCGCGCGACGCGATCGAGCTCCTCGGCCGACAGATCGTCGCGATCGAGGGCCTCGGCGAATTCCGCGAGCTGCTCCGCGTCGTAGATGTTAGGCAGGGTCGTTACCACGCGCGGCTCCGCGAGCAGCCACTTGAGCGCCGCCTGGCCGAGCGTCATGCGGGCGGCGAGGAATTCGAGTGTGCGAATCTTTTTCAAGCCGTTCAAGAGCCACGACCGCGGGCGATGCCGCCGGTGGTCGTTGGCGGGAAATACCGTGTCTTCGGTGTACTTCCCTTCCAGCATCCCCGAGGCGTGGGTCACCCGGATGTTGAATACGCATTCCGGCGCGTGCGCTCGCGCCGCCTCGATCATCGCCGTCCCCGGATGCTGCTCGAGGATGTTCCAGATCATCTGGATCGTGTTGATGTCGGGTTCGCGCTCGAGCAGCTCGATGGCTTCGTAGAGCCAGCCGATCGCCGGACCGAATGCCGCGCCCCACGCGCGGATCTTTCCTTCACGTCGCAGGTCGCGCAGCGTCTCCCAGATGGACGCGTCGCGCACGTGCTCCATCTTCACATTGTGCAGCTGGAGCACGTCGATGTAATCCGTCTCCAGCCGGTGGAGACACTGCGCCACGGCATAGCGCATGTACTCGGCGTCGAATCGCTGCGGAAGCTCGCTCTGGCCGCGACGCTCGGCTCGCGCGGCGGCGTTGTAGATGTCGTAGCCGATCTTCGTCCCGATCACGATGTCGCCGCGGCGCCCACGAAACGCCTCGGCGAGCTGTCGCTCGCTCCGGCCATCGCCGTAGGTGTCGGCCGCATCGAAGAAGGTGATGCCATGGTCGTCCCGGGCGGCACGCAGCATCGCCACCGCTTCGTCATCGGACTTGTCGCCCCACCATCCGGTGGAGAGCGTCCAAAGGCCGAAGCCGAGCTCGCTGACGGAGATGTCGGTGCCGGGGAAGGATCGATAGCGCATTGGATTCCTATTCGGCGTAACCGTCTCGCAGTCGGGTCGCCGCGTCGACGGCAAAGTATGTCACGATCAGGTCGGCGCCAGCACGCCGAATGCCGAGCAGCGACTCCATCATCGCGCGATCACCGTCGATCCATCCGCGCTCGGCGGCTGCCTTAATCATAGCGAACTCGCCACTCACCTGATACGCCGCGACAGGGTGCCCCGTTTCTCGCTTCACGGACGTCACGATATCGAGATACGGGCCGGCCGGCTTCACCATGACGATGTCGGCGCCCTCTTCGATGTCGAGGTGGGCCTCGCGCAGCGCTTCGACCGCGTTCGCGGAATCCATCTGGTAGCCGCGGCGGTCTCCGCTCTGCGGCGTCGATTCGGCGGCTTCCCGGAACGGTCCGTACAGCGCCGACGCGAACTTGGCGGCGTATGACAGAATCGCCGTGTCGACGTGACCCGCCGTGTCGAGCGCCTCACGAATGGCGCGAACGCGCCCGTCCATCATGTCGCTCGGCGCCACGATGTCCGCCCCCGCCTCCGCGAACGAAACCGCCGAGCGTGCGAGCAAGGGGAGCGTCGCGTCGTTGTCGACGTGGCCGTCGCGCAGCACGCCGCAGTGGCCGTGATCGGTATACTCGCACAGGCAGACGTCGGCGATCCGCACGAGGTCGGGAATCTCGCGGGCCAGCGCGCGGAGCGCCGACTGTACCGGCCCGTGCGCATCCCACGCGGATGAGCCGGATGGGTCCTTGGCATCGGGAATTCCGAAAAGCATGATGCCGCCGACGCCAGCGCGAGCGGCGCGCTCCGCGTCGCGCAGCAGCTCGTCCACCGAGCTTTGAGCGACGCCCGGCATTGCCGCGATGTCACGACGCACCCCGCTTCCCGACCGTGCGAACAAGGGCAGCACGAGCTGCGAAGGATGAAGATGCGTCTCGCGAACGAGCGCGCGGAGTGCGGCGGTGCGACGCAGCCGGCGTGGCCGGTATTGGGGAAACTGGGGCATCGACTGCGAGGTTACTCGGGCGCCGGAACCGGGACCTTCGATTCTCCGCGCAGACGCTCCAGCACGTACCGTCCGCCGCGCGACAGGATGTCGTACGCAACGCGGCGTCCCGCCCCTTCCGGATTGTCGAGGTCGACGGGCGCATGACCGCGAATCAGATGGGCGCCGCGCGGATCAGAGATGAATGCGTGGAGGACGAGCCCATCCGCTTCTGTCATCGCCAGCGCGCCGATCGGCACCTGGCATCCACCCTCCATCTCCGCGAGGCACGCACGCTCGGCGCGCACCGCGATTCCCGTCGGTCCATGGTCGAGCGGCGCGAGCAGCTCGCGCATCCGAGTGTCGTCCGCGCGCGCCTGCACGGCGATGGCACCCTGCCCTGCTGCCGGAAGCCACGCGGGCGGATCGAGCACTTCATCGACGCGTTGGTGAACGCCGAGGCGATTGAGCCCGGCAATGGCGAGGATGGCGGCGTGCACCTGACCGTCATCGACCTTGCGCAGCCGGGTCGGCACGTTGCCCCGGAGATCGACGACCTCGAGATCCGATCGGCGGGCGAGCAGCAGCGCCCGACGGCGAAGGCTCGAGGTGCCTACGCGGCTCCCGCGCGGAAGCTCATCGATGGTACCGACCCCAAGCGAGTCATTGACGACGAGCGCGTCCCGTGGATTCTCGCGCTCGAGGATCGCGGCGATCACGACGCCCTCCGGGAATTCCGTGGGCAGATCCTTGAGCGAATGCACACAGCACTCGACCTTCTTCGAGCGGAGCGCGTGCTCCAGCTCCTTGGTGAAGAGTCCCTTCGCGCCGATCGCGCTCAGCGGCTCGTCGATGCGTTTGTCGCCGGCGGTCTTGAAGGTGACGAGCTCGGACTTCAGGTCGCGCGCGGCGAGCGCCTCCTGCACCTGGCGCGCCTGACGGAGCGCCAGCTCAGAGGCGCGCGTCCCAATGCGAATTACGTCAGCGTCCCGGGCCAATCGCGCGTGGACTCGATGAGATCGCGCTCCCACGCCGCGTGCTCGGGCACGAAGTAGGGTACCCGCGTCTTCTTGAACTCGCGCAGGGAGTAGAGCACGAGATGCTCGGTGACGCCCGTTTCGCTCGCGATCGCGTCCGCCACCGCCTCGACCTCTGCCTGGCTGCGCCCATGGATCATCGTGAAGTGTGAGTACGGCCAGTGTGGATACGTCGGACGCTTGTAGCAGTGCGACACGGCGCGGAAGCTCGCCATTGCGCGGCCTACTTCCTCGGCGCGCTCAGGAGGCACCTTCCACACAGCCATCCCATTGGAGATGAAGCCAGCCTTCTGGTGGCGAAGCACCGCCGCAAAGCGGCGCATGCGCCCTTCCCGGATGAATCGCTCCGCCTCGCCAATGAGCTCCTCGAGTGAGAGCGAGGCCTCCTCCGCCCATTGAACGAAAGGTTCCGGCACGAGCGGTACGTCGCGCTGCAGCAAGCGGACGAGCTCGATGTCGCGAGCGGTCGGCATGCGCGACGCACGCACCTCGAGGACTTCTTCCCTGGTTCCGCCGCGGGCGTTCGGCGGCGCCGCGCGCGCGTCCGATTGCGCGCCGCGCTCGACGTCCAGCTGCACGCCGATCTTGTACAGCGCCAGCGTGGGGAGCAGCGCGTAGTGCTCTGCGCGCACCTTCCAGCCGAGTCGCGCGACCTGCTCCTCGAGTGAGAGCACGGCGTCGGCGGGGACCGCAATCGTGAACCAAATGTTGAACTGGCCAGACCGCTCGTAGTTGTGGCTGATCCCGGGGTTCCGATTCAGCTCGGCGGCTGCGCTCTCGAGCTGGTCGGGGGGCACCTTGAACGCGACCAGCATCGAGTCGTAGCCGAGCTTTCGCGTGTCGAAGATGGCGGAGATTTGCCGAATGACCGGCGCATCGCCCGCGTGCAGCATCTGCACGCGGGCAAGCATGTCGTTCTCGTCGATGCCAACGCGTGTTCCGAGCGCGGCGAAGGGGCGCTGCACGAGCGGGAAATCGCGCTGAATCTCGTTGAGGATGCGCGCGTCAATGTCGTCGCGCGCAACCCCAAGTCCCGGCTGAGCTTCGCGGACGGTCGTTTCGGCAGTCATGCAGGCCAATCTAATGCCGGGGCGCGCCCGCAGTTAAGGGCTAACGGCAAAGATGACAGAATTCAGAATACAGAATTCAGACTGTCAGATGGTTTGAATGAATTCTGAATTCTGTAGTCTGAAATCTGTCATCTTGCCGTTTTACCCGTTTGTGACCCACGTCCATTGACGCCTCTTTGTGCGCTCGGTACGTTCGCATTGCACGCTGAGCGCACGTGGCGACGCAGCTGATTGCGGCTCGCGGGAGGCCCCCCATGATGACCGAATTGAACGCTACCGATCGCGCGCGCCTTCGCGCGCAAGTGATAGATGAAGGACTGGCGATTGCACTCGCCGCGCACGTGGCCGGCGCACCGCGCGCCGAGCTTCGCCAGGCCGTCGCGACGTTCGTCGCCGATGCGAAGCGCACCATGACGCCTCCCCAGGATGTCATCGCGTCGCTCAAGGCGCACGTTCAGCGGGATGCCGGACCGCATCTGAATGCTGCGGAGTATCCGCCACTGGTGCAGTTGGTCGTCGGCTGGGCGATCGAGGATTACTACCAGGCCTAACGGGACAACGGGCGGTCGAAGAAGAGAAGGCGCTGGAGTAGCGCTGGAGAAGGGCGGGAATAGCGCTAGGGTTGTAGCGCTTTTCCAGCGCCCCTAGCGCTTCTCCAGCGCCCCCATCATCCGAACGATGGCGTCCACGAGGGCGGGGACCGTCGATTCCTCGGACTCGACGGCCACGCTGAGCCCAAGGGCTTTCGCCGCCGCGGACGTCACCGGCCCGATCGATGCCATGGGCGCGGCACGCGCCGTCTCCGCGCCCACGGCATCGACGAAGAAACGCGCGGTCGAGCTCGAGGTCAGCGTCACGAGATCGATGTCCCCCGCGCGAAGCCGGTCGCCGACACGCGCCGCCCCTTCCCCGTCGAGCACCGTTCGATAGACCGGCACGACGTCGACGCGTGCACCGAGCTCGCGCAATGCGTCCGGGAGCACGTCACGCGCATCGGTCGCTCGGGGAAGGAGAACGCGCCGGCCCTCCAGATCATCCCGTCGCGCGAGCGATTCCACCAACGACTCGGCGACGAACCGTGCCGGGACGACGTCAGGCGCAATCCCATGATCGAGCAACGCATCGGCGGTCGCTCGCCCGATGGCCGCGATTCGCGCGTGTCCCAACGCCCTCGCATCGAGGCTACGCGCCCGCATCGCGCGCCACACGAGATCGACGGCGTTCTGGCTGGTGAACATCACCCAGTCGTAACCGTCCACGCTGTCGAGCGCTCGGTAGAGCGGCGAGGAATCGAGAGGCTCCACCCGAATCGCTGGCATTTCGATCACGTCCGCGCCGAGCTCTCGGAGCCGTGACGACAATGAGGACGCCTGCGCCCGCGCGCGCGTGACGACGATGCGCTGTCCCGCGAGCGGACGGCGCTCGAACCACTCGATCTCCTCTCGCAGACGCACCACGTCCCCAATGATCGTGATCGCCGGCGCGGTCACCGCCGCCGCACGAGCGTGGTCGGCGATCGTCGCCAGCGTGCCGGTGACGACACGTTGGCTCGGATACGTCGCGCGCTCGATCACGGCGGCGGGTGTGTCCGCTGGCCGCCCACCCGCGAGCAGGGCATCGACGACATCGTGGAGTGTACGCACGCCCATGTACAAGACGAGCGTTCCCCCGCTCCGAGCGAGGGCGCTCCAATCGGTGGCGCGCTCACCCTTCTCCGGATCCTCGTGCCCCGTCGCGAAGGTGACGGCAGTCGCCGCCCCACGGTGGGTGACCGGAATCCCTGCGTACGCAGGACCGGCGATGCCCGCCGTCACGCCGGGCACGACCTCGAAGCGAATGCCCGCGCTCGCGAGCGCCTCGGCTTCCTCGCCGCCCCGGCCGAACACGAACGGGTCTCCCCCCTTGAGTCGGACGACGCGCCGCCCATCGCGCGCCAACCCGACGAGCAGTACCTCGATCTCCTGTTGTCGAGCGGAGCCGGTGTCGCCGCCGCGTTTGCCGACGAAATGGCGCCGGACATCGCGACCAGCGAGCGCCGAGTCCAGGAGGTCCTCGCTGACCAGCGCGTCATAGACGACGTCATCGCACGACGCGAGCAGCTCGCGTCCGCGGATGGTCAGCAGCCCCGGATCGCCGGGTCCGGCTCCGACGAGATAGACGATGCCGCGTGTCACCCGCGGAAATACACCGATGCGTATCGCGGACTCCGCTGCCGCAGCGCATCGCGCACCTCGGCGACGGCGGTGGCGCGGGCAGCGAGGTGTGCGGCGTGCGAATGACGCAGGGAGTGCGGGCCGATCGCCTCGCTCGTCTCGGCGGGCAGCCCCGCGGCGCGCGCAACGCGCTTGAGTCGATCCCACACCCGCTGACGTGACGTGTGGAGCTGTGTGCGCGGGTGGATGAACACGAAGGGACGGTGATGCGTTCGCTTCGGTGCCGGTCGCTCGGCCAGCCACCGCGCCATCCACGCCGCGGGCTCGCCCTCGAGCGTGACCGTCGACGTCTCACCTCGACGGCCTGTCACCTCGAGATGCATCACGCGTGGACCGCCGCGAACCGCATCCATCGTCAGGTTCACCGCTTCCGAGACCAGCAGCGCGCCATGATAGCACAGTCCGTACAGCGCCAGGTCCATGCGCGCCGACGCATCGTCGCGCGCGCGCTTCGCGAGCCATTCGAACAGCATGTCGATCTGCCCGATCGGGATGACGTGCGGCGCGCGCGGCTCGGGCACCGGCTCGTCGAGCAATTCCGCGGGCCCTGGCGCGCGCAGCGATTCCTCCGCGATCAGATAGCGGTAGAAGGTCTTGATCGACTGCAGATGTCGGCGGACGGTCGGTGGAGCCCACTCGTCGTGCGCGACGCGCGCGGCGAAGTATTCGCGCACGTCGCGCGTCGACAGCGCCTCGACTGGCCGCGGCGCATAGGCCCGGACGAGGTCGGCGACGTCGGCGTGATAGGCATCGATGGTGGCGGCCGCGCGATCCATCCGCTCGAGCCACGCGCTGAATCGATGCACCGGGTCGAAGTTCGGCTCGGGATGGACTTCGGGGTGCTGTGGCGTGACCGGAAGGTCACTCACGACGACGTGCGCTCAGGGAAGGTTCGAGGCTTCGTCGATCTTGCGCGCGAGATCGTTCAGATCGAAGGGCTTCGTCATGAACGATGTTCGGCCAAGCGCGAGCATGGAGACGAGCGGTCCCATACTGACATACGCGGTCGTAATGATGACCGGCACCTGCGGATCGATCTCCCGCACCTGGCGCATGACCTCGATGCCGTCGGTGTCGGGAAGGCGCAGGTCGAGCACGACGACCTCGGGGGCGAAGGGTCGGACCTTGGTCACCGCCTCGGCGCCACTGGCGGCGAACTCCATGCTGTATCGATCGGCGAAGAACCGTTCGTACGACTTGCGCAACGTCGCTTCATCCTCGATGAACATGACGCGCGTCAGAGTGTCAGGCATACCCATACGGTAACTAGTAAGGCGGGCGGTTCGCCAGCAGGAGGTGTACAAACGGCAAAGACGTCAGATGTCAGGTGGGAACGGCAAAGACGTCAGATGTCAGAATACAGAATTCAGAATTCAGAAAACGACCACGGGCAGCCATGAAGTGGCTCCCCGTCGGTTCATCTGAATTCTGAATTCTGTTATCTGACGTCTTGCCGTTCCCAAAAAACAGCGGCCGACTGCGTCATCGCAGCCGGCCGTGTCCCTACAGCAGCACCCTCCCCCACTCCGCGCCGCCCCCCGACGGCGCGGCCCCCCACCCACAATCTCGAACAGCCTTCGATTACGCGCTCTCGACCACGAAGAGGTGCAGCAGCTCAGTCAACGCCAGAAGTGTCAGAACTTCTTCCGTTACGTTTACCAGCCTCACCGTCATCCCCACCTGCTTCGCGCGATTCTGAATCGCCACCAGCGTGCCGAGCCCGGTCGCATCCATCTCCCGCGTCGCAGTGAGATCGAGGGTGATCGCCTTCGCCTGCCGCCCCATCGACTCTATCATGCTGACCGCCGCGTTGCGGAACTCTGCGCGCGTCTCGGCGACGAGACGACTCGGAGCGGTCAAAATCTTTTCAGCGTTGATCGTGTTCATTTCCCTGGCCCTCGACACCTCGGTCGATGGAGCTGGGGCACGCAGCCGGCGATGAACACGCTCGGAAAATCGGGCCCTGGGCCCGACCTTCGTCACCTTCGGCAACCGGACGATCTCCTGCCCAAGGGCACCTGGAGACTCCTGGCTTTGCGGCCCCGCCTCACGACGGGTGTGCTATTATCGGGTGATTCAACGTTCTGTTGTCGCCTCCCTGTAAAGCGAAGGTAGTGCCACGAAATCGAACGCTGTGTAACAGCATGTGTGGCAAAGCTTTAACCAACATTTACCTGTCGGGCACGCGCCGAAACCCCGGTGCACTTTGCGGCGATTCGGGAAAATCGCCACATTGGGGCCTCCTCACCCACCCCGCGCAATTCAATGTCAGATCTCGATGTCCTCCTCACCGAGGAGCGGCGGTTTCCGCCCCCGGATAGCTTTCGCCGGACCGCGACGGTCTCCAGTGAGGAGTTGTACGATTACGCCTCACGCGACCCCGAGAGCTTCTGGACCAAGATGGCGGAGGAGCTCGAGTGGTCGAAGCGGTGGGACCGCGTGCTCGAGTGGACGCCGCCCCGCGCCAAATGGTTCCTCGGCGGGAAGCTCAATGCCTCCGTCAATTGCGTCGACCGGCACGTGCGCGGTCCGCGGCGCAACAAGGCGGCTCTGATTTGGGAGGGCGAGCCGGGGGATCGGCGCACGCTCACGTACTGGGACCTGTATCGCGAGATCAACCGGTTCGCGAGCGTGCTCAAGCGCCTCGGCGTTCGCCGTGGCGATCGTGTGGCGATCTACCTTCCGATGATCCCGGAGGTCGTGGTCGCGATGCTGGCGTGTGCCCGCATCGGCGCGATTCACTCGGTCGTTTTCGGCGGATTCTCCTCCGAGGCACTGCGCGATCGTATCAACGATTCCGAGTGTAAGGTCCTCATCACGGCTGACGCCGGGTATCGGCGCGGGCAAATCGTCCCGCTGAAGCGCAACGCCGACAAGGCGATCGAGGAGTGCCCATCTATCGAGCACGTGGTGGTCGTCATGCGCCGCCCGGGCGCCGCCGGTGACGAGGCGTTCGCGCAGATCACGGAGGGAAGAGACCACTGGTGGCACCGGCTCATGGCCGACGCGGATACGTTCGTCGAGCCGGAGCAGATGGACGCCGAGGACATTCTCTACATCCTCTACACGTCAGGCACCACCGGAAAGCCAAAGGGCATCGTCCACACCACCGGCGGCTATCTCACCGGGTGCGCGGCGACGACAAAGCTCGTGTTCGATCTCAAGGAAGCGGACGTCTTCTGGTGTACGGCGGACGTCGGCTGGGTCACCGGCCATTCGTATCTGGTGTACGGCCCGCTCGCGAATGGCGCCACCTGCGTCATGTACGAGGGAGCGCCGGATTGGCCGGAGAAGAACCGCTTCTGGGAGATCTGCGAGCGCTACGGTGTGACCGTCTTCTACACGGCGCCGACGGCGATCCGCGCGTTCATGAAATGGGGCGCGCATCTTCCGAAGAAACACGATCTCTCGATGCTCCGGCTGCTCGGCTCGGTCGGCGAGCCGATCAATCCCGAGGCGTGGATCTGGTATCGCGAGAACATCGGGCGGTCGCGATGCCCGATCGTCGACACGTGGTGGCAGACGGAGACGGGCGCGATCATGATCACGCCCTTACCCGGGGTGACCGCAACCAAGCCGGGAAGCGCGACGGTTCCCTTCCCCGGCATCGCGGCCGACCTGCTCGACTCGTCAGGTAAGTCGATCCGCGTGGGCGGCGGACTGCTCGCGATCACGAAACCGTGGCCCTCCATGCTGCGCACGATCTGGGGCGACGATGAGCGGTATGTGAGCACGTACTTCACGAAATGGGCGGGACGCCCCGATCTCTACTTTCCGGGTGACGGCGCCAAACGCGATGACGACGGCTACTTCTGGATCCTCGGCCGCGTCGACGATGTGCTGAACGTGGCGGGACATCGCATCGGCACGATGGAGGTGGAGTCAGCGCTGGTGGACCATCGCGCCGTGGCGGAGGCCGCCGTCGTCGGAAAGGTCCATGAGCTGAAGGGGCAGGCGATCGCGGCATTCGTGACGCTGCGCGAAGGTCACACCGCATCATCCGAGTTGCGCGATGAGCTCCGCGAGCATGTGGTGCAGAAGATCGGTGCGCTCGCGCGGCCCGACGACATCCTCTTTTCCGCCGATCTGCCGAAAACCCGCTCGGGAAAGATCATGCGGCGCCTGTTGCGCGATATCGCGGAGGGAAGGACGTTAGGCGATACGACGACGTTGGCGGACCCGAATGTCGTGGCCAAGCTCAAGGAACAGTACGAGGAGAAGGAGTGAGGAATCAGGGGTCAGGGATCAGGGGCGGAAAGGCGGCGCGGCTTCGCCGCAGCCGCCTCATCAGATGAGCAAACGGCGGCGCGAACGCGCCGCCGTTTGCCTTTCCAGCCCCGATCCCTGACTCCTGACTCCTAGCTCCTACTACGCCCTTCTCACCGCCCGAAACCTCGCCTCGCTCGCGTCATTGAGCCTGAGCGGCGGGCGGCCCGGGGTCTCCTCCGTGCGCGGCGCTTCCTGCGCGCGACGGCGATAGGGAACGAGGTCCTCGCCCAGCACGACCAGGGTCCGCGTCGCGACGACGCTCGCCATCGGCTCCGGCAGTCCCATCACGCGCACGTAGCTGTCGATGGCGCGGTCGAACGACAAATCCTCGGCGAGCATGTCGACGAACATGAGCGCGTTGTCGACGTGGGCCCGGATGATCGCCTCCTCCGCGCGCGCTTGTGCGAGCCGCAACCGCTTCTCGGCGGACGGCGTCAGCTTGCGAGGAAAGAGCGTCTCAGGAAAAAGGCGACCAAACATGTAATGATTCGTCCCTGGGTCGGTGGAATATTCGGGTTGTGCCCTGCATCACACAAGAGAGCACGGTCCGTACCAGCAACCGGGTTCATTCCTACAACGCTAAACCGTCGCTGGAAGGTTCAACCTCCACGTCTGACCGGTCATTATGAGGGACGCCAGGGACTGGGTGGGGTCACGTACTCAAAGGCGCTGGAAGCGCTGAAGGCGCTGGAAGCGCTAAAGGCGCTAGAAGCGCTAAAGGCGCTAAAGGCGCTAAGGGCGCTAAGGGGGAAGCAGCTCAGCGCCTCTAGCGCCTCTAGCGCCCTTCAGATCAACCAAACTGACAACGAGAATGACCACCAACAGCACCGCCGACGTCACGCACCAAATGCAAATCGCACGGATCACGAACAGCTCGAGGTACGTGAGCCACGCGGAAAATATCACGCTCCACGCCGCGATCGCGACGAGCCACAGTGAGATCGTTTGCGAGCCGGCGTGACGATCGCTGGTGCCGATGAGCGACAGCGTGAACAACGCGAGGTACGCCCCGAGCCCCCACGCCGCGACCGGGAGGCCGAGGAACGTCGCCCACTTGCTGGTGTTCACCGTCTCACAGGAACCGAGCGTGCAGCTCAGGTCGCCAATGACGCCGAGCTTGTACAGCGTGAGATACAGGGCGATCAGGATGCCGACCAGCGACAGCACCGCGATCGTCATGCGCGCGGTCACCTCGGCGTCGCGCTCCCTCGTGTCGTATCGCGGCGCGCCATCGCGCTGTCGACGAGTCGTTTGATCGCGTCGTAGGACAGCGCGCCCGGGATCATCTGGTTGCCGATGATGAACGTCGGCGTGGAGCGCACCTGGCGCTGGATGCCTAACTGGCGATTCGCCCGAATCCGATCCAGGTGGCGCTGCTCCTCGACGCAGGTGGACCAGGCCGCTTCATCGAGCCCGATCGCTCGTGCGTACTCCGCGAAGAGACGGCTCCCGCGACGGTTGGCGGACGCATCCGACTCGCCGGGGCGCGTCGCCCAGGCGTCCTGTCCGGCGAAGATGCGATCGTGCATCTCCCAAAACTTGTTCTGGTCGGCGGCGCATGCCGCCGACAGCGAGGCGAGCACCGAGTTCCGATGCTGATCGAGCGGGAAGTCGTAGAAGCGAAAGCTCACCTGCCCTGCATCGGCGAGCCGCTTGCGAATGTCCGGCTCCGTCAGCGTCGCGAACTGCGCGCACGCAGGGCATTCGAAGTCCGCGAACTCGGAGATGGCGACTGGTGCGTCCGCCCTTCCGTACACGTAGGGCTGCGCCTGTCCGGCGTCACCAGGAGGAAGCTCGGCCACGAGCTGTGGCGACGGGCCGGAGCCGCGCGCCTGCATGGCGATGAGAATGGCGCCGATGACGGCGACTGCTCCCAGTAGCAGGAAAAAAGGCTTCCTTTTCGATTCACGCCGCTGCGGGGGGGCCTTCACCATTTCGGGTCGTCTCCGTCGTCCGGTTTCCAGTCGGTGGGCTTCCACGCCGGATCCGCCTGCTTCTTCGCCTCATCGACGATCCGGCGGTTCTCGGCCACTTCGGGAGTGTCGTAGGTCGCGCGCACTTCGTAGTGGAACAGCTCGCTGCGAACGTCTCCGATGAGCCGTGTCAGCTCGCCAGCGTGCTCGAGAAGCTTTCCATCGGCATCCAGCTCGAGGATGCGTTGGGCGAGAGCGCGGAGCAGCGCCTCGAGGTTTCGGGCGCGACCGTCGTCGTAGGTCTGGTCCGACATGCGATGAAAGCTAGAGAGCGGACAAGTGAGGGTCGAGGGGTGTGACCTGCGATGCTTGACCCCTGGCTCTCTATTGACGAGCATCTCCGCGCGGAATTGCAGCGCTCTCCACCAACCAGGACGTTTCAAATCGAAGCCGACATTCTTCGGGTTCCCGCCGGACCGGGCGCGCTTCACGTCGAGCGCTACGGCCACGGCGGCGAGCAAATCGTGCTCATTCACGGCTTCGGTACGTCGAGCTTTCTCTGGCGCTCGGTCGCGCCGGCGCTCGCGACCGACGGCCACACGGCTTACGCGGTCGACCTGCTGGGGTACGGGGAATCGGATCGCCCCTTCGACGCGGACTACACCCTCGGAGCGCAGGCCGAGTGCCTCGATCGCGCGCTCTCTTCGCTGCGTCTCTCACGCGTGTCGCTCGTTGGAATAGACATTGGCGCCGCGGTCGCCATGCAGCTGCTCGTGTCGCGCCCTGCCCGAGTCGCCCGCCTGGCGCTCGTCAATCCCGTCGCGCTCGATGAGCTGCCCGGTGGTGACGTGCGCGCCGTTCAGCGCGGGACCGCGAAGTTCGCGTTGCGCGTCGGGCGCGGCATCCTCGGCGCGGCGGCTCTGCTGACTCCCGTGCTCGAGGGCTCCGTTGCGGACCCCAGATCGATGCCTCCGCGGCTGGTGGCGCGGTACCTGGCACCCTTTGTCGGCAGTGATGGTGTCTCACATCTGCTGACGCTTGCCCGGTCGGTTCGCCGAGAGGACCTCGAGGGGCTGGACCCGGGTAAAATCCAGGTGCCCACGTTGATCGTGTGGGCCGAGGAAGACCGGTGGGTGGACTCGGGGCTCGGCGAGCGTCTGCAGGCGATGATTGCAGGTAGTACACTCGTTCGTCTACCCGGCGTGGGAAGGCTCGTCCCCGAGGAAGCGAGCGATTCGCTCTCGCGGCTGCTGCTGGAATTCATTGTGCAACACGCCACACCGACGAGCGCTCCCAGCGCATGAGAAAACTCAACGAAACACGTGCAGTTTCGTGGTTGGTTCAGGGGTGTGGCACGGTTAGATTGGTGAACACTTTCAATCCTTTCCGAATACATGGCTAGAAACCGAAACCGGAAGCGAGACGTCGCGTCGCCTTCGCCATTCGAGCAGGCGCGAGACGAGATGTTTCAGCAGATTATCCGCTGTGGGGTGCTGCAGGCCTCGCCGGAGCACCAAAAGGAGTGGTTCGATCAGACGATCGATTATCTGGCGGACCGGTACCACGAGCTGGGCGGAACGGAAGTCGCAGAGCTCCGCACATTGGGCGAGCGGTTCTGTCAGCCGCCGAAGGCCAAGCAGGGTGCGGAGGCAGAGAGCGAGGCGGACGCGGCATAAGGCAACTGCGAACTGCGAACTGGAAGCGGGTTGAGGGCTCCGGGTGTATTCGGGGCCCTTCGTGTTTTTGGGCGTTCGCAGTTCGCAGCTCGCAGCTCGCAGTTCGCAGTTCGCAGTTCGCAGCTCGCAGCTAGAGCCTGACTCCTATTCCGAGCCTGACTCCGCCCCCGAGCCCGGCCTCGAAGAACCCGTCGCCTTTGCGCACGCCTAGCAACAGCACCAGGACGGCGCGTCCCTCGACTTCGCGCTCGACCAAAGCGCCGACGCCCGCGCTCGCGTAGGCTCCCCATGCGCTCGCGCCCGCGGGAGCGGGCGCAAAGCGGGCGAGAAGGTCGGCCCGTCCCGAGGCGCGGGGATCATTGTCCTCACGCACGGTAGCACCGGCGCCCACGACGAGCTGCAGCTGGACATTGCGCGACATCGGGCGCGTCACGCCGAGTCCGATGTGCGTCATCGTCGCCCGGCGGGCGAGAATGCCGTCCATGCGCAGCTCGAACGCGGATGACCGCGCCGGCGTCTGCGCGACGACGGCGGCTGGGAGCAGTAGCGCGATGGCGACGATCGCGCCGCGCACCTACTGGGTTCGCACCGCGATGGCGTTGAGGAACGCGGTCGCGCCATCGAACGCGTACGCGGGCTCGCCCACAGGCGGATTGGAGATCCTGCGAAGCCACTGCGCCGAATTCAAATCGATGACGAGCGTCCGCGAGCCGGCGCGGAGATCGAGGGTCATCGTCCGCTGCAACGTGGGGGCGCTTCCGCCAAGCATGTCGCGCGAGGGAACGCGATCGCCGGGCATCGCGAGCTGGGCGCTCACCAGTCGCAGCGAGAGACGATCGAACCGCGCCGCGGGAACGTTGTCCACGAAAAGCGCCGACGTCGTTTGCGCCGAATCGATCGGCACACTCATGTGAATCTGGCCGGCGCCCGTGAACCGAAAGCTCGTCGTGCCGTCACCCGTGGCCTCGAACACGAGCGATACGAGCGGACGTGACGCCGCGGTCGCGACATCGACGGCGCCTGAAGGATCATCGATGACACGCAACGTGAGCGACGACTGCGTGGATCCGGACGTGCCGGTCATGTTGAATCCCGGCCTGCTTCGATCGGTGCCGCAGCTCACGACCGCGGCGACCATGAATGCAACGACGATGATGCGCATGGCTGTCTCCTCATCGCTGGCGGGTCCGGTGCAACACCAGCGTGTAGTCGATGATCGAGATCGCGGACGCTACGCCGATGACCGGTACCAGCCAGCGCATCGCCTGCGGCCCCACCGTAAGCGCCAGGATGGCGGCGAGCTGCAGGACCGTTACGATCTTCCCCGGCATTCGCGCCTTGAAGTCCTGCGGGTCGAGTCCTGGCAGGCGCCACGCCACGAGAAAGCCGATCGCGGTCGCGAAGTCACGAGCAAGGATCACGAAGTATTCGCCCGTGCCCAGCGTTCCCATTGCGACGAACGCGGTCAGCGCCGCGAGCACGAACGTCTTGTCCGCGATCGGGTCCAGCAGCGCACCGCTTCGCGTCGTGCGACCAAAGTGTCGCGCGAGCCATCCGTCGATGAAGTCACTCGCAGATGCCATGCCGAGGATCACGAGCCGCTCGGCGGTGGTGTCGGCGAACACGAACAGCACCGCCAGCGGCAGGCGGGCGAGCGTGATGACGTTCGGAAGGGTGAGCAGCGGGGGGAGACGCACGACCCGAAGGTATTCCGGTAACGGCAAAGACGTCAGATGTCAGAATACAGAAGTCAGAGTTCAGGTAAACCAACGGGCAGCGAACGCGTGGCTGCCCGTGGTCGTTTCTGAACTCTGACTTCTGTATTCTGACATCTGACGTCTTTGCCGTTCCCCCAAACCCGAACACACCCCCGTTGCTCGCCTTGCCCGGCTCTCCGAGCGCGTCTAGCTTGCCCCACTCGCCTCCCTTGCCGCCGTCGTGCACCCTCACATGTCCCTGTCCCGCCTCACGAGTGCTCTCGCTCCGCTCGTTCTGCTCGCGTGCGGTGGCGGCGGCGAGTCGGGGCCCGAGCCCATCGAGTCATGTCGCGCGACACCACTCGGCATCTCGCTCCGCATCGCCGACGTACGGGCCGATGGGGCGCCGGGCGCGGTGATGGCGACCATTACCGGCGACTTTCCCCGGGCAATCACCGGTCGCGCGAGCGCGTTCTCTCGCACGCTCTTCCCTTCCTTTCTCGTCGTCGACGCATTCACGTCCGACGGTGCCGGACGCCCCAATGGGGAGCTGTTCATCTTCGCGCCGGGGACGCCGGCCGTCGGCACGCGCCCGTTAGTCCCGGTGACCCTTCAGCAGGTGCGGGATCCGACTTTCATTCCGACTGGACCGCTCGCCGTGTGGGCCGAGGCGTTCGATCCCGCCATCGGCGATTACACGCGATGGCTGGTGGCCGACACCGGCACGTTAGGCATCACGAGCTTCCGCGACGCGGAGGTCGGGCGCGTCGGGCTCACGATCTCGCTTACCGGGACGTGGCATAACGCCTCGGGGGCGCGTCTCGGCTGCGGAACAATCGCTGGCGCGACCATCGACGCGCCGGTCGTACGCGGGCTCAGCGCGACGACAGCGCTCATCGACACGCTCGAGGCGTCGACGACCGGAAGCCTGGTCGGGACGCTCGCGTCGCGGACCATCGACGGCTTCCAGACGCTGCGCGCGAGCGATACCCGGCTGTTGTTCGTCGCCACCATTCCCGGAGATTCCACGCGTGAGCTGTGGCTGTCGCTGAACGGGGCGAGGATCACCGCCGACAGCATTCCATTGAGCGAGCTTTCGCTCGCCGGCGCCCGTGCGGGCCGCGACACGGGATCGTTCGCGATGCTTCGCGTCATCACGGTGTCCGGCACGACGCCAACCGTCGCGCAGGTCTGGCGCTCGACGTCCGGATGGGTCAAGCTCACCAACCTCGTACCGGGCGCGCCCCTCATCCTGTGTGGTTGGGGAACGGCACGCTTTTCGTTTGTCGCTGCGGGACACGACAACGCGACCGGCGCCTCGCTGGGAACTCTCGAGACAATGGGAGCACTCGAGGCGCGATACACCGTGCTGTCACCCGCTGATTCGCTGGTGAATCTGGCGGCGTCACCAGCAGGCCGCGTCCTGCTCGACGCGCCGGAGTCGGCACGCGACCGGCGATGTTTTCTCTGAGAGTGTGGACGGATGAGCGCTGAGCCGGCGTTTCGCCACGTGGCTGCCGACTTCGTCGGGGTGCCGTACGCGCAGCTGACGGATGCGTCCCTCCTGAGCGGCTTGTTGATCGCGTCAGCCGGGGCCGCCGGCTTCACGGCCATCGGTGCACCCGTCGTTCACATCCTCCCGAACGAGGGCATCGCTGCCGTGCTGCTGCTCGATGGCTGCCACGTCACCGTGCACACCTTTCCCGAGCGCGAGCTGCTCCTGCTCGACATTCTCGCGCTGTCGACGCACGAGCCGCGAAAGGCGCTGGACGTGTTCGCTCGACGGGTGAGCGCGCGCGCGGTCCACAGCGAGGTGCGCGACCGCGGCGGGGCACCGGCCACGAAGCGATGATGCGCCTGTGGGCCGGGGAGCTCGCTCCGCTGCACATCGCGCTCTCCGCCATCGTACTCCTGTGGGACCTCTACGTCGCGCGGCGAATGACGCAGACCCGCGGCGTGCCGCCGGTCATTGGCGCGCTCACCGGCCTCGCCGCCCTGCTCATCGCGCCGGCGCTGATGGTCGCGCTCGTATCCACCTCGAGCCTGTCGGGACGCGCGCTCTACACGATTTCCTGGGTGTGGCCACTCACGGCCGTGCTGGTGACGGTGCAGGCCGCGGCGGCGACGGCTCGCGGACACATCGCGCGCGCGGCCGGCATTCCGATCGTCATCTACGACGGTCTGCTCGCAGCGGTCTACGTGACGCGGTGGATGATCGCCGAAGGACACGCGCCTCCTGACTCGTTGCTCGCGCTGTCGGCGGCGCAAACCGGCGCGCAGGCGATCGCTGCGTCTCGGCTCGCGATTCTCTCGCCCTGGTTCCTCCACATCCCGATTCTCGCGCCGGTGACCCCGACCCGGCGACGGTTTGGAACCACCGTCCGCGTGGCGCTCGCGACGCTCGCCGTCGCCTGGACGGCGCTCATTGCCCTCCAGATTCCGCGGTCGACGCGTGCGCTCGCGAGCTACAGCCGGTACGCCGACGATCGGCTCCAGGAGCGCCCCGAAGGCGACTTCATCATCGGCGTGAAGGTGTTCCCGTCGTTGCGCACCGGCCCGCCGCCGCTCGCCCTTCGCACCGATCTCGATCTCGCCGACACGCTCGACGTCGGTATCGTATCGGTCTACATCGCTCCCGAGGGTGCCACCGCACGCGCGCTCGACTCGCTCGCCCGCTCTCTCGAGCGCCAACGCAGTGCGGGACGCCGTCTCATCGCTACGCTCGGCTATCCACGTAACGCGCGCAAAGCGTGGGCGGTGTCGCCGCAACAGTACACCGAGGCACGTGCTCGTGAGGCAACGCGTATCGCACAGCGTCTTCGACCGGACTTTCTCGTTCCCGTCGTCGATCCATTCGGAGCCGGCCGGCGACAGCTCGGCCCGCTCGAGCCACAGCGATGGGGGCAGGTGATCGAGGCGGTTGCGCGATCGGCCGCCGCCTCGGATCCACGCATTCGGATCGTGGCGCACATCGGCGGCTTCACCCGGCGCGACCGTGTGCTCTTCGACTGGGCGATGCGGGCGGAGTCGCCGGCGGACGTGGTCGGGATGTCACTCATGCCGTGGTACGACGGCGCCGAGTCGCTCGATCGCGACATGATCGCCGCCGACAAATGGATTGCCGCCGCGGGCTCGGGGAAGGAAGTGTGGGTGCTCGAGGCGCGCGGCTTTCCAGCGGTTCACGGCGAGCTCAACCAGGAACGCGCTCTGTGGGGCGCGCTCGCCTGGGCGACGTCACGGTCGGCGGTGAAGGGCTACATAGTGTATCAGGCGAGCGATTACGAGTCGCCGACGGGGCTGCGGGCGCCAGGCGGCAGGATCCGCCGGGCGGCTGCTGCCGTACGTCGGGCGATACGGACGTTGCGCGAGAGAGAGGTAACGGAGTAACGGCAACGGCAAAGATGACAGAATACAGAATACAGAATAGCGAATTCAGATAAACCTACGGGCAGCCATGACCTGGCTCCCCGTGGTCGTTTCTGAATTCTGTATTCTGTATTCTGTCATCTTTGCCGTTCATCCAACCCCACGGACTATCCCCTCCACCAATCTCCCTTCGTCGAAGTACCGCTCGGCCACCTCACGCATTTCCCGCGCGGTCACCCCCATCACCCGCTCTTCGAACTCGTCGAGCTCCTCGAGCCCCGTACCCACGAGCCAGGCGTCCATGAGCTCGGCGAGCACGGCCCCGCCGCTCTGCTGGCGAATCGCGTGCGTGCCGACGGCGTACGCCTTTGCCTGCCGCAACTCGTCCTGAGTCACCTCCGTCTCACGCAGCTTCGCGAACTCCCGGAGCAGGCCCTCGCGCGCTTCCTGCTCCTTGTCCGGCGACGTGGCGATGTAGGCGACGAACATTCCCGCCAGGCGGCGCTCCGCCGAGTGGGCATGGACGGTGTACGCGAGCGATCGGCGGTCGCGCAGCTCATCGAAGAAGCGTCCGCCCAGGCCACTGGCGACGCCGCCGATGAGGCTCGCCGCATAACGAGCCTCGTCGCGCCGCGTGGGGGACGGAAAGGCGAGGGCCAGCGCGGTCTGCTTCTTCTGCCGCAATTCGGACACCACCGTCGGGCGATCGGGCCATGATGGCGTCTCGAGCACCGATGGCTCTCGCGTGCGCAGCGCGGCAAATCGGTTCGCGGCCAGTGCCGCCGCTTCGTCGGGATCCACATCTCCCACGATGGCGAGTACGGCGGCGCCGTTGAGCACCTGCTCCTGGTGCCACGCGCGCACGTGGTCCGGCTCGATGCGCGCGATCGTCTGCTCGACGCCATTGGCCGGAATTCCATACGGATGCCCCGGAAACGCGCCCTGAACCAGCAGGCGCACCGGGTACCGGTACATGTCGTCGCGCAGGAGGGCGAGGTCGGCGATGGCGATCGTCTTCTCGGTCGCGATCGCCTCGTCCGGGAACGATGCGTCAGTCACCACCTCGGCGAGGAGGGCCATCGCAGCGTCGATGTGCTGCGCCGGCACCGAGAACGACCAGCCGAAGCTTTCCGCGCCCGCCGACGGCGCGATGCTGCCGCCTAACGTCTCCGATTCCTCGGCGAGCTGCGCGGCGGTGCGACGAGCCGTGCCCTTGATCGCCGTGCGCGCCATGATGCTGGTGAGTCCGGCGTGGTCGACGGGCTCGTCGCTCGCCCCGCCCAGGATCTGAATCCCCAGGTGCACGATGGCGCTGGCTTTCCGCCGTACGAGTATCGGAATTCCCGATGCGGTGCGATACACTCGCACACGCCCCATCTCGCGCTCGAGACGTGGCACGTGCGTCGTCGGGGGCGTGACCGCTGCCTGAATCGGCGGTTGCGGCGCGATCGGCTGGGAGGGCGACGCATCGAGCAGCTCCCGCATCGTCTCGGCGTCACGCATCGTCGGCGGCGTGGAGGCGGGTCGATAGAGCAACAGGGCGCCCATCTCCGGCGCGAGATAGCGCTGCACCGCGTCAGTGACCTGCTCCGGCGTCGCGGTCAGCAGACGCTCGAGGTACTGGTCGCCGACCGTCCAATCACCCAACGCCTCCCACTCCGCCAGATGATTCGCCTGCCCCTCCATCGTCTCGAGCCGGCGGATCCACTGCGACTCGAAGATTCGCCGCGCGCGCCAGAGCTCGTCACGGCCAATTCCCGCCTCGCGAAGATCGCGGAGCTGGCTCCATGTCACGCGTGCCGCGTCGATCGCCGTGTCCGGCGGCCCTTCGGCGTGAACGACGAAGACGCCGAGATCGGTCGGCGTGTAGTTGTACGCGGAGATGGATGCCGCGAGCTTTTTCTCCCGTACCGACCGATAGAGGCGCGACGCGCGGCCGGTCCCGAGCACGGCGGCGGCCGCGTCGAGCAGCGGCGTGTCGTGGTGCAGCGTTGGAACGGTTCGCCAGCCGAAGGCCAGCTGCGTTTGCGTGATGTCGCCGGTGAGCTCCTGGAATCGAAACCCCTTGTGCTCGCGCTCTTCGGGACCGGGCGTGCGCGCGATCTCGCCATCGGCGAGCTGCCCGTACAAGCGCTCGACGTGGCGCAGCGTGTCGTCGGGATCGACATCGCCGACGATGGCGAGAATCGTGTTGCTCGGCCGGTAAAAGTTCCGGTAGAACCCGTCGACGTGTGCGCGCGTGAAGGTGCGAAGGACGTCCTCCCGGCCGATGCGCCACCGCCGCATCCGATGCGAATCGTGCAGCATCTCGTACAAGGTCTCGATCGCGACGGCGCCAGGATTGTCGGCCTTCCGCTTCGCTTCCTGGATGATGACCTCCAGCTCCTTCCGTAGCTCCTCCGCGTCGATGCTCGAGTTGGCGTAGGCGTCGGCTTGAATCTCGAGCCCGGCGACGAGGCCGCTCGAGGGAAGGACGGTGTAATAGCTCGTGTAGTCGTAGATCGTGCCGGCATTGAGGTACCCGCCCGCCGACTTCGTCTCCTTGGAGATCTCGCCGACCCCACGCGTCGGGGTGCCCTTGAAGTACATGTGCTCCAGCACGTGCGCGATCCCCACGACGTCGTCGGTCTCGTCGAAGTACCCCGCCTTCACGTGGGTGACGATCGCCACGACCGGCGCGGAATCGTCCCGCCTCACGAGCACGGTGAGCCCGTTGCCGAGCCGTGTCCTGGTCACGGTCTCCGGGGCGAGCAGTGGAAGGGACAGAACGGTCACGTTGCGAGCGGGCGCCGCCGGAGAATGAGGAGGCCGAGGACGAGACCGCTGATCCCCCAGGCGAGGAGCCAAGCCAGCGTCCTCGATTCCGCCGGCTCGCCGCGCGCGAGCTGCACCGCGACCTCGCGCAATTGGTGAAACGGTGGGAGGATCACGTCGAGCACTCGTCCCGCGCGGCTCTCGTTGGCGGGATACACGGCTCGCAGCACCTGTGCCAATCCCCAGGTCGCTCCCATGAGCACCCAGTCGAACCGCGCCAGCGTCGAGTAAAAAAATCCGAGGCCACCGAGCGACAGGTAGACGAGGACGACCATGAGCAGCACGCGCGCGGGGAACACCGGATAGCCGAGCGCGTAGATGGCGCCAAGCACCGCCAGCGCCGTGGCCACGAGTCCGACGCCGTTGACGACGTATGCCTGCGCGTAGTAGCGCGGGATCGACACGGGCTTCGCGAACAGAAAGCGGTAATATCCCTTCACGCGATCGCTGGAGACCACGCCGTTGATGCCGATCAGCACGCAGATCAACGAGAACTCCGCGAACAACTGGACGATTCCGTACCTCGCGGAGATCGCGGCCTGCATGGGACTCGCGGCGTCGTCGCCGAGGTCGCGGAGGGTCATGATGATGGGGAACGTCATCAGAGTGGCGACGATGAGGAGAGGCGCGCCACGCTCGACGACGAAGTCCCGCGATTGCCAGGCGAGATAGCTCCACATCCGCGCGCGTCTCATGATTCGGCCCGAGGTGATTCGCTGGAAGAGCGCACGGCCTCGCGGAACTGCGCCTCGAGACCCGAGTGTGCCGGAATCAATGCGGTGATCTGTCCGCCGCGCGCGAGGAAGTCAGCGAGCCGCTGATTCAATACCTCCGCATCGCCACCTTCGATCTCGAACCGGCCATCTCCGACTGACCGAGCCGCCGGAAACGCGTCGGCCACGAGATCCGATCCCGCTGCCACCGTCAGGTGGTACGAGGCGGCAACGTCGCGCGAGCCAGCGCGGCGCGTGTCGACGACCCGCTGCAGCCGGCCGCGATCGATGATCGCGACGCGATCGCAGAGCCGCTCGAGCTCGTCGAGATTGTGCGAGGCGATGAGCATCGTGCGCTCGGGAGATCGCAGTCGCTGAACGAGATCCCGAAAGCGCTGTGTCCACACCGGGTCGAGACCGTGCGTCGGCTCGTCGAGGATGAGCACCTCTTCGTTGCGGAGCAGTGCCTGCGCCAGCCCGAGACGTTGCAGATTCCCCTTGGAAAGCGCCTTGAGCTTCTTGCCGCGATGCTCGCCGATTCCCAGCTCCTCGATGACCGCTTCGACGCGCTCGCGCGCCGTCGGGGCGGGAAGCCCGGCGAGCACGGCCAGGCGTTCGAGGGCGCCCTCGAGCGTCCACTGCGGATTGAGCGTGATGAGCTCCGACAGATAGCCGATGCCGTGGCGCTCGATGTAGGGACGCGGAGCGCTGTCGGCGATGGTGACGCGCCCGGTGGTGGGCGGCAGATAGCCCAGCAGCAGTGAGATGAGCGTGCTCTTGCCGGCCCCGTTAGGCCCGGCGAGCCCCATGATCTCCCCGCGGCCGATCGTGAGCGAGAACTCCTCCACCGCGCGCACCGGCGGGCGGAAGAGTGAAGTATAGGTTTTCGAGACCGAGTCGAATGCGATCAAGCCGGGGGTCGCTGCGTGGCGGGTGCCCCCTGGGCAGGCGGCGCCTGCGGCGCACAGGCCATCCACGGGCCCTGGCCCGCGCGGATGAGGAAACGCTGTCCCTCGTCGACACGGTTCAGCCGGATGAGCGAGCAGCCGAGGTAGCCCATCGACGTGCGGTCGCGGGGTTGGAGCTCGAGAGCGCGCACGAACGAGCGTCGCGCCGCGTCGTAGTTGCGCAGGGTCAGGAAATAGCTTCCAAGCTCCCGATGCGCCTGGTAGCTGCCCGGCTCGAGCTGCACGGCGCGCGAAATCTCACGGCCGGCGGTCGCAAGATCACCCTGGTCACGTGCGACGCGCCCGAGCCAGATATGCGGCATGGGGTCTTCCGGGCGCGCATTCGCCGCGTCCTGGAACTCGGTGCGCGCCAGCGCGAGGCGCCCGCTGCGATACGCTTCCGTTCCGCGTCGCATGGCGGCGCTGGGACCTCCGCGCTCGAAGAAGAACCACGCCGCACCAGCGGCCACGAGCACCAGCAGGAGTGCGCCGATCGGAAGCCACGGGACGCGCGAGCGACGTGCTGGCGTGACCTCACCGGTCACCACCGGGGCCGTCGTCACGCCAGGAGTCGCCGCCGCCGTCGCCGTCGCGTTCGCCCCGGCGCTCGCCGCCTCCGCTCGCAGTCCCTGATCGAGCCTGTTGTACGCCTCGCGTGCCGCGTCGATGTCGGCGCTCGTCGGCCGATACTCGGTGCGCTTCACGCGGTCGCGGGCGGCAAGAAAATCGAGCAGCGCATGTGCCTGCTCGATGGAGATCATGTTCTGCTGCCGAAGCTCCTGTATGAGCGGTTGTCCGCCGAGCGCAGACCCGCCGACCAGCGCGCGCAAGGCGACCTCCACGGCATTCCAGATGTCGAGGATGTCGGCGGCGATCTCTTCCGGATTTTGCGTGATGTCCACCCGCGCCACGAGCGGGCGCGCGGGGGCGAGTGCCGCCATGGCGGCACGGTGGTGCGCCGTGATCACCGCACGATGCGCAGGAGTCCGGCGTCCGCGCTGCCGCGGATGAAGCTCTCGGCGTTGTGTGTCGGAATCATGATGCCCGTGAGCGAGTAGCCGCGACGGGCCTCGTTATGCATGAACTCCTGCACCGTGCGGCCCGCCCACTGCTTGTTGGCGTCGCGCATCTCTCGCACGATCTGTTCCCAGCTGCCGACGTACTCACGACCTTCGCGCGTCATGATGCGGTGGCGCGGCTCGATCGGATCGCGCTGATCGGCCAGCTCGCTGAGGAGGGCACCGAACAGCTCGAGCTGCCCCTGCTGGTTGTCGCCGGAGCGCTGGTCGTTGAAGCGACCTTCGATCTCGGATAGCATCTCGTCGACGTCGTCCGGCTCACCCGCCAGCTCGGCCAGCCGCTCGTCCCACGGCCGCAGCTCCGGATCATCATCCTGCAGACGATAGATCGACTTCTTCAGCTCGACGAGACGCCAGATCCCGAGCTCGTCCCAGTGGTCCTCGGGGGTGGTGCGGTCGAGGTGATAGAGCGCAGCCTCATAGTCGCCGCGATCGTACAGGATGTTCGCCAGATAGATGCGCGCCTCGGCGTGATCGTCGTCGATCTGGAGCGCACGGCGCAGCATCGAGACGGCGGAATCCTCCTCACCCAGCCGGTGCTGCGTGTAGCCGAGGAGTGCCACGCCCTCGGCCATTTCGGGCGCCTGCTGAACGGAGATCTCGAAGAATTCGCGCGCCTCGTCGAAGAGGCTCTCCCGGAAGAGCGCGCGCCCCACCTGGAGCATGAGGTCGAGATCGTCCCGATAGCCGAGCTCGAGGATGCGGCGAAAGGTCTTCACGCCGGCTTCCTGCTGCCCGAACTTCATCAGTGTCTCGCCAAGGCCGGCGAGCGCGTCTTCATGCTCCGGATCGAGCACGAGCGCTTCCTCGAAGCTCCGTCGCGCCCACGCGTATTCCTCCCGCGCGAGCCGGGCGTACCCCACCCCGATGTGGAGCTCTACCGAATGCGGGTAGAGCGCCAACCCTTCGCGAAGTACCTCGAGCGCCTCCTCGTACTGCCCCTCGTTATAAAGCTGATGGGCGCGCTCGTCGTACTCTTCGGAACTCAGGAACGGGGAAGGCATGTCCAGCGGCACCTCCAACCGGAAGGGTAGGCCTCACGCCTATACTACCACGACGAAACCGCGAAGTTCAAGCAATAGAAGCAAATAGCGACTAGGAGGCGGGTGCCTCGCTCACCTTGTGGGGCCAAGGGTCATGGGCCGTGGGCCAGTTCGCCTGCTATCTCTGCCGCCAGCATGGCGTTGGCTTCGAGCAATGCCAGATTCGCGCCGAGTGACCGTCCACCCGTCTCACGCTCCACGGCGGTCAGGAGAAACGGCGTAAGAGCGCCGCCACGAATACCTTCGGAATGCGCAGCCTGCATCGCGCCTTCGACGGCATCGTCGACGACACGCCGCGGCAACGCAACATCAGCCGGTGGCGGCTGCACCACGAGCATCGCCGTTCTCCGACCAAGCTCGCGGTGAGCGCGCCAGATGGCCGCCACTTCCTTCACATTGTCTGCACGCGTCGAAAGGGGGAGCCCCGTCTCGGCCGTGAAGAATCCGGGCATCTCTCCCGTTCGATAGCCTACAAGGGGAACGCCCAGCGTCTCGAGCCGTTCCAGGGTCGCGGGCACGTCGAGGATGGACTTTGCCCCCGCGCTCACCACGAGCGTCGGCGTACGCGCCAACTCCACGAGGTCTGCGGATTCATCGTACGTCACGCCGTTGGCCGCGCGGTGGACGCCGCCGATGCCGCCAGTCGCGAACACGTCGATGCCCGCGAGCGCCGCGATCGCGATCGCGGCGGCAACGGTCGTCGCGCCGTCGGTGCCTCGAGCCATGGCCATCGGGAGATCGCGTGCGGACACCTTGCCTATGCCCTCGCGTCTGAGAAACCGCTCCAGCTCCGCATCATCGAGCCCGGCAGTCGCCACACCTCTCACGACGGCCGTGATCGCCGGGACCGCACCCTGTGAGGACACGGCACGCACCATTCGCTCGGCAGCATCCCGGTTTGCAGGGACGGGGAGCCCCTGCGCCAAAACCGAGCTTTCCAATGCGACGACGGGACGACCGTCGCGCAACGCGGCCGCGACCGCCTTCGGAAGCCGGACGATTCCCACCCTGCGGGCTAGAGCGAGGCGCGCAACGACTTCTCCCGCACCTCCCGGAACTCCGCATCCGGGTTCCAGGTGGGAACCGTCGTCGAGTTCGCGACCGACGCGCCGAAGCGCAGGATGATTTCCGCCAGCTGCGCAGCGCCCGTGAGGTCGAAGTCGGGCCGATAGGCGTCCGAGGGCTGGTGGTAGCGCTTCGCGGTATAGTCCTCGTTCTGCTCGACGCCCCAACCCTTGGGACGCCCGATGTAATCCGTCCCCGCGCCGATCGAGATCGAAGGGATGCCGACCTTCGCGAACGAGAAATGGTCCGAGCGGTAGAAATAGCCGCGCTCCGGATGCTCCTCCGGCGTAATGCGCATTCCGCGAGTGCCGAGCATCCGCGCCAGCGCCGGACCGAGCGATGACTTGTTGGATCCCAGCACGGTCAGGTCACGCACGCGGCCGAGGATGTTGCCGCCGTCGACATTGATGTTGGCGACGATTTTGTCGACGGGCGCGGTGGGATTCTGTCCAAAGAACTCGGAGCCAAGCAATCCGGATTCTTCCGCGGTGACGAACACGAAGAGGAGCGAGCGCCGCGGCCTGGGCGACGACTGTTGTGCGACACGCGCCACCGCCAGCAGATCCGCCACGCCTGACGCGTTGTCGAGCGCGCCGTTGTAGATGGAATCGCCGTCGACCGCTGGACCCACGCCCAGGTGATCCCAGTGCGAGCTGAAGGCGACGAACTGGTCGCGCAGCACCGGATCGCGGCCTCGGACGATGCCGACGACGTTGTCCGACTCGAGATGCTCGACGGTGTTGCGGAAAGCGATGTCCACTGTGATGCCGGTGGCCACAGGAGCAAAGTCGCGCGATTCCGCCTGCGAGCGAAGCTGCGCGAGGTCGAGCCCGGCCTGGGCGAGTAGTGCCGTTGCCGTGCTGTCGGTGATCCAGCCCCGCACCCCGAGTGGAGCCGGAAGCTTGGGATCGCGCGGCAGCATGCGCTGCTCCTTCGCCCACGATCCGACGACGGTGTGCCATGGATATCCCGCGCGCTCGGTCGTGTGGATGATGAGCGCGCCGGCCGCGCCTCGCCGTTCCGCTTCCTCGAACTTGTAGGTCCAGCGCCCGTAGTACGTCATCGCGCGACCGCCGAACAGATCCGGTTCATTCCGCGGCGCGGGGGGGTCATTGACGAGGATGAGTAGAACCTTTCCACGGACGTCGGCGGCCTTGAAGTCATCCCACTTGTACTCGGGAGCGGTAGATCCATAACCGACGAAAACCAGTTCACCGCTCGCAGTACTCGTCTCGACAGCCGACCCGGCCCATACGACGACGTCCTCGGGATAACGCAGCGGGGGAGAGGCAGGGGGAAGGTCGCTGGCGCCCGCGCGCGCGCCCCGATTCGTAGCCACCGCGCGAATGGTCGATCGCGTCGCCGCCACCACATCGATCGGGACCTTCTGGAAGTACGACCCGTTCACTCCCGGCTCGACGCCGAACACCCGCAGCTGCGCCGCGATGTATTCCGCGGCGAGCCGCCCGCCGCGTGTCGCTGGAGCACGACCCTCGAGAAGATCCGACGACAGGAAGCGAAGGTGCCCGTCGATCTCGTTGGGCGTGATGGGCGCTGGCGCAGCCGTGGACTGCGCGAGCGCCGGGGCCGCCGCGAGGCATAGGGAGATCAGCGTCGTAATGCGCATCATGATTCGAATGGGGTGAGAGGTCGCGTCCCCGTAGCTTGGCGAGTGGACACAGGTTAAGGAAGGCGCGGCCACGAGTGGCGAAGAATTTGCCTTTGCAGGGACTCGAACCATTTCCGAACGGAGACAACGTGTCAGAAATCGAAACGGTACCGGCGACGCGCGGACGCACGGGCGTGGCGATCGGTATTCTCATCGTCACCCTGCTCGCGCTTGCCTTTTACTTCTACTGGCGGACGACGGGAATGCGCGACGATAGCGGCCAGCGTCCGGAACCGCCGAGAGAGATCAGCGGCGCACCCGAGATGGCCGTCGTGGGGTAGCTGCGAAGGCTCAGCGGCCGCGACCGACGCGAGCGCCTTCGCGTGTCGGTCGCGTTCGGGTGGGCATCAGCGGATACGATTACAAGACGTGGCGCGGGCTGTTCTATCCGGAGGGGCTCGCCGCGCGACACTGGCTGCGGTACGCGGCCTCGGTCTTCGACACGATCGAGCTGAACGGAACCTTCTACTCGCTCAAGTCGCCGGACGTCTTCCGGCGATGGATCGCCGAGGTTCCCCCAGGCTTCCTCTTCGCCGTCAAAGGAAGCCGCTTCATCACGCACAATCTGAAGCTGCGGAACGCGGAGACCGCGCTCGCGAACTTCTACGCGAGCGGAGTGCTCGCGCTCGGCCGCATGACCGGCCCGTTTCTGTGGCAGCTTCCCGCGATGTATCGGTTCGACCGCGAGCGCATCGCCGATTTCCTCGCGATGCTCCCGCGCGATTCGACCGCGGCCGCCAAGCTCGCCGAGGGGCACGACGATCGCCTGCGCCGCGGTGCGCTCACCGAGACGGACGTGCGCATTCGCTATCGGCACGCCTTCGAGGTGCGACATCCCTCGTACTTCGCCGACGAGTTCTACGACCTGCTGCGTGAGCATGACGTGGGCTTCGTCGTCGCCGACACGGCGGGGAAGTTTCCCTACGCCGAGGCCGTCACGTCACGCTTCGTCTACGTGCGCCTGCATGGCTCCCGCCAGCTCTACACGAGCGACTACACCGATGAGGAGCTCGCTAGCTGGGCCGCGCGGATCGAGCGGTGGAGGGGAGAGGGGCTCGATGTGTACGTCTACTTCGACAACGACGCGAAGGTGCACGCGCCGAGGGACGCGGCGAGGCTGAGAAAGCGCCTTACGAAGGAGGAATGAGGGACGAAGAAGCGCCGAGAGATAGATCGCTGCTTCCTCGCTCCTCGTTCCTCGTTCTTCGTTCGCCCGCGATGAGCCGACCCTCGATGAGGAGTCTGTCAGGCGCCGTCCCGACATACCGAATCGGCCAGCACGTCGTCAGCGTGAGAACGGGCTCCTTACTCGAGAACAGCGCGGGCCTCCCCGCCCCGACCACGCGACGCTTCGTGACGATCCAGGTCGAGCGGCCCGACGCGGTTTCCGCGTACACGGTATCGCCGATCTGAAGGCCGCCGAGCGTCGAGAAGTGGCGGTCGCGATGGGCGGAGATGACCGCGTTGCCGGCGTCGCCGGGCATGGGGGAGCCTGGAAGATGGCCGGGTCCCGCGTTCAGCTCGGCGTCCCCTACGCCTTCGACGACGATCTCATCGAGGCCGATCGACGGAATCACGAGACGCGCAACAGGCGCACCGAGTGCGACACTGCCTGCCGTCTCGCCGAAGTCGATCAGGCGCGATTCGCGAACCGCGCGCTGCGCTTCGGCGCGCTCCCAGGCGGCGCGCGCATCGCTCCGCGCGAGCGCGCCTCGGGCGTAGGTCGTGCCGGTGTAAAGGAGCAGCGCGCCGCCGATCACGTAGAGCAGCGCGCCGACGCGACGGCGCACGCTGCCTAACGGCGCCGGAGGGCCGCGCCGCCTGCGACCAGGCCCGCGCCAAGAAGGAGGAGCGCGGGCAGCGCCGTGGCCGTATTGGGGGCCGGTGCGCCTTCCTCGAACGCCGTCACTTCCTGCTGCGGTGCCGGCTCGGCCGTGGGCGTCTCAATGACCACCGGTGGTGGAGTGGCCGTGTCCTGTGGCGCCTGCGCCGCGACAGCGACCGCGGCGGAGTCAACCCACGCCTTCATGTCGCTCATGCGGGCTGCGGCCGTGGTGTCGGCGGCTATTGCTCCACCCTCGGCGATCAGTTCGACCGGAGGTGCGGGCCGCGGCGGAGGCGTGACGAGCCCCGTGAACTGGGCCGAGGCGCCTGGGACGGCAAGTAGAGCGGCGACGATGAAGCTCAGAGTCGGAATGCGCACGACGATAACCTCTCGAGGGAGTTCAGCGCCCCTAGAGAGGGCATTTAGTATACCAAGGGTCCTCAGGGTCCTCAGGGTCCTCAGGGTCCTCAGGGTGCGAACCCCCTGAGCACCTCGCACCCCGAGGACCCTGAGGACCCTGAGGACCCTGAGGACCCTGGCTACCTTGGCTTCTCCGGCCACGCCTTTACAATCGCCTCACCCATCCGGGCGATCGTGACCTGCGCCTCGTTGTCGATTCGCCAGCTTCGGTCCTCGTTCTCCTTCGTGAGGACGCAGGCGACGACGCGGGATTGGCGGAAGAAAAGTGCGCAGTCGGTGCGCACCTGATCGGTGCCGCCCCATTTGTGCGCGGACCTCGTCCCCGCGGCGTAGCGCAGCAGGAGCGCCGAGTTGTCCCCATTCTCGAGCATGCGCAGCATCATCGAGTCCGCGGCCGGACTCACGGCCTTCCCGCGAGCGATCAGCTCGAAAAGGGTGGCCATCTCGTTGGGCGTGGTGACGCCGAAGCCGTACTTCACCGAGCTGTCCATCGCCACGCTGGCGATGCGAAGGAAGCTTTTCGAATGCACCTTCGTGTGTGGCAGCCCCAACGCCTCCATCTTCTCCCACACTCGGCGGATGATGATGCGATCGAGGATCAAATTCGTGGCGGTGTTGTCGCTCAGTGTCATCATGAGCCACGCCGCGTCGTTCACCGTAATCGTCGCGCCCGGCTTGAAGAACTGGAGCACGCCCGAGCCGGGAACCTGATCGATCGCGAGCACGGTGAGCGGATCGTCGAGGGCAATCTTCTTCTGCTCGATCAGATCGAACAGCGCGACGAGAATCGGGACCTTGATGAGGCTCGCGGTCGAGAAGGTCTCATCGCCACGCCGCTCGAGCCGCTCCCCGGTGTCGACGTTGCGGACCGCGTAGCCGACCACGCCGCGATGTGCTGCCGCCAGGGAGTCGAGCGTGCGCCGCAGCGCGACGGTATCGGCGCGCTGCGGGGCCGCGGCGGTGGCGACTTGTCCCTGGGCGCATGCCGGCAGCACGAAAAGGAGCGCCAGCGGCGCGAAGCGGGACCGCGATCGGCCAGGCGTGATCACTGGCCGGGCGACGTCGTCACCGCACTCGTCAGGCGTCAGGGAATTCGTCGGCCTTGCGGCTCTCGACGAGCTCCCGCTCACCCGAGGTCTTGTCGTACACCGCCAACACCTTGATCGTCTCGCCGGCGTACGCGTCGAACGTCTTGCCGCCGCCTTTCTTGACGATGATCTCGTGGCCGTCCTCGAACCGCAGCACGACGACGGGATGCTCGCTGTTGACGTACTGTTTGCGAAGCTTCTTGGGAGCGGAAGGCATGGAATGGCGGGGTGTGAGGTAGCCCCGAAAATAGAGCCTCGCGAGGGGGCTGGCAACGACGGGCGAACGAGGAACGAGGAAGTGGCCTGGACGCTTTGGTGCGCGGAACTCGGCTTCGCTTCCTCGTTCCTCGCTCGTCTACGTAACCACCGCCCTCTCCCCCGCAAACTTCTTCCACTCCTCGCGCTCCAGAATCTCGTCCATTGCCGCCACCGCGAGCTCCAGCTCGTCGTCGCTCGTGTAGAAGTGCGGGGCGATGCGAATGCCTGCTTCGGGCCGATAATCGACGAGGATGTCGCGCGCCAGGAGCGCCTTGGACACCTCGTACGCGTGCGGGACCCGAATCGCCACCGTGCCCCCTCGGCGCTCGGGATCGCGCGACACATGCACGCGAAAGCCGCGATCATCGGCGAGCTGGATGAGACGGGCGGTCTGGCGAAGGCTCTTCGCGCGAATGGCCGTGATCCCCGCGCGCTTCACGATGCGCGGACCCTCGATGGCGGCATGTAACGCGGGGATGACTGGCGTGCCATTCAACCAGCGGAATGCACCCTCGGCATACTCCATCTCCGGCTCGAATGCGAACGGACGGGCGTGCGCCTGCCAACCCGTGAGCGCCGGCTCCAGCCCATCGCGCACCGAGGGCGCGACGTAGAGAAAGCAGGCGCCCGGTCCACCGCACAGCCACTTCAATACACCGCCGGTCACGAAATCGGCGCCGCTGCGCCGCACGTCGACCGGGATGACGCCCACCGCGTGGAACGCGTCGAGCGACACGAGCGCGCCCCTCTCGTGCGCGGCACGACAGATTGCGTCGACGTCCATCACGTATGCGGAACGAAAGAGGACGTGCGAGATCGACACCAGCCGCGTGCGCTCGTCGATGGCCTCGATCACGCGCTGCGCGTCCACGGCGATGCCATCGTCACTCTCGACGACCTTGATCCGCGCGCCCAGGCGCGTCGCGAGGCGGTCGTACACGTAGCGCACCGAAGGGAAATCCAGCGCCGTCATGACGATCGTATCCCGAGGTGGGGTGTAGTCGAGCGCGGAAATCACCGCCGCTTGCGCGCTCGTGACGTTGGCGACCATCGCGACTTCCCCGCTCCCCGCCCCGAGAAGGGGCGCGATCTCGTCGCCCACCGTCACCGGCATCTCCCACCATCCGCGCGCCCACGCCCGAACCCCGAGCTCCGCCCACTCATCGACGTACTCAGCGAGGCGCTCGGGAACGGCGCGGGGCATGGCGCCGAGCGAGTTCGACACGAGGTACGTCGTGCTCGAGAGGATGGGAAACTCGCCGCGAAACTTGAGAAGCGTGTCGCTCATGCCGCGCGCTCCCCACGCGAGCGATGCGCGCCCGAGAGGACGTAGACTACCGATGCCGCGACGAGCACCACTCCGACGACGAGGAACTCCCGCGTCGTTGCGCTCGAGAGAAGCCACGCGATGACGGCGACCGCCAGGATGGGAACGAGCGCGCCTCCCGGAACCTTGAAAGGTGTAGCGCCCTCGACGCGCACGTCCCGGCGGCGCAGGATCCACGCAGCGATGCAGCACACGAGATAGAGCACCAGCGTCGACACGGTGGCGAGCACCGCGAGGCGTCCGAACGAGCTGGTGATCGCGAGCACCGCACACACGAGCGCCTGCGTAATGATTGCGACATGTGGCGTACGGAAGCGTGGATGCACGCGCGCGAACGCGGCCGGCAGCACGCCATCCCGTCCGAACGCGAAGAGCACGCGCGGTGTCGCCAGCATCATTCCGCTCTGATGGCCGAAGGTGGAGATCGCCGCACCCACGCCAAGCAATACACCGAAGGGAAGCGCAATGCGGCTTGCGGCGGCCGTGAGCGGCGCCGACTCGGTGGCGAGCGCCGGGCCTAGAATACCCTGCGCGACGAGCTGAATCGCGATGTACAGCACCGTCACGCCGATCAGCGCAATGAAGAGCGCCCTCGGGACGGTCCGCGCCGGATCCTTCACTTCCCCGCTTGGAACGAGCGCGCTCTCGATGCCCGCGAAGGCGAAAAAGAGCACGATCGACGTCCGACCAATCTCCGCCATCGCGGGGGTACGCTGCCATTCCAGTTGCGCCGGGTCGATGTAGAACATCCCGACGAGCACCAGCGCGACGAGCGGAAACAGCTTCGCGACGGTGACGATCTCGATGAGTCGCGTGCTCTGCCGCACGCCACGCACATTGATGACGCCGAGCACCGTGAACAGGATCGCGAGGAGGAGTCCCCTCCCTGATCCTTCGCCGAGGGCTGGGAAGAATGCCGCGAGCGCCGCAACGAACACGCTCGCTACCGCCGCCGTCGCGAACGAGATCACCAGCCAGAGCAGCACTCCACTGAGAAATCCAACGAACCCGCCGAGCGCGACCTCCACGTACGCGTAGGGCCCGCCCGAGAGCGACACGCGACTTCCCGCTTCCGCGAAGCACAGCACGATGAGCCCCATGGCGACAGCGCAGACGACGTAGGCAACGGGTGCGGCCGCGCCCAGCCCTTGTGCGACTTCCGAGGGAAGCCCGAAAATCCCGCCGCCCACGATCACGTTGAATGTCGTTGCAGCGAGCGCACGTACGCCGAGCGCGCGGACGAGCTGGCGCTCTGCGGCATGCATCGAGGGGGCAGTCATGGCGGGAATCTGCGCCCGGCCGGGATCGTTGTCAGGTAGTTGCTCTCGCGCAACGAGCTTCTTGACCGCAGATGGCCTCAGGGAAACACCCGGAACAGGCATGGGCCGTGCACCTCCAGGCGCGCGCGTATGTGCATGGCGGATATCGCCCTCTGTCGTTCGACGCTGTTTCCTCCAACCCCCAGAATCGTGAACGTCCGACATCTGCTGACCACCGCGGTGGTGCTCGCCACCGCCGCCGCGGCACCCTCGGTCCGCGCGCAAGCGACCGATACCCACGGCGCCTCTGGGCCGACCGTCCTCGCGGCGAGCGCCGCCGTGCGCCCCGACCTGCGAATGGACGCCGGGGTCCCCCGAGCGCTGGACCTCCGCCAGCAGCTCCGGCGCAGCGAGACCCTCATGATCGTCGGTGGCGCGATCTTCCTCGCCGGCGCCATCATCGGTGACGATGCCGGCACGATCATCATGATTGGAGGCGCGGGAATCGGGATCTACGGGCTGTATTTGTACTTGCAGTAGGCGCTGAGGGCGCTGGGGCGCTGGGGCGCTGAGGGCGCTGAGGGCGCTGGAACAGCGCTGGAAAAGCGCTGACCCGGTTTTTCAGCGCTGCTCCAGCGCCCCTAGCGCTTTTCCAGCGCCCCTGAAACTTCACCCTCCCCTGCTCGTGTACGAGTAGGGAGACAGGAGCCTCACATCAAACGCATCGCACTCGTCCTTGGCGGGGGCGGCCTCAAGGGGTTCGCCCATATCGGTGTAATTCGAGCCCTCGAGGAGCGCGGGATTCAACCCGTGCTCTTCGCGGGCACGAGCATCGGCGCGCTCATCGCGTCCGCCCACGCCGGCGGGATGAGCGTGCTGGAGATGTCCGAGCGCGCACGGACGCTGCGCCGCCGCGATCTGTTCCGGATCAATCACCTCGGGATGATCATGGAACGCATGCGGTCGCCATCGCTCTACCTCGAGGAGCCCCTGCGCGCGCTGTGCGATGCCATTTGCCCGCGGGGCACGTTCGAGGAGCTGGGCACGCCGCTGCTCGTGAACACGGTCGACATCGAGCGCGGAACACAGGTGATGTGGGGATTGCCAGGGCTTCGGCACGTCTCGATCGCGGATGCGGTGTACGCGTCGTGTGCCCTCCCCGGATTCTTTCCTCCGGGTCGAGTCGATGGGCGCACCTGCGTCGACGGCGGAACGATCGACAACATGCCGGTCGCGATCTCGGCGGTGGACATGGATGCCGTGATCGCCGTCGATGTCGGCAACTCGGATTTGTCGTCGTCGACCGATGTCAGCACGCAAGGCTTCGCCGCGATCTACATGCGGGCCGCGAGCGTGATGATGCACGCGCTGCAGGAGGAGCCGCTGGCGCAGTGGCAGGGCCCGCCGATGCTCCTGATTCGGCCGCGCGTCTCGCACCATGGCTGGTTCTCCTTCTCGAACGCGGCAGCGCTCATCCAGACTGGATACGAGGCGGCGAACGGGGCGCTCGACCACGCGGAGCATGCGCTCCAGTCGGCGGGAGGTGTGCATCCCCGCCGTCGAATCAGGCTCAGCGTGGATCGCGACCGATGCATCGGATGTCGCACCTGCGTTGGTCTTGCCCCGTCGCTCATGGCCATGGACGGACACGGCAAGGCGATCGCCCGCGAAAAAATTCTCGAGTGGTCTCCCGCCGATGGAGAGTTCGTCCGGCATTGTCCGACGTCGGCGATCATCGCCGAGCCCGTGGGGAGCGAGGACGAGCAGGAACGCCCCCGGCGCGCAGCGACACCCGGTGAGGAGATGGCCGCCGACTAGGCGCCGCGGTCGCGCTCCATGAGAGAGCGTACCGCTTCGAGCACCGCCTTGGGATCAGCTGGCTTCGCGAGGTAGGCGTCCGCGCCGGCTTCGCGAATCTGCCTGACCTCATCGGAGAGAGCGTGCGCGCTCAGCGCCAGAATCCTGATGCCCTTGAGCGTCCCGTCACCGCGGACCGCACGCAACACCTGGATTCCGTCCATTCGGGGCATCTGGATGTCCAGCACCACCGCATCGGGGTGCGACACCTTCATCGACGCGAGCGTCTGCTCTCCGTCGTGCGCCTCCAGGACGTCATAACCCATCGCCTCGAAGTAATGGCGGAGGATGACTCGAGTGTCCTCGTGGTCATCGGCGACGAGGATCGTCTGCTTGCGCTCTGTGATGTCGGGCATGTCAGGGGACGCGCGCAACGGGTGTGCCATCCGCCGCCACGCGCTCGAGGGCCGCGAAGGCCAGGCGCTCGTACGCATCGACCGCCGCGTGCAGCTCGGCGATCTCGATGTGCTCATCATCACGATGCGCGACATTGATCGATCCGGGACCAAACAGGTAGGGAGTGCCCCACGCCGGCAGCACGGGAACGTCGGTCGCGTACGCCACGACCGATGTGGAAAATCCCTCGACCGTCGCGAGTCGCATGAGCGGAACACGCACGACTTCGCGGATCTCGACACGACCGCGCGCGGCTCCGCGTACCCGGGCGAGCACGTCGTCAGCGTTCGAGACGAGGCGGATCATGACCCGCGCGTGCGCCTCGGCGGCGACCACGTTGTCCGCCACACCACCGCCAATCACGCCGATGTTGAGGGTGGTCTCGCCAAGCACAGGATCGGTCGGGAACTCGAGCGCGCGCACATCGTGAAGGACTTCGAGCAGGGTATCGATCGCGGATCGCCCGAGATGCGGATAGGCCGAGTGGGCGGCGATGCCTTCAGCGCGCACGAGCAGTCGAAGGGCGCCTTTCGTTCCGACCGCGAGAGTGCTTTCCGTCGGCTCCCCATTGATGAGCGCACGACTCGTGGTGGGCCACGCGTTCGCGGCATGCGCACCATCGTGCGTCGTCTCCTCGCCGACGACGAACAGGAGCCCAACCGGCACATCGCGCGCAACGAGCCGCTCGGCGGCGCAGATCATTGCGGCGGCAATCCCTTTCGCGTCACATGCCCCGCGACCCCAAATGCGTTGCCCCTCGGCGCGCGGAGGGAGAAAGGGCGGAACCGTATCGAGGTGTGTCGAAAGCGTGACGAGCGGAGCTTCATTGACGCTCGCAACAATGTCGTCGCGGCCCTGAGTCACGGGGATGCGGCGCACCCTCCATCCGCGCGATTCGAGCATCGTCTGCGCGAACTGAACGACCTCGCTCTCGCGACCACTCGTGGAGTCGATGCGCATCAGCGCGAGCGTCAGGTCAACCGGATCGAGCGGTTTGAGCACGGGTGGAGGAAGCGTGCTTCCGCATCGGTTCGCAAGGGCCGGGATGTCGCCCCGGGGGTTCTCTTATGCGCCGCGGGTCGCTATTCACGAGATATGGATGCGCGCCTCCTCATCGTCTCCAACCGGCTGCCCGTGACCGTCAAGGTCGAGGAGGGGCATCCCATTGTGTCCCGCAGCGTCGGCGGCCTCACCACGGGGCTGCAAACGCCGCACGACCGCTCCGGCGGTCTATGGATCGGATGGCCGGGCGACATCGAGGGCATTACCGCCGAAATGCGCGCCGACGTCGACCGTCAGCTCGCCGAGCTGCGAACGGTCCCGATCTGCCTCACCGACCGCGAAGTGACCCTCTTCTACGAGCAGGTCTCCAACGCGGTCCTCTGGCCAATCTGCCACGATCGCATCGACCGGTTGCCACTGCACGTCGAGGGATGGGACGTGTACGAGGCGGTCAACGCCCGGTTCGCGGACGCGGTCGCGGAGCATTATCGGCCGGGCGATGTGGTCTGGGTACACGACTACCAGCTGCTTCGCGTGCCCGCGTTGGTGCGCGAACGAATTCCCGATGCGCGCATCGGATTCTTTTTGCACGTGCCATTTCCGAACCCGGAGATTTTCTTCACGCTCCCGAACCGCCACTGGCTCGTGGAGGGGATGATGGGAGCGGATCTCGTGGGTTTCCACACGCGGCGCTACCACGGGCACTTCCGCGCCGCGCTCCGCCGATTGTTCTCCGTGGAAGCGGACAACCACGGCATCGCGCGTTGGCGGTCGCGGCGGGTGAAGCTCGGCGTGTTCCCGATCAGCATCGATGCCGCCGACTTCGCGAGCCGCGCCGCCGCGCGAGAGGTCGGCCTCAAGACGAGGGAATACCAGACCTCATCGTTGCGCCTTCTGGTCGGGATCGACCGACTCGATTACAGCAAAGGCATCCCGCGTCGCTTGATGGCGCTGAAGCGACTCTTCGTTCTGCATCCGGAATGGCGGGAGAAGGTGCGTCTCATCCAGGTCGCGGTGCCGACACGCGATCGCGTCGATGCGTATCGGCGCTTTCGTCGCGAGGTCAGCTCACTCGTGGGCCAGATCAACGGAGAATTCGCGACGCCGACGTGGACGCCCATTCAGTACATCCACCGCAGCATCCCAAGCGATGTGCTGTTGGCCCTCTACCGCGCCGCCGACGTCATGCTGGTGACGCCACTGCGCGACGGGATGAATCTCGTCGCGAAGGAGTTTCCCGCTGCACGCATCGACGACGACGGCGTCCTCATTCTCAGCGAGTTCGCCGGCGCCGCCGATGAGCTCACCGACGCGATCCTCGTGAACCCGTACGACGTGGATGGAACGGCCGAGGCCATCCACCGCGCGCTGACGATGGAGGTGACGGAGCGACGGCACCGAATGCGCCGCCTGCGCCACACCGTGCAGGAGTTCGACGTGCACCGATGGGCGACGACGTTCCTCGACGAGTTGGCCTCAATGAAACAGGAATGAGGACCTGAGGAACGAGGAAGTGGATTCCGGCGAAGCTCGGCGAAACACTTCTTCGTTCCTCGTTCTCACTGGACCGTCATTCTCCGCACCTGAATCTCGTGAGTCAACCTCGTCGCCGCGATCCAGCGGCCGTCGGGAGACACCTGGGGATGCAGCAGGTGCGCGGTGTCACTCGTCAGGCGGCGCGGCATCCCCCCAGCGGCAGGAATGGCGAAGAGCTGCATGCGAGCTCCGCTGAGCGCGCTGTAGATCAACGTCTTGCCGTCGGGCGTCCAGTCGACGCCTCCGTAGGTGCGCATCGGATAGTCGACGAGCTTGCGCGCTCCCGTCCCGTCGGACCGTATCACCCACAGGGCGTGCCGTCCTCCGGGCACGGCCTCCTCGATCGCAATCTCCTCTCCCGCTGGCGACCACGCCGCCATCTCGGCGCCGGTGAGCGCCGCGGGAAGGGGTAGTCGAACGCTCGACGTGGCGCGACCCGCCGCCGTGTCGAGCGCGATCACGAACGGGAACGAATGCCGCGTCCCCAGCGACCGGTCGAACGACGTGAACACGAGCCGCGTGCCATCCGGCGCCCAGTCGGGTGAGCCGGCCTCGAGACCGAAATCGGTGAGGCGAACCTCCTCCGCGACCGGCGCGCCGGCGGCCCGGAGGTAGATGTCGTCCGTCGAGCCGGCGTCGCCATACGAGGCCACCGGCCGGTCGGACCGGTGCGAGTGGTACGCGAACCAGCGCCCGTTAGGCGACCACACGGGAGGGAAGTCCTCGTGGTACCCGACGATCAGCGGCCCCGGCAGCGATGTCGCGCGGGCGGCGCTGTCCACCTGCACTGCTCCTCCGTCCCAGTTCAGCGCCCAGTCGGCGGCGCGCCAGTCACCGTAGAAGTATCCGATCTGCCGCCCGTTGGGATGCCAGGTAGGAGCCTGCGCGTCGGCCACCACGCGGTGTGACTCCCCTCCATTGACCGGCAGGGCGACCACCGACGCAGCCACGCGCGTCGAGGTCCAGTGCAAATGTCCCCCGACGAGCAGGGGATTCGCGTCGTCCCCAGTCGTGGACGCCACCACCCTCCGAGTGCCCGTCACCAGATCGAGCTCGTAGATGTCGAGGTCGCGGTCGGCACGCGGGTCGTGTCTCTCCTCGGGCATGGGCGTTCCGGCGCTCGCGAGAGCGACGTAGGCCCGTCGACCGTCGGCGGCAACGGCCACCGTCGTCCCCCCCGGCTCCACATCGAGGCCGCGCGCGACGACACGCATTTCACCGGTGCGCGCATTCATCCGCTGGAGTGAGGCAAGCCCAGCGCTCTCCGGCACCATAACGAGCAGCGCCGACCCGTCGGGGTACCATCCGAACGCCTGCGCCCTCGTCGGCATCGGCACCACGCGCCGACCAGATCGCGTCACCATGTGCAGCATCCACTGGGAGCCGACGGCCTCCTGGTACGCGATCGATTCCCCGTCCTCCGACCACTGGGGAACGGAGCTCGCCGAAACATCGATGCTGCGAAGCGTCCCGGAGCGGTCGCGTTCATACCATCCGGACGCGTCGCCGCGGCGTCCGCGCACCGCGATCTCTCCTGACGGACGGATCACGACACCCGTGACCTCATCAACGCCGGCCCACGCCTCCATTGGCAGCCGGCCGTGCTGCACATCGATGAGGGCGACACCGCCCCTGCTCACGAACACCAGGCGTCGACCGTCCGGGGCGACGGACGTGGCGCGCGCGAAATACTCCTCGAACCACGTGGTCGCGTCGTGCGAATGAATGACCTGAGACGTCGCGGGCGCGCTGGGGATGGGCGTTTGCACGCATCCGGAGACGGCCCCCGTCACGAGACCGACGCGCACCAGCGCGATGAGGCGGGATTTATGCACGACGCGAGTCTGATCGCGTGCGCTCACAGCGTCAAGAACGGCTCTGCCGCTTCCGGCATTCATCATCGGCTCTAGATTAGAGACATGGCTTCCCTCAACTCTTTCGATGCCCGCGCCACGCTTCGCGTGGATGGGACATCGTATACGATCTCACGACTGGGCGCGCTCGCCAAGCTCCCGAACACAACCGTCGAGCGGCTTCCCGTCACGCTTCGCATCCTCCTCGAGAATCTGCTGCGCAACGAGGACGACGCCTTCGTCAAGCGATCGGACATTGAAACGCTCGCTCGATGGAACGTGCGCGGACAAGGCGAGCAGGAAATCGCCTTCCGCACCAGCCGCGTGCTGCTGCAGGACTTCACCGGGGTCCCGGCCGTCGTGGATCTCGCCGCCATGCGCGACGCCATCGTCAGGCTCGGCGGCGCCCCGAAACGTATCAACCCGCTTCAGCCGGTGGACCTGGTGATCGATCATTCGGTTCAGGTCGATGAATATGGCTCGGATGCCGCGTTCCTGATCAACGCCGAGAAGGAGTTCGATCGCAACCGCGAGCGATACCAGTTCCTGCGCTGGGGACAGGAGGCGTTTCAGAACTTCCGCGTCGTCCCTCCGGATACCGGCATCGTCCATCAGGTGAACCTCGAGTATCTGGCGAGCGTCGTGTTCACGGACGAAGTGGACGGCGCCCGGCGCGCCTATCCCGACTCGCTCGTCGGCACCGATTCACACACGACGATGATCAACGGCCTCGGGGTGCTCGGGTGGGGCGTCGGCGGCATCGAGGCGGAAGCCGCGATGCTCGGGCAGCCACTCTCGATGCTCATCCCGGAGGTGGTCGGCTTCAAGCTCTTCGGCAAGCTCCCGCCGGGAACGACCGCGACCGATCTCGTGCTGACCGTTACGCAGATGCTGCGCGCGAAGAAGGTCGTCGGCAAGTTCGTGGAGTTCTACGGCGCGGGCCTTTCCACCCTCTCCCTCGCCGACCGCGCGACGATCGCGAACATGGCACCGGAGTATGGGGCGACGGTGGGATTCTTCCCCGTCGATCAGGGCACCATCGACTACATGCGCTTCACCGGTCGCGAGGAGCACCTGGTGAAGCTCTGCGAGGCGTACTACAAGGAGCAGGGACTCTTCCGCACCGACGAAACGGCCGATCCCGAATTCTCCGACACGCTTCAGCTGGACCTGTCGAGCGTGGAAGCGAGCCTGGCGGGACCGAAGCGCCCGCAGGATCGCATTCCCCTGAAGATGGCCAAGCAGAGTTATCGGGACGCGGTGCGCCTCGAGCTCGAGCGCGCCGGGACTCCCGCCGGCGTCGCGGCCGCCGCCAACAAGCTCGGCGTCTCCGCGGAACCCGAGCTCGCGATGTCGGCCGTCGCCGCGTCGCCTGACGAGCAAATGCACGAGCATGGCGGGGCCAAGGTGGAGATGAAGGGGCAGACGTTCTCGCTCCGCAACGGGTCCGTCGTCATCGCCGCCATCACCAGCTGCACGAACACCTCGAATCCCTCCGTAATGCTCGCCGCCGGCCTGCTGGCGCGCAACGCCGTCGCGAAGGGGCTGCGTACGAAGCCGTGGGTCAAAACGAGTCTCGCACCCGGCTCGAAGGTCGTCACCGACTACTATCGCAAGGCGGGCGTGCAGGATGCGCTCGATACGCTCGGCTTCAACCTCGTCGGCTACGGATGCACGACCTGCATCGGCAACTCGGGACCACTACCCCCGCCGATCACCGACGCGATCGAGCAGAACAAGCTCATCGTCGCCGCCGTGCTCTCGGGAAATCGGAACTTCGAGGGGCGCGTCAACCCGCTCACCCGGTTCAATTATCTCGCGTCGCCACCGCTCGTCGTCGCGTACGCGCTGGCAGGCCGGATGGACATCGACCTGAATACCGAGCCGTTAGGTGTCGGCTCCGCCGGACCCGTGTTTCTCCGAGACATTTGGCCACCTCCCGCCGAGGTCGAGCAGGAGATCTTGCGATCGGTGAAGAGCGAGATGTTCCGCACCCAGTACGCGAACGTGTTCGAGGGCGACGAGCGCTGGGCTGCGCTCGATGTGCCGACGGGAGAGACATTCGCCTGGTCGGATGAGTCCACGTACGTCAAGAATCCGCCATTCTTCGACGACATCAAGCTCGAGCCACCGGGTGTGCGTGCCGTTCGAGGCGCGCGCCTGCTCGCCATGCTCGGCGACTCGGTGACGACCGACCACATCTCTCCCGCCGGCAACATTCCCGCGGCCAGCCCGGCCGGTCGCTGGTTGATCGACCACGGCGTGAAGGTCGCGGACTTCAACTCGTACGGCTCGCGTCGTGGGAACCACGAAGTGATGATGCGGGGCACGTTCGCGAACATCCGCCTTCGGAACGAGCTCGCGCCGGGCAAGGAGGGCGGATGGACGACCTTCGAACGTGGAGGCGAGCCGACATCGATCTACGACGCCGCGATGGAGTTCCAGCGCCGGGGCACGCCCCTCATCGTCATCGCTGGCAAGGAATACGGGACCGGCTCCTCCCGCGACTGGGCGGCGAAGGGCACGCTGCTGTTAGGCGTTCGGGCCGTGATTGCCGAGTCGTTCGAGCGGATTCACCGCTCGAACCTGGTGGGGATGGGCGTCATCCCGCTCGAGTTCAAGCAGGGCGAAACGCGGCAGTCGCTTGGGCTCACCGGGTTCGAGACATTCGACATCGAGGGTCTGGATGACTCGATGAAGCCGCGAGCGGTGCTCACCGTCCGCGCGAGCGGGGAGGGTGCCGCGCCGAAGACCTTCCAGGTCGTATCGAGAATCGATACCCCGGAGGAGCTGAGCTATTACCGGCACGGCGGGATTCTGAACTACGTGCTCAGGCAGCTAGTGAAGAGCAAATCATAGGACCGAGGAGCGAGGACGCGCCGGTGGCTGCAGCAATCGCACAGACGGCGCACGGCGCGACGCTTCTCGATGCCAACCGCGCCGTCATCGCGAGAATTCGGGAGGCGGTTACCGGCGTTGACCCCGCGGTGATGGTTCGTCAGCCACCGGCCGGAGGGTGGAGCGTCGCGGAAGTGCTGGAGCACCTCATCGTCTCGGCGGATTCCTACCTGACCATCGTCAAGTCGCTCGTTGAGCGGAACGGCAGGATCGGAGCAAACGGGGACGCCCTCTGGAAGCCGACGCTCGCCGGGGGCCTTCTCGTCTGGAGCTTCCGAAGCCCGCGAAAGTTGCCGGCGCCCGGGAGCTACAAGCCGGGACGTTCGCCCCGGCCGCGCGTGCTCGAGGAATTCCTCCAGCGCCAGGAGCATGTCGGTCGGCTGATCACGGAGAGCGCGGGGCTGGACTGGCGCAGGGTGAAAATGCGCTCGCCGGTGGCTCCGATCCTTCGGATGAACCTCGGTGACGCCCTGACGATCCTTGTCACCCACGCCGAGCGGCACGCGGGACAGATCGAGAGAGTGCTTGGCGCAGTGAGAGGCGAGTAAGGAACGCTGAACAACCGACCGAGGAAAAGGGGAACGAGGAAGTGGCGGTTCGAGCTCCCATGCACCGGAGCCCGCATGTCACTTCCTCGCTCCTCGGTCCTGTTCAGCTCTTTAGCCGACGCGCTATGTACCACGTCCGGTACATCGCCGTCCCCAGGCTGCCCACGCCGATCGCGGCCACGGCCAGCCCCAGGATCGTCCCCGGCCGCCAGCCGGCCCGAGCACTCAGCGGTGCATCGAGGAGGGCGGCCAGCGCCAGCAGCACCAGCCGCTCGGCACGCTGCATGATGCCGCCCTTGCAGCTCACACCTAACGCCTCCCCCTTGGCGCGCGTGTAGCTTACCAGCATCGAGCCGCCGAGCGCGAGCACCGTCGACAGGGCCATCCACGGCGTATCCGCGAGGCGGAGAGCCAGGCCGGTGTAGGTGAACGTTTCGGCGAACCGGTCGAGAGTCGAGTCGAGGAACTCGCCGTATTTGTTCGCCAGGCCGCGGGCGCGGGCGATGCGACCGTCGAAGATGTCCGCCGCACCACCCAGCAGCACGAGCCAGCCGGCGACGGCGAAGTCGCCGGTAGCGAAGGCGACTCCGGCCCCAAGCCCAAAGGCCGCGCCGAGGAAATTGAAGAAGTCGGGAGAGAGGCCGGCACGAACGAACCCGCGCTCCATCGGCCCGATCACCCACATGAGCCAGTCGCGCACCCAGTGGCCGAGCAGGATCGTCTTCGGCCGCCGCGCGACCTCAGGGTCGATGGGTCTGCCCCGCGACACGACCGCGTACACGGGCATGGTGAGGAGCAGAAGCCCGACGAGGGTCAAGGAAATCGTGGTTGCCATGAAGGAGAACGAGGAACGAGGACGAGGACCCAGGCTGAATATTACTTCCTCGGTCCCTGTTCCTCATTCGGACCGCTCCGCGTTCCTCATTCCTCGTTCTTCCTTCGTTGCGGTCGCGTCCGCACGTACTCGATGACCTTCGGCCATAGAAAAATCAGCGGCCAGCGGCGCTCTCGGTCCGTCAGCACGATCGTCCGGCCGCTTCGCCGCGCGATCTTCTGAACGATGTATTCGAGCCATCCCTCGTACAGCACCACGTACTTGAGCCAGCGGGCTGTCGCCCGTGCCTTGCTCTTCAAAAACCAGAGGCGGCTGGCCGCCCGCCGGGAGACCCCCGCACGCCTAGTCAAGCGGTAGACATTCCCTTCCTGGGCGGCTATGCTTGACGCGACAAGCCATTGCAGCAGACTGTCATAGACGGGCAGGACCACATCTCGCTGTGCCGCGATTAACGCGGCGATACGCTCACCACCTTCCGGGCGAATTTCCGCGGCGAACGAAGTTTCCAGCAGTCGTCGGCAGTACGATTCCGCATTGAAAACCGAAGGGAGATAGGGGCGGCTCCAATCGAAGGTGCCAACCCGCGCGTCGAGAAGTGCATTCAGGGCTTCCTGTCGCGAGCGCGCATCGCGCGTCCAAACGAGTTGGACGTGCTGGAAGAGCCGGCCGCGGGTGAAGTGGTCGGGGGCGCGCGAGGAGCTGAGGCGGCGCAGATCGCGCAGGGAAAGCACGGCGCACTTCGCCCGCAAGGTGCGGTTCGGCTCTCTCAGCGTCAGGGAGATGACGTTGGGCGGGAGGACATGGGCCAGCGCGGTCGCCGTTCGGGCCGAGTAGCTCGGATGCACCGTCGAGCTCAGCGACTGATAGGCATCGGAATAGCTGTCGACGACGACGAAAAAATCGTGAGCGCTGTCGGGCCTGGCATCGGAGCTTTGCGCATGGGAGCCGTAGTGGATGACCGCCGCGGTCGTTGGACCGAAGGACTCGGCGAGAAAGGTCGCCAGGCGTGCGGTGTCCGCGGAGGGCTGGGTGTCGACGCCGCGAAGGAGCGCGGCGCGGATCGCCGGGTCGTCAGGCGGATGAAGCGGACGCGGCACCTATGCGGTGGCGGCTCGAGCCGCGCGCATCGCGTCGAGCTCGACGACCATGCGGTCGCGAAGATCCTCGATGAAGTCGTCGAGGTTGCTCGACGGAGACGTGAAGGGCCCGAGGATCCGCACGGAGCAGGTCGAGCCGGCGAATCCGGTCGCCGCATCGAAGGCGGTTCGTGCGTGCCAGAGGCCATCGGCGACGATGCAGTACACCGGGCGCTTTGCGCGCTCCAGCACGAGGCGCAGTCCGGTGCGCATGAAGGGGGCGATCAGACCATCGCGGGTGCGGTGGCCCTCGGCGAAAATGAGCATGGAGGTGTCGCCGCGTGCGGTGGAGTCGGCCGCTTCGGCAATGGCAGGGAGCTCGGCGCGCAGGTTCTCGCGCTTCTGCGATACGACGGGAAAGCGGAGGAGCCGGATGAGGCTGGGCATCCCGGGAACGCTGGCGCGGGCGTAGCGATCGCGGGTCGGGATGATGGGATAGGGCCCGGGGATCAGGAGAACGCCGACGGGGATGTCCATGACGGACTGGTGGTTCATGATGACCACCACGCTTTCCCGGGGAATGGCGCCTTGCACTTTGAGGCGCATGCCGCCGAAGGTGCGAGCAAGGCCGGTGGTGGCGATGGCGTGCATGCGCAGCCAGACGCGCCGAATGCGCACGCTGTGGCGAGGAAAGAGCTTGAGCAACGGGGGAATGAGGAATCGGTTTCCCCCCGCGATGACGATGAACAGGTAGACCGAGAAGACGAGCAGGAAGATGAGGCTCCGCGCGGCACGATAGACTCGTGTCACTCGTGAGGCGGGTGCCGGCAAGGTTGGGGAGTCCGCCGGCGCGTCGCCGAGGGCGTCGGAGCTGATGGTATTCACTGGGAGATCACCAAATGGCAACACGAGTCGAAGCGCCGGCGAGCATGAACGTCCTGGACTACGACTATAGCAGTTTTTTCTACTCGTCGAGCGACGACCCGTTCGCGATTCTCGAGCCGTACAATGAATGGTACAACCGGGCAACGCCGCAGGGCTACTACCTGTTCGCGCAGCCCATGTCGACGCCGCCCGCGGCGCGCATCTCGCTCGAGGAGCAGTTGCACTGCCGCACCGTTCCGCTGCTCAACCTGTCGTCGTACAACTATCTCGGGATGTCGTATCGCCCCGAGGTCATCGAGGCGGCCAAGCGCGCGCTCGACCGGTACGGTCTGGGCGCGGCGGGCTCGCCGATCCTCTCCGGCACGATGGACATCCACGTCGAGCTCGAGGAGGCGATCGCACGATTCAAGGGGAAGGAAGCGGCCATGGTCTTCCCCACCGGCTACAGTACCAACGTCGGCATGATCTCGGGCCTCATGCGTCCGGGCGACTGGATCATCGCCGACCAGAACTCGCATGCGTCGATCGTCGACGGCGCCATTCTCTCGAAGGCGAACGTCCGGTTTTTCCGCCACAACAACGTCGCCGACCTCGAGAAGAAGCTGCGTCAGACGAGTGGGAAGAAGCTGGTCGCTGTGGAGGGGATTTACTCCATGGATGGCGACGTCTGTCCGCTTCCGGACATCGTCGATGTCTGCAAGAAGTACGGTGCGCGCATCCTGCTCGACGAGGCGCATTCCTGTTTCGTCTATGGACCTAACGGGCGCGGTGTGGCCGAGCATTACGGGCTCGACGACGAGATCGACATCCACGTCGGAACGTTCTCCAAGGCCTTGGGCGGCCAGGGAGGGTACGTCGCTGGATCCCGCAACCTCTACAACTACCTCAAGGGGTTTGCGCGGTCGCGGGTCTTCTCCTGCTCGCTGTCGCCGGTGGTGGCCGCCGGCGTGCTGGAATCGTTGAGCATCGCGCAGCGAGAGCCTCAGCTTCGTGAGGCACTCTGGACGAACGTGGCGCACATTCGAAAGCGGCTGGACGAGGAAGGGGTCGACGTGGGCGACTCGACGTCGCAGATCTTCCCGGTCATGATCCGCAACGATCGGCGCGTGTTCGAGATCGGGCACAAATTGCTGCGTGCCGGGTTGTACCTGCAGCCGATCATTTATCCCGCGGTCGCCAAGCACCGGTCACGATTCCGCGTGTCGGTCTCGGCCTCCCACACCTTCGAGCAACTGGACGAGGGCGTCGCGATCCTCGGCCGTGTACTTCGTGAAGAGGGCATCATCCTATGAGCGACAACGGGTTTGTTCAGTATCACTATCGGGACGCCATCGGCGGCTTCTTCGAGTTTCCCACGGAGAACGCGCGGGCCCTGCTTCCGCAGGACCTGCAGCCGATCGAGCCGCACCATGGATCGAGCGTCCTCTCGGTGATGGCGTTCGACTTCCACGACAGCCCGGTGGGCTCGTACGGCGAGCTCATCCTGTCGATCCTCACGTCCCCGCGGGTCGAGCCGGGTCAGCCGTGGCCCAGATCGGCCTTCTTCCCATTTCGGTTGGCGACGACGACGCGCGAATCGCGCGAGCACGCCATCGAGCGCTGGCACCTGCCCCATTACATGAAGGACATCGACCTGCGCTGGGATCGTGGCGACGGTCATGTCACCATCCACGCGACGGAGCGTGGACAGCCCATCGTCGACATGACGGTGACGGAGTTCGAGTGGGCGCGCGTCGAGCACCGCTACCAGGCCTTCATGCACGACGAGGAGGGCTTCTACTCCTCGACCATCGTGATGGCCGGGCAATTCTCCGAGAACGAAGAGGAGAAGGGCGGCATCGTCATCCACACGCAGGCGATGACGGAGCTCCTCGAGGACTGGGAGCTGACGACGACGCCCTTCCGCGAGCTGTGGATGAAAAATGGGGTGCAGACGTTCCATCCGCTGCAGCAGCTCGCCTCCTACGCTCGTCGCTAGGAAGAGTCACTAACGGCAAAGATGACAGAATTCAGAATACAGAATTCAGAATTCAGACAAGACCGCTGAATTCTGTATTCTGTATTCTGAATTCTGTCATCTTTGCCGTTCTCCTGCCGATGGGTCACAAAGTCTGCGTTATAGTCAACCCGGCCTCCGGCCGGGGTTCCGGCGCGCGCGCGCTGCCCGCCATTCGCGTGGCCTTCTCGGCCGCCGGCGTCTCCGAGGTTCGCCTCACGAGTATCAAAGGCGGTGAAGCCGCCGAGGCTCGCAAGGCACTCGATGACGGCTTCGACACGATCGTGGCCTGCGGCGGGGACGGGACCTGGAGCAACGTGGCCAACGCCATCATCGCCGCGGGGGCGGGCGCACAGGCCAGGCTCGCTCTCGTCGCGACCGGCACCGGGAACGACTTCGCGAAGACCGTCGGTGCACCGGCGCGTGACTTCCCAGCGACCGCTCGCCTCGCGGTGGGTGGCTCCGACATGATGGTCGATGTCGGCCGCGTGGAGGGCCGCCACTTTCTCAACGTCTCGGGCTTCGGGTTCGATATCGCCGTGCTCGAGGACATCGAGCGGATCTCCTGGCTCAAGGGCGACATGCTTTACCTGTACTCGGCCCTGCGGCAGCTCTTCAGCTACGGTGGAGTCGAGGTGGGCATCGCGACGCCGCAGAAGCGGCGTGACCCGCGCCGTCACCTCATGCTGATCGTGGCGAACGCGCGAAACTTCGGTGGCTCGTTCAAGATCGCGCCCGGCGCGTCGGTGACGGACGGCAAGCTCGACGCGATCTCGATTCATGACGCGGCGCCACTCGCGCGGATGCGGCTCTTCGCCGCCGCCACCAAGGGAACGCACGTGATGGCCCCCGAGGTCCTCGTCGAGCAGTCGCCGAGCTTCACGCTCGAGTTTCCGGCGCCGCCGGCGTTCGAGACGGACGGCGAGTACAACCGGGCTACCGGGGCGGCGGTGCAAATCGAGTGTGTTCCGCGGGCGCTCCGCGTGATAACGGGATGAAACGAGTGCGGATTGCCGATCGCTGATTGCACGCCAGAGCACTGCGTCACGATATTCGCCATCAGCAATCCGCAATCCGCAATCCGCAATCGCTCAATGAAGGCAATCTCCTTCGCCGCCCCGATTCCCACGTACCTCACGACGCTGCTCGCCGGTAGAGTGAGCGACGCGCTCTACGTGGGGCCGCATGCGTGCACGCGGCTCGGCGAGGTCGACACGCCGGCCCTGCCGACCGAGCGATGGGTGCGAGTCCGCACGCGCATGGGCGGGATCTGCGGCAGCGATCTCAATGTCGTTACGCTCAAGGCGTCGCCATCGACATCGCCCTTCTCCTCGTTTCCCTTCGTCATCGGTCACGAGAATGTCGGGGAGATCGTCGAGGTCGGGCAGGGCGTTCGTGACGCGCGCGTCGGGGATCGCGTCGTCGCCAATCCCCTGCTCTGCTGCGAGCCGCGTGGACTCGAGCCGGCGTGCGACGCGTGCACGGCTGGTCACCACTCGAGATGCGCGCGGTTCACCGACGGTGCGCTCGCACCGGGGATGCTCATCGGCACGACGCGCGGACTTGGCGGCAGCTGGGGAGAGATGTTCGTCGCGCACGAGAGCCAGCTCGTTCCGGTGCCGGAGACGGTCGCGGACGAGGAGGCCGTGCTCGTCGAGCCGTTCGCCTGCTCCGTGCACGCCGTTCGCGCCGCGATGCCTGAGGCGGGCGAGCGCGTGCTCGTGATCGGCGCTGGCTCGATCGGGCTGCTCACGGTCGCGGCGTTGAAGGCGCTCGCCCCGGCGTCTCACGTGACGGTGCTCGCCCGTCACCCGTTTCAGGCAGACCATGCCAGGCGCCTGGGCGCGGAGAGCGTCGTCTTCGCGCGCGGGAGCTACCTCCGTGAGCTCGCCGACGCCGGTCACGCCCGCCTGCTGAAGCCGATCCTTGGAAAGCCAGTGGGCGTCGGTGGCTTCGGCCGAACGTTCATCTGCATCGGGGGGCCGCGCGCTACCGATGACGCCATGCGTGTCACCCGCGCGGGAGGCACCCTCGTGTTGTTAGGCAACTCGGCGAAAATGGACGGCATCGACTGGACGCCGCTCTGGCTCAAGGAGCTGACCGTGCGTGGCTCGTTATGTTATGGCGAGCACCGGCACGGGTCGCCTGGTAGCAATGCCTTCCGCGAGGCGGCCGACCTCATCGCCGCGCGACGCGTGGCACTCGCGCCGCTGTTGACGCACGTGTACTCGCTCGGCGACTACCGAGCCGCGCTTTCGACGGCCATGGACAAGCAGGCGTCGGGGAGCATCAAGGTGGCGTTTAGATTCTAAGGCGCTGAAGGCGCTGAAGGCGCTGCCGACTCCCCTCCAGCGCCCCCAGCGCCCACAGCGCCCACAGCGCCTCCAGCGCCTCCAGCGCCTTTAGCGCTTCTAGCGCTTCTAGCGCCTTTGTTGTTCCCGTCCGCCTTTTCGATTTGAGACGTCAGCTGCCGTTCGATGGAGTCTGCGTCGAGCGGTTTCATCATGTCGGCCAGCTCGGCATCCTCAGCCAGCTGGTGACCGAGCCGCTGGTACAACCCCGCGACGAGCTGAAGCGTCTTGGTGACCTCTTCCTCCGCCCGCATGAGCACCTGGAGCGTGATCTCTTCGCGGAGCTCGGCGACGCTCGACTCGCGACGCTGCGCCATCAGAACGAAGATGGCGAGGAAGATTGCCTCGAGCGACACGATCATCGTCAGGAGCCCAAACGGAAACGGATCGATCGGCGTCCAGCCAGGAATGAGACCGGTATTCCAGAGCACCCACGTCAGGAACCAGAGGGCGTGGGCCGCGAGAAAGTATCCGGAGCTCGCGATGCGCGTTAGGCGGTCGGCGGCGTTCTCGAGTGGGCTCCGCCGCGCGGCGTGTCGCGCCTTGAGCGCGCGCACGGCGCGATTGGTCCCGACAGCGCGCTGCCTCCGCTCCGGAGACGGCTGACGGGAGGGGGAGCGTCGGTCAGGCATTCAGCGGCCCGCCTGGTAAGTACATGTACCGGTGTGAATTGCGAGCCTCATGCCAAGCGGTCGCGCCCCTTGGCCAGCCTCGGAACGGATTATGCAAAATGCAGGGCCCGTGCGCCGGCTGATCGGTGCGACCCCTGGAGAATCGAACGTGATCAAGACCAGTGAATTCAGCACGATTGCCGTGCTCGTGGCCGCGACTGCGGCTGTCGTCGTGGTGCAGCAGCACCGCGAGCGCGAGCGCCGCCTGTCTTCGCCACCCGCCATCGAGGCGGAGCCTCTCGCCCCATCGACCGACGCCCGTCTCGCGTCGCCGACGGGCGTCGATCTCGCGGTGACATCGCCGTCTGCATCGCAGCCGGCGGGCGGGCCCTAGTTCTTCGGCAGCGGTCCTTCGAACTCCGCGCCGCCGCTTCCCGCTGAGCCAAACTTTGGTGCGGTCACCTTACCCGTCGTCGTGTGCGGCGGGTTTTTCTCATCGTGCCTGGTCTTCTTCTCATCGGGATCACGCTTCTCGACCGTCTCGGGATGACCCGCGGCCTCGCGACGGGCGCGCTCATGGTTCTCTTCCAGCTCATCCAGCAGCTCTTCGCGCTCCGCGGCGCCGTCGAGATTTCTGTCGTCAGTCATCGTGGCTCCTGAAAGGGTCTGGTTTCGAGGGCAGGGGCCGTGCCACCGCAAAGCGGTCCTAATTGAATGCACACGCTCGTGAGGCGGCGCGGCGCGCATTGTGCCCCTGGACGGGCATAACTGGGAACGCCAGTGGTCCCGACCTTCCTTTTGCCTCGGAGACTCCCGTGTCGGACGCTCTCGTCTTGGTCCGCGATGTGACGCGCATCGCAACGCTGAACGACCTTCTGCAGCTCGATCACGACGCCATTGGCGCGTATGGCATCGCCATCGATGCATTGACGGACGAGTCCCACCGTCAGGCGCTCCGTGAGTTTCGCGCCGATCACGAGCGGCATATCGAAGAGATCACGCGATTGATCCAGGATCGCGGCGGCAAGCCGATTCAAGCGCCGCACCTTCCCACCGGCGTGTTCAAGCTGGCTGTGCAGAAAGCGGGCGCCCTGGGAGGGCAGACGGCCCTGCTGCTCGCCTTCAAGGCGAACGAGCGACAGGGGCGAGACAAGTATCGGCGTGTAGCGGAGAGCTCGGACGATCTCGAGGTGGCAGACGTGCTCGCGCGAGCTGCCGATGACGAAGTACGCCACTACGACTGGGCGGCGCGCACGCTGCTCGAGATGGGCGTGTCGCCCGACAGCGCGACCGCACGCGTCGAGCGCGCAATCGAGATTGGAAACGCTCGACTCGCCGACGCCATGGAGGGGTTGGAGACCGGCGCGATGGCGCTGTTCGAGGGCGTTCGGCGGGGAACGCAGACGAAGCCATTGCTCGTCGCGGTCGCCGCGATCGGAGCGGGGCTCCTGGCGTCGACGTTTGGAAAGAGGCGATAACAACGAACTGCTGCGAACTGCGAACTGCGAACTGCGACCTAAAACCCTCGGGATGCTACTTAGCGCTTAGTAGCATCCCGAGGGTTTTTGGTCGCAGTTCGCAGTTCGCAGCAGCTGTTATCTCTGCACGTCGATCGTATGCCCCACCACTCCACCCAGCAAGCCTCCCGCGGCCGCGCCGATCAGCGCACCCTTCACGTCCCTCGAGATCACGCTGCCAATCACCGCACCCGCGGTCGCGCCGATGAGCGCGTCACGCTTCGTGTGGCGGACCGGCTCACGCCGAACGGTGCTGCCCGTCGACGCGCGCGCCGTGGTACGAGCTGGCGCCGGTGCCGGCGCACGATAGATGGCCTGCTGCGCCACTGGCTGCGGCGCGTAGACCGGCCGGCCGTACTGGTCGTACAGCTGCTGCTGCGGCTGGCCGTACGGCTGGGCGTAGCCCATCTCCATCGGCGTCATGAACTGCTGCTGCGGATACTGCATCGACGCGGCCAACGCCAGATCGCGCGTCAGCGCTTCGTCGAGCCGCTCCGAATCACTTTGACCGCCGCAGGCCGCCAGAACGGCAACCACCGGGACGATCATCCAACGAACGAATCTGGTCATGGCTCCTCCTCATGGATCCCCGCTACGACCGCCGCACTTTTGGCGGTCCAACCGAGGCCTCTATAGGCACCGCCGGTGCCACCCATTTGGGGCCCCTACAGGGGCATAACCCGGGGTACCGTCCACCCCTGAGACATCTGTTGTCACCCACCGAAGAATGGCAGAACTCCCCTGTGACGGGCGCCACAAACGGAGGTTGCCTGGGAGGCCTGCCGATGGCCATCTTGCCGCCTGCACTCTCAAGGGGGGCTATGAGTTTCCAGAGCTTTCGGCGCGCGCTGACCGTCGCGCTTCTTTCGACCGGCACGGTCTCCGTCATGACCGCGCAGACGCCTGCCACGCCAGCGGCCCCGGCTGTTCCGACCGTCGGCTCGATGGCGCCAGACTTTGCGCTGCCCGGCGCGACCCGCTACGGACGCCTCGCCGAGCCAGTTCGTCTAAGTGATTTCCGCGGCAAGACCGTCGTGATCGCGTTCTTCTACCAGGCGCGAACCAAGGGCTGAACGGTCCAAATGGAGGCGTACCGTGACCAGTACGCCACGCTCTTCAACGCCGGCAACGACGTCGTCGTCATCGGGATCAGCGCCGATGCCGATACCACACTCGCCGCATGGGCGCGGGAGTCGGACTTTCCCATGGTGTTCGCGAGTGATGTGGGCAACGAGGCCGGACGCCGCTATGGATCGGTCGACGAGGCCCGCAAGCTCGACACGCGCAACCTCTTCGTGGTCTCGCCCGATGGGCGGATCGCCCACGTCATGCTGTCGTTCAAGGTGTTGTCACCCGATGCCTACACGGAGCTCGCAGCTGCCGTCGACAAGAGCGCTGCCGTTGCCGACTCCACCCACAAGTAGCGGGACGGGACGCCACCGTCCCGCACCATCCCAGTGAGCACGTCTCCGTTCACCCTCGGCGTCATTCAGCAACGCGTCGCAGTTGACGCCGAGGCCACCGTCGCCGAAGCGATCGACGACATCCGCGAGGCGGCTCGGCGCGGCGCGCAGGTGATCTTGCTCCAGGAGCTCTTCAACGCGCCGTACTTCTGCAAGGTCACGGACGCGGAGCGCTTCGATCTCGCCGAGCCGATCCCGGGACCGACGGTCGAGCGAATGCAGGCGCTCGCGCGCGAGCTGGCCGTCGTGATCGTGGTCCCGATTTTCGAGAAGCGAACGGCGGGCGTCTATCACAACTCCGCGGCCGTCATCGACGCGGACGGCTCACTCGTGGGCGTGTATCGCAAGATGCACATCCCCGATGACCCGCTCTACCACGAGAAGTACTACTTCACGCCGGGGGAGATCTACCAGCACGGTGAGACGCCCACCATCCAGACGGGCTTTCGCGTCTTCCGCACTCGTTACGCGACGCTCGGGGTGCTGATCTGCTGGGATCAGTGGTATCCGGAGGCCGCGCGGATCACGGCACTCATGGGCGCGCAAATTCTGCTGTATCCGACGGCGATCGGCTGGCATCCGAAAGAGAAGGACGAGTGGGGAAAATCCCAGGCCGACGCATGGCGCACGATTCAGCGCGCGCACGCGATCGCGAACGGCATCTACGTCGCGGCAGCGAATCGCGTGGGCCACGAGCCCGAGCCGGGCACCGACGGCATCGATTTCTTCGGCCACTCCTTCGTGGCCGACCCCTTCGGCCGGCTGGTCGCCGAAGCGGGCACGGAGCCGACGATCCTGATCGCCGAGTGCGATCCGAAGCTCATCGAGTACACGAGGCGGAACTGGCCGTTTCTCAGGGATCGGCGGATCGATGCCTACGGTCCCATACTTCAGCGCTACATTGGGTGAGGCAACGGCAAAGATGACAGAATTCAGAATACAGAATTCAGAATTCAGAAGCCGCCGATCTGAATTCTGAATTCTGTATTCTGTCATCTTTGCCGTTGAGACCAAGCGCAATGCCTGCCCGGACAACGAGACTCTGGCCCGCCGAGTGGGAGCCCCACTCTGCCACCTGGATAGGCTGGCCGCACCACGATCCCGACTGGCCCGGGAAGTTCGAGCCCATTCGCTGGGTCTACGCGGAGATCGTGCGGGCGCTGCACGAGTACGAGCCGGTCCAGATCCTCTGTCACTCGGAGGAGATTCAGGATCAGGCCGTCGCGGCGCTCCACTCGCACGGCGTTCGACTCGACCGCTGCCGCGTGCATCGTGTGCCCAGCGATCGGGTGTGGCTTCGCGATTCGGGACCGACGATGGTCTGGCGGGAGGGTGGGAGCGTCGAGGCCGTCTGCTGGCGCTTCAATGCCTGGGCGAAGTACGACAACCACCGCGCCGATGCGCTGATCGCGCCGGCGGTGGCGCAGCTGGCCGGGATCCCCACCGTCGAGGCCGTCCGGGCTGACGATGGAAGTCGTCTCGTGCTCGAAGGCGGCGCGATCGACACGAACGGCAACGGAGTTCTGCTGACGACCGAGGAGTGTCTCCTGTCGACGATTCAGGAGCGGAATTCCGGGCTCGATCGCGCCGGGTACGAGCGCGCGTTTCGCGAGTACCTCGGCATCCACACCACCATCTGGCTCGGCGAAGGCTGCGTCGGTGACGATACGCACGGGCACGTGGACGACGTCGCGCGCTTCGTTGCGCCGAACACGGTCGTGCTGGCGTTCGAGCCGGATCCGGACGATGCGAATCACGAACGCTCCCTCGACAACCGCCACCGACTCGACCACGCCGCTCGACGGCTGGAGGGCGGCCTCCGAGTCATCGATCTCCCCTACCCGCGGCCCGTGATCATGGACGGCGAGCGCCTGCCGGCGAGCTACGCCAACTTCTATATCGCGAACGGCGTCGTGATCGTGCCAACGTTCAACGACGTGAACGATCGCGTCGCCCTCAACATCCTCGCGGAGTGTTTCCCCGGGCGCGACGTCATCGGCATCAACTCGGTCGATCTCGTGTGGGGCCTCGGGACCCTGCATTGCCTAACTCAGCAACAGCCCGCGAGCAGAACGTGACGACCGAGGCACGAGGAACGAAGCGGCTCGATGGTGATCGCGAACACATTTCCTCGCTTCTCGTTCCTCGTTCGTCACCGATCATCCAGTCTCGCGTGCTTCCGGCACTCCCTTTGCCTTTGCCGAAATCGAACGCGAACGGAGTCGAACGTGCGAGCTGCGCCCACCAGGGGCCGGGGATCGATTGACGCCACGCGCATAGCGCGCGGCGTCGCCGAGATCGCGCACCCACTCCGCGCTGCCGCGGACCTCGATCCGCTGCTCGACCTCGTCGGCGACGCGCGATTCGTCCTCCTCGGCGAAGCGTCGCACGGGACCTCCGAGTTCTACACGTGGCGTACGGAGATCTCCCGCCGGCTGATTCGCGACATGGGATTCTCCTTCGTGGCGGTCGAAGGCGATTGGCCCGACTGCTCTCGCGTGAACCGCTACGTGAAGGGGTATTCCGACAGTGGCCGGAGCGCGGAGGACGTGCTGCACGCGTTCGAGCGGTGGCCGACCTGGATGTGGGCGAACCAGGAGGTCGTTACACTCTGTCGCTGGCTGCGCGAGCATAACGAGGCGCTGCCGCGCGATCGCCGCATCGGCTTCTACGGCCTCGACGTGTATTCGTTGTGGGATTCCATGCACGAGGTGGTCACCTACCTCGAGCGTGTGGATCCGGACGCCGCGCGCGAAGCGCGCCATGCCTACCGATGCTTCGAGCCGTATGGCGAGAGCGCGGAGGACTACGCGCGTGCGACGGCGCTCGTACCGACCTCGTGCGAGAACGAGGCGGTCGCCACGTTGCGCCTGCTGCGCGAGCGCGCCGTGGCAAACCGGGAGGACGGCCCGGAAACCTTCTTCAACGCGGAACAGAACGCGCTGGTCGCCCGCAACGCGGAGCGGTACTACCGCACGATGGTGCGTGGCGGGCCGGCGTCGTGGAATGTCCGCGACACTCACATGGTCGAGACCCTCGACCGGCTCATGGCGTTTCACGGGCCATCGGCGAAAGCGATCGTGTGGGAGCACAACACGCACGTCGGCGACGCGCGGTTCACGGACATGGCGCGCGCCGGCATGGTGAACGTGGGGCAGCTCGTGCGGCAGGCCCACGGGAGCGACGAGGTAGTGATCGTCGGCTTTGGGACGCACCGGGGAACGGTCATCGCCGCGGAGGAGTGGGGCGACCCGATGCAGGAGATGCAGGTGCCCGAGGCACGCGGCGATAGCTACGAGGCGGTGCTCCACCACACCGGAATCCCGGACTTCCTCCTTCCGTTCGCCGAGCGGGAGGCGCACCCGGTGATGGACGACCTGCGCGAGCCACGAGGGCATCGCGCGATCGGCGTCGTTTATCACCCAGAGCTCGAGCAGCACGGGAATTACGTTCCCACCATTCTGCCCGGGCGCTACGACGCCTTCATCTATCTGGACGAGACACGAGCAGTCGCGCCCCTTCACATGCCGGTGCGTGTGGACGGCGACCTGCCCGAGACCTATCCGTCCGGGGTGTGAGGGTGCCGGCGAAGGAAGCGCCGGCGGGAGGGTTCGGTGGCACGTACGTTTCTGCTCGTCTCCGCGCTGGTGGCGCTGAGCGTGACGAGCGTCAGCGCGCAGGTCGTGCGCGGGACGGTGCTTGACTCGCTGACCGGTGCGCCCGTGCGCGACGCGCTCGTGCTGCTCATCGGCGACGACGGCAGGCCGCGCGCCCGCGCACTCTCACTCGACGCTGGCGGCTACGCCCTTGCCGCGCCCGCTCCCGGGCGCTACTCGCTCCGCACGAAGCGCATCGGCTACCGCGCCGTGCAGTCGCATCCCTTCGAGGTCGCCCAGGGCGAGGTTCGAGTCCATGACATCCTCGCGCCGACGATTCGCGTGAGCCTGCCCTCGGTGACCGTGCACGCGCAGCGTCATTGCGTGGTCCGCCCCGGCGATGGCGCTCCGGCGTTCCATCTCTGGGAGGAGGTTCGCACCGCTCTCTACCAGACGCAGCTCGCACAGCGCGGCGACCTCTTCCAGACGACCGCCCGCCGGTGGACGCGCGAGCTCGACACACTCGCGCGATTCGTCCATGCCGACTCGAGCTGGATGCTCAGTGGCATGGCCCAGCGACCTTTCGTCGCGGTACCCGCCGATCACCTCGATCGTGTCGGGTTCATCGAGCGAAAGGGCAGTGACACCTGGTACTTCTACGCGCCCGATGCCGACGTGCTACTCTCGGAGATCTTTCTCCGGAATCATTGTTTTCGTGTGACGGAAGGAGACGACGGCTTGATCGGACTTGCGTTCGAGCCGGCGCGGAAGCGCCGGGTCGCGGACGTGAAGGGAGTGCTGTGGCTGGATGCGAAGACGGCCGAGCTCCGGCATCTCGAGTTCACCTACACGAAGCTGCCCTGGAGAGTCCCGACATCGCGCGTGGGCGGGCGAGTGGAGTTCGAGCAGCTGGCCTCGGGCGTGTGGATCGTTCGCCGGTGGCATGTTCGCGCGCCCCGCATGGGCGTCGAGCGCACCTATTTCCGCATGGGCGGCTCACTGCAGCTTCGCAGTCGCGAGCGCTTCGTGTCGATCATCGAGCACGGAGGAGAAGTGCTGGAGACCCGCGCCCTCGTTAGGTTCTCGGTTCGATAGACCAGGAGTCAGGAGCTGGAGGTCAGGGGTCAGGGATGTCAGGGGGTAGGGTTCAGGAGAGAACGGCGACACCGCAGCTCTCCTATACCCTCCCCCCTGACACCCCCTGACCCCTGACCCCAAGCTCCTCACTCCTTCGCAGTAACTCGACTACTTCCTCGTCCGTCGTCTGCGTGAAGTCATCATACCACGCGCCGACGCCGAAGAAGCGGTCAGGGGTCGCGACGCACACGACGTCATTCGCCTGACGAGCCACCGCCTGCGCGCCCTCGACCGAGCACACCGGTGCCGCGAAGACGAGCCGGCGCGGGCGCTGGAGACGTAGCGCGGTCAGTGAGGCGAGCGCCGTCACGCCGGTGGCCAGCCCATCATCGACGAGCACGACCGATCGCCCCTCGATGCGTGCAGGAGGACGATCACCGCGAAACCGACGAAGTCGTCGCTCGAGCTCGGCCAGCTCCTTGCGCGTGACCTCTTCGATGTACTCATCGCTCACGCCAAGCATGCGGATCGCGTCGGCATCGAGGAACCGCGTCCCACCGGGGGCGACGGCGCCGATACCCAGCTCTTCATGTCCGGGCGCACCGAGCTTGCGCGCGATGAAGAGGTCGAGCGGAGCGTCGATGGCGCGCGCGACCTGGTAGCCCACTGGCACGCCGCCCCGCGGGATCGCGAGCACGAGCGGATCTTCGTCGCGGATCTGCGGCAGGCGACGCCCGAGCTCCGACGCCAGTCGTTGCCCCGCCTCCACGCGATCTCGAAAGAGCATCAGTCTCCTTTACCGAGGTACTTCGCGAACCACGACGACGCCAATCTCGACACCACCTCGAGCGTCCCGGGCTCCTCGAACAGGTGCGAGGCGCCGGGGACGATCTCGAGCTTTTTCGCGCACCGCAGCTGTGCGAACGCATCCTCGTTGAGGGGGATCACCGGCACGTCGCGGCTGCCGACGATCAGAAGCGTTGGCGCCGTCACCCTGGCGAGATGCTCTCCCGCCAGATCGGGACGCCCCCCGCGCGACACGACCGCATCGACTTGGTCCCGCAACTCGGCCGCCGCAACCAGCGCCGCCGCGGCACCGGTGCTCGCGCCGAAGTATCCTACGCTCAGCGTTCGCGTCTCCGCCGCGTCCGCGAGCCAGGTGGTTGCTGCCTCGAGACGCTTCGCGAGAAATGGGATGTCGAAGCGCAGGTGACCCGTCCCGGCGTCGGCGCGCTCCTCTTCCTCACTCAGCAGGTCGATGAGGAGTGTGGCGTGCCCGGCGTCCTGAAGGGCGCGCGCGACGAAATTGTTCCGCGAGCTGAGTCGCCCGCTGCCACTCCCATGCGCGAACAGTACGACACCGCGCGCACCCTTGGGAATGCCGAGGAGGCCGCGCATCGTCACCGCGTCGCTCGTGACCATCACCTCACGACCACTCACCACTGCCGCCATGTCCCTTCCTCAGGCCTCGTGGCCCATGCGTGTGATGCAGATGCAATACTGATGAAGGAACCGCCGACGGCCGCACAAGAGCAACCGCAACTGCATCGGGAAAAGCGTGTGACGCGGATGTGTCGGATCTGAAGGCAAAAGTGCACGGATACGGCACCGGCAACGGCTTTTTACCGCGGAGGACGCGGAGGACGCGGAGGAACTTCAACTGCAGGAGCCTTTTTCAAGAAGCACTTGTAGTTGAAGTTCCTCCGCGACCTCTGCGTCCTCCGCGGTAAAAGCCGTTGCTCTTGTCCTGCGCGTTGTGGCTCCAACGGCTCTACAAGGTGTTGCAGCTCTCCGCTGGTTGCAGTTGCCGTTGATCCGTGTAGTTGTTGCTCTCCAATCCGTAGAATCCGCGTTGAGTGCTGGCGACGTTTGCAGTTGCAGGCCCCAACTCTACGATTACCGGCTTGTCAGTCCTACTACCACGGCAGGCCGTCATAGAAATGACGCGCCGCAAGGCGGGTGCCGTCATGGAGCGATGGGTGCCGCGACTGGACGACTCAGGATCGGGAGACGCGCGAGCGCGGTATCGACCAGGGCCCGGATGAGCACGCTGTCGGTGGGAAGCAGATGACCCGTGCGAAGCCAGATGACCGTCTTCGGCTCGCGTGCCGCGTCGTAGAGTGACTGCACCGCTTCGCGAGGCATCTGCGGATCGTCGATCCCGTTGATCATCAGCAGCGGCCTCGGCGCGATCTGCGCGACATGGCGCTCCGGCTCGAATTCGCGGAAAGCGCGTGTCGCGAGCCACGCCGCCGGGCGACGCAGGAATCGCGGGCGCAGCGTGATGTTGGCCGCCATGACGGTCGCGAAGTCACCGGCGCCGTAGATCAATCCGACGTCGCGGAATCGGGCATCCATGGCCGCCGCGATCGTGGCGAACGGTACCGCAAACGACGTGGCGACAATGCCGACGCGTTCCGCGTCCACGTCTTCTCGCATCGACAGCCACTCGCCCGCCAGCGAGAAGGAAGCCGGGATGAGGCGCGCGGCCTTCCGGATCGTGCCACCGTTGAACACCATATCCTTCACGCCGACGGTGTACGGAATCGCCTCCGGGTAATCGATCGACAGGACGACCACGTCGCCAAAGTCGGCAGGCAGGTAATCGATCGCTCTCGAGTTGAGCTCGCGGCCATCGTTGAGCAGAATGGCCGGCGCTGGCGTGGTCGACGCGGGCCGCAGCAACCGCCCGGTCACCTCGAGACCCGTCGAGCTGCTGAGGCGCACGCGTTGTATCGCGTATCGCCCACGAAACCCGGCCGCGCTCGTCTCGGCCGCGACGAGCCGGCCGCGCAGGAGCATGTAGTCGTCGTACTGTCGCGCCGCGTCGGCGCGACCGCACGACGCAAGCGCGAGGAGCGCCACCAGGCGCGCGGCGTCGTGCGAGAATCTCACGGGCGTCTCGCTCCAAGCTCCTGACGCAAGGCGATGATCTCCATGCGCAGCGCTTGCACGGCGTCTTCACTCGCCAGCTCCGGACCACGCTCTTCGCGATCGCGGTCGACGAAAAAGCTCGCCAGAGCCGCCGTGATGTAGCCGAACACCCCAATCGCGTAGAGTGACAGGAGCAGACAGAGCAGTCGCCCCTCGGGCGTGCGCGGCCAATACTCCGATCCGATCGTCGTCAGCAGCATGATCGTGAACCACAGCGCGCTGGCGTAGTCAGGAAGCCCACCGCTCGCCTCTCGCTCGAGGGCGAGCATCCCCGCCGCCCCGGCGACGATCACGATCAGCGTGAGCGCGCTGACGTACCCGAATCCTCGCCGTCCCATGCTGCGCCCGAGCGCGCGCATTCCGCGATTCAACCCGGTCACCACTCGCAGCAGCCGGGCGCCACGAACGGCGCGCGCCGCCCGCAACACCCGCAGCGTGCGCGCGATCCGAAGTACGCGCAGCGCGGGAAGCGCCAGGGACAGGACGGTGAGCCATTGCGAGCGGAGATAGGCGAGCTTCCGCGGCGCGAGCGCCAGCTCGACCAGAAACGCAACGATGAAGATGATCCAGATCGTCGTGCTCAACGACTGGAGCATCGGATGCAGGCCGCTCGTCAGCTCGACGACGAGTAGCACGAGCCACACGAAGCCGAGGACGAGGAGGGGAACCTCCATCCACTGCCGAAAGCGAATCAGGAGGCGCGCCCGCTGCTGCGCGAGGCGAGGCGTCGACGAGTCAGTATCAGTCATTCGTGCTGTCTCCAGCCATCGGTCCGGGGCGTATTCTTTGCATACTCAGCGCCGCGGCCGCGAGGAGAACGACGTGAAGATTCTGCTGTTGTCGGAGGAGCGCATTCGTCTCGAGGGAACCCCTGGTCCTCTGACCATCGAGGCCGATCGCCCCGACGCGCAATACTCGCCGTTCCACATGCTCGCGAGCTCGCTCGCGACGTGCGTACTCTCCGTGCTCGCCTCGTGGGCAGAACATGCCAAGCTCGACGCGTCCGGACTGGCGCTCGAGGTGGACTGGCGCTTTGCCGAGAAGCCGCACCGCGTCGGCACGATCGACGTGAAGATCATCTGGCCACAGCTGCCTCCCGAGCGGCGGACGGCCGCTGAGCGCGCCGCGCATCTCTGCGCGATTCACAACACGCTCGCGAACGCCCCGACGGTTACGACGGAGATCGCCTCATGACTACGACCGCACGCATGTATCCGGTCGTTCGTTTCGTGTTCGCCGGGCAATCGAGTGACTGCGCGGGCGAGGGTCGCCCGTGGACGCTCGTCTACGACGGCAACTGCAAGGTATGCGGCCGGCTCGTGCGGCTGCTGGAGCGTTGGGACCGGCGCAAGCGGATCGAGATCATTCCGTCACAGAACACCTGCGTACATGCGCGATTTCCCTGGATTCCCGCCGAGGCGTACGCGCAGGCCGTTCAGCTCATCGGACCGGGTGGGCGCACCACGCAGGGCGCCCAGGCGATCGAGGATCTGCTTGGCATTCTTCCGAGCGGGTGGCTCATCGGATGGGTGTTCAAGCTCCCCTTCGTCGGGAAGCTGGCCGACAAGTTCTATCGGTGGTTCGCCCGCAACCGATACCGGTTCGGCTGCGGGGAGCACTGCCAGTTTCGCCCCGAGCAGCTCGACTACGGCGACGCCCGGTGAGCCTCCTCGGCGCGGCGCTCGGCCATCACGAGCGCTTCCGCCCACTGCTCGACCAGCTCGGCCTCTTCACCCTCGAGAACCTCGTCGGAATGTTGGACGCCATGGAGCGCGCGACCGTTGCTCTCGTCGATCACGCGCTGAACCACGGCACGCCAGGTGACGTCCTTGAGCAGATCGCCCGCGATCGCCAGCATCACCGCGTCCACGAATGAGCCGGCGCGGTCGTACGTCTGAATCTCGAATCGCACGATGTCGTCGGCCTGGTCCTCAGTGAGGAAGCGGATCGCCGCGGCCAGTGGATGCCCTTCGACGGTGACGAACGTCATCCATCGCTCATCGACCTCGAGCACGCGCACCTGCACGTTGCCCCGGAGGGGAAGACCGAGGGTCAGCGTCTCACCCTCGTCAGGCACGCAGGGCGTTCCACCCTCCACGCCGACCTCGATCGTCGCCTCGGGCATGAACGTCTTGAAGTTGGTGCGGAACCGCTCGAACAGCGCGGTCGCGGTCAGCTCGCACTCGGCGATGTCGGCCCAGTAGCGCCGCCGGTGCAGTCGTCCCGTCCCGTCCGCGGGGGTCTGCTCGGGCATCTCGTCGGCGAGCCGGCGCAGCCCGTCGTCGAGTGGCGTCGGCGTGATCTTGAACGTCGTCACGAGAGCATTCGTCTCTCCCGGTGAGATCACATTCTCTTCCACCAGCATCTGCAGCTGATCGACGTTCACGGGAAGGTCGACACCGAAGGCGCCTGCGACGCGTGTGCCCGCTTCGGCGAGCCACGATGGGAGTGGAATGCGAAGCGGCGTTTTCTCCGTGATCCGGCTGAGGCGATCGATCACGTCGTTCATCGACGTACGCTCAGCGCCCGCCAGCTCGAGCGTAGTTCGCGAGAGATCTGGACGCGCTACCGCCGCGGCTATCGCTTCGCCGAGGTCCTCGGCGAAAATCGGCTGAAAGGGCTGATCGCCGCCATCGATCACCGGAATCGCCGGAAGCGTCCGAACGGTCTTGAGCAGCAGCGAGATCACCTCGTCACCCGGTCCGTACACGTTCCCCGGTCGTAGAATGAGCCATCCGCCACGGAAGTGCCTCACGAGATCCTCAGCGGCACGCTTCGACCGGTGGTAATTGGAGGCACCCCGATCGGCGCCGAGCGATGAGACGTAGAGGAAGCGCCCAATCCCGGCACGCTCGGCCTCCCGTAGCACGTTTTGCGTTCCGTCGACGTTCACGCGCTGGAAGGTGATTTCCGGTGGCTCCTCGGCGACGATGCCTGCGACGTGAATCACCGCGTCGCATCCATCCATCGACCCGTGCAGTGACGCCGCATCATCCACGCTCGCCGGACAGGCCTCCACGCCACGGGGCCATCGCTCGACATCGCGCTGCGCGTTGCGGCTGCAGAGCCGCACCTCGTGCCCGCTCGCGACGAGCGATCGAACGGTCGCCGTTCCCACGACCCCGGTACCACCGGTTACGAATACTCGCATCTCACGCCTCTACGCCACTGCTGCTCGGTCAGTTGTCGCTCGCTCTTCCCATCGCTCCATTGCATCGCACGAGTCGCAATTTCCGCATGCCCATTCCGGCTCGACCTCTTCACCGAAGTACTCGAGGATGTACCGCGTTCGGCATTCCGTTGTCTGACAGTAGCGAACGATCGCGCGCAGCTTCGACTGGTCCATCGCGCGCCGCTCCTCGTAATCGTGCAGGTCTTCGCTGAGGTTGACCGACGTCAGCTGGCTTCCGAGCCGCTCCCAACTGCCTCCGCGATGCTCGCGCACGAGACCATGTCGCTTGAGCAGGGCGAGCACGATCCGCGCCTTCCGCGCCGGTACATCGGCCTGGTTCGCCAGGTCGGTGAGCGCCACCGGTGTGGTCAGCGGATACTGCTCCAGGCAGATGGCGACGCGCGCCGCCTCTTCGATCTCGGGATACTTGCCGCCGAGGAAGTACGACTGAACGCGGCGATCCTCGACCCGGTAGAGGAGCGCGCACGTGGCCGGTTCGCCGTCGCGACCGGCCCGACCCGCTTCCTGATAGTACGCCTCGATCGAACCCGGGAAATGGTAGTGCAACACGAAGCGGATATCCGCCTTGTCGATGCCCAGTCCGAAGGCGTTGGTCGCGATCATGACGCCGAGATCGCCGCTCATGAACCGATCCTGCGTCTCCTTGCGCTCGCTTGGCGCCATCTTGCCGTGATAGATCCCGACGGGATGGTCGTGGCGGAGGCGCTCGTAGAGCCGTTCGGCTTCGCGGATCGTGGCGGTATAGATGACGCCATCGCCCTCGCGCGCGCGTAGCGTCCGCTCGACCTCCTCATCCTTCACCACCGCGTTGACCGTGCGCCGGATCTCGAAGCGAAGATTCGGCCGGGCGAACCCCGTGATCGTCAGGTGCGGGTCCTTCATCTCGAGCTGACGCGCGATGTCACGGCGGACCTCGGCGGTCGCCGTCGCCGTGAGCGCGAGGATCGGGGGCCGGCCAAGGCGGCGCGCGACGGAGCCTAACGTGAGGTAGTCCGGCCGGAAATCGTGCCCCCACTGGGAGACGCAGTGCGCCTCGTCGATGACGAAGAGGCTGACGCGACGCTCGAGGAGCCGCTCGAAGAATTCCCGGTCCTTGAAGCGTTCCGGCGTGAGGTAGAGGATGGCACCCTGTCCACCGCCGACGCGCTCGTGGATGTCGCGAGCCTGCGTGTCGGTGAGATGCGAGTGCATGGCGATGACATCGACGCCGCACGCGCTCAGCTTGTCCTCCTGGTCCTTCATCAGGGCGATGAGCGGGGTCACCACGACCGTGAGCCCCTCGAACATCAGCGCCGGCAGCTGATAGATGAGCGACTTCCCGCTGCCCGTGGGCATGACGACGATCGCGTCGCGGCCGGCGAGCAGAGCTCGCATTGGCTCCCACTGGCCCGGCTGGAAATCGGCGTGCCCAAATTGCTCGCGCATGAGCGACTGCGCGCGAGCTTCGAGTTGGCGCGGCATGGGACGGACTACAGGCAGGAAGGAGGCCAGTGTTGTTGGGAGCTAGGGGTCAGGGGTCGGGGGTCAGGGGGTGTGAGGGTGTAGGGTTAGGGAGAGGAACCAGCAGTTCTCTCCTGCAACCCATTCCCTGACACCCCCTGATCCCTGACCCCTGTCCCCTAGCTCCGGTCTTACCGTCCCTCCAGCTCCTCCACCACCCAGCCCGCCCCGTAAATCCGGCGCAACGCCTCGGTGATTCCGCTCGAGTGCACGCTCACCGACCGCGCGACCTCGTCAGTGAAGACGAAGCGGTTCGGCAGGCCCTCGATGTTGCTGTCGAAGATCACTCCCACGACTTCGGCGTTGCGGTTGATCACGGGACTGCCGGAGTTGCCGCCGATGATGTCGTTGGTCGACACGAAATTGACGGGCGCCGCAAGGTTGAGGCTGTCGGCGCGCGCGAGCCAGCGCGCCGGGAGGTTGAACGGGGGCTTGCCGCCGAATTCCGCCGAGCGGCCGTAGAGACCGTAGAAGCTCGTACGGTAGGGCGCGACCGTGCCGTTGTACGGATACCCCTTCACCACTCCGTCAGAGATACGGAGCGTGAATGTCGCGTCGGGTGGCAGTGACGTACCGTATGCGGCAAAGATGGCCTGACCGAGCTTCTCCGCTTCGGACGCGATGAGCGCATTCAACCGCCGCGCACGGGTGGAGAGAATTCGCTGCAGCGGGTCGATCTTTCGAGCGACGACGATGAGCGGATCGCTCGAGGCCGCGACAGCCGCGGCGCCACCATCGAGCAGCGCCTTACGAGCGGCCGGGTCGTTGACCGTCGTGCCGCCGATCAGCGCGCGGGCCGCTGCCTCCGGGGTGCGGCCCGCGAGGACGGCCTGGAGGAATGGGTCGCTCGCCGGGAGCGCACGCTTCGCCGCGGCGAGCTGGGCAGCCAGCAAACGGGCCTCGACCTGCGTATCGACCGGCGCGGCCGCGGAGATCTGCCGTTTCATTCGCTCGATGGCCTCGCCGCGATACTCCGGCAGGCGTGCGCTGTCCGGAAGCGCGGACTGCGCGGGAATGCGAACGATCTGGCCTGCCATCGTCAGGAGCTGCGAGCCCCCGAACGAGCGATAACGCGCCGCCTTGTCGAACGAGGCGAGCTCGCGCTGCGCGGCGGCGATGGCATCCCACGCACCACCGTATTGCGCGCGAAGCTTGGGATCCTTTGCGATGCGAGCGCGGAACTCACGCTCGAAAGCCCGCTTCTTCGCCATGAGGTCGGTGTCGAGAAGGCCCGATCGATAGCCGGTGACGGCCTTCTCGGAATTCGACAAGGAGAAGATCGTGTTGTCGTAGCGGCGTGCGCGCTCTGGATCGTCCTTCGTCGCCGCGCGCAACACCTCGAGCTGTCGGGCGTACGCCGCGAGGTTCTCCGGATACACGACGTCGCGCAGATACTCCATCTGCGCCATCGTCAGGAGACGTCCGGTGCTCCCTGGATTGCCGGTCACGAACACGACCTCGCCCTCCTCCGCGCCCTCGGAGCTCCACCGGAGAAAATTGCGAGCGGCCAGCGGCTGTCCGTTCTCGTAGATACGCAGCAGCGAGATGTCGAGGCAGTACCGCGGGAAGGTGAAGTTGTCCGGATCGCCGCCGAAGAACGCGACGCCTTCCTCGGGCGCCATCACGAGCCGAATGTCATCGTAGCGCTTGTACCGGTACAGTGAGTACATCCCGCCCTGATAGAGCGTGACGACCTGACATTGGAAGCCGGTGCTTTTCTGACAGGCCGTCTGAATCGAGTCGATCGCGCGTGCTCGTCGCTCCGCTTGCGCGGTCGCGGTCGCCGCGCGACTGGCCGCTCGAATGCGAGCCGTCACGTCCTCGACGGACTGCAGCTGGTCGACGTAGAGTCCCTGACACTTGCGCTCATCCGCCATCGACGAGGCGACGAAGCCCACCTCGATGTAGTTCGTGTCCCGGGGGGAGGAGGACGAAATGCACGACCGCGCGCAATGGTGGTTGGTGAGCACGAGCCCACGCGACGAGACGATCGACGAGGAACAATTCGGCAACCGTACCGAGGCGAGCCGAACGTTGTCGAGCCATGCTTGATCGGGGGCGAAGTCGTACGTCGCCTTCCAGTACTCGAGCGGCGGCGCATCGAAGGTCCACATCGTACCGAATTCCTTACGGTACCCAGCGAGGGTCGGGGCCGCGACCTGAGCTGCCAGGGGCGTGGCGCAGAGGGCCAGCAGTATGATTCGAAGTATCATTGTCCGGGGCATATGCGGCGGGAAAGCTGGATTTCAGAGCGTTTCACTGAATTCTGTATTCTGAACTCTGACGTCTTTGCCGTCCACCCTCGAGCCCTGGCCCGGAGTGTGTAACGAGACCTCCCAATGACCGACCCCATTCGGACTCCTGAGCGGCGCGCGGACACGCGCACCCGCTTCGACCTCGTGCGCGACGTGTTGTACTCGACCCTGCGCGCCATCGGCCGCCACGCGAGCAGCTTCTACACCGCGCTCGGCATCTACCTCGTCGGCGGAGCGGTGATTGCGCTCGCCTGCACCTGGCTCTTCGTCGAGCTCGCCTCGCACGTGCAAAGCGGCGCGACTCAGACGTTCGATGAGACGGTGATGCGTTGGATGGGCGCGCACCGCATCCCGTGGATCGAGCGGTCGCTGCTCGAGATCACGGCCCTGGGCACCGGTCTCGTGGTGATGATGATCGTGCTCATTTCTGCCCTCTTCCTGATTGCGACGCAGCACCGGTTCTCCGCGTTCCTGCTGCTCGTGGCCTCGGCGGGAGGCATCGTGCTCAACACCGTGCTGAAGTCGAGCTTCGACCGGCCGAGGCCGCAGCTTTTCGAGTGGCTCACCGAGCCCTCGAGCAGCTCATTCCCCTCGGGGCATGCCATGAGCTCGGCCATCGTGTACTTCACGGTCGCGTATCTCATCGCGCGGCTCGAGAAGCGGCGGTGGATGCGTGCGGTCACGATCATCGCGTCGCTGCTGCTGGTGCTGCTCATCTCGGCGAGCCGGCTCTATCTCGGCGTCCACTACCCGTCCGATGTCATCGCGGGAGTGGTCATCGGGCTCGCCTGGGCCGGCTTCTGCCTCGCCGGCCTCGAAGCGGTGCGAGTCTTTGGGCTGCGATTCCGGCCGCGGGTGCTCGAGCAGGAAGAGGATCTCTCCAAGCTGGAGCGAGCGTCGAAAGGATTCGATCAGTGATGGCGGTGGGATCACGGCGGCAGTGGTTTCGTCGCCGCGGAGATCTGGCGTGGACGGCAAGCTGGATCGTAGGCGGCTACTTCGGTGCCCTGCTCGTCGGCATTCTCTTCGCGCAGCTCATGCGGAGCACCGGGAACTGGGATCAGGGACTCGCGTGGGAGCGCGCGCTGCTGATCCGCACCCACGTGCGGCTCCCGGAGCCCCTGGACACCCTGATGCTCGTTCTCCCATGGCTGGGAACGAACATCACGCTCCTTCCCCTGGTCGTCGCGGTGTCGCTCTGGCTACTCGTCAGGCGCAAGCGTCCCGATCTGGCGGCGCACCTCGTGACCGTGCAGCTGGGCAGCCTCACGCTCAATGCGCTGCTCAAGGACATCTTCGATCGCCCGCGACCCGAGCTGTTCGAGCAGCGTGGCCAGCATGCGTGGGCGGCGTTTCCGAGTGGTCACGCCATCGCGAGCATTTCGGTGTTGCTGACGGTAGCCATACTGCTCCGACGGGAGCGCGGATGGAGCTGGCCGATGCGTGCCGCCGTCGTGCTGCTGATCATCAGCCTGTACTCGCGCCTCTACCTCGGTGTGCACTGGCCGACTGACATTGTCGGGGGCGTGCTGGTGGGGCTTCTGTGGCTCGCAGCCACGTACACGGCGTTTCGCCGCCCGGTGGTTCCCAAAAACGAGTCGAGCGCTGGGACTTTGCCAGCGCTCGACTCGTAAACCGTTGCGGGCGGCTATTGGGCAACGAGGTTGCCCCGAATCTCCCCGCCGGCGTTGACGCTGCTGTGCACGTTGAAGTACGTGCCCCCGGCGCGTATTGCCGTAAGCTGTGCATCAGTCGCGGCGATCGTGCCCGAGCCCCCGGTGACCGTGATCGACCCGCCAGGCCATCCAAGGAGCACGCCAGCCGCCGTATCTGGTCTGATCGGGCGATTGTGAATATGCGCGGCGGTGACGGTGCGACCCGCCGGCCAGTTCGCGATCGTGATCACGTAATTGATGTTGTTCCCAGTTACGGTAAACGTGCCGGTTCCAGTAGCGGTCGTCGTCACCGGTGGCGTCTCATTGGCACCCGTCAGCGTGGCAGTATAGACCTCGGCCTCGGGCTCGACGGGGTCGTCATCGTCGCACGCCGCCACCGTGAGACCGACGGCCACCGACAACACGGCCAAATGTCTGAGCATGCGCATGAACCCTCCTCATACGAGTGAACGCAATGGGCGCTCGCAACAAGCGCGCCCAGCCGACACTGCATTGTGGAATGGTGATTCGCGTGCGACAACTGGAGCCACCATCTTTTACCGCGCGTTTCTTGCTGTTCACCGCAGCAACTCGGCGGCGCAGCTCGAACGACTCGGCGCCGGCGATGTCTCTCACCTTTCTCGCGTCTCTCCATGCTTTCGTTTCGCTTGCTCGCTCTGTGCTCGGTCCTCGTGTCCTCACCGCTGTTCGCGCAGGGAGCATCGCTGCCCACGACGCGGACGATCGCCGAATACAACGTCGATGACGTGACGCTGCGCATCAGCGCCGACGCCCCCCGCGTCGAGGTGTTTCTCTGGCGAGCGCCGCAGGCGATCGTCGTCTATCTGGATGCGCGGTCGGTCGAGCGCTGGCTGGACTCGGCTTCGGCGTTCGTCGCGCGCGACGCGGACGCGCCTAACGGGCACGCGACCGAGCAGTCGTCGCCGGTGCTGCGTCACAGCGACTCGTCCTATCGCAGCGGGCTGGAATTCACGCGCCGAGTGACCGATCGCGGCTCCCAGCTCTTCCTGACGGCGTGGGTGGGCGATCATAGCGCAGCGATGGTGCCGATGCGGAGGTCGCAAGCCCGTGGCTTCCTGGCCGCGCTCCGCGAAGCCGCGCACGTGGCCCGCCGGCCGCGATGATCCCGGGGGTCGGGGGTCAGGAGTCAGGAGCCAGGAAGAAGCCATGAACGTCCTGACGCCTGACCCTGACATCTGACAGCCGTTGCCCCCAACCCCATGGTGCGAGAGGTGTTGCGTTTGCTGACGGAGCCCCGTCCTCTAAGGGAAGCCCCGCGCGTTATGCGTATCTCCGGAGGAGGCCATGCCCCGCACGCTCGTTCGCACCGCTTTGATCATCGTGTTCGCCGTGGGCGCTTCGGCGTCCGCGCAGTCGCTCGGGCCCTCACAGCCGCTCGTCCCCGGACAGACGCGCATGCGGGTCAGCACCACGATGCTCACGATCGGCCCGCTCGTCGACGGCAGGGTGCTGGTGGAAGCGTGGCGCGGCATGGCGCGCATCACGGGCTATGTCGAGGCCGAGCGCCTCGCGCGGTGGACCGACAGCTCGTGGGCGCTCGTGGACTCGCACCGTGGCGTGCCGCTCGCCGCCGTCACCTACGAGTACGCTGACGGCTCGAAGAAGGTCGAATACAAGTCGCCCTATCTCTCGCTCGGCCCATCGATGTCCATGATGATCGACCGCATCGACCGCGATGACGTCTCGCGGTATGCGCTCTACGTCGTCGACAACGCGCGCGAGCGCCGCATCTACATCCTGCTGACCCGCAGCGATGTGGCGACGCTGTTAGGCGCGATGCGGGACGCGGCCACGGGGCAAGTGGCGGCGACGGAGCCCCGCTAGGAACGCGGAACGAGGAAGTGGCGTGGGCGCTCGGCGCAGCAAGCTCGAACGGCCACGTCCCCATTCCTCGTTCCTCATTCCTTTCGCATCACCCTCCAGATCCGCCCCCCGCGGTCGTCACTGATGTAGAGCGACCCGTCCGGTCCGACCGCGACTCCGGCGGGACGGTGGCGAGCGCCGGCTGGCTGCACCGAGTCGCCCGCGAATCCGGTCGCGAAGACCTCGTACTGCCCTGCCCGACCATTCTCGAAGGGAACGAACACCACGTTGTACCCGCCCTGAGGCCGCGGCGCTCGGTTCCATGAGCCGTGGAAGGCGATGAAGGCGCCATTCCGATAGCGGGCGGGAAACTGCGTCGCCGTGTAGAAGACGAGCCCGTTAGGCGCCCAGTGCCCGGGCATGGCCGCGACTGGCCCCTTCACATTGGCACAGCGCCCCACCTGCTGGCCGTCGCCACCGTATTCGGGCGCAAGAACCTTTTTCTTCGCCTGACCATCGTAGAAGCAGTACGGCCATCCGAAATCATCACCACGCCCGACCTGAAAGAGCTCCTCGGCGGGAAGCTCCGCGCTCTCCGTCGTGTCGAAGTGCGCGGGCCAGTTCTGCACCAGGTTGTCCCGCCCATGCTGCGCCGCCCACAGCGTACCGCCCGATGGATGGACCGTGATCGCCACGGCGTTGCGAATGCCAGTCGCCCAGCGCTCGCCATCATCCTGCGTCTGACCTTTGTCGGTCGCGTCGAATCGCCAAATGCCTGCGCGCGTGTCGAGCTCCGGACAGGGCGTCTGTCCGGGAGATTGCGGACGGCGATCCTGAACCTGACAGGCGTTCGACGGCGAGCCAATGTTCACGAAAAGATCGTTGCCGCGCAGCGCGATGGTTTTCGCCGTGTGACTGCGTCCGGTGGGAAGCTGACCGACCACGGTGTCCGGGGCGCTCGTCGGGCGGAGCGCGCCACGCGGAATCGAGTACCGGAGCACGGCCTCGTCGGTGCCGAAGAACAGATCGGTCCCACGGAGCGCGATCCCCGAGCCGCCGTTCTCGCCGAACCGATCGCGCACATCCATGCGGCCATCACCGCTCGTGTCGCGCAGCGCGATGATCCCGCCCTTCACGTCGCGCGTGTTTCGAATCGCGACGAAGAGATCCCCGTTCGGCGCTACGACGAAGTGACGTGCGGGACCGAGGCTGTCCGCTACGACAAGGGCGCAGAACCCCTGCGGAAGAGTGATGCCGCCGTTGTCGGCGTCACAGGCGACGCGCGACTGCTGCGCCGCGAGAGTAGTGACCGCGGCGGCACAGGCTACGGTCGCGAAGACGATCGAACGAATCATGGTCGTACCTCGAGTGAGCCCGCACGGACGATAGTCGCGGGCGCGGGTGGTGTCGAGCGCGTCGGGATCTGGAACTCGCCCCGCCACGCGCTGTATTCTAGATAGCCCGCCCCTCTTCGTGGAGCCTCGAATGCTGATCAAGCGCGCGCCCGACCTTCGCGCCTCCGATATTACCGATGAAGCGACGTATCTCGATCGACGTCGGTTCATCACGCAGGCCGGTCTCGGGTTGGCCGCCGTGGGAGCGGGTGTCCCCTGGGGGATGAGCGCGCTGAATGGGCGCCGCGTGCAGGATCAGGGGGACGACAAGCTCACCCCGTACGAGGACGTCACGACGTACAACAACTTCTACGAGTTCGGCACCGACAAGGACGAGCCGGCGAAGAACGCACATACGCTCCGCACCCGTCCCTGGTCCATTGCGATCGAGGGCCATGTAAAGAAGCCGGCCGTGTACGCGATCGAGGACTTCCTCAAGCCGCACAAGCTCGAGGAGCGTGTCTATCGCATGCGCTGCGTCGAAGCCTGGTCGATGGTGATTCCCTGGCTCGGGTTCCCGCTCGCCGACGTGATCAAGCGCGTCGAGCCGACGTCCAAGGCGAAGTACATCGAGCTCACGACGTTGCTGGATCCCAAGCAGATGCCTGGCCAGCGGCGCCAGGTGTTGAATTGGCCGTACACGGAAGGGCTTCGAATGGACGAAGCGATGCATCCGCTGACGATCCTCGCCGCTGGACTGTACGGAAAGGTCCTGCCCAATCAGAACGGCGCGCCGCTCCGACTCGTCGTCCCGTGGAAGTACGGGTTCAAGGGCGTCAAGTCGATCGTCAAGATGCGCTTCGTCGAGACGCAGCCGCGCACCGCGTGGAACGACGCCGCGCCTGACGAGTACGGCTTTTACGCCAACGTGAATCCCGAGGTCGACCACCCGCGATGGAGTCAGGCCAAGGAGCGGCGGATCGGCGAGTTCCGCCGTCGCCCGACGTTGCCGTTCAACGGGTACGCGGACCAGGTCGCGCGCCTCTACGCCGGGATGGATCTGAGGAAGTCCTACTGACGGCAACCGCCATCCCGCGCGAGGGCCAGCGGTCGCACGGCCGGCGCTGGGCGACGGTTTCGCTGGTCCTCGTCTGTCTACTCCCCGCCCTCTGGCTGGCGCGCAGCGCCTTCACTGACGACCTCGGCGCCAACCCCATCGAGGAGCTCGAGATTCAAACCGGACTCTGGACCCTCCGGTTTCTGATGCTCACCCTCGCCATCACGCCGCTTCGCCGCTTCACGGGGTGGAACTGGCTCGCCAGGCACCGCCGGACGATCGGACTGGTCACGTTCGGTTACGCCTGCCTGCACCTCTCGATGTACATCGGACTCGACATGTTCTTCGACCTCAGCGACATCGTCGAGGATGTCGCCGAGCATCTGTACATCACGGTTGGCATGACGGCGTTCCTGTTGATGATCCCGCTCGCGGTGACGTCGACGAAGGGCGCGATCCGCCGCATGGGGCGCCGGTGGAAGAAGCTTCACAGGCTTGTTTGGGTGGTTGCCGCGCTCGGAACCATCCATTTCCTCTGGGCTGTGAAGAAGGACATCCGCGAGCCGCTGATTTATGCCGGGATTTTCGCGGTCCTCCTCCTCTTGCGGTTGCCCCGGCGAGTAAAGGGCTAGCCCTCGCTGGCGTTCCCCTTGCATAGCACGTGGGCGCTCACGCCATCCCGCGGCGAGGCCGGCGCGGGGATCGGCCCATTCGAGGAGGAAAGCCATGGCCGACGTACAAGTGAACCAGAGCCCCGGGGGCGGAAGTGCTGGTAGCTCCGGCTGGATCTGGGCAATCGTGGTACTGGTGGTGGTTGCGCTCATCGCATGGTTCGTCTTCGCCGGCGGTCCAGGCGGCGGTGGCGATGAGACGCGGATAGAAGTGGAGACGCCAGCGACTGGATCGGGCGGCGGGAATCCCCCACCGGCGAATCCCCAGCCGTAGACACAGGGGTCAGGAGTCAGGGATCAGAGGGTGTCAGGTAAAGGTGCCGGGAGCTGCGCGTGTGTGCTCCTCTCACCTAAACCCTGACACCCCCTCGTCCCTGACCCCTGACTCCTGACTCCTAGGGCAAAAAAAACCCCGGCTGCCATGAAGGAGCCGGGGCTTACTACGTCAGGGAAGTCGGCCGGGCGCGCCCTTCACGGCATCTGTGTCGCGGCTCCCAACTGGAACCGCCTGGCGGTGCGCGTCTTTCCGCCCTCGAGCCCCCCTGCAATAACACCCTGCAAACGTCCGCAGCGCAGATACCGCCGCAGCGTCTCCTCACACATCGGATACCCCGAGCTCACCCACACTTCGTCGCGATCCCCCGAGCCGACCACCGTTGCGCTCAGGTACAGATAGCGGCGTTCGCTGCGAACATACTCGGCGAGCGAGATCCGCAGCGCATCGCCCTTGTACTCCCGGCCACAGAACATCGGATGCAGAACCGCCGCCGGCATGTACTCGAACACGAACTCCGAGTCCGCGATCGTCAGGTTCCGCTGATCCGTGATGTGCGCGACCGTCTGCTCATGGAGCCACACGCTGCGCGCCGTCGGCGGCAGCCCGAGCTGTCCCGCGACGTGCGCCGGGATGGCGCCGATGACCTGCATGCCGCTGGCCCAGCGACTGGGCCGCAGCACCGCTTCGATGTCGAGCTTCTGATGAACCCTGGTGGTGCCCATTCAGCGCTCCGGGTGGGGCGAGCGTTATGGAGACGCACGACGGAAGACCGAAGTAACGGGCGGGGTTCGGGACGGCGGCCGGCTTGCCTGGACACACGAGCCGAAGTGCAACGGCAAAGAGGACAGAATTCAGAATACAGAATTCAGAATTCAGAAAAGACCACAGGGAGCTACGAACTGGCGCCCCGTCGGCTTTATCTGAATTCTGAATTCTGTATTCTGAATTCTGTCCTCTTTGCCGTTCCTACGAGGTCACCGTCGCCCCTTCCGGCCGCGCGGCGAGCGGAGCCTCCACGAAATACGCGTTGTACGCGTACTGCAGCACCATTCGCTGCGTGTTGAAGTACGCCCCGTTCACCGCGATCGCGTTCCGCATCACCTCGGCGTACGCGTACGGCAGGCCGTAGAACATCGGAAGGATGATCCGCTCCAGCTTCTCGTAGAGGTCGGTCGCGTCTCCCGACGGATCGCGGGGGCGCTCGCGGTCCCCGCCGATCCCCCACCCCGTCGCTCCCTCGTGGCAGCCCTCGATCCACCAGCCGTCGAGCACGGAGAAGCTCGGGACGCCATTCAGTGCCGCCTTCATTCCGCTGGTGCCTGACGCCTCGAGCGGCGGAATGGGGTTGTTGAGCCACACGTCGCATCCCGATGTCAGCACGCGGCCCAGGCTCATGTCGTAGTTCTCGAGGTACACCACGCGAACCGCGGCACCCAGCTGATGCGATGCGTCGAAGATGCGCTTGATGATGTCGCGGCCGTTCCCATCGCGCGGGTGCGCCTTTCCTCCGTACACGATCTGGAGTGGGCCGGTGTGCTTCGCGATCGCGCGCAGCCGGTCGAGATCGGTGAACAGGAGGTCCGCGCGCTTGTACGGCGTCGCGCGTCGTGCGAATCCGATGGTGAACGCCTTGGGATCGAGCTGCACGCCGGTGCGCTGCACCACCTCGTCCAGCAGCTCGCGCTTGGCGCGCGCGTGCGCCTCACGAATCTCGTCGAGCGGAATCGTGCACGCGTGACGCAGGAAGAAGTTGTCGCGCCGCCACTCGGGGACGAATCGGTCGAAGAGCTCGCGCATGGGATCCGACGTCCACGTGACGGCGTGTACACCGTTCGTCACCGCGCTCATCGGAAACCCCGGGAACATCTCCTGCGACACTTCCTTGTGCCGGTGCGCCACGGCGTTAATGAACCGCGAGCAGCGCAGCGCCAGGTACGTCATGTTGAGCTTGCCGTCGTGCCAGAGCTCCGCGGCATCGAGCAGGCCCGCGATGCGCCCCCCGAGGATGCCCCGCGCCAGGTCGGCGGGGAACGCGTCGTGACCCGCGGGGACCGGCGTATGCGTCGTGAAGATGCATTGACGCGCGACAGCCTCGATGTCCTCGACGGTCGGCACGCGCTCTCCGCCGAGGCGCCGCTCGAGAAGGCTGAGGATCAGGAGCGACGCATGACCTTCGTTGATGTGGTGCTGGAGCGGAGTGCCCGGATACAGCTGGGCCAGCAGCATCGCGCCGCCCATGCCTAACACGACCTCCTGACACAGGCGGTACCGCGGGTCGCCGCCGTACAGCGTATCGGTCAGACTGCGATCGGCCTCCGAGTTCTCCGGGAGGTTGGTGTCGAGCAGATACACCGGCACCTCGTGGTGCGACACGCCGCGCACCGTGTACCGCCAGGCGCGGATCTGCACGGGACGACCTTCGATCTCGACGGTGACCCGAGCCGGCGCCTCGGGAAGCACGTTCTCGGGAAACCATTCGGCAGGACTCTCGGACTGATTTCCGTGCGAGTCGAGATGCTGGCGGAAGTATCCGCGACGGTGTGCGAGGGTGACGCCAACGACGGGCAGCGCGAGATCGGCCGCCGAGCGCAGCGTATCCCCAGCGAGAACGCCGAGGCCGCCGCTGTAGGTGGGTAGCGCCTGCTCGAGGGCGATTTCCATCGAGAAGTACGCGACGCGAGGTGGAGCAACGGGCATGAACTCTCCGAGTTATTCGCCAATGAGCACCGCGACCGGGAGCGTGAGAAAAACCTCACGCGCCAGCAGCGCGGCACCGCCTTCAGCATGTTGTGTTTCTACGGCGCGCCCGGTCAGCGCGCACCGCCAGCGACGGGGGACATCGCTTCGAGGAAACATGATCTCGGAGTCTCCCCACGCCAAGCCCGTCGGAATGCCTACGGTTCCAGACAGCCGGGCGGGCAGTCGCGTCACAGCGGCAAGGACGGTGGTCGCCTCGAAGGAGCGGCTGAACGCAAACGCGTGCGCTTGCACGGCGCCGCGGCCGTCGAGCGCTGTGTATCTGCCTCGGGTGAAGACGGCGGGCATCTCGCGGCGGAGTCGAAGCACCGTGCGCGTCACGTGCATCTTGAGCCGGCCATCTCCGACGGTGCGTAGCATCTCCGCACATGGCCCGGCGTGGTCTCCTTCGAGCACCACGTCGAGACGATCGAGCGTCGAGCGGCGTGCCTCGTAGTCCACGGCGCGACGGTTGTCGGGATCGACGAGCGCGAAGTTCCACATCTCGTCGCCCTGGTAAATGTCGGGCGTCCCGGGAGCCGTGAGGTGCACCACCAAACGGGAGAGCGCGTTGCAGTATCCGGCAGGAGCCACGCGCGCGGCGAAGCCGGAGATCTCCGTGACGAAGGTGTCGTTCTCGAGCGCAGCGCCGATGTACGCTTCGACCGCTTCCTCGTACGCCTCGTCGGGTGACGTCCAGCTCGTGCGGACCTTCGCCTCACGATTCGCCTTCACCATGTATTCGACGACACGGTCTTTCACGGCGGCGGCGGCAGCGCGGGGCGGGTCGCCCTCGGGCCACACGCCCACAATCGTTTGATAGATGAGCCACTCGGTCGACGGATCGGGAGCCGCACTGCCTCGCGCTTTCGCGCGATGGGGCGTCAGGAGCCGTCGCCAGCTCCGAACCAGGCGGAGCCACTCGTCCGACATCTCGCTCAACACATCGAGCCGGGAGCGGACATCGGCGCTTCGCTTGGTGTCGTGCGTCGACGTGCAGAGGAGCGAGCGAGGCCATGTGTCCTGGCGCTCGCGGTTTGCGTGGTGCAAGTCGGGTACGGCGCGCGCGAGGTCTCGCGCGGGATCGCCACCGACTTCGTTGAGCGACGCGAGCGGCACATAACGATAGAGCGCGGTATCCTCGACCCCTTTCGCCGTCGCGGGCCCGCTCGTTTGCTGAAGCCTGGCGACGAAGTCCGCTGCCTCGTCACCGGGAGACTCCAGCATGGCCGCGAGACGATCGAGCTCCTTGCTCCCTCCCCATCGCTCGCGAGCGCGCACGAGCGCCCGATCGATGACCTCCCGATCATCGCCGTGGACGGCGCCGCGCGCGTCGATGTACGTCCGGTACACCGGCAGCGTCGCGATGAAGTGCCGAATGGCCGCCGCTGCGCCTGCTGCCTCCGCGCCCCGGCGCGTTTTCAGAGAGGCTCGGAAGACCTTCGTGAGGCGGGAGACGTCCGCGGCGAGAGCGGTTCGAAGCACGAGCTCTTTCCCTCGAACGGCTGCCTCCTCCACTCCTCCTCGTCCGCGCGCGCCAACCAGATGCCGATACGCTTCGTCGAGACGCGCTGCGCCCTCCGCATCGATGAACGCAGCCTCGAGCTCATTCAGGAATTCATAGCCCGTCGTCCCCTGCACCGGCCAACTCTCGCGCAGCCGTTCGCGGGGCGAAAGAATCTTCTCGACCACGATCGGCACCGGGTCATCCGTGGAGGGACGGCGACCGGCTACCTCCACGCGCAGGGCATCGAGGTAGCCCTGCGGATCGAGAAGCCCATCGATGTGGTCGATGCGCAGGCCGTCGATCACCCCATCTTCGATCCAGCGCAGTACGAGCGCGTGTGTCTCCCGAAAGACCTCCGGATCGTGCATGCGGAGCGCGATCAGGTCGTTGACGTCGAAGAACCGCCGATAGTTGATCGCGATCGACGCGCGCTTCCAGAAGGCGAGCCGATACCGCTGAGCGTCGACGAGCTTGCGCATTCGCGCTCGGCCGTGCGTTCCTGCGTGCCACCCGGAGAGCTCCGCCCCGCCCAGCTCGCTCTCGGTCTCCGGTGACAGCGGAAAGCTGCGATCGAAGTATTTGAGGCGGACACGCTCCCCCTGGCGCTCGAGCGACAGCTCGCCGCGATCCAGCACTGCCTCCAGGGTGTCTCCCAGCACGGGAACGAGCACGCGGCCGTGGAGCGACGATCGCTCGGATTCCCATTCGACATCGAACCAGCTCGCCCACCGGGATCGCCGTCCGTTCGCCAGCATGTCCTCCCAGTAGGGATTGTCGGGACCCGTCCCCATGTGGTTCGGCACGATGTCGAGCAGAATGCCCATCCCGCGACCGCGAAGGTCGGAGGCGAGCGCACGCAGATCATCCTCCGAGCCGAGCTCGGGGTTGAGGCGCGTCGGGTCCGCCACGTCGTATCCGTGAAGACTGCCCGGCCGTGCCGCGAGCAGCGGAGACGCGTAGACGTGCGACACGCCGAGTCGCTCGAGATACGGCACCAGCGCGCGGGCATCCTCGAGACGAAAGCCCGCATTGAACTGGAGGCGGTAGGTCGCCGTCAGCGAGAGGGAACCCACTGCCGCTCCACTCCGAGCGCGCGTCGCACGTCAGCGCTCTCGGTCATTTCCTCGAGACTCATCGTCATTCGACGCGTCCAGCTCGGCCACCGATCGGGCGCTACCCCAGGGAGGTTGACCGGCTCCACTTCCCCGGTGAGGTCATCGAGCGAAAGACCCACGAGCCACGACGGCGTGCGGCGCAGGTAGCTGTGAACGGCTTCGCGCAAGGCGAGATCAGTGGTGGGCTCCGGATTCGCCGGCCACAATCCTTCCTCGACGAGCGTCGTCGCGAGCGACTCGCGCGCGTCGGCCCGTTCCTGTCGCGCCGCAGCGGTCGCGCGCCGGGTGGGAATGGCTCCGACTTTCGCGCGCAGATCGATGTCGCTCTCGCGCCAGAACGCGGCGATGGTCGGCATGTCGTGCGTGTTGGCGGTCGTGAGGGCGAGAGCGGGATACGCGCGCGGGGGCTTGAATCGGCCGCGCTTTGGCTCCGACTCGAAGTACATCACCTTCGACGAGAGCACCCCCCAGCGCTCGAGCGCCGGCGGGACCTCGGGCGGCACCGTGCCGAGGTCCTCGCCGACGATGAGCGCGTTGGCGCGCACGCTCTCGAGCGCCGCGATGCCTAACAAGTCGTCGCCCGGGAAGCGGACGTAGGCGCCATCCCGTCCCTGCATGCCGCGGGGAATCCAGAACTGTCGAAAGAGCCCGAGGACGTGATCGATGCGAAGGGCGCCCGCGTGCCGAAGCGCCGCCCGAACCAGGCGAACCCAGTACGAGTATCCATCCTCGGCGAGACGCTGCGGATTGATGGCCGGGAGCCCCCAGTTTTGCCCGCCGGCCGCGTACGGATCGGGCGGGGCGCCGATGGTCGGTCCATCGAGAAAGAGACCGGGGTGCATCCAGCTGTCGCTGCCGTCGCGCGCTGCTCCAATCGCCAGGTCCTGGTAGAGACCGATGGGAAGAGACAGCTCACGCGCCCGTGCCTGCGTGTGGCCGAGCTGGCGATCCAGCTCGAACTGGGCCCACTGATGAAACCCGACACGCTCGCGTTCCTTCTCACGAAAACCCTTGACCGCGCCGCTGCGTGGGTCCCGCAGTTCCGCCGGCCATTCCTGCCACGGCGTTCCATGCCGCTCGTCGAGGGCGCACCAGGTCGCAAAGTCCTCGAGCTGCTGCCCCTGCGATGCGACATATCGCGCGAACGCCCGCCCGCGGTCGCTGCTCTTCCCGCGGTGATGCTCGACGAAAGAGCGATAGAGTACCTCGAGTACGGGACGCTTCAGCGCCATTACGGCCTCGTAGTCGAGGTGCGTCGCATCGCGAAGCGCGGCGATCCGCGGCAGGTCGCGCGCGGTCCCCGCTTTCGGCTCCGCGCGTTCGGCCATTTCAGGAACCGCGTCGATGTCGATGTACAGGACATTCCCGAAGAGCCGGCTCACGGGGCCGTAGGGGGAGATGTCGTGCCCGCGGTTTCGCAGTGCATGGAGCGGATTCACGCCGACGAAGGCCGCGCCAATCTCGGCGGCCCACTCCGTGAGCCGCGTAAGATCACCGGTGTCGCCTGCACCCCAGTTTCGGCCGCTTCGCACGGTGTACAGGTTCGCGGTGAGCCCGACCACCCGCCGTCCGCCGAGAACGGCTTCCGGCGACGCGCACTTCGCTGGGACCACGATCAAGCGTTGCTCGCCGTGCCGAGCCTGGCCATGTCCCCGAATCGTTAGGCGCACGGTGTAATAACCGGGATCGGGTGGCTCATCGAGCACGATCTCGAGCTGCCCGCGCGGGGCCTTCGTGGCGCGGCCCGCGTGCCGCACGGTTTCGCCCGCCTCGTCGTCGA
>DATFFP010000058.1:0-49718 GCA_035249985.1 Gemmatimonadaceae bacterium
CTGGGGCGAGCGCGAACGGAACGAGCCGGTCGTGCCTGTGGTCGTTGCCGCGCCGGTCGATACGGCATCAATCAATGCCGCGGTGCGCGGTGCGATACAGGAACAGCTCGCCGCGCTTCGTCCATTGCTCGATTCGCTGCGCGCGCAGCAAGTCACCATCGAGCAGGCGGATCTGGTGTCGCGGTATATCGTTCCCGTTCATTTCGGCTTCGACTCCGCGGTGGTGAGAGAGACTGACTTCGAGGTTCTCGGTAATGTTGCCGAGGTCATCCGGCGCGTCTATCCCACGGCACTTGTGACGATTGAGGGCTTCGCCGATCCGGCTGGCTCAGTGCAGTACAATCTCGATCTGTCTCGGCGGCGCGCTCAGGCGGTTCGCGACGTGATGATCTCGCGTTTCAACCTGCCGTCGCAGCAGCTGCGGGCCATCGGGTATGGCGAGCAGGCAGCCCGACAGATCATTCCCGGCGCGCGACGCGACGAGCCGGGCGCTCAGTCGAACCGGCGTGTAGTCTTCACCATCGACGCGACGCAGCGGTTCTAGCAATCTTCGCTGATCGAGTGCATCATTCGTGACGGGCGAGAGAGCGATCTCTCGCCCGTCGTGCGTCCGTGGTGCACCCATCCTGAGCTGAACCCGTCGCGCCCGCGGTAATCGCGCTGGCGCGGACAACCCGACCTCACGTGCAGATCACTGTCATCGGGACCGGGTACGTCGGTCTCGTCGTTGGCGCCTGCCTCGCCGAAACCGGAAACGACGTCATTGGCGCCGATACCGACGCCGCAAAGATCGAGAAGCTGCGCCAGAATGTCCTGCCGATCTACGAGCCGGGCCTGGCCGACTACGTCGAGCGCAACCAGACGCACGGACGCCTCAGCTTCACCACCGACATTCCACAGGCAATCGAGGCCGCCGAGGTCGTCTTCATTGCCGTCGGTACGCCGCCCGATGAGGACGGCTCGGCAGATCTGCGCCATGTCCTTGCGGTGGCTGAACAGATCGGGCGGCATGCAAGCCGCGAGATCGTCGTCGTGACGAAGTCGACGGTGCCGGTCGGGACCGCGGCGAAGGTCGAGGACGTGATCAGCCAGCACGCTCGCTGGCCGGTCCACGTTTGCAGCAACCCCGAGTTTCTCAAGGAGGGCGCGGCGGTCGAGGATTTCATGCGACCCGATCGCGTGGTGCTCGGGGTGAGCACCGATCACGCCCGCTCCGTCCTGGCCGAGCTCTACGCGCCGTTCGTTCGAACAGGCAAACCGATCCTTTTCATGGACGTGGCGTCCGCCGAGCTCACGAAGTATGCGGCCAATGCCATGCTCGCGGCGCGCATCTCGTTCATGAACGAGATCGCAAACCTGTGCGAGCGCGTCGGGGCGAACGTCGATCTGGTGCGGAAGGGGATCGGATCGGACTCACGCATCGGGGCTGCGTTTCTGTTTCCGGGTCCCGGTTACGGGGGATCATGCTTTCCGAAGGATGTGAAGGCACTCGTGCGAACGTCGCGGACATGCGGTGCCCCGTTGGGTGTTCTCGAGGCTGTCGAGGCAGCCAACGAACGTCAGAAGCGGCGCTTGTTCGAAAAGTTGCAAGGCGCCGTTGGGGGTAGCTTGAAGGGAACGCGCGTGGCGGTCTGGGGGCTGTCCTTCAAGCCGCAGACTGACGACATGCGCGAGTCGCCCGCGCTGACACTAATCGATCAGCTCCTCGCGGCCGGCGCTTCCGTCGTGGCACACGACCCGGTCGCGATTCCGGAAGCGCAGCGTCGTCTTGGCGATCGCGTCGCATACGCCGAAACGAGCTATGCGGCGCTCGACGGTGCGCATGCGCTGGTGATCGTCACGGACTGGAACGAGTACCGCCATCCCGACCTCAAGCGGATCAAGGCGACGCTGAGCCGACCGATCGTTGTCGACGGACGCAACCTTTACGACCCGGCCAAAATGCGCTCGCTCGGCTTCACCTACCTCTCGATTGGACGGAGTGAAGCGTGAGGGTGGTCATCACCGGCGCTGCCGGGTTTCTCGGATCACATCTGACCGACCGCTTTCTCGCGGAAGGGTACGAGGTCACCGGCGTCGACAACCTGATTACGGGCAACGCCGGGAATCTGGACCACCTCCAGCGCGACAAGCGCTTCACGTTCGTTCGACAGGATGTCTCGCGTGCCCTCACGGTCGACGGCAAGGTCGACGGCGTGCTGCACTTCGCCTCGCCAGCCAGCCCCATCGATTACCTCGAGCATCCAATCGCCACGCTCGACGTGGGATCTCTCGGGACTCGAAACGCGCTCGAGCTTGCTCGGTCGCATGGCGCGCGCTTTTTCATGGCGTCGACATCCGAGGTCTACGGCGATCCGCTCGAGCATCCGCAGCGCGAGACCTACTGGGGGAACGTGAATCCGGTCGGGCCGCGGAGTGTCTATGATGAGGCGAAACGCTTTTCCGAAGCGCTGACCATGGCGTATCACCGAGAGCTCGGGCTCGATACCCGGATCGTGCGGATCTTCAACACGTACGGACCTCGCATGCGCCCGCGAGACGGGCGCGTCGTGTCGAATTTCATCGTGCAGGCGCTCGCCGGTGAACCGTTGACGATCTACGGAGATGGATCGCAGTCACGTTCCTTTTGCTATGTGTCGGACGAGGTCGACGGGATCTATCGCTTGTTCATTCAGGGCGACGCCGAGCCGACGAACGTTGGAAACCCGGACGAGTTCACCGTCCGTCAGCTCGCCGAAATGGTGCTGGAAATGACCGGCTCGACGTCCAGGATCGTGTCGAAGCCGCTTCCGACCGATGATCCCAAGGTGCGCCGCCCCGATATCACCAAGGCGCGCGAGAAGCTGGGGTGGTCGCCTCAGGTGCCTCTCCGGGAAGGCTTGAAGCGGACGATCGAGTGGTTCCGGGAGCGGGAACGGGCGCTGGAAAAGCGCTAAGGGCGCTGGAAAAGCGCTGAGGGGACTACGCAGGCTTTCCAGCGCTGGTCCAGCGCCCTCAGCGCTTTTCCAGCGCCTTCCTGGTTCCTCAGCGCTTCTCCAGCGCCCCTGTACCCTCTAACTTCCTCTGTTTGTGCGCTTTCGCGCTCCCGGCTGAACCTCCCGCCGAGCCCCGGTGTAGCATTCGCGATATGCCCGTTAATTCGATAGCTCGGACCGTGGCCGTGATCATGCTCGCGCTCACGGCCTGCCGTGCTGATTTCGAGCTCAAGAGCTTTACTCAGGACACCGACCTGTACCAGGCGGCTCTTCGCGAGCTGCAGCACCGTCATTGGGACAACGCCGTGGCCGGGTTCGAGCGTCTGACCATCGAGCTGCCAGCGCGCGACACACTCATGCCGCTGGCGTTCTACCACCTCGGCAAGGCCCGGCAGGGCAAGAAGGAGTGGCTCCTGGCCGCCCAGGCGTTCACCCGGGTCACGGAGAGCTTTCCCGACGACACCCTGGCCGACGATGCGCTGTACGAAGCCGGTGTCTCCTACGGCCGGCTCTGGCGCAAGCCGGAGCTCGACGCGCAGTACGGCGAGACCGCGATCAGCACGCTGCGGATGATGCAGGGCATGTATCCGAACTCCCCGCTGACCGCCGACGCCCAGCGTGAAATCGACCGCCTAACGAACTGGCTCGGGACGAAGACCTACGAGACCGGCATGTTCTACATGCGCCGGAAGGCCTACGATCCCGCCATCATCTACTTCAAGGACGTGCTACGCCTGTACCCGACCGCCCCGATCGCCCGTGAGGCGGGGATCAAGCTGGTGGAGGCGTATAACGAGATCAACTATCGCGAGGAAGCGCAGGAGCAGTGCGCTGCGCTGCGACAGAGCTATCCGAGCTCGGCGGAAGTCCGCGAAGTGTGTGGCAACGCGCCGGCCACGGCGCAAACGCCCACGCCCTGACGTGTGCGCCTCGGCGTCCTCGGAGGCACGTTCGATCCACCACACGTCGGCCACCTGCTGGCGGCGTCCGACGCGTTCGAGACGCTCGCGCTCGATCGTCTGCTATTCATCCCGGCCGCGGCTCATCCCTTCAAGGGCGACAGTGTCGGTGCGACGCCCGAGCAACGCGTGGACATGCTTGCCCTCGTGATCGCGGGCGATGTCCGGTTCGGTATCGATACGATCGAAATCGAGCGGTCGGGGTTATCTTACACGGTCGACACGCTGGCCGACCTGGCCCGCCGCTACCCGGACGCAGAGCGCTTTTTTCTCATTGGTGAGGATCTCGTGGACCAGGTGGCCACGTGGCGCGCCCCCGAGCGGTTGCCGCAGTTGGCGGAGATCATCGTCCTCGCGCGTGGGGATGTGCCTGCGTCGGCCGCCGGGCAGTTTCGGCGTCTGAATACACGCCGCGTCGACGTGTCCTCGACCGAGATCCGCGCGCGAGCGCGCACCGGTCTGTCACTCCATGGGTTCGTGCCCGATCCCGTCGCCGCGTATATCCGCGACGCCGGGCTGTATCGCTAGAGGTTCGTCATGCTCAAGGGAATTGCCAAAGCGCTGTTCGGGACGCGACACGATCGCGAGCTGAAGCGCGTTCAGCCCATCCTCGAAGAGATTCATCAGCACGAGCAGCGGCTCGCATCGCTCGCCGATGATGAAGTGCAGGGGCAGACGCAGAAATTCCGCGCGATCCTCAAGGAGCGGACGGAGGAGCTCGAGCGCCAGATCGTGGAGCTCAGGGAGAAGAAGCGCGTCACGAGCGACGCCGCTGAGCGCGAGCAGATCGACAATGAGCTGACGGGACCGGACGGCCTCGGCGGACTCGAGCGGGAGCTGCGCGAGCATATTGCCGACACGCTCGAGGAGATTCTCCCCGAGGTGTTCGCCACCGTTCGCGAGGCGTGTCGTCGTCTCCTCGGCACGAAGCTCACCGTGACCGGACACGAGATCGAGTGGAACATGGTGCCGTACGATGTGCAGCTCATCGGCGGTATTCAGCTCCACCGTGGCCGCATCGCCGAGATGGCGACCGGCGAAGGAAAGACGCTCGTCGCCACGCTGCCGCTCTATCTCAATGCGCTCCCCGGCAAGGGCGCGCACCTCGTCACCGTCAACTCGTACCTGGCCCGCCGCGACTCGCAGTGGATGGGTCACGTGTACACATGGCTCGGCCTCACCGTCGGCTGCATCGATGACACGGAGCCCGGGACGCCCGCGCGGCGCGCGGGGTATCTGTGCGACATCACCTACGGCACGAACAACGAGTTCGGCTTCGACTACCTGCGCGATAACATGGTCGTGGCGCTCGACCAGCGCGTGCAGCGCCGGCATCACTACGCGATCGTCGACGAAGTCGACTCCGTGCTCATCGACGAGGCCCGCACGCCGCTCATCATCTCGGGCCCGGTCGGGAATGAGAGCGATCGTGATTACGCGCAATACAACGGGATGGTCTCCCGCCTCGCGCGCGAGCAGACCGAGCTCGTCAACCGTCTCGTGGGAGAAGCCGAACGCGCCCTGGAAAAGGGCGACACGGACGCGGCCGCCACGAGCCTCTACCAGGCGAACCTCGGAGCGCCGAAGAACAAGCGTCTCCTCAAGGTGCTGCAGGAGCAGGGCAACCGGCAGTTGATGCAGAAGCGCGAGCTCGATGTCATCGCCGACCGCAAGATTCCCGCGAGCAAGCGGCAGTTCACCCAGATCGAAGAAGAGCTGCTCTACGTCATCGATGAGAAAGGACACACCGTCCATCTCACCGACCGGGGCGTCGACGTGCTGTCGCCGAGCGATCGCGACGCCTTCATGCTCCCCGACATCAGCGAGGCGGTCCATCGGATCGATCATGATCCGGAGATGTCGCCCCAGGAAAAGGTCGAGGCGCGATTAGCGGTCGAGCGCGAGTACGCGCTGAAGAGCGAGAAGCTCAACATCGTGCATCAGCTTCTGCGCGCGCACTCGCTGTACGAGCGCGACGTCAACTACGTCGTCCAGGAGGGCCAGGTCCTGATCGTCGACGAGTTTACCGGCCGTACGATGATCGGCCGCCGGTGGTCGGAGGGGCTGCACCAGGCGGTTGAAGCGAAGGAAGGGGTTCAGGTGAAGGGCGAGACGCAGACGCTCGCCACGATCACGATCCAGAACTACTTCCGCATGTACGAGAAGCTGGCCGGTATGACCGGCACGGCGGAGACGGAGGAGCAGGAGTTCTTCCAGATTTACAAGCTCGACGTCGCCGTGGTGCCGACGAACAAGCCGATGATTCGCGACGACCGCAACGATCTGGTCTACAAGACGCGGCGCGAGAAATACAACGCGATCCTCGAGGAGGTGCAGCGCCTCCACTCGCTCGGCTTCCCGGTCCTCGTTGGAACAGTCAGCGTCGAGGTGTCGGAGACGCTCTCGCGCATGTTCAAGCGGGCGGGCATCACGCACAACGTCCTGAACGCGAAATACCACCAGCGTGAGGCGGAGATCGTCGCCGGCGCGGGTCAGCCGAACGCGGTCACGATCGCGACGAACATGGCCGGCCGAGGCACGGACATTAAGCTCGGCCCAGGCGTTACCGAGGCAAAGGCGTCGACGGTGAAGGACGCCGATGGCAAGGAGGTCGAGGTTACCGAAGTCGGCGGCCTCCACATCATCGGGTCGGAGCGGCACGAATCGCGGCGTATCGATCGCCAGCTGCGCGGACGCTCGGGACGTCAAGGTGATCCGGGAGCGTCGCAGTTCTTCCTGTCGCTCGAAGACGATCTGATGCGTCTCTTCGGATCCGAGCGCATCGCGAGGCTGATGGACCGGCTTGGTGCGCAGGAAGGCGAGGTGCTGATGCACCCGCTGATCACGCGCTCGATCTCCCAGGCCCAGAAGCGCGTCGAGCTCCAGAACTTCCAGTCGCGCAAGCGCCTGCTCGACTACGACGACGTGATGAATCAACAGCGCGAGGTCATCTACTCGCTGCGATCCTTCGCCCTCGAGGGCGGTGAGGAGCTCAAAGGCGAAGCGCTGAAGATGGTCGAGAAGGCGGTGTCACGACGCGTCGAGATGACGTTGGCGGAGTTCGACGAGCCGGCCGAGTGGGATATTGGGCTGTTGCGCCAGGAGCTGCTCATGCACTACCTGGTCGCGGTGCCCGAGTTCGACGTGAAAGAGCCGCCGTCGTCCGACGTGGCCGATCTGCAGGGGATGGCCGTGGCGGCGGCGCGTGCGGCGTTCGACTCGAAGCTGCGGACGTTGGGCGATTTCTCGGGTCAGGTCCTGTCGCTGGTGACGCTCAACGTCATCGATCAGAAGTGGAAGGACCACCTGTACGATCTGGACCAGCTGCGCGCCGCGATCGGGTATCGCGGGTGGGGGCAGAAGGATCCGCTGGTCGAGTACAAGCAGGAGGCGTACACGATGTTCGTGGACCTCATGCACGACGTCCACAACACGTTCGCGGATCATTTCCTGAAGGTGCAGCTACAGTTCGATGGCGGCCCCGAGCGCAAGCCTGCCGCGGAGCCCCAGAAGCCGAAGAAGCAGTTCAACGCGCTCGGCATCCTCGAGGATGTGGTGGAGCCGGAGCCCGCCGGGAATGGTGCCGGCACAGATGGCGCCGAGGTCGTCGACATTGGACCGTCGGAATCCCCGTCGACGGAACCCACCACGGTTCGGAAGGACCCGACCATCGTGGGGGCGGGAAAGCTGCGCTCCCTGGAGCCGAAAGCCACGGCCATGGGCCGCGTGGGCGGCCCGGCCGGGTCCGCTGACAAGGACGCCTGGGCAAACGTGGGACGCAACGACCCGTGTCCGTGCGGGTCGGGGAAGAAGTACAAGAAATGCCACGGCGCGACTTAGGCGACACGGCAAAGATGACAGAATTCAGGCAAAGTGACGGGGAGCCATCCGGAGGCTCCCCGTTGTCGTTCCTGGATTCTGAATTCTGTCATCTTTGCCGTCCCCGGTAAACAAGAAGGCCCGCCCCGCCGATTGCGGATGATGCGCTTCGAGGGAGTGTGGGACAGCATAGGCGCTCTAAACTACGAGCCCCAATGGCTGGCCAACCGTCCCCCAAATCGTTAAGTATTCGAGAGCTACCTCGGTCGGAGCGGCCGCGGGAACGGCTCAAGGCGCTGGGCGCAACCGCTCTCAGCTCCGCCGAGCTGCTTGCCATTCTGGTGGGGAGCGGGTGCGGAGGGCGTTCGGCCCTCACGGTCGGTCAGGACATCCTCGTTCGCGCCGACGGCTCGCTGCGACGGCTGGCGGCGCAGCCAATGGCCGCGCTCACCGCGTACTCCGGCGTGGGGTCCGTACGTGCAATCACCATTCATGCGGCGCTCGAGCTGGGCCGCCGTATGGTGCTGGAGGCCCGCGAGGAAGGAGATCCTCTTCGGTCGCCTCGGGAAGTGTACGCGGCGTTCGCGCCACGACTCGAGGATCTCCCGGTCGAGGAGTTTCACGTGGCGATCCTCGATGCGCAACACCGGCTGGAGCGAGATGTGACCGTCACTCGGGGAATCCTCAATTCGTCGCTCGTCCACCCGCGTGAGGTGTTTCGAGAAGCGATCGCGGAGCGGGCCGCCGCCGTCATCCTCGTACACAATCACCCGAGCGGCGACCCGACGCCATCGGCGGACGACCGGCTGGTCACGGAACAGCTCGTGGCCGCCGGACGGTTACTGGATATACCGGTTCACGACCACGTGATCGTGGGGCGCGGACGATACGTGAGCTTCGCGGAGGCGGGACTGCTGTAATGGCGACCACGGCACTGGGCACGGTGATTCCCGGATGGGCGATCGAGGACGCGGCCGCCATGGAGCGGCTCGACGTCGACCTCCTCGCGCGCGCGTACCGATTCTCCGATCGCGCGCACGCGGGACAGAAGCGCTCGTCAGGCGACGCCTACGTCTCGCACTGTGTGGAGGTCGCGAAGATTCTCGCCGAGCTGCACCTCGATTCGGTGACGGTGGCGAGCGGCCTCATTCACGATGTGATCGAGGACACCGGGGTCAGCGTCGAGGAGATCGAGCGCGAGTTCGGCAGCGAGATCGCCGCCATTGTCGATGGCGTGACGAAGATCGGCAACATCACGTTCCGGTCGACGCAGGAACGCCAGGTCGAAAACTATCGAAAGCTGCTGCTGTCGATCGCCAAGGATGCGCGCGTCATCCTCATCAAGCTCGCCGATCGCCTGCACAACATGCGGACGCTGGATTACCTCCCGGACGAGAAGCGCCGCCGCATCGCGCAGGAAACCATGGATCTCTACGCGCCGCTCGCGCATCGCTTCGGAATGGCGAAGCTGCGCTGGGAGCTCGAGGATCTGTCGTTCAAGCACCTCGAGACCGAGGGATACAAGAGCCTGGCGCGGCTCGTCGCGGCGAAGCGCGCCGAGCGCGAAGGACTGATCGCGCAGATGCGAGACCCGATCGAGCGCGTGCTGCGTGACGCGGGGCTCGTGCACGCCGAGGTGACGGGCCGGCCCAAGCATCTCTGGTCGATCTTCAAGAAGATGAAGCAGCGCGAAAAGCCGTACGAGGAGATCTACGACCTCATGGCGATTCGCGTCCTCGTCAACACCGTTCCGGAGTGCTATCACGCGCTCGGGCTCATCCACGAGGGGTGGACGCCGCTACAGGAGCGCATCAAGGATTACATCGCGCAGCCGAAATCGAACGGGTATCAGTCCCTGCACACGACGATCTTCGGCCCTGGGAAGCAGCTCTTCGAGATCCAGATCCGTACGCGCGACATGCATCGCACGGCCGAGTTCGGGATCGCGGCGCACTGGCTGTACAAGGAGACCGCGAAGACGCGCGACGAGCTCGACGAGAAGCTGGGATGGTTTCGTGAGATTCTCGCGATGCAGCTCGATGCAAAGACGCCTGACGAGTTCCTCGAGTTCCTGAAGCTCGACCTCTATCAGGACGAGATCTTCGTCTTTACCCCGACCGGCGACGTCATCCAGCTGCCCAAAGGCGCAACCCCGATCGATTTCGCCTTCGCCGTGCACACCGAGGTCGGCGTGCGCTGCCAGGGCGCGAAGGTAAACGGCAAGATCGCTCCGCTCTCTCGACAGCTTCGCAATTCGGATCAGGTGGAGATTCTCACGTCGTCGTCAGCGCGGCCGAGTCGCGACTGGCTGGCGCACGTGCGCACCGGGCGCGCCCGTCACAAGATCCGTCAATGGATTCGCAACGAGGAGCAGGCCACTTCGGCCAAGCTCGGCCGCGACATTCTGGATCGCGAAGTGAAGCGCCGGCGCCTCGAACGGCCGGACGACGACAAGCTTCTCGCCGTGGCGAAGCAGCTGTCGCTCTCCGACGTGCGACACCTGATCGCCTCGATCGGCCAGGGGGATGTGCACGTCTCGCAGGTGTTCAAGCTGCTGTATCCCGAGGCGAATGAAACGGCCGACCAGCCGGCCAAGGCAGCGAGCGCGTTCGAGCGTCTCGTCGACCGGATGCGCGGCACGACGCGCGGCGTGCGGATTCAGGGCGTCGATGGGCTGATGATCCGCTACTCCCAGTGCTGCCAGCCGGTGCCTGGCGATCCGGTCGTCGGGTATGTCACGCGGGGGCGGGGAGTCAGCATCCATCGCGCCGACTGCCCCAACCTTCTGCTCCTCTCGGCGGAGCCGGAACGTCGACTCGAGATCGACTGGCAGGAGATGGAGGGGGAGCTCTTTGTCGTCCGCCTGGGTATCGAGGCGACCGATCGCCGTGGCCTGTATGCGGACCTCGCAGCGGCCGTCACGGAGACGGGGACGAACATCAAGAGCATGGAGATGCGGAGCGGGGATGGAGGCGTCTTCGGCTCCGTGCTGGTGGAGGTCGAGAACCTCTCCCACCTGCAGAAAATCGTGAAGGCGATCCGCCGCGTGAAGGGAGTGACGGATGTCGCGCGGAGGGAGCGGGTGATGGCGGAGTAGCTGAAGGCGCTGAAGGCGCTAGAGGCGCTAGAGGCGCTAGAGGCGCTAAGGGCGCTGAGGGCGCTGAGGGCGCTGAGGGCGCTGAGGCGCTGTGGGTCTTCAGCGCTTTTCCAGCGCCTTCAGCGCTTTCCAGCGCCTTCAGCGCTTTTCCAGCGCCGTTCCGCTCCCGAAGAGACACCGATACACTATATTGCACTCCCATGGCTTCCTTCGACTTCCAGGCCCCGTTTGCCCCAGCCGGAGACCAGCCGCGCGCCATCGCGGAGCTGACGGCGGGGCTCGCCCGCCGGGACCGCTTCCAAACGCTGCTCGGCGTCACCGGATCGGGGAAGACGATGACGATTGCGAACGTCATCAAGGCCCACGGGCGGCCAACGCTGGTCCTGTCGCATAACAAGACGCTCGCGGCCCAGCTCTATGGGGAGCTCAAGAGCTTCTTCCCGCACAACGCCGTCGAGTACTTCATCTCGTACTACGACTACTACCAGCCCGAGGCGTACGTCCCCTCCACGGACACGTACATCGAGAAGGACGCATCGATCAACGAGGACATCGACCGGCTGCGGTTGCGGGCGACGTCGAGCCTCATGGAGCGTGAGGACGTCATCATCGTCGCGACGGTGTCGGCGATCTATGGGTTGGGCGACCCGGTGACGTATCGCGAAACGTGCGTCACGCTCGAGCGAGGACAGCACATCGCTCGCGACGAGATTCTTCGCTCGCTGGTGCGCATCCTCTACAACCGGAACGACGTCAGCTTCGATCGCGGAACGTTCCGCGTTCGAGGTGATACCGTGGAGATCCTCCCGGCCTACGAGGAGCAGGGTGTTCGCATCGAGATGTGGGGCGACGAGATCGAGCGCATCTCCAAGATCAACGTGCTCACCGGGGAAACGATCGCGGTGCTCGACAAGGCCGCGATCTACCCGGCCAAGCACTTCGTGACCGCTCGACCGACGCTGGAGCGTGCCGTCGGCGCCATTCGGGCGGAGCTCAGCGCCCGTCTCGCGGAGCTACGAAGCCAGGGCAAGCTGCTCGAGGCGCAGCGGCTCGAGTCGCGCACCAACTTCGACATCGAGATGATGCTCGAGGTCGGAACCTGCGCCGGGATCGAGAACTATGCGCGTCACCTCTCGCAGCGTCAGGTCGGCGAGCGCCCGGCGGTCCTGTTCGATTATTTCCCGGAGGATTTTCTCGTCGTCGTCGATGAGTCGCACGTCTCATTGCCGCAGATTGGCGGCATGTTCAACGGCGACCGGGCTCGCAAGCTCACGCTGGTCGAGCATGGCTTTCGGTTACCGAGCGCGCTGGACAATCGCCCGTTGATGTTCGATGAGTTTCTCACGCTGACGCCGCGCGCGATCTTCGTCTCGGCGACTCCGGCGGACCTCGAGCTCCAGCTGTCGGAAGGCGTGGTCGTCGAGCAGATCATTCGGCCGACCGGCCTCGTCGATCCTGAAATCGAAGTGCGCCCGGTGCGTGGGCAGGTTGATGATCTGCTCAACGAGATCCGCATTCGGGAGCGGCGGGGCGAGCGGGTTCTCGTCACCACGCTCACCAAGCGGATGGCGGAGGATCTGACCGACTACCTGCAGCAGATGGGCGTGCGCGTGCGGTACATGCACTCCGACATCGACGCGATCGAGCGGATGGAGATCATCCGCGGTCTACGGTTAGGCGAATTCGACGTGCTGGTCGGAATCAACCTGCTTCGCGAAGGGCTCGATCTCCCCGAAGTCTCGCTGGTGGCGATCCTGGATGCCGACCAGGAGGGGTTCCTCCGCAGCGACCGGTCGCTCATTCAGACGGTGGGACGCGCCGCCCGACACATTTCCGGCACGGCGATCTTCTACGCCGACCGCATGACTGGCTCGATGCAGCGCTGCATCGAGGAGACCCAGCGCCGTCGCGACATCCAGGTCGCCTTCAATCGCGAGCATGGGATTACGCCGCGCACCGTGGCGAAGAGCGTCGACCAGGTGCGCTTCAGCACGCGCGTTGCCGACGCGCGGACGCCGGAACGCGAGGACACGCGTCGAGTGGCGGAGCCCGCCGCGACCTATGCGAGCGAGATGGATACGGAAGCGCTCATCGAGGTTCTCGAGAAGGAAATGAAGGAAGCCGCGGCGAACCTCGATTTCGAAGCAGCCGCGCGCCTCCGCGATCAGGTATTCGAGCTGCGCGCGAAGCGCGATACGAGCAGTCGTGGACGGTCGGGCGGCCTCGAGCGCATCAAGGCGCGGCGCTGACCGTGACACTCGTCATCGACGGCGACGCGCGCGCCGTCTAGCCCCGCGACATCGTGCACTTCCATCACCATGTCATTCCGCCGCTGGCGGCGTCGGGAAAGGTCGCCGTAACGGAGCCGGAATTGCGGTCGTGGGGCGAGGCGCTTGGCCGCGCCGCCACCGCACCGCTCGCCATCGCGATTTCCGGGGAGCTCGGCGCGGGGAAAACGACGCTTGCACAGGCGATCTGCCAGGGTGCGGGCGTGCGTGATTTCGTGACATCTCCGACGTTCGCGCTGGTGCAGCGATACGACGGGGCGCGGTTTCCCGTGTACCACATCGATCTTTATCGTCTCGACTCCGCGCGCGAGCTCGTGAATCTCGGTTGGGATGACGTGCTGCGCGATGATGCGCTGGTGTTGATCGAGTGGCCGGAGCGAGCCGAAGACAATCTGCCGGCGAATGCGCTGCACATTGAGCTCGAGCATCACCCCAGCGAGGCGACCAAGCGGTTGCTGCTCGCGGGATGAGCGAGCGCATCCTGGCGCTCGACGCCTCGACGTACGCCGCGAGTGTCGCGATCCTGGACGGCAAGACGATCGTTCGGGAACGCACGGTCGCCATGCGCGACCCCCGGCATGAACGATTGATGCCCGCCGTCGCCGACGCGCTCGGTGAGGGCGGCCTGGCGCTCATCGACAGGATCGTCTGCGGGGCCGGCCCCGGCAGCTTTACGAGCCTTCGCATCGCGGCCTCGATTGCGAAGGGTTTGGCGGTCGCGTCGGGAAGGCCACTGTTCGCCGTATCGTCGCTTGCGCTTCTGATTGGCGGAGTCGAGGGCGGACCGCCGGAGGGACGGTGGATCGCTGTGCTCGACGCAATGCGCGGGGAGTCCTTTACCCAGGCATTCGACATCAGGCCGGGCGGGGAAATCAGCGAGGCCTCCGAGGTGCGCGTAGTACGGGATGAGGAGGTTGTCGCGTTTGCACGTTCGATGGGGGCTCGAACCGCCGGCAAGGGTCGGGATCTCGAGGCAGCGCCCCACGCGCGGGGCATCGCGCGCCTCGGTGCGTACCGATCGCTTCAGGCGCCCGTCGAGCTGGCGTCCTGGGAGCCGGACTACGGCCGGCTCGCGGAGGCCCAAGTGCGCTGGCAGGCCGTTCACGGCCGAGTGCTGGATGCGCGGTCGCGGTAACCGGGGGTGTATGGTGAGCGCGCAACGAGTTCAGGACGGTTCGAAAGAAGGTTCAATCGCGATCGCGCCGGCTACGCGCGCCGACATAGACGGCGTGTCGGAGCTGGAGCTCGTCGCCTTCGCCGATCCGTGGACGCGCCAGGCATTCGAGGCCGCTCTGAAGGAGCGCCACGCCCGATTCCACGTCGCCCACTCGGCCGACGGCGCCGTCGTGGGTTATCTGATTGCGTGGTTCGTGCTCGACGAAGGGGAAATCGCGAACGTCGCCGTGGTGCCAACGGCCCGCCGCCGCGGTATCGCCCGCGCTCTCCTCGAGACCATCATCGCCGAGGCGCGAGCGTCACGGATGGCGCGCCTATTCCTCGAGGTCCGCGAATCGAACGTGGTTGCGCGCGCGCTGTACGCGTCGATGGGATTCGCCCCGATCGCGCGGCGCCCGCGGTACTACCGCAAACCGGTCGAAGACGCGATCGTGCTACGGCTGGAGCTGTGACAAAAAACCGAGTGCAACGGAATCGGGATGCGCGGGAAGATTCGGTCCCGCGCGCTCCCGACCTGGTCGTTATCGTGAGCGACGAAACAACGGGCCATCGCCAGGAGGAATCGTGAGTCGAAGCCTGAACAAGGTGACGTTGATCGGCAATCTCGGGGCAGACCCCGAGGTCCGCTCGACGTCGGGAGGCAACCGGGTGGCGACGTTCTCACTCGCTACCAGCCGTTCGTGGAACTCTGCGTCGGGAGAGAAGCAGGAAAAGACGGAGTGGCACCGCTGCGTGGTATGGAACTCGAAAGCGTCCACGCTGGCCGACATCGTCGAGCGCTACCTGAAAAAGGGCGACAAGGTCTACGTCGAGGGGCGCATCGAGTACCGGCAGTGGCAGGACAAGGAGGGTCAGACGCGCTATAGCACGGAGATCAACGTGCGCGAGCTGATCATGCTGAGCGGTCGCAGTGGCGGCGCGGATGCCGACGGCGCCGAAGGATCGAGCAGACGCCCGGCCGCTGCGGCAAAGGGCGCGGCCGGTGCCGCGGGGGGCGACTTCGAGGATTTCCGCGGAGCGCTCGAGGAAGAGGACGACGATTTACCGTTCTAGAGAGCAGCTGCGAACTGCGAACTGCGACCTAAAGCCCTCGGGATGCTACTCTCGCCGTTCAGGTCGCAGGTCGCAGGTCGCAGGTCGCAGTTCGCAGCTCGCAGTTCGCAGCTCGCACTTGCAGTTACGTCCCCCCGTCGTCCCGCGTCTCCACTGTGGACAGAATCACCGGGTTCGTGGGGCGAAAAGACCGATCGCGCCGCGAACGCCTTTTCTCTTGCCACTCTGGGGAACGTTCGATGCCGCGTCTTGAACGCAGCGCGCCGGTGAAGCGGCGCCCAGCCCTTCACCCGCTCCGCCTAACGCGAGCGGTGGTGCTCGCGCTCGTGGTGCCCGCGATCGCTCTCGCGCAAGAGGCGACGGAGCGGCGCACGCACGTCGTCAAGACAGGGGACACGCTGTGGGATCTGGCCGGAGCCTATCTCACCGACCCCTTCCTGTGGCCAGAGATCTACCGGATCAACACCGACGTCGTGGAGGATCCGCACTGGATCTATCCCGGCGAGGTGCTCCAGATCCCCGGTCCGGGTGAGCTGACCGTCGCGGCCGACCAGCCGCTTCCGGTGGAGCAGGGGGTCGAGGATCAGCGCCCCGTGGGGCCGACGATTTTCGCCCGCGCACAGACAGGCCCGAAATACGGCCCAAGACAGCTGACGGCAAACCGACGCGTCGCGAGCCCGGACGACCTCGAGCGCGCCGCGGTTCGTGAAGGCGAGTTCATCGCTGCACCCTGGATGGATCGCAACGGCGGGCCCGAGCAGCACGGCCGCATCGTCGCGACCTCCGAGCTCCCGGGGATCGGGCAGGCCTCCTATCCCATCCGCCTCTCTCCGCAGGACCGCATCTATGTCACGCTGCCGCGCGACGTCAGCGCGACCGTGGGGGAACGGTACCTGTCGTACGAGCTCGGTCCCGCGATGCCCCAGGGACAGATCGTCGTGCCCACGGGAATTCTCATCGTCGAGAAGCCCGGTACAGACGAAGCGACGCTCGTTCGCATCGAGCGCATGTTCGGTGAGGTCAAGATCGGCAACCGCTTCATTCCGCTCGAGCGTATCCAGCTGCCTACGGACGCCCGGCCCGCCCCGGTGGACCTCGGCGTTCGCGGTCGTGTGATCTGGGTCGCAAGCAAGGCGGTACTGCCCTCGATCCAGCACTACCTCCTCATCGATGCCAGCCGTAAGGACGGTGTCAGCCTGGGCGATCAGTTTACGCTGATGCAGGGGCGTGTGGATCTCGATCGCGGGGTGAGACTGCCGGAGCAGCCCGTCGCACTCGCGCAGGTCGTACGCGTGACGGAGCGCGGCGCCACCGTGATGATCGTCGATCAGGTGCAGCCCAAGGTCCGCGAGGGCATGGAAGCACGCTTGACGGCGAAGATGCCCTAGCAGCAGCGATGGTGTAGATTGGGCGACGCATGATCGCGATCGCCCATTCCTTCGCCATCACCCTGTACCTCGGCGCCGCGGCACTCGCTGCGGCGCCGTTCGCGCGTCCGGTCCCCGCGCCGGTTCGCGGTGTGACGACGCTGCTCGGCCTCGGTGTCGCGGCGCATCTCGTGGGGCTTCTCGATTTCGTGCGGACCCACGGCCAGGCCCCCGTGTCCGGCCTCGGACCGGCGCTCTCGCTGGCTGCGCTCCTCGTCGCCGTCATGTTGCTCGGCGTCGAGCTGATCGCGCGTGAAGTGAGCCTTTCGCTCGTGGCGGCCCCGCTCTCGGCCGCACTCGCCGCGGTCGCGAATATCGCGGGGCTTTCGCCGGTATCGATGGCGAGCGGCGTACAGGGCGCTTGGCTCGCGGCACACGTCGCGCTCAGCTTCCTCGGCATCGCGAGCTTCGCCACCGGAGCCGCCGCCGGCGTCATGTACATGGTCGAGCGGCGCGAGCTGAAGGCGCGTCGCTTCGGAGCCATCTTCCGCTTCTTTCCACCGCTGGACACGCTCGATCGGGTGAACCACCTCGCGTGTCTGGCCGGCGGCGCGGCGTTGACGCTCGGCGTCGCGATCGCGGTCGCGTACTCCGTGGAATTCCGGACCGTGAATCTGCCGCAGATTCTGTGGGGAATGGCGGCGTGGGCCGCGCTGAGCGTCATCGCGCTCGGTCGCGCCATCGGCGGATGGCAGGCTCGTCGTGCGGCGGTCGTCACGGCTACGTCGTTCGCTGCGGTCGTTCTTCTTTACGTGGCGCTGCGAGTGACCGGTGCCGCGGACGGGGGCTTCCTGTGAGCGGCTACCCGGTCCTTCTCGAAGGCACGGCGATCACTGCGCTCGTCGTCGGCGGCGGGAGCGTCGCGTCGCGAAAGGTGCGTGGTCTACTCGCTGCCGGCGCGCGCGTTCTCGTCGTGGCGCCGTCGGTCACCGAGGAGCTTCTGGCGCTGGGCGAACGAGAGAAAAACCTGACGATCGAACACCGGCGATTTCAGGACGAGGACGTTCGCGATGTCACGCTCGTTTTCGCGGCCACCGACGAGCGGACGACGAACTCGCGGATCGCCCGCATCGCGCGAGGGCATCATCGGCTCGTCAGCGTTGCCGATCTGCCAAGCGAGGGAAGTTTCAGTGGGATGGCCGCACATTGCGCGGGTGACGTCGTAATTGGTGTGTCCGCCGGCGGCGTCCCGCGCGCCGCGGCGCGCATTCGTGATGCCATCGCCGAGCGATTCGACGGACGGTACGCCACCGCGATCGATGCAGTGCGTGCGATGCGTCGCCGGCTTCTCGACACTGGCGGAGCCGCGAAGTGGGAGCAGGCGATGCGGACGTTTCTCGACGAGCGCTTCTGCACACGCGTCGAGTCGGGCGAGTTGACCGCCGAGGTGGACGCATGGCACTGACGCTCGTCGGGGTGAGCCACGCGACCGCGGACATCGACGTACGCGAGCGCCTTGCGCACGCGCCGCACGAGATTCCACTGACGCTGGCCGCCGTGCGTGACGCGACGGGTGCTCGTGAGGGGGTTCTTCTCTCGACGTGCAATCGGACCGAGATCTATCTCGTCGAGGGCGAGCGCGACGCCACCGCCGGCGCCTGGACGGCACTGTCGCAGCGGCTGGGCCGCGACGCCTCGCCGTACGGTTACGTCCGGCGTGAGCGTGAAGTCGTCAAGCACCTCTTCCGCGTCGCCGCCGGGCTCGATTCCATGATCCTCGGCGAGACGCAGATTCAGGGGCAGGTTCGTGACGCGTGGCAGATCGGACGCGCACACTCGTCGGCGGCGCTCAATCGGCTCTTTCAGTCGGCGCTTCTCGTCGCGGGACGCATACGCTCGGAGACCGCGATCGGACATGGAGCCGCGTCGGTGAGCTCGGCGGCGGTACAGCTCGCGAAGAAGATCTTCGGCTCTCTGCAGGGCCGGCGCGCGATGATCCTCGGCGCTGGAGAAATGGCCGAGCTGGCGCTCGAGTGTCTCGTCGCTCAGGGGGTGCGCACGGCGATCGTGGCGAACCGCACGTACGAGCGCGCCACGGAGATGGCCGCGCGGCATGGCGCGACCGCGATGCACTACGACGAGTGCTGGGCCCGGCTGGCGGACGTCGACGTCATGCTGTGCTCCACGGCCGCGCCGCACGCGGTGGTGACATCATCGCACATCGCTCCTACGCTCGCAGCGCGCGGCGACCGTCCCCTGTGCATTCTGGACATCTCGCTTCCGCGGGATGTCGACCCGGCCGTTGGTACGTTGGAGAACGTGTATCTGTACGACCTGGACGACCTCCGGCAGCTCGTCGCGGCGACCGTCGATCATCGGCGCGGAGAGGTTCCGAGCGCGGAACGGCTCATCGAGGAGGAGGTGGAGTCGTACTGGTCGTGGCTCGCTGGCCTGGCCGCCGTTCCCGTCCTCACCGAGTTTCGAGCGCGGATGGACGACGTCCGCGACCGCGAGGTGGCGCGACTCCTCCGCCGGCTGGAGCACCTGCCGGACTCGGATCGCGAGACGATCGAACACTTTTCACGAGCGCTCATGAACAAGTTCATGCACGAGCCGTCGGTGCGCCTGCGCGCCGCGGCAGCGAACGGACGTGGATTGGGCATCGTCGATGCCGTGCGGTACCTCTTCGCGCTCGAGGATGAGCGGAAGGCGGATGACACCAGTGTCGAGACCGACCGATGAGCGGCCGTGCCCTCGTGACGGGCGGTGCCGGGTTCATCGGTTCCCACGTCTCTGACCTACTCCTCGCCAATGGCTTCGACGTCACGGTCATCGACAACCTGGTGAGTGGAAATCGCGACCAGGTTCCCAAGACGGCGACGTTTCACGAGATGGACATCACCGACGAGCGCGCGTCGCGCCTCGTGCAGGAATCCGGATTCGACGTGATCTGCCATCTCGCGGCCCAGATCGACGTTCGCAAGAGCGTCGCGGACCCCGCGTACGATTCGCGCGTCAACATCGGTGGAACGCTGAACCTGCTCGAGGCAGTACGGCAGAGCGGCAAGCGCTCCACGCGATTCGTGTTTTCGTCGACGGGCGGCGCCGTCTATGGCGATCTCGTCGCACCGCCGACGTCGGAGGAGGCGCCGAAGGATCCGCAGTCGCCGTACGGGACGGCGAAGCTCAGCGTCGAGTATTACATGGGCTATTACGCGCGGGTCCACGGACTCGAAGCGGTGGCACTCAGGTATTCCAACGTGTACGGGCCGCGGCAGGACCCGCACGGGGAAGCGGGGGTCGTGGCGATCTTCTGCAATCGCCTGCTCGATGGCACCCCGCTGACGATTTTCGGCGACGGCAAGCAGACGCGCGACTACGTGTACGTCGGCGATGTCGCACGGGCGAATCTACTCGCCGCGACGCGTCCGCTGCCCGCGATCGGGGCGCTCGACGCGCGCGCCTTCAACGTTGGGACGTCGGTTGAAACCGACGTCGTGGAGCTGGCGCGCGTGCTCCGCGAGATCGCGGGCGCAGACGTCGAGGCCAAGCATGCACCGGAGCGGCCGGGCGAGCAGAAGCGCTCGGCAGTCGACGTGCGGAAAGCGCAACGGGTGCTGGGCTGGCAGCCGAAGATGTCGCTGCGCGACGGCCTGACCGAGACCTATCGCTACTTTGCAGCACGCCGCGCGGGGGCGCGCACGTGATCGGCCGGGCGCTGTTCGCTCAGGTGTCGGAGGCCATTCCGACATCGCCGTGGGAAATGATCACGCACGCCACGATCATGACGCAGATCGTGCTCCTGGTTCTCGTCGTTCTGTCGTTGATCAGCTGGGCGATCATGCTGCTCAAGTGGCGCGAGTTTCGGCGCGTGCTCGACGCAGGCCACACCTTCATGCGCGACTTCGAGCGTGCCGCCTCGCTCGAGGATGCGAGCGCGGTCGCGCGACGCAGTCCGCCGAGTCCCTTCACGCGCATCTTCACGCGCGCCGTGAATTTCTTTGCCGAGATGAAGCCCGGCGCACTGCGCTCGACCGAAGCGCACGACCCGTTGAGTGGGTCACAGGTCGAAGCGCTCCGGCTGGTGCTGGATGCGGAAACGACCGACGAGCGCGATCGCATGGGGCACTTCCTTCCCTGGCTCGCCACCATCGGTTCGGTGAGTCCGCTGATCGGACTTCTCGGCACGGTACTCGGCGTGATCGACGCCTTCATCGGCATTGCGACGAAAGGGTCCGGCAACATCAGCGCCGTGGCGCCCGGTGTCGCCGAAGCGCTCATCGCGACCGCCGCCGCGCTGGCGGTGGCCATTCCGGCGGTCTTCGGGTACAACATCTTCGCGAGCAAGCTCAATCGGCTGGAGAGCGAGCTCGAGGGATTTGGGACGGAGATCATTGCGATGATGGTGCGCGAGGGGAGGATTTGAGAACTACGAACTGCTGCGACATGCGAACTGCGAACAATGCACGTCCGTTCGCAGCTCGCAGCTCGCAGGTCGCAGCAGCTCGCAGTCCGCAGTTCGCAGGTCGCAGCAGTTCGTAGTCCGCAGTTCGGATCAACCACGAGGTGCTTGAGGCATGAGACGTGGGCGCTCACGGATGCCGCTCAACGGTGAGATCAACGTCGTTTCGCTGATCGACGTCATGATGCTGCTCATGGTCATCTTCATGATCACGGCGCCTATCATGCAGGGCGGTGTTGACGTCGCACTCCCGCGCGCCGAAGCTCGCCCGCTCGAGCCCAGGCAGGGACTCGTCGTCACGGTGAACCGCCGGGGGGAGATCTTCGTGGATCAGACACAACTGACCTATCCCGAATTCCGCGCCAGCTTCCGAGCGCTCGCGTCACAGCGCGCGCGCGACGGTGTCTACCTTCGCGCGGACCAGGGGGTGCCGTATGGCACCGTGGTGCAGGTTCTCGCCGTGATGCGGGCCGCGGGCGTCGGTGACGTCGGTCTGGTGGCGGAGCCCGAGGACGTGCGGTAGTGCCGCGCCGACGCGTGCGCGAGCGCGCACGCCTGGCTCCCACGCTTGGCGTGTCGCTCCTGTTGCATCTCGCGGTCGCGGTGCCGCTGGTGCTCACTCGACCCGACAGTGCGCCCGCGCTTCCGCCGATCTATCGCGTGGATCTCATCGCGGCGCCCGCCGGTCCGCGCCAACCCGGAATCGTCACGCCCCAGCCGACCGCGCAGCCGGAACGGCCCGCACCAACCCCGCCGAGGGCGGAGCGCCAGCCGGAGGAGATGCCCGCGCCGCCCACGCAGCGACCGCCCCCGCGGACCCGAACTCCGCCGGCGCCCGCCACGCCAACGCCGGCTCCCACGAAGCCGCCCGATCAGACAGCTCCGGCGCAGCCCGCCGGAGGCGGTGCAACAGGCGATCGTGGCACGGACGTCGCCACGGTGCGTACCGAAGGGATCGAATTCCCCTATCCGGCGTATCTCCAGAACATCGTTCGGCAGATCGCGCAGCGGTTCGATCCCCCGCGACGCGGAGCGTTGAGCGCCGAAGTGACGTTCCTCCTCCGTCGCGACGGCTCGGTCGCCGACATTCGCATCAGCACACGTTCCGGCAACTTCGAGTTCGATCAGGAGGCGATGGGAGCCATTGAAGCGGCGGCACGCGCCGGCGCGTTCGGCCCGCTGCCAGACGGATTTGCCGACGATGTGCTGCCGGTCATCTTCAGCTTCGATCCACGGGTACTGCGTTGATTCCTCGCCTGCATCTCGGTTTCGCGGCCCTGGCCGTGTTCGCCTTCACCACGCCTCTCGTCGCGCAGGATACGACCGCGCGCGGTGTGCGCATCGGTCTCACCTACCAGCCCGGGACGCGCCCCGGCGTCGTCGTCTTGCCGGTGAACGGCGCGAACGGCGACAGCGTCCGCATGATTCTCCAACGCGATCTGGATTTTGGCGATCGCGTCGAGATCGTCGGACGCGAGGGGAGCACGGTGGCCGACATCGCCCGTCAACAGGGCGGCACGATGAACTATCAGCTGTGGCGGGCGCTTGGCGCGCTCGCGATCGTGCAGGCAACGGCGACAGCGAGTGGCGTTCGCGTCGCCGTGCATGATGTGGCGGCCGCCGGCATACTCAACGCGCGCGATTTCACGCTGCCGTCGCCGGGGCTGTCCCCAGCATGGCGCATGGGACTGCATGGGGTCTCCGATGAGATCGAGCGGTGGATCACCGGAACGCGGGGCGCGGCCCAAACGCGTGTCGCGTTCGTGCGCGGCGGGCGAATCCACATCGTCGACAGCGATGGACATGGTGAGCGCGCGGTCAGCGAGCAGGGGACCGCGCTCTCCCCGGCGTGGCATCCGTCGGGGCGATGGATCGCCTACAGCGCATTTGGCCCGCGCGGCACACAGATCATCGTCCGCGATCTGCAGAGCGGTGGAACGCGCGTCGCGAGCCCGCGGACCGGCTTGAACATTACGCCGGAATTCTCCCCGGACGGGTCGCTTCTCGTCTGGGGCTTCGGCGAGGAGAGCGGCACCGATCTCGTGGCCGCACCCTATCCGGGCGGCGGTGACCCGCGTCGCATCACGGTGGGTCGGGGCAGTGATAACGTATCGCCGTCGTTCAGCCCCGACGGGCGACGGTTGGCGTTTACGTCCAGCCGCGCCGGACATCCGGAGATCTACACGGCCGACGTCGATGGGGCGAACGTGGAGCTTCTCACGACGTACCTTGCCGGCGACCAAAGCTATCGGTCGAACCCGGCGTGGTCTCCCGATGGACGCGTCGTCGCCTTTCAGTCTCAGGTCGCAGGACGGTTCCAGATCATGACGATCTCGCTGCGCGATCGCGGGATGAAGCAGTTGACGAGTGAAGGAATCAATGAAGATCCGGCCTGGGCTCCAGACGGCCGGCATCTCGTCTTCACGTCGAGTCGCACGGGAACGAAGCAGCTCTTCGTGCTCGACGCGGAGACCGGGCGTGCGCGTCAACTCACGCGTGCGGGTGGCGCCCGATTGGCGGCGTGGTCTCGCGTTCTCGACCGCACGCCATAACTTCCGCCTCGAACTACAACTCGGAGCGCACCATCATGAACCATCGCATCACACGCACGTTGCTCGTCGTCGGCCTCGTCGCGGTCGCGAGCGCCTGCCCACGGAACACCCCGCCGCCCGTCACGCCGTCGCCGACGGTGAACCAGGACAGCATCGACGCGGCCGAACGGGCGCGGCGCGAAGCAGCGGACCGCGCGGCCGCCGCTCGGCAGGATTCGATCAATCGCGCGAATGCTGCCCGGGAGGACTCGTTGAGACGCGCCCGTGAAGCGGTCGAGGGAGTCCGCTCGGCGCTCACGGCCCCGATCTACTTCGACTACGACAGTGACGCGATTGGTGAGGCCGGCCGCTCGGCTCTCGACCAGAAGCTCGCGATTCTCCAGGCGAATACGGGCGTGCGGTTGCGCATCTCGGGCCATGCCGACGAACGCGGCTCGGATGAATACAACCTTGCCCTCGGACAGCGGCGCGCGGCCGCGGCGAAGCGCTATCTCACGCAGCGCGGCATCCCCGAGGCGCAGATCGAGATTATCAGCTTCGGCGAAGAGCGGCCCGCGGCGAGCGGTGCCGACGAAAGCGCCTACGCGCAGAACCGGCGCGATGAGTTCGAGATCACCTCTGGCGGCGACGCGTTGAGGTCGCCGTCCGGACCATGAACGCGCTCGTCAGGCGCATTGCACCGGTCGCCCTCGTGGCGACCGGTGCGTGCTTCGCCACGCAGAGCGATGTCCGCGTCCTTCAGACGGATGTGCAGACGCTGCGCACCGAGCGGCATCGGCAGGACTCGCTGATGCTTCAGCGGTTCGACGAGCTGATGGCGTCTCTGCGGACGACCAACGACACCGTGCGCGCGCTGTCGGACCGCGTCACGCGGTTGCAGGGCGATGTTCGCGGCGATCTGTTTCAAATGAACCAGCAGCTGCTGCAGATCCAGGAGCTCACCGGCCAGAGCCAGCGCCGGCTTCAGGAGCTGCGATCCTCGCTCGAGGCACGCCAGCAGGACGTGGCTCCGGTGACGACACCGATGACGCCGTCGCAGACGCCCCGGGATTCGGCCGCTGCGCCAGGCGCACAAATGCCGGCCGCCGCGGCACCCTCGGGCCCACCGGCCGGATCTCCAGGTCCCAACCAGCTCTTTCAGTCCTCACTGGATCAGCTCAGACGTGGGAGTCCGGGAAGCGCGCGGCGTGGATTCGAGGAGCTTCTTCGCCTGTATCCGACGTCGGAGTTGGCGGGCGAAGCGCAGTTCTACATCGGGGAGGCGCTCGCCGGCGAGGGGAATCTGGCCGCCGCGGATACGGCCTACGGGACGGTCGTTGCCCGGTACAGCGAATCTCCGCGCGCACCGACGGCGCTGTACAAGCGTGCGCTGCTCCTGCAGCAGCGTGGCAACATCGCCATGGCGCGCACCGCGCTGAACGAGCTCGTCAGGCGCTACCCGCGGTCGGACGAAGCGCAGCTCGCCCGCGAGCGGCTGCGCACGATGCAATAGCGAGGTCTCGTGGGACCGAAGACGTCGGGCGCAGAGATGCCGTTCCTCGATCACCTCGAGGAGCTGCGCTGGCGTATTCTCTGGTCGATCATGGCGCTGCTCGGCGGGATGATCGTCGCCTTCCTGCTCGTGACGCGGGTCGACGTCATCGGCTTTCTCCAGGCGCCGATTCTCCCCTACCTCCAGGGGAAGAAGCTGGTCTACACGCACCCTGGTGAGTCGTTCGGCATCGTGATGCGGGTGTCGTTCGGCGTCGGGCTCGTGTTCGCGCTGCCGGTCGTCATCTACCAGGTGTGGGCGTTTCTCTCGCCGGCGCTGTACCGACACGAGAAGAAGGTCGTCATCCCGGTCATCGGTGGCGCGGTGCTGCTGTTCGCGGTGGGGGTGGTCGTCGCCTACCAGGCGATCTTGCCGCTGACACTCCGCTTTCTCCTGACCTTCGAGACGCAGTCGCTCGAGCCGATGATTACCGCGGCTCAGTATTTCGGGTTCGCGATCACCATGTCACTCGCGTTCGGCGCAGTGTTCGAGCTGCCGATCATCATCCTCGCGCTCACGGCGCTCGGGCTGGTGACTCCGCGCATGCTGCGAAAATTCCGCCGCTATGCATTCATCCTCTCGATGGTCGCGGGCGCACTGATTACGCCGGGCGGCGACCTGTTGTCGCTCGCGCTCCTCACCGGGCCGATCTACCTGCTGTACGAGGCGAGCATCCTGCTCGCGTACGTGGTGCATCGCCGGCGCGAAAACCGGATCGCCGCCGACGCGCGCGAGCGAGAGGCGACGGCGTGAGGCTGCTGCGTTGTCTGGGCGGCCTCGCTCTCGTCCTCGCCGCGGTCGTTCCGCCGGTCAGCGCTCAGCAGCCGCAGCCGACACCGCCTCGTCAGGTGCCCGGCGCGCGGGACACCTCGGCGCGCGACACGACGCGTCTCGTGGAATGGGCGGAGCCCGATTCGGTGATGGCCGAGCTCCTGGCGCGAGCGGGATATCTTGCTACGAGGTACCAAGGCGATCGCGTCATCTTCGACGCGAAGGGGAAGGAGATCATCGTTCTCGGAAATGCCGCCGTCGGGAGGGAGCAGACGACGCTGATCGCCGACACCATTCGCTACAACGACTCCCTGAAAATCGTCCGGGCGCTCGGCGACACCATCGTGCTGCGCGATCCGTCACAGACGGCCGACCTCATCGCCACGGGGCGCTTGATCTACGATGTGCAGTCGAAGCAAGGGTCGGGAACCGGCATCGCGACGAGCGTGCAGAGCGGCGAGATCTGGTTCGTCGAAGGCCACCGCACCGGGTTCGCGACCGACACAGCCAACGCCGAGCGTACGTTTTACGCGACGAGTGGCACGATCACCAGCTGCGATCTCACCGAGCCCCATTATCACTTCAAATCCAGGGAAGTGAAGATGATCGGCCGTCGAGCGCTGATCGCGCGGCCGGCCGTGCTGTACATCCACGACATCCCGATCTTATGGGTCCCGTTCATTTATCAGGACCTTCGCCGGGGCCGACGCAGCGGCTTGTTGCCACCCCGGTTCGGCTTCAGCGACATCGTGCGCAACAGCACCACGTACCGCCGGCACATCGATGGACTCGGCTGGTACTGGGCGATGAACGACTACATGGATGGAAAGATCGAAATGGGGTGGCGGAGCGGTGCGCGGGGAAGCGATGTCGACCCCGGATGGCTCGATTGGCGCGCGGAGTGGAAGTACAATTGGCTTTCCCGCGCGATGCGCGGTGGACTGGCCTGGAGCAATTCGTCGTGGACGAACGGTCGCAGCGGAAGCTCGTACCGGTTGTGGCACTCGCAGCAGTTCTCGCAGAAGAGCTCGTTGCGCGCGGATCTCAACTACCAGACGAACACGAGCCTCGAGCGCGACCGGTCGGTAACCGTTGAGCAGAGTTTTGCGACGATCCGCTCCTCGCTGAGCTACGATCGCGATTTTGGTCTCTTTCGCATGGCGCTCGGTGGCTCGCAGTCGCAATCGTCGGGACGGGACGAGATTACTCGCACGCTTCCCACGCTATCCCTGACGCCGCGTGGAGCCATCTCGCTCGCATCGTGGCTGGAGTGGAATCCCCAGCTCAGTCTCGAGAATCGGCAGTCCCTCGACGTAACCATCACCGATCCGCGGGTGGGCCTACGGTTCACGCCACGGCCCGGAGGCGGTCTCGATAGCGCCCGGATCATTGGCGATCGACGTACTACGAGCGTCGATTTTCGGACTCCGATCCGGATCTTCAACTTCAACTGGACGAACAGCGTTCGCATCACCGACGAGGAGCACGACCACCCGGTCGTATGGGACATCGTCGATCCGAACGATCCCGGTGCGCGGCAGCCGCGCGTCTACACGCGTGGATTCCGGACCGAGATCGAATGGCAAACGCAGTTCTCGCTGCCGAACATCTTTCAGGGTCGGCTGAACTTCGTGCCGTCGATCAGTGTGCTCAACGCGAGCAATGGGCCCTTCGCGATTCGAAACGAGCTCACGGGTGGTGAGTACGTGTATCAGGGAAAGCGGCTCGCCTACGGCCTCTCGATGTCGCCGACGTTCTACGGGCTGTTCCCGGGATTCGGTCCCGTCACGCGCTTCCGCCACACGATTTCTCCGAGCCTCTCCTACACCTACGCGCCGGCCGGCGAGGTCAGTGACGAGTACCTCGCGGCGCGAAACCAGTCACGCGTGGGCAATCTCGGCAACATCACGCAGCAGTCGCTGACGCTGTCGTTCAATCACAATCTCGAGGCGAAGCTGCGCGGGCGCGGCGGCGATACGTCGGAGGCCGCGGTTCGCAAAGTCAAGGTATTCTCGATGAGCTTCGACGCGCTGTCGTATAACTTCGAGCGCGCTCGGAAGACGGGCAAAGCCTCGACGGGATTCGAGACGTCGAACTTCGGATATCGACTCTCCTCCGACTTGCTGCCTGGCTTCGACATGGGCGTGCGATACTCCCTGTTCGAGGGCGACGTCTCGAGCGACACGGCGCGGTTCAAACCGTTCCGAACGTCCACGGACATGTCGCTCTCCCTTGGACGAGATCGCAATCCGTTCGCGTTTCTGGCGCGTGTCTTCGGCAAGGCGGTACCGAGCAGCGAGGTCCCGTCGAACTCGCCGGCCACTGATAGCCTTCCCGGCGATCGCCCACCGGTCCAGCCCGGAGGATTCGGCGCGGCACGCGACCCGCGCGGGATCAACACGGAGCAGGGATGGTCAGCGTCGCTCAGCTATTCGTACTCGCGCGAGCGCCCGCCGCGCGGCGTGGACGTCACGTTCTTCGATCCTCGAGCTCGGTGCCGCGCTGTACCCGACCCGGGCTTGCGCGCCGCCTGCGAGGCGCAGGCGCTACTCGAGCTTCCGGACGACTCGCTCCCCTCGAACCAAGGGGTGTCGCGGGTGATTCAGCCGCCGCAATCGTCGATGCGTGGAAGCTTTTCGTTCAACGTGACGCCGAAGTGGGCCGCGCAGTGGACCACGTCCTATGACTTCGAGACAGGCGACTTCGCCGATCACAGCGTGACGTTGCAGCGCGACCTTCACGACTGGCGCGCGACGTTCGGCTTCAACCGATCACCGTTCGGGAACTTCGCATTCAGCTTTTTCATCGCGCTCAAGGCGGAGCCGGAGCTGAAATTCGACTACAACAGGTCGACGTATAGGGCGCCGTAGAGCGAACTGCGAACTGCGAACTGCGAACTGCGAGCTGCGAAACAACCGCTGAGGGTACTGGGGGGTGTTAACGCCGGTCGCAGGTCGCAGTTCGCAGTTCGCAGTTCCCGCATATGCACACAAACCTGTCTCCCCGAGCGGACAGGGCCACGCGCGGCGTTACCGGAAGTCCTTAAGTATCAGTGACTTAGTTGCGTCGTGCCAGTCGGCGCGCCCGGTGCATTTACTGGGGACGCCAACCACTGGAGACACGCATGCGACGCAGCGTTGTGTGGATGCTCTTCGCGATGGGAATCGCGGCGTGCACCGACTACGAAGGCGATCTCGGGCCTGACGACCTCGAGGCGCCCTCCGATCTTACCTATCAGCTCATTCCAAGCGGCGACCCCGAGAATCCGGACGGGATCCTGCTGAGCTGGACCGATCCGGGTGATCCGGACATCGAAGTCTTCGCGATTTACTCGCGCGGCTCAACGAGCAGCTCGTGGAGCCGCCGTGCCGCGACCACGTCGACGACGTTCCACGACGCCGGATTCCCACACCTGCAATACTACGTCGTGTCGGAGGACGGAGGCGGCAATCAGAGCGGGCCATCGAACTCGATCACGGTCGATGAGCGCAATCGTTTGCCCGCGCCGGCGGCGCTCGTGTCGGTCTCGCTCGATCGTGCGATTCAGCTGTCGTGGTCACCGAACGGACGCGAGACTGATCCGACCATGTTCGACTACTATCGCGTGTACTCCACGGTCTACGACCTCGACGCGAACGAATGCGAGGGCGATCTGTGGGTACTCGAAGGGACGACGGTCTCCGAGGATTTCCTCGCGACTGGGCTCACCAACGGTGCGCCTCGATGCTTTGCGGCGAGCACCGTGAGTCGCGACGGACACGAGAGCCTGTGGACAACCCCGCGTGCCGATACACCGCGCTACGACTCGCGAAACCTCCTCGTCTTCGCGACGCAAGCATCGCTGGCCGCGAGCGGATTTCGCTTCCATTTCCCGTCGACGGGCGCCATGGGTCAGATTCTCCCGGGCGATCGCACCGACATCGACTTCAAGCTCGAGCGTCGAGCCGACGGCTCGGTGTGGATCACGCCGGTGCGCAGCGGAACGCGGCTGGCGCTCTACAGTACCTCACCGGTCGAGGATCTCACGTCGATCGACATCGCGCCGACCCGTGATCAGTTCAGCACTGGTGCGATCGAAGCGGTCGCTGGCTACGCGTACGTGGTCGAGACCACTCTGTCCGATGGTCTGCACTATGGTGCCGTTCGCGTGACGCACACGACGTCGGACTACATGATCTTCGATTGGGCGTACCAGAGTGATCCGGGGAATCCGGAGCTGCGCGTCGTGACGAGGGTGGTGTCGGGAATCTAAGGGCAGAGGTGGTCGAGGTGGTCGAGGTGATCGAGGGGCCGTACTGACGCACCCTCGATCACCTCGATCACATCGACACCCCGACCACCTTTGCAGTTCGGCCTTGAATCTCCCCGCCCGCGAACCGATTTTCGTTCGCATGCCCCACCCGGTTGTTCTCGATGGCGCCTCACTCACCATTGATGACGTCCATCGTGTCGCGGTAGAGCGCGCCCCGGTGACGCTCGCCGACGCGGCGCGCGCGCGCGTCAGCGCGACGCGTCGCATCGTCGATGATCTCGTCAAGCGTCGGGAGGTCGTCTACGGCGTCACCACCGGATTCGGGAAGTTGTCCGAGGTCTCGGTGCCGCCCGAACGGCTCGCTGAGCTCCAGGTCAATCTCGTGCGCAGCCACGCCGCGGGTGTGGGGCCGTTGCTGCCCGAGCGGGAAGTGCGGGCGATGATGCTCCTCCGCGCGAACGTCATCGCCAAGGGATACTCGGGGGCGCGACCCGAGCTCATCGACCTGCTGCTGGGGATGCTGAACGCGGGGGTTCACCCGCCGATTCCCGAGCAGGGAAGCGTCGGCGCGAGCGGCGATCTCGCGCCACTCGCGCACCTCGCCCTCGCGCTGATCGGCGAAGGCGACCTCATTCGAGATCACGCGCGTGGACCGGCGGCCGAGGTGTTGCGCGCGGTCCGCCTCGCGCCGGTGACACTCGGCCCCAAGGAGGGCATTACCCTCATCAATGGCACGCAGGCACATACCGCGGTGGCGGCGCTGGCGGTGCACGACGCGCGGCGTCTCTGGACGACCGCTCACGTTGCCGGCGCGATGTCGCTGGAAGGCCTGCTCGGAACACCGGCGGCGTTCGACGCCCGGCTGCACGACGCGCGCGGCCAACGCGGTCAGCGCCGTTCCGCGGCGCTGCTGCTCGAGCTGCTCGCCGACAGCGAGATTCGAGAGTCGCATCGCCACGACGATCCACGGGTGCAGGACGCGTATGCCTTACGATGCATGCCCCAGGTGCACGGGGCCGCACGCGACGCGCTCGAGTTCTCGGCCGGCATGGTGACCGCGGAGTTGAACGCCGCGACGGACAATCCCCTGGTGTTCGAGGACGGGACGATTCTGAGCGGGGGAAACTTCCATGGGCAGCCTGTGGCGATGGCGCTCGACATCCTCGCGATTGCGCTGACGAATCTTGCGACGATCTCCGAACGGCGCGTCGATCGCCTCGTGCATCCCGATCTCAATCAGGGATTACCGCCCTTTCTGACCAGCGACGCTGGCGTCTCCTCCGGATTCATGATGGCGCAAGTGACCGCGGCCGCGCTGGCCAGCGAGTGCAAGGTGCTCTCGCATCCGGCGAGTGTCGACACCATTCCGACCGACGGGAACAAGGAAGACGTGGTCCCGATGGCCATGGGGGCGGCGTGGAAGCTTCGCCGAGTGATCGACAACCTTGGCAACATCCTCGCGATCGAGCTCATGTGTGCGGCGCAGGCAATCGACTGCCGCGCGCCACTCGCGCCAGGACGCGGAGTGGCCGCCGCGCATCAGCGGGTGCGTGAGCTCATCCCGCCACTCGAGCGCGACCGTGTCCTCAGCACCGACATCGCCGAGATTGCAACCGCGGTGCGGGGCGGTGTCTTCGCGCCGCACGTCCTGGAGCTCGTCGGGTGACGTTGACCGCCGGCGAATCCGACGTGACGACAGGCGCTCGCGTCGTTCGCGCGCCGCGTGGGAGCAAGATCTCCTGCAAAGGGTGGCAGCAGGAGGCGGCACTGCGGATGTTGATGAACAACCTCGATCCCGAGGTGGCGGAACGTCCCGACGATCTCGTCGTGTACGGCGGCATTGGGAAAGCGGCTCGAGACTGGCCGTCGTTCGATGCGATCGTTCGCACGTTGCGGGCGCTCGAGAATGACGAGACGCTCCTCGTGCAGAGCGGAAAGCCGGTGGCGGTGTTTCGCACTCATGTCTCGTCACCGCGCGTTCTCATCGCGAACAGCAACCTCGTCGGGCGATGGGCGACGTGGGAAAAGTTCCGCGAGCTCGAGCGCGCCGGCCTCATGATGTATGGGCAGATGACGGCAGGCTCGTGGATCTACATCGGAACGCAGGGGATCCTGCAAGGCACGTACGAGACGTTTGGGGCGGTCGCGCGCCAGCACTTCGATGGCTCCCTGGCTGGCCGCTTCGTGCTGACCGCGGGACTTGGCGGCATGGGTGGCGCGCAGCCGCTCGCGGCGACGATGAATGGCGCGGCCATCCTCTGCGTGGAGGTCGATCCGGCACGCATCGAGAAACGACTCGCGACGGGCTACATCGATCGCTGGAGCCACGACCTGACGGAGGCGCTGGGTTGGCTGGACGAGGCTCGGCACCGCCGTAAGGCCCTGTCTGTCGGGCTGGTCGGAAACGCCGCGGAGGTGTTGCCCGAGCTCGTTCGGCGCGGAATCACTCCCGACGTGCTCACCGATCAGACCAGTGCGCACGACACATTGAATGGATACCTCCCGGCCGGGCTGAGCGTCGAGATGGCGAACGATCTGCGGCGATCCGACCCCGCGCAGTACATCGCGCGGGCCACGTCGTCGATCGTGCTGCACGTCCGCGCGATGCTCGAGATGCAACGGCGCGGTGCGGTCACGTTCGACTATGGCAACAACATTCGCACGGTGGCGTTCGACGCCGGGGAGCGCGAGGCGTTCGCCTTTCCCGGGTTCGTGCCCGCCTACGTGCGCCCGCTCTTTTGCGAAGGGAAGGGACCCTTCCGATGGGTGGCGCTCTCCGGGGATCCGGCGGACCTCGCGCGCACCGATCAACTGGTGCTCGAGCTCTTTCCCAGCAATGCGCACTTGAGCCGGTGGATCGCCTTGGCCCGTGAGAAGGTCCACTTCCAGGGCCTGCCAGCGCGCATTTGCTGGCTGGGGCAGGGGGAGCGCGCCGCGTTCGGAGTCGCACTCAACGATCTCGTCGCGCGGGGTCACCTGTCAGCGCCGATCGTGATCGGCCGGGATCACCTCGATACCGGCAGCGTTGCCTCACCGTTCCGGGAGACCGAAGCCATGCGCGATGGGAGCGATGCCATCGCCGATTGGCCGATTCTCAACGCCCTCCTGAACGTCGCCAGCGGTGCCTCATGGGTCTCGTTCCACCATGGGGGCGGTGTCGGCATGGGGAACTCGCTGCACGCCGGACAGGTCATCGTCGCCGACGGCACGCCCGAGATGCGCGTTAGGCTCCAGCGAGTGCTGACGAACGATCCGGGGATTGGCGTGGCACGTCATGCGGACGCGGGCTATGAGGCGGCGATCGCGACCGCGGCGGAGAAGGGAATCGCTCTTCCGATGAGTCCGCGAGCGGGTCGCGAGCGATAATGCTTGAGGTTGTTCTGAAACCGCAGAAAGCCACGATAACGGCAGGGCCAGAAGCGTCAAACGCGGATGTGCGCGACGGCAACAACACGGATACTTCTCCGCCGTCGAGGGCACCAGCGAGACGAGGTTCCCAAAGTTTGTTGTCAGCTGGTGAATAGAGCCGAGTCCGACACGGAGCAATCCGTGCTCATCCGCGATATTCATGTGTCCGCCTTTGACGTTGCAGTACTGCGGCCTTGTGTACCCATGTGCGGTTTCCTAATTCGGCGGCCCTGACGAGCGATGCTGTCCTCGCGATTCTCCCCATACCACGTTCCCCTGTTCGCCGCGAAGTACGCGTGGCTCCACCTGCGACGGAAGCCGCTGCTCGTCCATTTCGAGGTGACGATGCGGTGCAACGCGCGCTGCGACTTTTGCGACTACTGGAAAACGCCGGCGTCGGAGAAAGCGAACGAGCTGAGAAGCTTTGCTGACGCCGCCCGCTTCTTCGACCCGTTGATGGTGTGCTTCACGGGAGGAGAGCCGCTGCTTCGGCGCGACCTCGAGGATCTCGTGGCCGCCGTGAGCGGTGCGGTACGACTCAAGTACATCACGCTCATTACCCATGGCGCCATGCTCACTGCCGAGCGCGCCCGCTCGCTATGGGAGGCCGGCATCAATCAGTTCAGCATCTCACTCGATTTTCTGGATGAGCGGCACGACCGGGCGCGCGGCATTCCCGGACTCGCCGCTCGCATTCTCGACGTGGTTCCACGACTGCGCGCCGAGGGAATCGACAACGTGCGATTCAATACCGTGATCAAGGAAGAGAACCTCGAGCATGTCATGGACATCGTTCGCACCGCACACGCGTTGGGCATTGGCGTCGGCTTCAGCACCTACACGGACCTGAAGAACGGCAACCCGACCCATTTCCCGCGTGGCGAACGGCTGGCGCTCGTCGACGAGGTCGTGACCGCGCTCCTCGCCTTCAAACGCAAGCACCGCGGCGTAGTCACGAGCTCGGATTGGTATCTGCGTCAAATTCCGCGCTACTTTCGTGGCGAGCTGCGAGAGCCGTGTGCCTCGGGACTTCGCACGATCCACATCGATCCCACCGGCTTCGTGCGGCGATGCCCTGACTTTCCCGCCGACGTTCACTGGCGCGAATTCCGTCCCTACTCGAAAATCGATTGCAACGCCTGCTTCTACGCATGTCGAGGAGAGGCGCAAGCGCCGTTGACGCTGTCGCGCGTGCGCGATGTCGTGGCGTGAGAGGAAGATTGCGATTGCGGATTGCGCGTGCCGCCAGGACCTGCACGAAGGCCTCGCCCCGCTGCGCGTTCTCGAGCCGTAATACGCAATGCCCAACCCGCAATCGCGCTCGATGACTGCCCTCCTCTTCCACAACGCCTCGCAGGTTGTCACCTGCGCCGGCCCTCCGCGCGCGCGACGCGGGCGTGAGATGGGGGACGCGGGCGTGCGCCGGCATGTGGGTGTCCTCGTCGTTGGTGGTCGCGTGACGATGATCGCCTCGCCTGACGAGCTCGAGCGGGCGCGCCCGGACGCGCGCCGTATCGACTGCGAGCGCGGCCTGCTCGCCCCCGGTCTGGTGGATTCGCACACGCACGCAGTGTTCGGGCGGCCCCGGTATGAAGAGCAGGAGATGCGCGCCGCCGGTGTCCCGTACATGGAGATCGCGAGACAGGGCGGGGGGATTCACGCCTCCGTCCGCGATGTGCGACAGCGCGAGGCGGACGAGCTTGCCGCGCTCGCGGAGGCGCGCCTTCGGCGGCTGGCCTCGTACGGAACGACGACGGTCGAGGTGAAATCGGGATATGGGCTCACACTCGACGATGAGCTCAAGCTGCTGCAGGTCATCAAGCGGGTCGCCGATCGGGTGCCGATGCGGGTGGTTCCGACCTGGCTTGGTGCCCATGAGATCCCGCTCGAGCACCGGGAGCGGGGCGACGGCGGCGCCAGTTATGTCAAACTGCTGGTCGATCACATGCTCCCCGCCATCCGCACGAAGCAGCTCGCCACCTTCGCCGACGTATTCTGCGAGCCGGGTGTCTTCACGCCCGACCAGGCCCGGACGATACTCGCAGCCTCCAGGCGAGCTGGGCTAGGCCTGAAGCTCCACGCTGACGAGCTCGAGCCCTCCGGCGGTGCGGAACTCGCCGCTGAGCTCGGCGCTGTCTCCGCCGACCACCTGGCGGCCGTCTCGCAGGGGGGAATCGCCGCCCTGGCCGAGTCGCGCACCGTCGCCACGCTCCTCCCCGGCACTATGCTCTTCCTCGGTCGTCCTCGTCAGGCGCCTGCACGCGCGCTCATCGAGGCCGGGGCGGCAGTCGCCCTCGCGACCGACTTCAATCCCGGGACGTCGCCAACCGTCAACTTCCCCCTGATTCTCACCCTTGGCGTCAGTCAGCTCCACATGTCGGTCGCCGAGGCGATCGTCGCCGCGACGGTGAACGGCGCAGCCGCACTCGGGCTGGCCGACCAGGTGGGTCAAATTGCCCCGGGCTTTTCGGCCGACCTCGCACTTTTCGACTGCGAGGACGTTCGTGAGTTGCCGTATTGGTATGGAGACCGTCGTTGTAGGGGGACGTGGGTACGCGGGGAAACTTGTCACCCCTTCAGCGCGCCAATATCTTAAGCAATTACGCCCCAACGATTTCCCCGCTGCCTGCCTCACAGCGTCTCCGGAGTCTACCAAGCGCCGATGTCCAACGTCCCCAAGCTCAAGAAAAGAGCGGGCGAGTTCGAACAGAAAAAGCAGTTCGACAAGGCGCTGGCCGTCTACCTCCAGATCCTCGAGGAAGTCTCGGGGAGTGAGGACGAAGCCGACGTCGCTCTGTTCAACCGCGTCGGCGACCTCATGCTGAGACAGGGCAACGTCAGCGAGGCCGTCGACCATTACGAGCGCGCGGTCGACCTGTATGCCGAGGGAGGCTTTTTCAACAACGCCATTGCCCTCTGCAACAAGATTCTTCGCAACGCGCCCGGGCGGAACTCGATCTATTACAAGCTCGGGAAGATCAGCGCCAAAAAGGGCTTCACCAACGATGCGAAGCAGAACTTCCTCGAGTACGCCGACCGCATGCAGAAGAGCGGCAAGCTCGATGAGGCGTTTCGCGCGCTGAAGGAGTTCGCCGACCTCTGCCCGGACCAGGACGACATCCGCCTCATGCTGGCGGATCAGCTGGTGAAGAAAGACCGCAAGGCCGAGGCGATCGAGCAGCTGCAGGTGCTCTACGAGCGCTATGAGTCCGAGGGCCGGTCGAGCGAAGCCCGGGCGACCGTCGACCGGATGAAGGCGATCGATCCTGCCGTCGAGCCACAGGCCCCGGGGCAGCGCGCTGCACCGAAGAGTGGCGACCTGGTCTTTCTCGACGTCGGCTTCGACGCTCCTGCCCCGCCCAAGACCCGTCCCTCACGCCCCGCTGAGGACCAGCCGCGTCCAAAGCCTCCACCGGTCAGGCGGCCGTCGGAGCCGGTCAAGCGGCCGTCGATGGACGGCCTGCCGCTGATCGACGCGGAGCCGCCGCCTGCCCAGGGGGCATCCGGGCCGCTCTCGCACGGCGCTCGCGCCGCCGGTGCCGATGATGGGATGGACGCTTCTCCCGGATTGCTCGCCGGCTTCGAACAGACCGCGTTAGGCGCAGAAGCCTCCCCACCAACGGTCCCGCTGCTCGACATCGAGCCGACGGCCCTGGGAAGTCGGACCGGCCGCGCTCCCTCCGACCTTCCGCTGATCGATTCCGAGCTCTCCGTGCCCGAGGTCTCGGATGACGAGAGCGTCTCGCTGCCGGGCGAGCTACCGATGATCGAGATCCCGGATACGGATACCCTGCGCAGCGCGCAGCGGCTCGATCTCATCATGCCCGAGGAAGAGGCGGTGAATCCGCTGGCGGATCTCAACGCGTCCGGCTCGGCGATCGAGCCTGACGAGATGCCCTTGCATCCGGATCCCTCGCGGAGCTCGCTCACCGACGGGACCGAGTGGGAGATTCGCCTCGAGGATTCCGCCTTTCTCGACTCCGACGATACGCCAAGCGGTGGCGCCGACCTGCCGCTCATCCATCCGACCGGACAGGATGGCGGGCAGACGGCGGTCGACGAGGATCCTGCCGCGGCGCGATCGGCACTCGTCGAGCGGCTGCGCGACGCCGTCGCCGACGATCCGGGAAACTGGCCATTGCATCGCCAGCTGGGCGAGGCTCTGCTCGAGGACGGGGATCGCGAGGGCGGGATCGATGAGCTCGAGATCGCCATGGTCGGGTTCGAGAGTACGTCCGACCACGCAAGCGCGCGCGCCGTCGCCGATGAGATTCTTCATCTCGACCCGAACTCGGTCCGGCATCACCAGAAACGTGTCGAGTACTCGTTCCTGCTCAACGACAAGGCGCGCCTCGTCGACGCCTATCTGCAGCTGGCCGATTGTCTTTTCCGCAATGGTCACGAGGAGAAGGCGCAGGCGGTTTACCAGCGTGTCATCGACATAGCGCCTGACGATGCGCGCGCGCAGGCGGCGCTCGCGGTGTTCGGCGATTCCGCCGCGCCCGCGCCGGCCGAAGCGGAGTCTCCCTTTGCGCCGCCGCCCGTTTCGCAGACACGTACGGCACCACCCCCTCCTCAGCCACCTGCCGCGAAGGCACCCGCGCCTTCGAAGCCTGCACCCGCGAAGCAGCCGCCCAGGCCCGCGCCCGCGCCGAGGACCGAGCGCGTCCGTGATCCGATCGGCGACTTGCGCAATGCGGTGAAAGACCTGCCGCTCATCGAGGACACGCCGTCCGCGCCGCCCAGGCCTCGCCCAGCGCAGCCGACACCGGCCGGCAGAGGCGAGCCGCCGCGGCCTGCGCCCAAACCCGAGCCACGCCGGTCAGAGCCGGTTCGCCAGCCAAAACGTCCGGAGCCGAAGCGTCCGGAGCCGAAGCGGCCATCGCGTCCGGCGGCCAAGCACGGTGGATCGGGAAGCGACGACGATTTCGTCAACCTCTCGGACTGGCTGAGCGAAGACAAGACGCCGAAGTCCACGCGTATGGTCGCTGACGTGCGGGAGCCCGAATCCGATCAGGTCGACTTCTCGGACATGCTCGAGCGCTTCAAGCAGGGAATCGCCGAGAACGTCTCGGATGAGGATCACGAGGCGCACTACGATCTCGGCGTCGCCTACAAGGAAATGGGCCTGCTCGACGAAGCGATCGCCGAATTCCAGAAGGCGCTGCGTGGGGTGGAGCACCGCATCCGCACCTTCGAGGCGTTAGGCCAGTGCTTCATCGAGAAGGGACAGTATCAGATTGCGGTCACCATCCTCTCGCGAGCTCCGGCGGAGCCGGGTGCGACCGATGAGAAGCTCGTCGGGGTACTGTATCTGTTGGGCTATGCCTCGGAAGCACTGCAGAAATTCAACGATGCGCTCGCGTACTATGAGCGTGTGTTCGCCGTCGACATCACCTTCCGCGACGTGAACGACCGTCTCGCCGCGCTGGAGCGAGTAGCGAGATGAGTGCTCCCGCCCGCGCGGGAGCGCGCGCGGTCCACGGACTGCGCGAGATACAGGCGCCTGTGCGCGAACGACTCGATGAAGTGGCCACGGAGCTGCAACGCGTCGTGGTCGCCGACTTCCCCATGATCGAGGCGATCACCGGACATCTCCTCAGCATGAAGGGGAAGATGTTCAGGCCGACGCTCACGCTTCTGGCGAGCGCGGTGGAAGGACGACCCGAGCCCCGCGCCATACCGCTTGCCGCGGTCGTCGAGCTGGTGCATCTGGCGACGCTCGTGCATGATGATTCCGTTGATCACTCGACGCTGCGACGCGGCATGCCGACGATCAACGCCCTGTTCACACACCAGATTTCCGTGATCATGGGCGACTTCCTCTATTCGCGAGCGGTCGTCGAGCTCGTTCGCGTGGGCGACATGGCGCCGCTGCAGGTGCTGGCCCACGCCACGAATCAGATGACGATCGGCGAAATGCGCCAGCTGACCGCGCTCGACGCCCTGCGCTTTTCCGAGGATGACTACGACGCGCTCATCGATGCGAAGACCGCATCGCTGCTGTCAGCGGCGTGCGAGATCGGTGCGATCGCCGGCGCCGCGCGGCACCGCCAGGCGCTGGCCCGGTATGGCCTTCAGCTGGGCATGGCGTTTCAGATCGTCGACGATCTGCTCGACTATACTGCAGATGCCTCGACGACGGGAAAGCCCACAGGCCTGGATCTTCGTGAGCACAAGGTGACGCTGCCATTGATTCACGCGCTCCGCCATGTGGGCGCGCCGGGCCGCGCGGTGGTCGAGCGGCTCTTCGCAGAGTCGGAGCCCGACGACGAGCTGATCGCCACTGTGATCGGTATCGTAGAGGAACATGGCGGGCTCGAGTATGCTCGTCGCCGCGGCGAGCGGTTCGCCGACGAAGCGGCGGACGCGCTGTCGGAGCTGCCTGAATCGCGCGCCACCGCGGCGTTGCGTGATGCCATCGCCTATGTCATGGAGCGAACGCAGTGATGAATCGCCCGTCCTCTTCACTCTCCCGCTCCGCGCGCCACCGCCCGGGGTTCCATGCGCTCGTACTGGCGATCGGCTTTCTCGTCGGCGGGTTGATCACCCACATCAGCCGGCGGTTCCTGCCCCCTGGTGCGGTCAAGGAATTCCTGACCACGGGCCTTAGTGGCTCCGTTGGGCCAGTGTCGATCGACCTGATCATGATTAAGTTCTCTCTAGGACCCGTGGCCGTCGACATCTCGCTGCTGAGCCTGCTCGGCGTGCTGATCGCCTATCTCATCGCACGATCGCTGTTCTAGGAGGCACAATGCCATTCGGCAATTTCAGCTTTTGGGAGATCATCCTCCTGATGGTGGCGGTGCTCCTGCTCTTCGGTGCCAAGCGGCTTCCCGAGATCGGCGCATCGATGGGGAAGGGCATTCGCGAGTTCAAGAAGTCCCTGACCGACGTGAACCGCTCGCTGACTGAACCCGAGGCGCGCGAGAGTCTCCCTCCGGCCCGCCCGGAAAGTGAAGTGCGAAGCCAGGAAGAGCGTCGCCCCGAGCCCAAGAGGCTCATCTAGGAGCTAGGGGTCAGGGGTCAGGGATCAGGGAAGGAAAGGGCGGCGCTGCTTCGCAGCCGCCGCCTCATCAGATGAGCAAATGGCAGCGCGAAGGCGCTGCCATTTGCATTACCACCCCTGATCCCTGACTCCTGACTCCTGACCCCTAACTGGCCCTCTCTCTCGTCAGCGCCTGCACCTCGCTCCGCCGATCGTCCACATCCGCCTCTTTCCGGAGCGCCGTCACGAAGTCCTGAATGCGCTGCCGGCGAAGGCGAAGGAGCAGCTGCTGGCGCTGCTGATCCTTCTGCGCTTCCCACACCGCGCGGTCGGCGTTCACGCGCGCGTCAACCCGAACGATGAAGACGCCGTCCTCCGTCTTCACCGGGCCGCTCGTGGCTCCCACCGGCAGCCCGAAGGCGGCGCCGATGGCTTCGTTGAGCCGGCCAAGTCCGGGGACGAGACCCACCCGCGTGAACATGCCCGTCTTCTCGACGGTCGCCCCATTCTCCTGAGCGGCCTGCTCGAGCGTCTTGCCTGACACGACGGCGTCGGTAATGCGTCGAGCGAGAGGCTCGAGATGATCGACCTTCTTGCGATTGACCAGCACGCGCCGGATATCCTCGCGCACGTCGTCGAGATCCACCTCGCCGCCCTCCTGGAGCGAATCGATGCGTGCGAGATAGAACGCCTCCGGAGCGTCTACGATGTCGCTAATGTCGCCGACACGCGTTCCGCGGAAGGCCCAGGCGCCGAGATCCTGTACATACGTGCCGTTCCACATCAGCGGCTCGCCCTCGGTCGCCACCGCCCGGGCGATGGGCAGGTTGAATCGCCGAGCCGCGCTGTCGAGCCGCGTTGGATCCTCGGCGGCCGCGGCGACATCGGCAACCGAGTCGGCGAGCGTCGTTATGCGCTGCGCACTCGAGTCGCTCTGCGTGATCGGCAGCAGGATATGCCGAACGGTGATCGAGTCACCCTTCTTTTCATCGACCCTGATCAGGTGATAGCCAAAGGGCGACAGCGCTGGCTGGGAGATCTCGCCTGGCCGCAGCGCGAACGCGACGCGCTCGAACTCCGGTACGAATGCGCCGCGCGTGACGGTGCCCAGCAATCCACCTTGCGCCGCGGAAACGCTGTCCGATGATTCTCGCCGCGCGACGCTGTCGAATGGCACGCCACCCAGAATCTCCTCGCGAAGCGCGACAGCGCGCTGCCGCGTGGCCGCACTGTCGGCGGCGGTCACTGGACGCGGCAGCGCGAGGAGCGACAAGACGGCGCGCCCCTGACGCTCGGCGAAATCCCCGCGATGCTCATCGAAGTAACGGCGAATCTCGTCGTCAGTGACGCGCACCGCGGTGTCGGGGACGGTGACCGGCCGCAGCGCGACGTACGAAACGCGAGCCGAGTCGCGTTCGTCCTGCCAGATGCGCCAGAGGCGGGCGTCGGTCAGGTAGACGCCGGCAGCGATCTGCTCGAAGAGCTTCTGGCGGGGAATCTCCGTGCGATAGTATTGCTCGAGGAACTGGGTCAGTCCCTGTTGCCGCGCCATCGGACTCTGCAGCAGGCGCTGATACTTCTCGGGATCGAAGCGACCTTCCGTCTGCAGATCAGGATTCTGCGCGAGGTCGGGATGCGGCATCGCCATCGCGGCGTACTGAATCTCGCGGTCCGTGACGGTAATGCCACGCCGCTCGTACTCGCGAGCGAGGAGGATCGAGTCCACGATCTGCTGGAATGCGATGTCCTCGATCCTGCGCATGTCGTCCTGCGTCAGTGCGCCCGCGCCTCGACGCTGCTGCTCCTGGGCAGAAAGCGCGCGGACCTGCGTGTCCCAGCGATCGTACGTGATGTCGACGCCGTTGACACTGCCTACCGCTGTCCCTCGTGTGATCCCGCGGCCGGTAAGCCCCGAGGTCTCGGCGAAGAGAAAGACGCCGACAAACGAAATGATGATGATCCAGAAGACGACCTTCGCGGATCCGCGGAACGCTTGCAGCACGGAAAGGACAGGCTGTGGGTGGGCGGACGTTGCAGCCAGAAAATCTATCCGGCCGCGCTTCATAAAATCAAGCCACGATATGACTTCCGATTGACTTCAATCGTCAGGAGGATATATCTTGCCGCGTCTCGCCGCCCCGGGCCTGGGGCAGTTCCTCTGAGGGCATTGCATGGCCGCCAACACCGCCCTGATCGAAGACCTTCTTCGACAATACGCTGAAAACCCGCGCCGTGTCTTTGCCCGACTTGCGAACGAGCTTCGAAAGTCTGGAGACTACGACCGCGCGATCGAGATCTGCCGCGGGCAAATCCCGCAACAGCCGGGCTACATCAGCGGCCACATCGTGCTCGGGCAGTCGCTGTACGATAGTGGGCGGCTCGAAGAGGCCCGTCAGACGTTCGAAGCCGCCCTCAACCTCGATCCGGAAAACCTGATCGCGCTGCGCCACCTCGGAGACATCGCCCGTCAGCACGGCGCGAATGATGTTGCTCGGGGATGGTACCGCAGGCTGCTCGAGGTTGATCCCCAGAACGACGAAGTCGTCGCGCAGCTCGAGGCGATGGGCGACGCCGCCGGCGGCACACCTGCGATGGGTCAGCCTGCCGTCGCCGAGGAGTTCTCGCCGACCGTCGATCTCGAGGGGCTGAGCGTTCCGCCGATTGAAGGCACGCCTTCCGCCGAGGCCGCGGCGCCTGCCGCGCCCGAGATCGAGATCGATGAGTACCGCCTCGACACCGCCGGAAAGCCAAGTGACGGCGTCGCCGAGCACGAGCCCCTCGAGATAGAAAACGCCGACGCCTTCGAGCCGGCGACGGGAGCGGAGAAGGCATTCCCCGATCTCGAGCAGAGTCTCGAGGTGAGCGGAATCGGCCCGAGCGACGCGCCTCCCAAGGCTGCCGAGGCGCAGGCAATGTTCGGCGATGCCGTCATCGACGAAACTCGGGAGAGCGGCGGCGAGCCTCGTGACGCGGTCGACGCGTACTACCCGATGCTCGACGTGCAGGCGACCGGACCTTCCCCCGCGGCATTCGTGACGGAGACGATGGCGGAGCTGTACCTCCAGCAGGGATATGTGCAGGAGGCGCTCGACATCTACCGCCAGCTGGCGGCGCAGAATCCGGCCGACGACACCCTCCGCGAGCGTGTGAAACAGCTCGAACAAGGGTCACGCTCGAGCATTGGTATTGCCGCGATCTCCGACGAGGTCGTGGAAGCGGCCCATAAGCGTGCAACCACGAAGCCGAAGAGGACGATTCGCAGCTTCTTCGCGAAGCTCGCCATGCGCCGCGTCGTCGAACGCGAGGAAGCCGCGCCGCCTGACGAGCCGCCGGGCGACGATGAGCAGGAGCCTGACGAGCGCTTCGGGGCGGCGCGCGTCAACGAGCCTCCCGTGGCTCCTCCCGCGCCCATGGAGAGGCGCCGTGCCGCACCGGAGCTCGAGGAGCCCGCGTGGCTGCGATCCGACCCGGAACCGGAGTCGCCTCCCCGGGGCTCGGGGGATGAGGGTGGGCCATTCGCGCTCCTCGATGAATCCGAGCTGAGCTCGGTGATGCCGCGGACGCCCTCACGTGGCGTCGAGCCCGTGCAGCGGCAGCCAGCATCGCAGGAGGACGTGCCATGGCTCGCTGGATACGAGCCCGAGAAGAACGAGCCACCGCAGGCGTCGGCGGGACCGCAGGGACACACCGGCGAGATGATGGCGATTCCCCCCTCGGAGCTCTTCCCGACGCGGAGCATTCCCACGGAGGATGAGAACGCAGCCGCAACGCTGGCGAGCGTCTTCGAGCCGGAATTTGCGGCGCGACTGACGCCCGTTCGGCCGATGCCGAGCCAGCAGCCGCCCGACAACCGCTCGCGCACGCCTGCCGAAGGCATGCGTCCCAGTGGAGCGACTCGTCAGGCAGAGGAGGAGCTGTCGCTCGATCAGGTCTTCGGACGCACCCCGTCGTCCGGCTCGCCGTCGGCACGCTCCGGCTTCACGTTCGATCAATTCTTCGACGAGCAAAAGGACGCGAATCGCGAAGGTTCGCAGGACGCTTCGAGCGAGATCGAGCTGTTCAATACGTGGCTCGACCAGCTCAAGAAGTAGTGCGCATCGCCGTGCTGAATGGGCCGAGTCTGAATCTGCTCGGCTCGCGCGAGCCCGAGATCTACGGCCGCGCTACCCTCGGCGACATCGAGAAACGACTCCGTGTGGTTGCCGATGAAATTGGCGCCGAGGTGGAGTTCGCGCAGCACAATGGCGAGGGCGAGCTCATCGATCGCATTCACGCCATGCGTGGCAAGGCTGACGGTGCCCTGATCAACGCCGGCGCCTACACTCACACGAGTCTCGCCATTCGTGATGCCCTCGCCGCCGTCGATGTGCCCTTTGTCGAGGTGCACCTGACGAACATTTTTTCGCGCGAGCCCGAACGCCGGCACTCGATGCTGGCGGGAGCGGCGACCGCCGTGCTGTGTGGGTTCGGAGCCCTCGGATACGAGCTGGCACTTCGCGGCCTCGTGGCGAAGCTGGCTGAGCAGAGTGCCTGACCGGCGGCCGCAGCGCCTCGAGGCGCTCTCGGAGGCGATCCTCGAGGCGCACCTCGATGCGATTCTCCTCACGAGCCTTCCCAACATCCGCTATATCACGGGCTTCTCCGGAACGAGCGCGCTCGCGCTCGTCACGGGAAAAGACGCGACGCTCATCACCGATTTCCGCTATCAGACGCAGGCGAGCGCCGAGGTCGGCGACCTCGCGCGGGTGGTGATCGAGCCACAGAGTCTCTGGGCTGGACTGTGGCGCACGCTTCCCGCGCGATCTCCGTCGAGCATCGGATTCGAGTCGCACCATCTCGTGCATCGCGACTTTCAGCGACTGCTCGAGCAGGGAACCCGATGGCAGTGGCGACCGACGATCGACGTCGTCGAGACCTTGCGTGAACGGAAGGACGAAGGCGAGCTCGCCCTGATCTCGTGTGCGGCCAACATCGCCGACGCCGCGCTCGAGCGCGCGATTGCCGAGGTTCGCGTGGGAATGTCCGAGCTGGAAATTGCCGGCTTGCTCGAGCGGGCACTTCGGGATGGCGGCAGCGAAGGGTTTCCCTTTCCCACGATCGTTGCGTCGGGTGAGCGCTCTGCGCTTCCGCACGCGCGGTCGACGGAGCGGGCTGTGAAGGATGGCGACTTTCTGCTCATCGATTTCGGTGCGGTGGTAGGGGGCTACTGCGCGGACGTGACACGCACGTTCGTCGTCGGCGCGGCCAGCGAGGAGCAGCGCGAGATTCACGCGATCGTGCGCGAGGCGAACGAGCGGGCGTCTCGAGCCATCCGCGCGGGCATGCGGGGGCGAGATGCCGACGCGGTGGCTCGGGGCTACATTGAAGGCCGCGGCTTCGGAGATGCGTTCGGCCATAGCCTTGGCCACGGAATCGGTATCGAGGTGCATGAGGCGCCGCGCCTGGCGCGAACGGCTGAAGCGTCGCTGCCAGATCACGCCGTCGTCACCATTGAGCCCGGGATCTACCGGCCTGGGTGGGGCGGCGTGCGCATCGAGGATGACGTCTTTCTCGAAGATGGGGGCGCCAGAGTGCTCACCGCATTTTCGCATGACCTGATCGAGATCGGGTAGAGGAATGAGGAACGAGGAAGCCGAGTGAGGCATGAGTCGACGAGTGGGAGGCGCCATTGGATGCCGGGTGATTTCCTCGCTCCTCGTTCCTCGTTCGCTCTTGTCGTGACCGTCTCCATCCCAAGCCAATGATCGACCTACGCTACGTGAAGAAGCTCGTCGAGATGCTCGATGAATCGAGCGTCGATTCCATCGAGATCTCGACGGACAAAGGGATGAAGATCCGGATCTCGAAGACGCCCCAGCAGCGGGGGACCGTGCAGGTGGCGCCTCCCATGCCCATTCCGATGCCGGTGGCCCCCCCTGCGCCCAGCCGGGCAACCCCCAGCGAGTCCCTCCCCGCCGTCGGGGAAGGGGAGCCGCCGAAGGCCGAGCCCAAGTCGAAGATGCTGGAGGTGAAGTCCCCCATGGTCGGCACCTTCTACAAGTCGCCCGAGCCAGGGGCGCCTGCTTACGTAACGGCGGGGGCGCGCGTCTCTAAAGGACAGATCCTCTGCATCATCGAGGCTATGAAGATCATGAACGAGATCGAGTCCGAGTTCTCGGGCGTCGTGCGGGAGATCCTCGTCGAGGACGCGCACCCGGTCGAGTATGGACAAGTCCTCTTCCGTATCGACCCCAGTGGCTAACCCATGACCACCGCCGCCCGTACCGCTCCGACCCCCGCAGGCCAGCCCACGGCCGGCTTCAACTTCAAGGCGGTCCTCCAGCGGATGATTCAGCAGAACGCGTCCGACTTGCACCTCAAGGTCGGTCGCCCGCCAGTGCTTCGCATCAATGGCGAGCTGCAGCAGCTCGATCTCCCGCCGCTCAAGCCGGAAGACCTCAAGCAGCTGGCCGAGCAGATCATGACGCCCAAGCAGGTGAAGGAATTCACCGAGAACAAGGAAGCCGACTTCGCCATCGGCGTGCCCGGCATCGGCCGCTTTCGCGTGAACGTCTTCCAGCAGCGCGGAACGATCGCCTATGCGCTGCGACTCGTGCCCTACCAGGTGAAGAACGTCACCGAGCTGAACCTGCCGCCCGTCGTCGAAGAGATCGCGATGAAGCCGCGCGGCCTGGTGCTGGTCACGGGTGTCACCGGCTCCGGGAAGTCGACCGCCCTCGCGGCGATGATTCAGCACATCAACGAGCGCCGCCACGCGAACGTGATTACGATCGAGGATCCGATCGAGTTCCTGCATCGGGACATCAACTGCAACATCAACCAGCGCGAAGTCGGCACCGACACCGGCAACTTCGGCTCGGCGCTCCGGCGCGTGCTGCGTCAGGATCCCGACGTCATCCTCATCGGGGAGATCCGCGACCTCGAGACGCTCGAAGTCGCGTTGAAGGCGGCCAGTACCGGTCACACGGTGTTCTCGACGCTGCACACGACGGACGCGACGCAGACCATCAACCGCGTCCTGTCGTTCTACGCTCCGCACCAGCAGAGCGAGGTCAGGTTCTCGCTGTCGAGCGCGTTGCAGGCCGTGATCTCCCTGCGCCTCGTGCCACGCTCGGACAAGCCGGGCCGGGTGCCGGCCTGCGAGATTCTGATCAACACGGCGGCCGTGCGCGATCAGATCCGCGACATGTCGAAGTCGCTCAACATCCCCGATCTCATCAAGGAAGGCACCGTGCAGTACGGGATGCAGAGCTTCGATCAGTCGCTCATGCACTGGTACACGCAGCGCGTGATCTCGTACGAGAGCGCGATGTTCTACGCCACCAACCCGAGCGAATTCGCGCTCCGCACACAGGGCGTCGAAGGCTCGAGCGACAAGAGCTGGGACAAGTTCCGGGACAAGCAATAACGCGGGGTGTTCAGGGTCCTCAGGGTCCTCAAGGTCCTCAAGGTCCTCAGGGTCCTCAGGGTCCTCAGGGTCCTCCTCGAGGTGCGTGACCCAATCAGGTTCGCACCCTGAGGACCCTGAGGACCTTGAGGACTTTGAGGACCCTGACCACCTTGCCTCCCTCATGTTCAAGAAAGTCCTAGTCGCGAATCGCGGAGAGATCGCGTTACGCGTCATTCGCGCGTGCCGCGAGCTGGGGATCCAGACCGTCGCCGTGTACTCGGAGGCCGATCGTGAATCGCTGCACGTGCGGTTCGCGGACGATGACGTCTGCATTGGCCCCGCCCCGGCGCGCGAGTCGTACCTGCGGATTCCGCGTCTGATCGCCGCCGCCGAGATCACCGGCGCCGATGCCATCCATCCGGGCTATGGCTTTCTCGCCGAGAACGCGGAGTTCGCCGAGACGTGTGCGGCGTCGAACATCACCTTCATCGGGCCCACGCCCGAGCAGATTCGGGTCATGGGCGACAAGGCCGCCGCTCGTAAGGCGATGGCCGATGTCGGCGTCCCGATCATTCCTGGAACCCCGGGCGGGGTCGAAGACGTGGAGGAAGCGCTCACGCTCGCGCGCGAGATCGGTTTCCCGGTGATCATCAAGGCAGCGGCCGGCGGAGGCGGGAAGGGAATGCGCGTCGCCAAGGACGCGGACGACTTCGCCCGTTCGTTTCAGCTCGCGCGATCGGAAGCGTTGTCCGCGTTCGGCAACGGGGAGGTCTACGTCGAGAAGTACCTCGCACGTCCGCGGCACATCGAGTTCCAGATCATGGGCGACAAGCACGGCAACACGATCCATCTGGGCGAGCGCGACTGCTCGGTGCAACGCCGTCATCAGAAGCTCATCGAGGAGGCGCCGAGTCCCATCATGACGCCGGAGCTGCGGGCAGAGATGGGCGAAGCGGCGGTACGCGGTGCCAAGTCGATCCGGTACGTCGGCGCCGGCACGATCGAGATGCTCTATAACGAGGATGGCTCGTTCTATTTCATGGAGATGAACACGCGCATTCAGGTCGAGCATCCGGTGACCGAGATGCTGACCGGTATCGATCTGGTGAAAGAGCAGATCCGAGTCGCGGCGGGCGAGAAGCTGTCCGTCAAGGAGCTGCCGCCGTTGCGCGGACACGTGATCGAGTGCAGGGTCAATGCGGAGGATCCGGCGCGAAATTTTCAGCCGTCGCCGGGCAAGATTGAAGTGTTCCACCCTCCGGGCGGTCCGGGCGTGCGCCTCGACACACACGTCTACGCCGGGTACACCGTGCCGCCCTTCTACGATTCGCTCATCGCCAAGCTCGTGGTGCAGGGACGAGACCGGCAGGAGGCGATCCGCCGGATGCACATGGCGCTCGAGAGCTTCATTATTGAAGGGGTGACGACGACCATACCCTTTCTGGGACGCGTGATGATGCACAAGAAATTTCAGGCCGGTGACGTCGACACGAAGTTCCTCGAGCGTGAAGGCGAGCTCATGCGGGAGCCCGTCTAAGTGCGCGTCGACGTGTACTTCGGTGTCCAGGGCCTGCAGCCGGCAAGCGTGCAGAGCCGGCTGGTCGCGGTGATCGACGTGCTGCGTGCGTCG
>DATFFP010000059.1:0-44375 GCA_035249985.1 Gemmatimonadaceae bacterium
GCGCAGGCGGTGACGACGAGGATGCACGCAAGTGCAGAGACGGGCCGTGCGAGCTGCTTCCGGATCATGGATACCTCTCTGACGGTGAGACCGGAGTACAGAGATGGGCTTCCGCGTCGAAGCCCGATTTGGGGCGGCGAATCATTCGTTTCCGGCCCGCCAATGTCAAGAGAGTGTCATCACCTCGGGAAACGAGGAACGAGGAAGTCAACCGGAGAGGTCTCCAATCGACTTCCTCGTTCCTCGTTCCTGTTCCCCCAACGAGCTACTGCCCGACGTACACGACAGTCGCCTCGTTGCAGTCCGAATACGTGATCTGGGCGAAGCCCATGCTGCCATCGTTCCGAACCGCCACGCGGACCGTGCCGGCGACGAACGGAGACCATGACAGGCCTTCCGCAACCGCCGCGGCGCACTCGGCGCTGTACTCGAGCGCCTCGACCGTCGTGATGTTGAACTGCGCGGAACGGCCGCCCTGACGATACTCCATGGAGCCATTCACGTTGTACGTACCATCGGGCAATGGCTCACCGTGCGTGATCGTCGAGCCCTGCGCCGCGGCAAAGGTCGCCGCCCAGTCGACGTCGACGCCGAGGCTGGGGTACCCGTTGATCTCCGCCGACTCGAGCCCGCTCACTGTCTGGGACAGGCCGGTCTGCGAGGCGCTCACCGAGGTGAGACCGTCTCGCCTGACATACCCGCTCAGCTCGGCGGTGGCGAACGTGAAGCGGACGTTGTCGAGCGCCAAGTTGAACGCCATCCCCGCTGTACCGGGAGCGGGATCCGTCACGCGCAACATCCCGGTGAGGTCGAACGTGCCGTTCTCCTCGACGAAGCGGCACGCCGGCAGCGAGAAGGTGATCGTGAGATTGTCCGGGACCGCATCCGCGTCGCTGTCGGTGGGCGGATTCTGCGACATGACGCCGCACTCGGTACCCACGACCTGGAAGGACGGAGCACTCGCGCCGTGGAGATTGAGCGAGAGCCCGCTGAGACCGCCCGGGACGCGGCGCTGCACCGAGAACTGCGGCATTTCGACGCCGGTCATAGCGTCCTGCGCGGTGAGCTGCGTGACGCCGCTTTCGATCTCGGTCGCCATCGCCAGGCCGATCACTTCGAGCTGCTCGGGCGAGACATCCAGGGGAGCAGTCGCGTCGCTACACGCAACTAGGGTTACAGCGGCAAGCGTGAGAGCGCTCGCGCGTGTGAAAGAACGTGACGAGAGAGTCATCGGGGCCTGTGGTTCGTTGATGAGGGAATTCTTAGCTGCGAGCGGCAGCTGGATACCTCTCATCAACGATCGAAGGCTTGCCCGGGAAACGTGTCTGGAGTCACGGCTTCGGGTCAGCGGCGTGAGGCACGCCGACCTCCGGTCTCGATGGCCTGGGCCGGACCCGTCGCCCCGAAGCTGAACTGCAATGCAGCGCCAAAGGCCGGCACCTCGAAGATCTGCTTCTCGGCATCGCGCACGTCGAGGGCGATGTCGCGAAGCACGCCCCACCGGATGCGCAAACCGCTGTCGTCAGGCACGACCTCGATGCGACCGAGCCCGGCGTCCTCGTAGACGCCCACGTAGTCGGAGATGGGACGCGGCGGCGTGCGCAGCGGACGAGACGCGCTGGCGACGCGCGCGCGGCGAGCCTCGAGCCGCGTCACGAGGCTGTCGAGTCGCGCCTGACCGCGCGCGTCGGCATCTGTTCGTCCCAGGAAAACGTCATAGGTGTACGCGGCGATGATGTCGGTGAGCCGCCATCCCGGCTCGCTGTTGACCTGCGCGACGACGCCAACGCGGCGCGCCGGCAGCATGGAGAGATGCGATCGAAACCCGGTGTACGATCCGAACCGGCTCACCATCGGTTCGCCGTCATAGCTTCCGATGTCCCACCCGAACCCCCAGCCATCGCGCTGGAAGTATGCGAACATCCTGTTCTGGCGGCCGAGGATCTCGTGCGAGCGTCGAACGACCTGCGCGGGGAAGACCTGGCGGCCGTCGAGGCGGCCGTCGTCCATGTGCAGAATCGTCCAGCGCGCCAGATCGGCGATCGAGCCGACGTGCCCTCCCGCGGCATTCATCGTTCGGTCCCGCTTGAGGAACGGCTGCGCCTCGTAGCTGCCATCCGCGCGCAGCTCATGCGCCTTCGCGAGACGTCGCTGCGGGACGCCGGTCACGCGATGATGAATGTCGCGCAGGCCCGCGGGCGCGAACACGTTGCGATCCAGATACGCCTTCCACCCGTCCGCGTGCTTCTCGGCGATGACCATGCTGGCCACGTTGTAGCCAATGTTGCTGTAGCTCAGATCCCGTGATGGTAGCGGGCTGCTGAACGCGAGGAGCTGATTGAAGTCCTCCTCGGGAAACGCGCCCGTATATGCCGCCGAGAGGACAAGCGGCCCGCTGCTGAGCCCGTGAGTGTGCGCAAGAAAGGACGCGAGCGTGAGCTCATCGGGTCGCGCGTCAGGATGCCATGTCGCGCGCGGCAGCAGCCGCGCGATCGGTGCGTTGACGTCGATCTCGCCCGCGGCCTCGAGCAGCGCCACCCCGAACCCGGTGAATGACTTCGACGTCGACGCGACATACCAGAGCGTCGAGTCGGTGACGGGAATCGCTTCCTGTACGTTCGCATGCCCCAGCCCGGCGCTGTACACGATGCGGCCCTCCGAGACGACGGCGACGCCGAGGCCCGGGGTGACGCCGGTTCCGAATGCGCGGCGCACGAATCCGTCGATGCGTTGAATTCTCGGGTCGATTGTTGGCGGCGCGGGAACTGTCCGACAGCTTGTGGCCAGGAGGGGCAGAGCGAGGGCGATGGCGAATGCGAGCTGCATGGTGAGGCGGTCCGGAATCGGGTGAATGCGAGCGCGTGTCAGCCAATCTGGATTCGGGACCGCCGTGCGGCTTGAACGAATGAAACCTGTCTACGAGGCTGCGACGTCCTCCGTCTTCAGTCGATACTTGAGCGCCCCGGACGGGCAGCGCCCGATTTGCGCGGCAATCTCTGCCGCGGTGCCAAGCTCGGGCATTACCCACCGGCGGCGACGCACGTCGAATACCGCGGGCAGGCCGCGAACGCACACGCCCGAATGGATGCAGAGCTCCGGCTCGAACGTGACGGTGATCTCGGCAGTGTCGTAGACCTGCATTCGCCTTGGCATGTGATCCTCCGAGATGGTCTGCCTAACGGTGGGCGAATCTGGATCGCCCCGTCGGGATCTAATGTGGCGCTCTCACCCCTCCAGTCAACTCGCGGTGACGTTCAGGTGTTTCACCGCGCCGTGGCGACCCCTCGCCGGACGTCAGACGCCGCTCGCCCAGTGGGGTATGCATCGTGCTCGGTATTTCCCTCATGCTCCGCGATGCACCCGCCACACGACGCCGAGCTCTCGCGGCGCTCACGACGATTGTCCTGATCGGACTCGTTGCCGGCCCGGCCGCGCAGACGAAGGACGCTAATGCCGACGGCGCGCCGGGGCCGACGCCGTTACCGACCGCGTTCGCCGACTCGACGTGGATCGAGATGCGCAACGTCCTCCTGCACATCGATGATCGCGGCGTCATTCGGATCGAGCGGCTGCGCGGTCAGGTCATGACCGATAGCGGAACGCCCGCGATCCTGGATGATGCGAGATCGTTCGCCATTCGTGTGACGCGTGGAACGACGCGAATGAATGGCGACGACCTCGCCGCACTACTCAACAGCGTCGTCTTCGCCTACGAGGGTGCACCGCTCAAGCGGCTGAAAGCACGCATGGAGGGGAACGCGGTCGTCCTGAGCGGAACGATGCGAAAGGGCGTCAATCTTCCCTTCTCCATTACGGCGACGCCGACGCTCGAGCCTGACGGTCGCGTCCGCATGCATCCCACACGCACGCGCATCCTCGGCATCAACGGCGCCGCCCTCATGAAGGCGCTTGGCCTTCAGCTCGATGATCTCCTGGACCTGAAGAAGTCCCGCGGCGCAGTCGTCGACGGCAACGACATCCTGCTCGACCCGACGCAGATCCTGCCGCCGCCGCGAATCGAGGCGCGGCTCGAATCCATCGCGGTGGTCGGCGACGAGCTGGTGCAGACGTTCGTGACCACGCCCCTCGACTCGATCTTCGAGCGCTACGTCCGCCCCGACTCGACGCACCCGAACTTCGTGTACTTCCGGGGTGGCCGCCTTCGCTTTGGCAAGCTCGAGATGATCGACACCGACCTCCACATCGTGGACGGCGACCAGAGCGACCCCTTCGACCTCTATCTGGCCAGGTACAACCGGCAGCTGGTGGCCGGAACGTCGCGTAATCTGGAGACTTACGGCCTCCGGGTGACGATGCCGGATTTTGAGGACCTGGTGGCGCCGACGGAGGTTCCGGTAGCGGCGAGCCGGTAGCGGCAAGGAGGTTGTCGAGGTGGTCCAGGTCGTCGGTGATCGAGGCTGGTGGTCAAGGTGTTCCTCGATCACCTCGACAACCTCGACGCCCTTGACCACCTTCTCCACCTGGTACTAGAGGAGACCACACCAATGCCAGACAAGAAAATCATCGCCGTCGTGGGCGCGACTGGTGCCCAGGGGGGCGGGCTCGTGCGCGCGATTCTGGCCGACAAGGAAGGTCAGTTCGCGGCGCGCGCGCTGACGCGCAACGTCGATGCCGACAAGGCAAAGGCGCTCCAGAAGGCGGGCGCCGAGATCGTGCGGGCGGACCTCGATGACGAGGAGAGCCTGAAGAAGGCGTTCGCGGGAGCGCACGGCGCGTTCTGCGTCACCAACTTCTGGGAGCATTTCTCGCCGGAGAAGGAGTACGCCCAGGCGGGGAACATGGCGCGCGCAGCAAAGGCTGCGGGACTGCAGCACGTCATTTGGTCGACGCTCGAAGACACGCGGAAGAAGGTGCCGCTCACCGACGACCGCATGCCGACACTGCAGGGGAAGTACAAGGTTCCGCACTTCGACGCGAAGGGCGAGGCCGATCAGATCTTCCGCGACGTCGGCGTCCCGACCACGTTCCTGCTCACCTCATTCTACTGGGAGAACCTCATCCATTTCGGAGCGGGCCCAAAGCCCGGGCCGGATGGGAAGCTGGCGCTCACCTATCCCATGGGTGACAAGAAGCTCCCCGGCATTGCCGCCGAGGACATCGGGAAGACGGCGTTGGCGATCTTCAAGCGAGGGCGCGAGTACATCGGCAAGACCGTCGCGATCGCGGGCGAGCACCTGTCGGGGAAGGAGATGGCCGACAAGCTGAGCCGCGCGCTCGACAAGGAGGTCACGTACAACGCGGTGCCCGCGGAGGTGTACCGCGGCTTCGGCTTCCCCGGCGCCGACGACATGGGCAACATGTTCCAGTTCAAGGCCGACTTCAACGATTACTTCGTCGGTGTGCGCGACATCGAGTCGGCGCGAAAGCTGAATCCGGAGCTGCAGACGTTCGACACGTGGCTGGAGCGGCACAAGGAAGAGATTCCGGTGGAGTGACCTTCCGCGGTGATCGAAGGTATCGAGGCCGTCGCGCATCTGGATCACCTCGACAGCTGTGTTGCAAGGAGCCGACTGCGTCACCACAGAGGCACAGAGGGCACCGAGACGTGCACTGCAGGTGCGCTTGTCAGGGGTCGCCGTTGGCTTTCTCTGTGCCCTCTGTGCCTCTGTGGTCTGCAGTTTGACTCCGCGGTAACGGAGAAGGCCCTTTGATGAAACTCAGCTGGCGCATTCTCTTGAGCGTCCCGCTCCTCGCATGCGGGGACGACGGAGTCGCGCCAGTGCTCGAGGGACCGCCGCTCGTCGCCTCCGAGCGCCGCCTCACGTTCTCCTCGACGCGGGACGGCAACCTCGAGGTCTACTCCATGAACGTGGACGGGACCGACCAGAAGCGCCTAACGAACCACGCGGCCGCCGACCACAACGCCGACTGGTCGCCCGACGGTCGCAAGATCGCTTTCATGGGGTACCGCGACGGCGACTACGAGCTGTACGTCGTGGATGCCGACGGGATCGCGGTGCGGCAGCTCACGTTCAATTCCGCGCACGATGGGTTCCCGCGCTGGTCCCCGAGCGGGCTCGAGATCATGTTCACCTCGCTGCGCGATGGCAACCTCGAGGTGTACGTGATGAGCGCCTTCGGCGGGAACGAGCGCCGGCTGACCGTGAACCCCACCGACGATGTCGGAGGCGCCTGGTCCCCGGACGGATCGAAGATCGCCTTCTCGTCGGCGCGCGAGGGGAATCTCGAGATCTACGTGATGAACGCCGACGGGACGAACCCCGTGCGCCTCACCAATCATGACGCGGCCGACGGCGGCCGGATCGCCTGGTCCCCGGACGGTACGCGGATCGCCTTCTCATCCTTCCGCGATGGCAACGATGAGATCTACGTCATGAACACCGACGGCACGAATCTCACGCGCCTCACGAATCACCCCGCGAAGGACAAGTATCCCGCGTGGTCACCGGACGGCCTGCGACTCGCCTTCAGCAGCAACCGCGAGGGCAACGACGAGATCTACATCATGAACGCCGACGGCACGGGTCTCAGCCGCCTGACGAATGACGCGGGGATCGATTTTCTGGATGGATGGAGGAGATGAAGCAGAGGTGGTCGAGGTCGTCGAGGATGTCGAGATCATCGAGGTACACCTTGACCGCCTTACCTCCACCACCTCGCCACCCTCGACGACCTCGACCACCTTCTCACCCTACCTCATGCCCACCCCAATGGACCGCCGGACTTTCCTCGCCGCGCTCGGAGTCGTCGCCTGCGCGCCTCGCGCCACGCTGGGCGCGACTCGGCGTCTGAATCGCGTCGGCATTCAGCTCTACTCGCTCCGCGACGACGCGCGACGCGACCTCGAGCGCACCATCGCCGATATCGCCGCGATAGGCTACAAGGACGTCGAGCTCCTTGGCTCGATGAGCAACTTCGGAATGCCGCCGGTACAGTTGCGCGCCGTGCTGGACCGCAATGGGCTGCGCGCTCCGTCGACCCACGTGAGCGGAAACGCTCTCGACGATCTCGATCGACAGCTCGATGACGCGCGCACGCTCGGACATGACTATCTCATCGTCGCGAGCCTGCCCATCAGCGGCCCCCGCACGGTGGACGATTACCGGCGCTGGGCCGATCGCTTCAACGACTCAGGAAGACGTGCGCGCGAACGCGGAGTGTGGATCGGGTTCCATAACCACGCCAATGATTGCACGCCGATCGACGGGGTCGTGCCGTACGACGTCCTGATGGACCGGACCGATGCGGCTGTCGTCCGCATGCAGCTCGATACCGGAAACCTCGCCATGGCAGGGCTCGACCCTCACGAGTACATGAGGCGCTACGGACCGCGGTACTGGTCGTTCCACATCAAGGACGTCGCCCGCCTCGGCGCGACGCACGACACCGAGCTTGGCAAGGGCGCCATCGACTTCACGCGACTTCTCGCGAGCATCGATCGCATCGACGAAAAGCATCTCTTCGTGGAGCAGGAGACGTATCCGGGAGCGCCGGTCGAAAGCCTGAAGCGTGATTACGAGTACATCGCGCGTTTGGAGTTTTGAGGCCGAGGTCGTCGAGGATGTCGAGGATGGCGAGGTGATCCATGTGACGTCACCTCGATCACCTCGACATCCTTGACCACCTGAGGGAGGTGAAATGCAAGCAGAGAGGTACGACGCGATCGTGGTCGGGTCGGGGATCTCCGGCGGCTGGGCCGCGAAGGAGCTCACCGAGAAAGGGCTTCGCGTTCTGCTGCTCGAGCGCGGGCGCAACGTCGAGCACATCAAGGACTACGTCAACGCGACCAAGGGGCCGTGGGAATATCCGCACCGCGGCGGGCGCACGCAGGAGATGATCCGCCGCTACCCGGTGCTGAAGCGCGACTTCCCGCTCAACGAGAAGAATCTCGACTTCTGGGCGTCCGACGAGGACTCGCCCTATACCGAGGTCAAGCGCTTCGACTGGTTTCGCGGCTACCAGGTTGGCGGTCGCTCCCTCATGTGGGGGCGATGCAGCTTTCGGCTGAGTGATATCGACTTCGCCGCCAACCTCAAGGACGGCATCGCGATCGACTGGCCGATTCGACACGACGAAATCGCGCCCTGGTACAGTCACGCCGAGCGGTTCGCGGGAATCGCCGGCTCGAAGGAAGGGCTCGAGCAGCTTCCGGACGGCGAATTTCAGCCGCCGATGGCGCTCAACTGTGCCGAAGAGCTCATCGCGTCGCGCCTGACCAACCTGTTCGGCGGGAAGCGGCGACTCATTTCCAGTCGCACCGCGAATCTCACCCAACCGCTTCCGGGCCGCGGGGCGTGTCAGTACCGCGATGCGTGCTGGCTCGGCTGCCCGTACGGCGCGTACTTCAGCACGCAGTCCGCGACGCTGCCGGCCGCCATGCGTACCGGACGCCTAACGCTGCGCCCCTTCGCCATCGCGAGCGAGGTGCTATACGACCGTGACCGCAAGCGCGCCACCGGCGTCCGCGTCCTCGATGCGATCACCAACGAGACGACGGACTACACGGCGAAGGTCGTCTTTCTCTGCGCCTCCACGCTCAACTCCACGTGGCTCCTCATGCGCTCGGCGACGGATGTCTGGCCGGGCGGGCTGGGCAGCAGCTCGGGCGAGCTCGGCCACAATCTGATGGACCATCACTTCCGCGTTGGGGCGGCGGGTCACGTCGATGGGCTGGAGGACAAGTACGTCTACGGCCGTCGTCCGAATCCGTCGTACATCCCGCGCTATCGCAATCTCGGTGGTGACAAGCGCCCCTATCTGCGCGGGTTCGGCTACGAAGGCGGGGCCAGCCGCGAAGGCTGGTCGCGCGCGGTGGCCGAGCTCGGCGTCGGGGGCGCATTCAAGGATGAGATGGCGGAGCCGGGGCGATGGAGCTTCGGCGCCACCGCGTTCGGGGAGATGCTTCCCAATCACGCCAACAAGGTCACGCTCGACGAAGCGAAGCAGGACAAGTGGGGCCTGCCGGTTCTCAAGATCGACTGCGCGATCGGGGAGAACGAGCGGCTCATGCGGAAGGACATGGCGGCCGACATGGCGGAGATGCTGACCGCCGTCGGCGTGAAGGACGTGCACACGTTCGATGACGAGTACTATCCAGGCATGGGCATCCACGAGATGGGCACGGCGCGCATGGGCCGAGACCCGAAAACCTCGGTGCTCAACAAGTGGAACCAGGTGTGGGACGCGCCTAACGTCTTCGTCACCGACGGCTCGTGCATGGTGTCGACCGCGTGCCAGAATCCGTCGCTCACCTACATGGCATTGACCGCGCGCGCGGCGGATCATGCGGTGAACGAGTTGAATCGGCGGAGCCTTTGATAGGAGCTAGTGGGCAGGGGTCAGGGATCAGGGGGTGACAGGGGGCAGGAGAGAACTGCTGGTCTTTCCTCGCACCTATTCCCTGACACCCCCGGATCCCTGACCTCTGACCACTAGCTCCTACTGCGACCCTGACCACTAGCTCCTCGCCACGAGCGACAGCGCCTCGCATTCGTAGCACGTCGCGATCTCCTCGCGATAGGTGCGTGCGCATCGCGGGCAGTAGCGCACGCCGCGTTCGTCGTCCGGCGGGCCGGCAAGCGCTCGCTCCAGAACCGGACGCGGGAGCGCGGCCACGAGCGAAGTAACGGCGTTGACCTCGCCGTCCACCCGATGACCGTGAAGCGCATCGTACGCCGACGGTCGAATCCACTGGAGGAAGCGGGCTTCGCCGAAGAGCGCCGCGACTTGCGCGTGCGGCGGCAGGTCGCGCAGGGCGGCGGCGAGAACGGTCTCGCACGCGCGGGGAGCGGTGAACGGCGACAACAGCGGCAGCGTCGCTCGAAGCGATGCGCGCCGCGTCATGCCCAGCCATCGCAGACCAGGCAACGCGAGCAGCATCATCAGCACCGAGATCGCGAACGCCTGCACGACCCCGCGCACGAGTCCGTAGACACCGAAACGTCCGGTCGCGAGTGGGATCGCGACCGCGATCCACAGGAGAAGGAGAACGCCAAGCGCGCGCAGCAGTCCCACGATCAGACTCACGCGACGTAGCCGCCTGCGCCCGCGCGACACCGCGACGGAAAAGTCTGCGGACCAGGAGGCGTGAGCGCCACCCTGGTCCGCGGAGTGCTTCGACGGCACGAGCCTTGGTATGACGATCGGCGGCCACCAGCCGACCAGCGCGAACGGCCCGAGTCTCGCCCAGGGTTCCCGCGCCGTCCATCCACCCGAGCCGGACCTAACGAGCAGCACATCGGACTGGCTCATGCGTCGCCAGCCGTCCAGCCACAGCACCACCGCAAGGACCGCGACGGTGCCTGGATCAGCCGACCACGCGCCCAGCAACGACGACAACGACGGCTATGCGGGCGTCGCTTCCGCCTGCGTCTTCCGGCGACGGAAGAGCGAACGCACCCAGGCGAGCGCCGCGACCACTCCGATGATGACCGCCTTGCCACCGGCAAGGATCAGCTTCCACAGCTTGCCGAAGAGGCCGAGCTTGACCGCCGCACCGCCGGCGACGAGCGCCGTCAGTCCGTACGCCGCGACCTTGTCCCCCGAGCGCCACTCGGCGTAGGTGTTTCCGGGGTTGAATTCGGTGCTGGCGACCACGCCGTCGAACGACGGAAGCACCATCGCGAGGCCGGTAGGATCGGTGACGAGGTCTACCTTCATCACACCGCCGCGTCCCAGCAGACGCACCGAATGGTTCGCCGCCGTGTCGCCATCGGCGATCACACGCGTCGCCCACGTGAGGTTGTGGGTTGCCTCATCGTAGTACGGTGCGCGTATCCAGCCATCGAGCGTCAGCTCACTCCACCCGCGACGACGGCGCTCCTTGTTGCCGGCGGCGTTTCCCTCTCGGAGCGTCGCCAGGATCTTGTCGCCGTCGAGCTCCGTCTTCTCATCGTCTTTGACGTAGCCGCTGGCGTCGTACTCGTAGACGACGAACCAGCGCTGCGGATCGGCCGACGTGTCGGCGGACGCCGTCGAGCAGAGGAGCAGACCGACCTCGGTGCCCGAGGTCGGATTCTCGGTCAGCTCGAGGAAGGTCTTGGCACCCTGTGCCTCGGTGAACCGGCAGCTCTCGGGAACCGACAGATGGGCGACCGTACCCAGGCGTCCCTCCACGGGACCGTCTGCCCAGTCGATGGAATTGAAAAGATCACGCTTCTCGTCGTCAGATTGTGCGCCGAGCGCGGCAGCACTCGTGAGGCTTGCAGCGAACGCAAGATGGATCGCCGCAGCGCGGGCGAAGGTCAGTCGCGGCATCACGACTCCCGGGTCTGTGGGTGGGAAAGGCAGGAAGGCGGCCTAACATAAGACGATCCATTCGGCAGGCGCAACAGATGCCGGCGCGCCTGTTTATCGTTTGGCCGTCGTTCGCCCTTTCGGTGGTTTCACCCGCCCGCTGGCGATGGGAAGGATCGGCCAGTGCGCGAGCAGATCGGCCGGATCGTCGTAGATCGCCATGGCATCCTCGAGCGCGTCATCATCCCACCATCCGCCGCAGCGCACGGCGATCGTACGAAGGCCGGCCTTTCCCGCCGCCTCGATGTCGTACGGTGTGTCGCCGAGCATGACGAGCTGGCCCGCCTTGAGCTTGCTCTTCTTGATGGCCGCACCGATTACGTCGGGGTCGGGCTTCGAGTTGTCGACATCACCCGACGAGGTGGCCTCGTGAATCAGATCCGCGATCCCGGCCTGCTCGAGCAATCCCTTCATCTCGTCGCCGCCGGCCGAGGTGGCGACGACGAGTACGAGCCCATCGCCGAGCAGACGCTCGAGGAGCGCGCGCGCTCCGGGCGTCGGCTTGAGGTCCGACAGGTAGCGCTCCTCGAAGATTCCCTTCTTCCGCTCGACGATCGCCTTGCCTTCCGGCGTATCGTGCTCGAAACCGGTGAGGGAGGGAACGAGCTTGTCGCTCCCCATGCCCACGAGTGGCCGCACGTGATCGAAGGGGATGTCGATCCCATGCTCCGCGAACGCTCGCGTGAACGCCGACGCGTGCGCGTCGTTGCTATCGAGCAGCGTTCCATCAATGTCCAGGAGGACACCCTTGAGGGGAGCCGTCGGCATGGCCGTGTGGAGAGCAAGAACGTAGCCGACGGGCCCGCCGATCAACTGCTTTTTACCGCAGACGAGAGTTCGCGCTAGTGCGTCACCTTTGACCAGACCGCGGGGTCCTCCTGTCCAAGCCTCCAAAACGCAAAACGCGTCACTCCTAACTGCTCGGCATCCTGCATCAGCTCTTCGAGTAACGCGGCGTCGGTGAGCCATATGGCAGAATTGCCATTCCTGGTCGCACCGCGCAAAGTCCTCGACGCGGAGTCGCGGCTCAACGTCATGCCGTCGCGCTGGGCGGTACGCGTCGCGGTCGCATACGACACGCCGACCCCGGGCTTCCCCTTCACCCAGTGATACCCGTAGAGCGGCAGCCCCGCAATCACTCGTGAGGCGCCCACCTCGCCGACTACTCGCGCGAGATTGCGCGTCATCCAGTCGGGCGCGGAGATCGGACCGGCTTCGGAGCCCGGCCAGTGCTGGTCGTAGAGCATCACCAGCACGAAGTCAGCGACCTCCGTGAGCTCGCGCGTCGGGTAGGCCTCATCAGGCTCGGCAGGAACAGCCACGGCGACCGTCGTCACGCCATGAGCCTTCGCGGAATCGGCGATCGCGCGCACTACCCCCAGCTGTGCGCTGACGTCGCCGGCCTTCAGCGTCTCGAAATCCAGCACCAACCCCGTATACCGCATCGACTGCGCATGGCGCGCAATTCGGCCCGCGACTCGAGCACGGCGCACCGGATCGGACCCCAGCGCGCGAATCGACGTCGCGTGAAAGCCCTGGCCATGCCACGAGGTCACCAGCGCGAACCGCCGCAGTGTCCCCGCAGCGAGGCGCATCGTGTCCGCATATGCGGACGGCAGCAGCGGCTCACCGGTCAAACTGTCGAGTGCGATCCATCCCGTTACGGCGACATCGAGCCGCGACGCATTCGCGCGCAAGCTCGCGTCGCTCAGGGGATCCCACGGTCCGGTGAACGCCCAGAACGACTTACGCTCCTGAACGCTACCGCCCAGCGCCGTGCACGCGGCGATCGTGACGAGGAATACAACAACCGATGTGATTCGCCGCATGAGGGCACGCCAATTGAAAGAGTGGAAAGGCTCGGATTCAAGCTCAATCAACGTGCCACGCAGCACGCAGCATATGTCCAGCGACGATCCATTCTTCGACGGCGCCTTTCCCAGCGGCATTGAGCCCCTCGATGCACTGCTCGGCGCCCTCGTGCCCGGCCGCATTCATGTGATCTGCGGCACAACCGGCACCGCGAAAACGATCGCGGCGCTCCAGTTCGCGTACGCGGCGGTCGCCGAGCGGTCGACCGCGCTCCTGCTCACGCAGGATGACGTGGCCGACATCTCCGCGCTTGGCCGCTACCTCGGCATGCGGCTCAGCGACGCCGTTCGCGCCGGACAGCTGACCATCCTTCGCTGTCGCGGAGATTTCGCGCGCCGTTATCGCCAGGCGGCCGAACCCGAGTCGGTATTCGACGAGCTGCGCGCGCTCGTGGGGTGGAAGCTGCCCACGCGCATTGCCGTCGATTCCGTCGCGCCCTTCATGGAAGTCTCGGCGACGTCGGGCGCTCCGGTGGCCGCGCTCGCGCGGTGGCTCGAGTCGACCGGCGCGACCTCGCTCGTCACCTGTCCCGGTGATGTCGCTCGCACCGATGACCTGCGCGTGGATGCACTGCTTCAACGATCGGCTGCGGTCGTCCGCTTCAATGCACACACCGAGCGGGGCCGTCGGATGGAGGCGCTCAAGACGCGATTCTCCGGTGCCTCACGCGCGCCCATCGAGTTCCGCATTGAAGGTGGACGCGGCATCGTCACCGGTGCCGACGGGCTGCGACTCGCGACGAGAGCCTCGGCATGATTCGCGACCGCTACGCCATGTTATTCAGCCTCGGTATCGTCATCCTGACGACCGGTGCCGCATACGCGTATAGTCACCTCGGGGCGACGCCGACGCGCAGCATGCTGGTGCTTCCGCCCTCGAGCGGGGAGCCGGTCAAGGTCGACGTCGACCGCGCGATCGTGCCCTCACTCGAGGACTATCGACGGTTCGCCGCGGATGACGCCGCGTGGCGTCGCAGGAACGCGCGACTGCTCACGGCGGACGAGTACCGCGCGCGCGGAGAGTGGCGCACGCCAGAGCGCCAGGCACTCGACGACCGCGTCTTCGCGCTGACCAGGCGTGGTGAAAACGCGAAAGCGATCGCCGAGCTGGAGCATTGGGTCGCGAAGTACCCGCGTGACACCGAAGCCCTTCTCGATCTCGCCCGCCTGACGAACCAGGTCGGCCGGAACGATGAATCCATCCGGTGGTATCGCGAGGTGCTCGCGCTGAAGGAACGCGCGCGGTGACGCGCGGGATCTTGATCGCTGTGCTGCTGGCAACCGTGCCGGCCGCACTCGACGCGCAGCGTCAGACGGACACGCGCCGCATTCGCGCCGAGTATGCGAGTGTCTTGCTGCAATCGAAGAAATACGACCAGGCGATTGCGGAGTACCGCCGACTGGTCGCCGACGAGCCGAGCCGCTTCGAGTATCGCATGGGCCTGGCACGCGCCCTGGCGTGGTCCAGGCGCCATCGCGACGCCGAGAACGAGCTGGCGCGGCTGCGGGCGCTGAGGCCTGGGCACGCCGAGGTCGAGCAGCTCACGCGAACGGTTCGTGCCGGGCTCGATCCGGCGTCAGGCGAAGCGCGTTCGTGGGTCGCGCACGACCCCGGTCATCTACCGTACCGCATTCAGCTCGCCCGCGCGTATGCCCGTGAAGGGAAGTCTCGTCAGGCCGCCGATCAGTTCGACACGATCTTCCGCCAGGGGGCGCACGACGATCTCGCGCAGGAAGCGGCAGCGGCGAACGCGGACGCAAAGCGTTTTGGCACTGCCTTGCCCCTGTACCGGCGCGCGATCGCGCGGGCGCCGTCGGACACGGCGCTCCGCCACGATTATGCGCGTTCGCTCTGGTCAGCGGGCGAACGGCACGCGTCCCTCGCGCAGTATGACACGCTGCTCCTGCGCTTCCCTTCTGCGGCCTGGCTCGTCGAGCGTGCGAGGCTCCGCGTCGCCATGCGTGACCATGACGGTGCCGAGCGGGATCTTGGGGCGGCGATCGCGATGTGTCCGACGGCCGAAGCGCACTTCGTGCGGGGCGAGCTGCGCCGATGGAATGGGCAGCTCGGCGCCGCGCGCGCCGAGTACGAGCGCGCATTGCAGCTCGCCGGAACCGACTCGGCCGGACGGGAGATTCGCCAGCTCATCGCGCTCATTGAGCGCGAGGCGCGGCCGTCGCTCGGGGCCGCTCCGGAAGGCGATGCCGTCGGCTGGGTGGGCCGTGCGGAGCTCGCCGCTGACAACACCGGCTTCTCATACATCAGTGGCGGCGGGCGCTACGGCATCCCGCTCGGGCGACTCGCGGCAGTCAGCGTTGGCATCGAGCAACGGCGGGTCACGGCGAAATACGATCTCTACACACGCGAGAGTTACGGATTCGGTGGGGACCTGGGGGCGACGTTAGGCCTGCCGTTTGCCCGTCTCAGCGCGCGCGGAGGCTTGCTCCGTCATGGCGGTGCGACGGAAACCGGGTACGGCAGTGTCGGGGTAATCGGGTGGTGGCGCTCGTGGCGTGCGTCCGCGGAGGTCAAGCGGGAGCTGGCGTTCCCGCTGCTGATGACGGCACGCGCTCTGGCCACGAGTGGCGAGATCGCGACTGGTGAGACGGTCGACGCATCGATCATGGCGACGCGCCAGATTTACGGGCTCGCCGGAGCAATCGGCGTCGTCGATTTCGGGATCGTCGCCGACCTCATGCGTCTGACGGACGGGAATTCCCGCCCCGCGTTGACGACGACGGTGCGCTATCCGCTCGGAGACGCGATGTCGGCGCTGTACGTCGCCAGCGACCTTCGCTTCGCGGAGCGCAGCGCCCTCTACTGGGACCCCCACCGCTACATGGCGCACTCGTTAGGGCTGGAAGCCTCGGCGCGGCGGGATCGCGGCCTGTCCTATGTCGGTCGACTGCTCACGGGGTTCGCCCGCAGCTCGCAATTCGCAGCTCGCGGTTCACAGCCAGATACCACCACCACGACCAGCTACGCCTTGCAGGCCACGGCAGAAGGCGAGCTGGCGTACCGCGCGTCGGGATGGGACGCTGGCCTGACGTCCTGGTACGGTCGAGGACGCGAGGGCGACTACCAGCGCTGGGGTGGTAGCTTCCGGATTCGCCTCAGCACGCCATGATCACGCGCCGCCGGCTCGCGCACGCCGCGCCGATCACGATCGTGCTGCTCGTCATCGCGGCGGGGGTGTTCTGGCTGCACGCGCGCTTCGCGATCGAGGCGGAGAGTGTCGTGCTCCGCATCGGCGTGACGTTCCTGCTCGCATTCCTGATTCTGCTCGTCCTTCGGTACGTCGTGCTGCTCTGGCTCAGCTATCTCCATCACATCGGAACGAGGAACGAGGAACGAGGAAATCCGGTGGACGCGCCGGTGTCGATCCTCGTGCCCGCGTTCAATGAGGGGCTCGTCATCGAGGCGGCGATCGGGAGTCTGCTCGAGCTGGATTGGCCCTCGTTCGAGATCATCGTCATCGACGATGGCTCGGCCGATGACACTTATGAGCGCGCCTGCACGCTGGAAGGGACTCACGGAGCCGCCACGGTGCGCGTCATCCGCAAGGCGAATGCGGGCAAGGCGAGTGCGCTCAACACCGGGTTGGCGGTCGCGTCATCGCCCTTCGTGCTTTGCATGGACGCCGACTCCCGACTCTCGCGGGACACGCTGCGGCGAGCGATGCGCCACTTCTCCGATCCCCGTATTGGCGCGGTCGCGGGAAATGTGAAAGTCGTCAATCGCGGGACGCTGTGGACGAGGCTGCAGGCGCTCGAGTACATCCAGGGCCTCAACCTTCCACGCCGCGCGCAGGGATTTCTGCGCGTCGTCAACATCATTCCTGGCCCGATCGGCGTCTTCCGTCGCGGCGTCCTGACACAGGTCGGAGGGTACGACACCGACACGTTCGCCGAGGATGCCGACATCACCATCAAGATCCTCGGCGCCGGCTGGCAGATCGTGTACGAGGATGGCGCGATCGCGTGGACCGAGGCGCCGGAGACGGTGCACGAGCTGCTCAAGCAACGCTACCGCTGGACGCGTGGGATTCTCCAGGCGCTTCGCAAGCGGGGCGACTGGCTTGCACGTCCGCGCGGCGACACGGCCGTGTGGATCTCGCTCCAGGCGCTTCTGTTCGAGGCGATCGTGTGGCCGGTGGTGAACGTCGTCGGCAATCTCCTGTTCGCGATCGCGGCGCTCTCGCTCGGCGCCGCCTCGATGGTGATGCACTGGTGGCTGTTACTGACGATGCTCGACCTCGCTGCCGCGCTCCACACGGTGGCGATGGAGGAGGAGGACATCACGCTCGTCCCCCTCGCGATTCCCTATCGGTTCTTCTTCATCACGTTGATCGACGTGGCGAAGATGTTCGCGACGGTGGAGGAGTTCGCCCGCGTGCGCATGACGTGGGGGAAGTTGGAGAGAAAAGGCGCTGGAACAGCGCTGAGGGCAACGCACTGAAGTTATCAGCGCTTCTCCAGCGCCCCCAGCGCCTCCAGCGCCTCCAGCGCCTTTAGCACCTCTAGCCATGACCATCGAAAAGCTCTTCTCCACCATCATTCTCGTCGCCTTCCTCGTCACGATCTTTCTCGCGATGGGGAGCTACGCCGCATACAAGTGGCGCGAGTCGCGGCGGCCGAAGCTCGACGCGCAGGCATCGAGTGACGAGCCGGTGTACTTCGAGCGCATCACGCTCGCGTCCGACGATGATGACGCCGCGCGGTAGCGTGCGATGGGTAGTGCTCGTCGGGCTCACCGTCATCGGCGTTTCCGTCGCGCTGGCGGCGCGCGGGGATCGCGAGCCGACACGCAGTGAAGGGCCGAAGCGATTCGCGGGGTCCACGACCGTCATCCCGATGCCGTCCATCCTTCCTCCGGCGACGCTGGCATCGCCGGTGCGAGTCGTGCTTGTCCGCGATCCCGCGGCGGCGGCGTATTTCACCAGGAGCGCCTCCTACGATTCGATCGTCGATCGCTGGACGGCGACCTTGCGCGCGACCGGCGCCGACGTGCACGTGGTCGCGCCCGGCGGAATCGCGGGGAGCGGCGCTCGCGTGCTCGTCGTTCCCTCGGCGCATTGTCTCAGCGTCGCAACGCGCGACGCGATCGATCGCGCCGGGGCGCGCGGCCAAGGCTTGATCGTCACTGGACCGATCGGCACCAAGGACGCGCGCTGCCGTCCCATTGGTTACGGGCTTCTCGTTGCGCTCACCGGCGCTTCCCGCGTCGAGCCGATCGAAAAGCGCGATATCGCCTACGTCACCTTTCCGACTGGCAGCGCACTCGCGACGGGCATCCCACCGGGGACGCGGCTCGAGCTCGACCCGGCGCCGTACGTCGCGCTCCGGCGTGCCGGGCGCGATGCGTTCTTCTCTTCGTTCGCGCTGCGGCCCGAGCCCGCACGCGGTGCCCAGCTGGTCGACGCGGCGGTGGTTCGATCGCGCTATGCGAAGGCACCCGTGGCCTACTGGAGCTTCGAGCTCACCGGCGTGAACGATCTGCCCTGGGATCGCACGATCGCGCAGCTGCTGGTGCGTAACGCCGTCGCCTGGGCGGCACGTCTGCCGACGGCCGAGCTCGAGCCATGGCCTGAGGGCAAGCGCGCCGCCGCGGTGCTGGCGCAGGATGTCGAGGATCAATTCGCGAACGCGGAGTACGCCCTCGATTCACTGCGCGCTGCCGGGGTGCGAGGCACCTACTTCCTGACGTCGGAGCTCGCGCGCCGGCACGAGCGCCTGACGAGAGCCATCGCGGAAGAAGATGAGATCGGGACGCACAGCGAGAATCATCGCTTGCTCGGCGGCGAGCCGGCCGATGTTCAGCGTCGCCGCCTCGCGTTGACGCAGGTTCACCTGCGCGACCTGCTCGGCGCACCGGTGGCTGGTTTGCGTCCCCCGGAGGAGCAGTTCGACAAGGCGACGCTCGCTGCGTGGATCGAGGCGGGCGGGACGTATGTATTCGGCGCCAACAACTCGCGCGTGGCCGCTCCGGAGTTGCTCGAGGTAGACGGGGACACGATCGTGCTCCTCGGTCGCGCCAACGTCGATGACTTCGACGCCGCGAGCCTCGCTTCGCGCGGCAGCCTGGATGAGATCGTGAAAGAGTATCTCGGTGAATACCAGAAAATCCGCGCGCTCGGCGGGCTCTATCTGCTGAGCTATCACTCACAATTGCTCGCGCGCCCTGAGCTCGTGCCCGCCCTCGCGCGCATCGCGCGACGCATCCGTGCCGACACCGCGGTATGGCTCACCACCGCGAGCGATGTCGTCGATTGGTGGCGCGCCCGCGCCGCGGTGACGACGCGAGCGACGCGCCTCGATACCCGCACGCTGAGAGTCGACCTCCGCAACACTGGTCGCGATACGGTGCGCGGCCTGGTCGCCCGCGTAGCGCTCGCCGTGGGCGAGCGAGCGTCGGGCTCAGCGCGCATGCTGAAGTCGGAGCCGGGGACGTTGCGGTTTGTCGTCCCTCCGCTGGCGCCTGGCGCCGAGCGGGTGTGGCGCTTTGCGATCTCCAAGTAAGGAGCTAGGAGTCAGGGGTCAGGGGTCAGGGAAGGAAGGCGCGGCAGCGAAGCTGCCGCGCTCATCTGATGAGGGCCGCAGGCGCGAAGCGCCGCGGCCCTTTCCATCCCTGAGCCCTGACCCCTGACTCCTCACTCCTACTCCGGCGGTGCAAGGAATGCGTAGATCGCAACGCATGACCGCCATTCGTCCCGTCGCCCGCGGGCCGCACATTGAGACGCCCGAGGAAGCCCAGAAGCGGCTTCGGCGGGAGATTCATGCCGGCCTTCGTGCCAATCCCAAGACACTGCCGCCGAAGCTCTTCTACGATGACACCGGCGCCCGGCTGTTCGAGGAGATTACCAAGCTCGACGAGTACTACGTCACGCGCACCGAGCACGAGATCATGGAGGCGCACGCGGCCGAGATGGCGGCGCTCATCGGGCCCAATGCGCTGGTGATCGAGCCGGGGAGCGGTGAGGCGATCAAGGTGCGCGTCCTGCTCGACCATCTCGAGAATCCAGCGGCGTACGTCCCGATCGACATCTCGGCCGAGCAGCTGGCCCGCGTCGCGCGCGAGCTCACCGAGGAATACGAAACGCTCGACGTCATTCCCCTCGAGGCCGACTTCACGCGCGGGCTCTGTCTGCCGGAGTTGCCGGACACGACCCGCAACGCACGACGCGTCGCGTTCTTTCCCGGATCGACGATCGGAAATCTCCACCCGCCGCAGGCCGTTGCCCTGCTTCGCGAGATCGCGCGCATCGTTGGCCCGCGCGGCGGGCTTCTCCTTGGCGTCGACCTGCGCAAGGACCCCACCATCCTCCACGCGGCGTACAACGACGCCCGTCGCGTGACTGCCGTATTCAACAAGAACGCGCTGGTACGGCTCAACCGCGAGTTCGCCGCGACCTTCGACGTCGATCGCTTTCGGCACTACGCGTATTACAACCCGGTCGCGAACCGGGTCGAGATGCATCTCGTCAGCCTCGAGACGCACGAGGTCGTCGTCGATGGCGAGCGGATCCTGTTCGAGCAGGGAGAGCCGATCTGGACGGAATCGTCCTACAAGTATTCCCCGGCGGAGCTCGAGGGCTGTGCCCGTGAGGCGGGGCTGGTGCTGCGAAGAATGTGGTGCGACCGCCGGCAGTGGTTCATGGTGGCGTTCTTCGAGGTCGCCGCTACGACCTGACGTCGGGACGTGCGGGGGCGGGAGTCTCGAAAGTATCGCGCGCACGCGTGAGGGCCCAACCCACCAGGATCAGGCCGACGCCGCCCACGGCGAGGAAGAGCCAATCGTACAGAGGCACGTGCGCGGGCAGGTCCCGCACGTGGTGCAGGTTTAGCACGTGATGGTCGATCACACCCTCCACGAGATTGAAGATCCCCCACCCGAGCAACAGCTGTCCGGTGAATGCGCTTGGCCGCGGCAGCGGTACGCCGTCGCGGGCGTCACGCAGCAGCAGATAGATCCCGATGGTGGTGAGCGCAAGCGTCGCGACGTGGAACCAACCGTCCCACGCCATGTTCTGCTTCATGGCCTCCATGGTCGTCGGCGGAAGGACCGCGGATCCCATGTTGTGCCACTGCGCAATCTGGTGAAGAGCGATCCCATCAGCGAAGCCGCCGAGTCCCAACCCGAGAAGAATTCCGGGACGCGTGCTCACCTGATCCAGGCGGGCCGCGCTCACTGCATGCATGGGGATCTCCAAATACAAGACGCCGGGGCGCGATCGCACATAGTGGGCCAGGGGCGCCATCGCCGTCGGCCAGGCTAGTCGATGCGGGCCTTTCGCACGACGCGCCAGTTCCCGTCGCGCCTCACGAGTTGGTACGCCTGCTCGATCTGAAACCGGTTGTGCTCGCCGGTCGCCGGCGTGTCGTACCGGTCGGCGAGCAAATGGGTCTGCACGGAGTCACCGGACATGGCGAACACGTCGGAGAAGCGCACCACGTAGCCAGGCATATCCGCCCGACAAATGGGGGTTCGGGTGGGCGCCCGGCGCTCGGGCGTACACTCGCCCTTCGTGACGCCGGTGCGGCGGAGCGCCGAGCGCACGTCGGCGCCTAACGGCCCACCCGGGCCCTCGCCACCTACGCGGGTGAGCATCGTGGTGTCGACGAGGAGCGACAGGCCGGGATCGAGATCGAATGCCCCGCCGAGTGACGCGGCGTAGATCTTCGCCCGCTCGCCCGCCGGCAGCTGCGCGACCTCGAGTCCGCGTCCGCGGGCGTATTTGCTCGTGTCCTCCCCGCACGCGAGGAGGAATACCAGGCCGAGAGCCTTTCGAAACGAGGGTAGGGTCATCTAGGATTCGACGACTGAGCGGCGGCGACGGTCAACTGAACGGCTGACTGCGGACTGCGTAACTGCGTACTGCGTACTGCGTACTGCGAACTGCGTACTGCGAACTGCGACCTGCAACCTCGACCTAAAGGCTATCCCTGAACTGCTGTGCGTTCGCAGCTCGCAGTACGCAGTACGCAGTTCGCAGTTCGCACCAGGGATCTACTCTCATGCCAATAGCCCTCATCACTGGAGCTACTCGCGGCCTCGGCCGTGCGCTCGCCTTCGACTTCGCGCGGGCGGGATACGTCGTCTACGGGACGGGGCGAAGCGAGGAATCGATCGACGCGCTCACTACGGAGGCGAACGGCGCGAAGCTCAACATTCGTCCCGTGCGCTCCGACGTCGCGACCGAGGCGGGAGCGGATGCGATCATCCAGCGACTCGATGCCGACACATCGCCTCTCGACGTGGTCGTTCACAACGCCGGCGCGCTGGGCGAACGCGTGGAGCTCGCGACGTATCCGGTCAAGACGTGGGACGATGTGATGGCGACGAACGTCCGCGGTCCCTTCCTTCTCACACAGCGGCTGTTGCCCAGACTCGCGCCGAATGCGGCGGTGATCTTCGTGTCGAGCGGCATCGTCGAGCAGGCACGACCGCGCTGGGGGGCGTACTACGTCTCGAAGGTCGCGGTGGATGCGATTGCGGCGACCTACGCCGTGGAGCTCGAGCCCAAGGGGATTCGGATCTTCGTTGTGAACCCGGGACCGCTTCGGACCGAGATGCGCGCCGATGCATTCCCGAGCGAGGACCCGAAGTCCGTCCCCGCCCCCGAGCAGCGCACCGGCGTGTTTTTGTGGCTCGCGCGCAAGGCCGGTATGGAGTTGACCGGGACGAGGTATGAAGCGGAGGAATTCCGGGGTTGAGTTCTTAACGCAACGAGCGGGCTGCATTACCACAGAGGCACCGAGGCACAGAGAAGGGCGAACTGCGGCAGTCGCAGTTCGCCCTTCTCTGTGCCTCGGTGCCTCTGTGGTAATGGCAGTCCGCTCGTTGCGCTAAGAACTCTACTCGATGTTCCCCAACGCCCACGCCGCCATCCGCCGCACCTCGGGGTCCCGGTCTTCACGCAGCAGTGCCGTGAGCGCCGGGATTGCGGCGGGGTCCTCGATTTCGCCCAGGGCCCACGCCGCATTGATACGGACGAGCGGCTCGGCGTCCTTCAAGGTGCGCTCGAGCGCGGGGATCGCGCGGGAGTCCTCGACTTCCCCGAGCGCCCACGCGGCCGCGGCGCGGACCGATGACTCCCGGTCCTCCAGCGCACGCGTGAGCGGATCGATCGTGCTCGGATTATCGGCGAAGCGGAGCCCGACGGCGGCCGCCTCACGAGTCACCGGGTTCTCATCGCGGAGCGCCGCCACCAGGGTCTCGACGGCCGCGTCCTGCTGGGTTCGCCCGAGAAGAGGCGCGACGAAACGGCGCACGCATGGATCGGGGTCGCCGAGTGCCGCGCGCAAGGGCGCGATGACGTCCCGTCCCTTTGGTGAGCTCGCGGCGAAACGCACGAGCTCCATGTCCCCGCTGCGCGCCCGCAGCGGCGTCGCCGGCCCGACGTGCTGCCAGTTGCCGCTCCACATCGCCCCGCGCGAGGCGAGCTCGCAGAGGATCGGGTTCGCGTTGCGCACCGCCGCAATGAGCGCCGCGACGTTCTGTGCGTCATCTCGCGATGCCGAGGATGCGTTGCGCGCCGGCGTGTCCTGATGGGGCGTGACGACCTCGTCCACGACGACCAGCGCTTCGCCCGTGACCATTGATCGGACCGCTCGCGGCGCGACCGCGACGGCAACGGCTCCGGCGCCCATGACCATCGCCGCGATCACCAGCGGTGTGGCCGCTCCAGATCTCGCTCTCATTTACCGTTTCCCCAATGCCTGAGCCGCGATCTTCCGCACTTCGGGATCTGCGTCCTTGAGCAGCTCCACGAGTACCTCGACGGCGGCCGAGTCCTCGATCTCCGACAGGGCATGCACTGCCGCGTAGCGGAGGGCGTTGTCCTGCCCGCGCGCGAGCACAGCGAGTGCGCCAACCGATGCCGGGTCACCGATCTCGCCGAGTGCATGCGCCGCGATCTTGCGGACCTCGCGGTCCTGGTCACGGGTGGCTTCGATCAGCGCCGGCGGAGCCTCACCGGTGAGGTCGATCTCGCCAAGGGCCCACGCTGCCTTTCGGCGCACGCCGACGTTCGCGTCCGACAGCGCCCTCGAGAGCGCCGCCACGGCGTTCGCGTCCTCGATCTCGCCCAGCGCCCACACGACCATCTCGCGCACCTTCGGCTCGCGATCCCCAATGGCGGCCGACAGCGCCTCGACCGCGCGCGGGCTCTCGATCTCGCCTAACGCCCACGCGGCCTGCGAGCGAATCTCGGCGTTCTCATCCTTGAGAAACGGCAGAAGGTGCGGCACGCCATTGGGGGACTCGATCTCCCCGAGCGCCCACACGGCTGTCTTGCGCACCTCGGGGCTCGAATCCTTGAGGGCGGCGCCGAGCGCTTCGACCGCGGTGCCGCTCTCGATCTCGCCCAACGCCCACGCCGCCATGCGGCGAACTTCGTCATCCCGGTCGGAGCGCAAGGCATCCGACAGCGCCGGCACGCCTGCCGCGTCCTCGATCTCACCAAGCGCCCACGCCGCCATGCGTCGCACCTCGACACTCTCGTCCGTCCGCAGCGCGCGGCTGAGCGCCTCGACCGCACGGGGATCCTCCAGGCCACCGAGCCCTTCCGCGGCCGCGAGGCGCACCAGTGCATCGCCGTCCGTCAGCGCCGCCGACAATCCCGCCACGGCGCGCTCATTCGCCTCCGAGTCCTGCTCGTGCTTGTCATGCTGCTTCGCCTGCTTCGACTGCGGGTCGCTCATCGGTTGATGCGGCTGCGACGGCTGTGGTGGCTCCGGAGCCTGGATGTCGAACCGGAGCGCAATGTCATTCCCGTAATCCGCCGCCACGTCCTTCGCGGTCTCGAGACTCGCCGCAACGTTACTGAGGACCTCATCCTTCAACAAACCGAGCTCCGTGCCGAGGTTCTCGAATACCGCCGTCACTTCGCCAAGGCCGGAGCCTTCGCGTGCGCCGTCGCCGACGCCGATCGCCGTCCCTTCGTCGTGACTCGCGCTCTTCTCGTAGGCGACCGTCTCCTCGGCCTCATCGCTCGCATCGCCGGCCGGCGCCGGCGCCATGGCCGCCAGTGGCATCGCGATCGCTGCCACGAACACCGCGACGGCCAACGAGCGAGCGCGTGACGGCGCACGCCGCGGTCCGATCGGATCGAGGATGGCGAGCAGGCGTCCCTCGAAGTCGGAGCGCTGCGCCATCGGCAACGCCACCGCGGGCGACCGCGACGTGCCCGCGTTCCGCACGATGTCGAGCAGGTCATCGGCGTACGTCGACGCCGTCATCCCCGCGCGAATCACGAGATCATCACACGCCCGCTCGCACTCATCGCGCAGCTTGCGTGCAGCGCGCCACACGAGCGGGTTCATCCAGTGCAATGCGCACGCAACGCGCGCCACGAGGCACGTGGCAACGTCGTTGCGACGGATGTGCGCCAGCTCGTGGACGAGGACCGTCAGTCGCCGCTCTTCGCTCCAGGATGTCGCGACGGGCGGCATGACGATCGTTGGACGCAGGATTCCGAGCGTCACCGGCATTCCGACGTCGGTGCTTTCATAGAGACGCACCGCACCGTCGACGCCCGCCATCTCCTGCGCATCCTGAAGGAGCTGACGCCACGAAGGATCCCGCACCGGAATCGCGCGGCTCACGAGCCTGCGCGCAGCGATCGCCCCGATCGCGAGACGGACCAACAGGGCGAAGGCAATGACGATCCAGAGCGCGACGAAGCCTTCCGCCGGAGTGATCGCCGCCACCGTCGCGACGGTGCACCGCGAGAACAACGGACAGGCCTCGGCCTCGGCAACCGCCGGATCGCTGGTGCCCGATACCAGGCGGGCCGCGAGCTCTTCCGCATCGGGAAGTGCCGCATCGTTACTGGCGAAGACGGCGCGCTTCGGCCGTCTGGTCTCGGTGTTCTCCTCGGGAGATGCGGCCGGTGCGGGCGGCGGCGTCACCTGCTCCACGGCCGGCGCGGGCACTGGGACGACCTCGAGACGAGGCAGCACGGCCGAAAGGACGGGAAGCGCGATGAGCACCACGATGCCCACGGCCCACGCGACGTGTCGCGTCGCGGCCGAGGCGCCACGCATGAGTCGCGTGACGACGAAGATGGCGATGAGGAGCAGCGCGCCCTTCGCGCCGGCGTCGATCATCGTCGGGATCCAGCTCACGAAGCGCTCCATTTTACCGTCCCTCCTTCTTGGCCTTGCCGATCCGATCCGAGAGCCGCTCGAGCTCGGCGGGGGTGAGATTCGCGTCCGACATCTGCACGAGTGCTACGAGCGCCTGCTCGGCAGATCCATCGAAGAACGTATGAACGAGGTGCTTGAGCGCGGCGAACCCGGCTTTCTGGGTCGGGATCGCCGGCAGATAGACATAACGGGGCCCATCCTGCTTGTGCTTCACGAGGCCCTTGTCCTCGAGCACGCGGAGCGTGGCGCGGACCGCCGAGTAACTCGGCGGGTCGGGCATGCGCTCGATGACTTCGTTGACGGTGGCTTCACCGCTCTGGTAGAGCGCGTCCATAATCTCGCGCTCCCGGCGGGGCAGCTTGGTTTGAGGCAGGACCATGAGGAATCCGGGGCTGTGGAAATGCTAGATATCTAGCAGGCTGCTAGCTATCTAGCAGGGCCCGGACCCCTAGTCAAGTAAGAGTTGTGTAAGCCGAGGGGTCAGGAGTCAGGAGTCAGGGATCAGGGGGTTGGAGGTGAATGGGATCGGTCACGTCGAGTGGGAGAGACCGCTTACCCTGAACCCTTCCTGTTCCCAGCACCGTGATACGCAGCTATCGTGACCTTCACGTCTGGCAGCTCGGGATCCGCCTGGTCATCGAGGCCTATCAGGTAGGACAGCAGCTGCCAGCGGATGAACGATTCGGGCTAACAGCGCAGCTCCGCCGCGCGGCCGTCTCCGTGCCCGCAAACATTGCCGAAGGTCATGGACGCTCATCGCGCGGTGACTATCGCCATCACGTGTGGATAGCCACCGGTTCACTCCGCGAACTGGAGACCCTCGTCGAGATCCTCACCGTGCTGGAGTACGTCGATGAGAAGTCACTCGAGAAGGTGCGAGGGCTATGCGACGAACTCGGCCGCATGCTGACACGCCTCGCCAAGCGCCTCGAATCCCCAGCTCCCAGGCGTTCCCCTGCAACCCCCTGTTCCCTGACTCCTGACTCCTGATCCCTCGTCAAACGCGCCGAAACCTCAACCCCGACACCTCCACCGCAACCGCCCGACCTCCCTCGATCGTAAACCGCGCCACCTGCCCCGACCCCGTGAGCTCCACACGCAAGGCATTCTGGGTCCCATCGAAAACCTCCACCGCGCTCCACGCCTGACCGGCGCGCGCTTCGAGCTTTCCGTTCACCACGCTGAAGACGAGACGGCCGTAGAGCTCGTTCTCGTATGTGCCCGCGTATGCCTCGAGCGGGAGGGGCAACGTCTGCGGACGTGCGGCTCGGCGCGCGCGGTCGGCTGCAATACGCTCACGGAACCCCTCGGCCTCGGTGCGGATGCGAGCGAGCGAGTCCGGGGAGATGCCCTCGCCCTGGATCAGGCGTGAGTACACCGCCCGCGACGCCAGCTCCGCCAGGAGGAACCCCGTTCCGTTCTCGTTCGTCATCACGATCACGCCGATGCGGCGCCGCGGCATGAACGACATGCTGGTGGTGAATCCGAGAAAGCCGCCGCCGTGCGTGAGCAGCGTGTCGCCGCCAAGCGTACCGATCTGCCAGCCGAAACCGTAGCCGTTCATCGCAAACCCTCGCGCGCTGTGACTCAGTGTCGCCTGGCGCCGATGGGTCTCGGCGATCGCGCTCGCCGGGAAGATGCGGCGGCCGTCGACCACACCATCATTGATGTGCGCCTCGAGCCAGCGCGCCATGTCGCTGGCGGTGGAGACGAGCCCGCCCGCGGCCTGCATGTTCGCGTCCCCCTTGTTGTAGGGCGCGCGCGCGAAGCCGGTGGGCTCCCGCCGATACGGCTGCGCAAGCCGCTCGCGCGGCATCCGGGAGACGTACGCGCTCGTGCTCGTCATGCCTAACGGCTGAAAGATCGTGCGCTGGAGGACCTCCCTCCAGCTCTCGCCGGTCACCGCATCCATGGCCAGAGCGGCGATGTTGTAGCCGATGTTCCCGTACTCGTAGTCTCGCCCGGACTTGGCGGGAGGATGCGCCGCGAGCAGCTCCACGAGCCGCTCGTTGGTGTGCTCCCCGGAGTAGGCGGTGCGGAAGACGATCGGGCCATCGTTGTCGATGCCGTGCGTGTGCGACAGCAGCGATCGCAGCGTGATCGAGTCTGGATCGAGCGGTCCTTGCAACGTCGCCGTCGGCAGGTACCGGCTCAGCGGCGCGTCGAGGTCCAGTCGGCCCTGCTCATCGAGCAGCACCGCGGCGAGGCCCGTGAACGATTTCGTCGTCGACGCGATGTAGAAGATCGTCTCGGGCGTCACCGGACGCTTCGCCTCGACATCGGCCCACCCGAAGCCTTTCGCGTAGATGACCTGGGTATCACGCACGACCGCGACCGACATCCCCGGCGCGAGGTCGAGGGCGAAGATCTCGGCGAGAGTGGAGTCCAGACCACCGGTGGTCGAGGTGGTCAATGATGTCGACGTCGTCGACGGATACTGCGTGGCGCAGCCGAGTACCAGCGCGAGGAGAGCCAGGCGAATCATCGGAGAATGGGGATAGGGGGACTACAACCTCGCAATCAGACGTGGCTCGGTCTTGAACGGATGAAACCGGCGTACGCGCCGGGCGTGAATCCGGTGCCCGCACGGAAGGAGCGGTTCAAGTGGCTCTGATCGGCGAATCCCGCCTGGAAGGCGACCATCGAGAGGGGCAGCGAGGAGGACGCGATGAGATCGGCGGCGCGCGTCACGCGGCGGCGCTGGAGGTACGACACCACCGACGAGCCGAAGTATCGACGGAACTGGCGGGCCAGATAGACAGGGTGGACGCCCGCTCGTGCCGCGACGTCGCGCACACGCACGCCCGCGCCGACGTCGTCCATTTCCTCGCGCACGCGCGCGAGCCACCCCGGGGGATCGTGACGCCTGTCGTCGCCCAGCTCTCGCAGCGATGAGAGGACGTCCGTCACGGCGCGCTCCAGGAGCACGTCGTCGTGCGCCCGCTGACGCACGAAGGACAGCAGGCGAAGAAACGCGGGAACCGCCGGCCCCGCATGCATCCACCGCCACTGACGTGCCGCCGGCTCCCACTCTCGCAGCGACATGGCTTCGTCAGCCGTTAGGCCGATCTGCACCGTGCGCGTGCCCTGGTCCCCGAACTGGTCGGCATGCTCGGTGTCTCCCGGCTTGACGACGATACTCAGCGCGTGCGCAACCTCCTGGGTGCGACCCACCGTTTCGCGCAGCGAGCCCGCCACGACGAGCGTGACGGTGGTCTCCGCATGCGCATGCCGCGGTTGCAGGAGATGCGGACGGTAACCGACTTCTCGAACTCGCGTCACCTGTACCGCACTCCGCGTTTCATGACCAGGTCCACACGCTGGAGCAGATTGATGTACCGCAACACGTCGCCTCTCACCGCGATGATATCCGCATACTTCCCTTCGCTGATCGTCCCGACGTCCCGATCGACCTTCATGGCGACCGCCGGCCAGTAGGTCGCGGCGCGAATCGCCGTCATCGGGTCGACGCCCAGCCGGTTCACCCATACATCGAGCTCATTCCACGTCGCCATCGAATGGAACTTCATGGGAATGCCGGCGTCGGTTCCGATGAGCAGGACCACTCCCGACTCCCGGAGCTGCGCGAACTTTCTCGCCAGCGTCGGCCGCCGGCTCGGCGTCATCTGAAAGTACGGTAATCGCTCCGGATGCTCGATCGAGCGGCGAATATCGGCCACGATCGAGTCCGGCAGCCCTTCCTGCCACGAGGGATCGTCGAGCTTCTCCGGATTGTCGCGAACGTACTCGTAATTGAAGAGGCCCTCGATGGTTGGAGTCCAGAAGAGGGGTCCGGCGTTGCCGCGCGCCGTCCGCTCCCGAATCATAGTCACGATATCGGCCGGATACTCGGCCGCCGTCGCGAGCCCGGTGTGCTCGAAGCCGTCGACGCCAGCGGCGAGACCGCGGCGAATCTCCTCCGGGCGATGCGAGTGCGCGACGACCGGGAGACCGCGCGCATGCGCCTCCTCCACCACCGCGCGCACTTCCTCCATCGTCATCTGGTCCTGGTCGATGAGCTTGATCACGTCGACGCCCGCATCGGCCAGCCGCTTCACCTTGGCCCGTGCGTCGTTAGGGCCCTTCACCCCCCAGCGGAACGCCTCCGTCCCCGGATAGGGCGCGTGCTGGATGAAGGGCCCTGAGACATAGAGCGTCGGACCCGGAATCTTGCCGGCGTTGATCGCCTCGCGCACGCCGATGCTCGCCTCGAGCGGCGCGCCGAGGTCGCGTGCGCTGGTCACGCCCGCGAGCAGGAGCTGCTTCGCCGACGCCGGCATGATGACGCTCGCGAAGAGCGACGGGTACGTGCGGTCCCAGTGCGCGTAGTCGGCATGGCCGTTGATCATGAGATGAACGTGCATGTCCCAGAGACCCGGAAGCACGCTCATCCCTTCGGTGGAGATCACTTCGGCACCGACAGGTACCGCGAGCCTGCCCACCTGCCCCACCGCCTCGATACGCTCGCCTCGCACGATGATGACCGAGTTTCGCAGCGGCGGGCCGCCATGCCCGTCGATCAGCGTTCCGCCGACGAGCGCCTTGAGCGGAGCGTTCTGGGCGAGCAGGAGCGAGAGGAGCAGCGCGTGGAGCATGGGTCGTCCGGACGCTAGGGGTTCGAGGTGCGCAAAGCGCTTCCGACATGGCAGATGATCACGACGCAACTGCTAAAGGCATTTTTTACCGCAGAGGACGCGGAGGGCGCAGAGGAACTTCAACTGCACGAGCTTTTCCAAACAGCTTTTGCAGTTGAGGTTCCTCTGCGCCCTCCGCGTCCTCTGCGGTAAAAAAATGCCTTTAGCAGTTGCTGTTGTCTGCGGCTCCCGCTGATACTCACTCGGAACGGTCGATGAGTGCGCGAAGCCGCGGCAACTCGGCGTACAGATTTCGGCCGGGGCACCGCGTCGACGCGTAGTCCTTGTGCGCGCCTAACCGTTCGCTGGAGACGCCGAACTGCCGCGCGAACGACGTCACCAGCGACTCCAATCCGCGCCTCTGGCCGTCGGTCATCTGCTCGTTCTCGAAGTTGCCTTCGACGACGATGAGAAGGTGTCCCGTGGGATCGTACGGTGTGTTGCTATCGCCCACGTAGCGCCACGCCCGGGCTTCCCCGACCGTTCCGTCGACCGCGATATAGTAATGATAGGGAATGTCGGCCCACGCCGGCTTCTTCCGCCCGTCGCCCAGGCTGTCGTCCCGCTGCGAGAACGCCTGCAATCCACGAAGCTTGTCCGCTAGCGAGCGCTCGCTGTTCTGGCGCGTCGCCGTGTGGTGGATGGTGATCCGCTCGATGCGATGCTCGCGCATTGGCAGCACGGGATCCTTCGCGCCCCACTCCGTCCGACTCACGATCGGTACATCGGCGATGGCAGGTACTGGTGTCCCACGGGAAGCGCAGGCGTTCAATCCAATCGCGAAGGCGGTCACCAGGCAATGTCGGCGGTTCATCGTCCTCAGCCTCGGCAGTGAAAGAGCGAAATCCCTTCAACGGGCTCGCCGACGGTCAGTTTCGCCACCATCTCCCCGATGACGGTCGCGAACTTGAAGCCATGCCCCGAGCACGGACTGGCGATCACGACCTCCGGGTGAAGCGGATGATGATCGATCACGAAGTGCCCATCCGTCGTGTTCGTGTACAGACACACCGCGCGATCGCGCAGATCGCCCGCGGCGTCGGGCAGAAACCGTTCGACGATCGCGCGAGCGTTCGCGTCCTCCTGTTCACTGATCGTGCGCCGAAGACGCTGCGGATCGCTGATCTCTCCATCGTGATGGACCGCGACTTTGACCCCGTCCCCAAAATCGGGAATCGCGTAGAACATCCGCGCCGGCGTCTCCCACAGTGTGATCGGCAGGGCGTCCGGTGCAAAGCGTTGAGCTTGCGCTCGTGGCGCAAACCAGTGCTGCATCTGGCGTTCGACCGACAGCTGAATGTGCGCCCCGTTGAGAAACTCGGGAAGCCACGGGCCCAGCGCGAGAACGAGCCGATCGGCGACGTGCTCCCCGATGGCCGTCGCAACGCGGACCACGCCTCCCTCTACGCGCCACGTCAACATCGGCTCACTCGTCCGCAGCACGGCGCCGTCGCGCGTGGCGCACGCGAGGAGGGCGCGGACGCATGCTTCCGGAAAGAGGACGCCCGCATGAGGCTCGAACAGCCCCACTGCGCTCGGCTCCGGAACGAGTACCGGGAAGCGACGGCGCACTTCGCCCGACGTCAGCAGCTCGTGAGGCAGTCCGTGCTGCTCCGCCGACGCCCGCGCGCCACGAACGAGCTCACCATCTTGGGGACCGATCATCAGGCCACCCGTACGTACCTGTAGCGGCTCACCGACCTCGCGCGCGAGCTCCTGCCACAGCCGACCGGCACGCTGCACCAGCGGGACGTACGCGGGATCCTCGAAGTACGCCTCGCGGATGATCCGCGTGCGGCCGTGCGTCGAGCCGTGGGCGTGTGGCGGTGCATAACGATCGAGTCCCAGGACGCGAAGGCCGCGGCGCGCGAGCTCGCGCGCCGCGGCACTTCCCATCGCGCCGAGGCCGGTGACGATGACGTCCCAGCGCTCGGACACCGCGTTATCGCTGGAAGCTGATCCCGAGGCCGATCAGCGACTTGGCGTCATCCAGCATCACCTTCTTGAAGCCGACGTCGAGCGACAGGCCTGACGCGAAGCCGAACGAGACGCCGCCGCCGAGCGCGAACGCGGTTCCCGACTCGGTCTCCTCACCCGATCCGAAGCTGCTCTCGACATCGAACCGGGTCTGCCCCCAGAAGAATGCCGGCTCGATGAATGGAGTGATGGAAATGTTGCCGCTCCTGGCGACGAGGGCAAAAGGAACTCCCAGGCCCACGGAGATCCCACGTGCGGCTATCTCGATCGACTCGCCTCCGAGGTTGGCATCGATCACGTCCCCGGTTCCAAAGCCGACAGACGCGTTCAATCCGAGCACGAACGATTGCCCCGAGTCACCTGTGCCAATGGGATTGATGACGAGCGGTGCCGCGAACCGTCCGCCGAACATGAAGGCGCTCTCGCAGTTGACCTCCGCTTCCGGAATGTCGCAGGTGAAGTCGGCATAGCCACCGGTGAGGCCGATGCTGGCGGTCCCCATTGGGATTTCGATACCGACGCCGAAATTCCGGCGGCCTGCGTCGCCTTCCTCGTCCATGCTGCCGAATCGAAAGTTGAAGCCGATCCCGGTGATCGAGCGTCCGAGCCAGCTCGCGGGCAGCTGCGTTGGCAGGGCGCCGAAGGGCGTGATGGTAGCGGCGCCGCACGCGGCAGCCTCGTTGAAATCCGGATTTTCCTGGTCGAGGCCCAGACAGAACTGCGCCGAGGCCGGGGCGGAGGCTAGCGGCAGCGCGAGCAGCGCCAGTAACGTGACGTACGTGATGCGCATGGGGTCTCCGATGCGGTAAGTTGCGTGGGGTCCGCGGCGTCGCGGAACCCCGACATGATAGAGGGCCCGCCCTCTGGCGCAATCCCTCCGATGACATTCGACTGCCGACGTCTGAGTCCTGACGTCCCTGGGCTTACTCAATGACAACCGTACTGTACCGCACCATCCCTTTCGTTCTTTCGCTACCGGCGCTCTCGGCCTGCGGCGCCATCCGGGAGATGTTCCCGTCGCGCGAGGAAGTCTTCAAGCCGATCCCGGTGACGATCGGCGACGTGCGCGTCATCGGCGAGGACACCGTCTACGTGCTCGAGTCGCCGGAGTATGAGCTCGTCGCACCAATGCGCGAGCTCCTGCCCGATGCGCGCAAGGCCCTCGATCACACCGCCCGCGAGTACCGGCGAGTCTTCGGCGACGATCCGCAGAAGATCGTGGTCGAGCTCCGCGCGGTGTCGCGCGATCGCGTCGCCGATGGCTGGATTCCCGACACGGTGGAGCCAAACGATGGTCCGCGCCGCGCAGTCGCTCCCGCGATCGTTCCCGAGAAGCGCTCGTCGCGCGCGCCGGTGGCGCCCGCGGGGTTCCTGATGATGCGCGCCGCCCGTGCCTGGTTGCTCGCCCGCGCCGATTACCGCGTTGGCCGCTCACCCTTGGCGCCCACCGCACAGGTTCGTTTCGGCGACGACGCGCGTATCCCCGACTGGGTGGAAGACGCACTCACCGATTTGATCGGCGGATCGCCCGCGCAGGAGATTTACGTCGCGCGGCTCGCCGAGCGCGCGGAAACGGTGTCGCTGCGCGATGTGATCGACGCGACGCGACCGGAGCCGACGAAGGACGCGCAACGCCGCGCGCAGCTTCCCCCCACGTCGGCGACGCGACCCGCCGGCGGCGTCTTCATGGGCGGCCCGCCGAGCCGCGACCGCGGGAAGCTGGAGGGCGCGGAGCTCTTCCGCGCGCAGTCGGTCGCATTCGCGATCTTCCTCGCCGAGCACGAGGGCCGTGAGTTCCTTGGCACTGTCACGGACCGCTTACTCTCGGGCGAGTCCGCCGAGACCGCGCTCACCGCCGCGACGACGTTGCCTGACGATTTGGCGGGGATGGAGAAAGCGTGGAAGGATTGGCTGCTGAAGACCAGGAGCTAGGAGTCAGGAGTCAGGAGTCAGGAGTCAGGGGGTGTCGGGGAAAAACGAAGGGGGAAAGGTGAGCGGCTTACGCTCTCTCCTTTCCCCTTTCGCGTTCCCCGACACCCCCTGATCCCTGACTCCTGACTCCTGACTCCTAGTAATTGAACCAATACGACGCCTTGATGAGAAACGTATTGTTCGGATGCAGCGCGAACAGATCTCTGTAGTCCTGCATTCCTTCGAAGTCGGACGGGCGGCCGATGTCGCGGAAGCGGCCCTGTTGCCAGACGAAGAAGATCGAGGAGCCGGGGCGGTACTCCCAGCGCACGACCGCGTTGGTGTTCAGCTGCTTGAAGTCGAAGCCGCCCGGATCGCACGTGCCACCTGCCTCGCCCTCGCAGTCGCGTGCAAATGGCTGGAAGCGACCCTCATATGACACGCTCTGCGGATTGGTGAGCCCCCGCAGGTTGCGGAACGTTCCCTTCGAGATGTACGGCTGCGCGTAGAACTGCAGCGACAGCGTCGGCGTCGCGGTGAAGTTGATGCGGGTGGTGATGTTGACCGTCGTCTGGTCCAGCTCCGCGAACGCATAGTGCGTACTGTCGTGACCCAGCTCGCCGAAGCGATCGAAGAACTGGTCATCCTCGTGCTGCCACTCGTAGTAGAAGGACAGTGATCCGTTGAAGCGCGTCGAGAAGCGGTAGTTCACCCACGGGTCGAACCAGTGGCCGCGGCTGTTGCCCTCGTTGTTCCGCCAGGTTCCGCTGAAGAAAAACGGCGTGATGCGCCACCGCGAATCACCCTCGACCCCGGCCCACACGTCGTAGCTCGCGTCGCGACGCACCGCGGGACCACCACGAGACGCCCGGTCATCGTAGCTGCGACCCGCGAAATCGCTGACCGTGATCCCCCAGTTCAGCCACCACTGATTCTGGAGCTGGACGTGCCAGTTGGTGTTCACCCCTTCGCGCGTCGGCAACCCCTCCGACGACCAGTAGCGCCAGTAGTTGCTGTTGAAGTTCGCGCGACGCCAATACTTGTTGGGCTTGGTGAACTGCAACGCGAACCAGTTGCGGAACATGATCTCATCGGCGCGCTGGAGCCAGCCGAGATCGTTGAGCTCATACCCGGTCGAGTAGCGCTGGAGCACGCTCTGGAACCGCGTGATGCCCCCGCCGAACTTGCTCATCGAGATACGCTGCGCGTCGCCGATGAGGTTCTCCGCCGTCGGGTCGTACTCGACGTCATCGTCGGGACGCTGGTAATAATGAGTGGCGTTCGTCTGGATCGCGGCGATCGCCGCGGGCTCGCCTCGCACAGTGCTTCCAGACACCATCGCCGCCACTTCGTAGTTGTTGCTCCAGAATCGATGGCGGCCGTCGAGACCGATCGCGTACGCCTCACGAGGCATCTCCGACCGGGTGACCTCATCGAGGCGGCGGTTGACGGCCGTCATCATGACGCCAATGTCGCTCTGCCCCTTGTTGAGGTCCTGGCGGAGACGCGCGACCGCGTAATTCGTCTGCGGCTCGATCGTCGTGCCCTCTGCGCCCACTTCATGCTGCGTGAGCGCGTTCAGGAAGCCGACGGACAGGCCGCTGCCTAACCGCCCGGTGATCTTCGTGGCGCCCAGGATCGTCGTCGAGAGCGGATCGCCAGACTCGCCACCGAGACGCGGTGCCCGGCCAATGCGCCGCGAATAAAAGAGGCCGCGGCATCCCGTATCGATGTCCTGACAGTTCGTGCGGAAGGTGAAGATTCCCATCCCTTCGAGGAAGAAGGGGCGCCGCTCCTCGAAGAACGTCTCGAACGCGGTGAGGTTGAGCGTCGCCGGATCGGCCTCGACCTGACCGAAGTCGGGATTGATCGTCGCGTCGAGCGTCAGGTTCGACGACAGACCGTACTTGATGTCGGCGCCGTAGGAGCCGAGCGTCGGGTGGCTGTAGGTCGTGCGATCGTTGGCATCCGTCGCTTCGTTCGTCACGCTCTTGGCGACGACGTACGGCGCGATCTCGAGGCGGCGCGGCGTCGGGATGTTCGTGATCCCGCCGATCTCGCCCGACTGCGACACGTATCCCTGCTTCGAGCGGCTGTAGAGCGGCCAGCTGATGCGCGCGTTGGTGCGCGCGATGTCGCGCACGATCATGAGGCCGAAGGTGTGCTCCGGCTTGTTCGCGAACCGCAGCTGGCTGAACGGAATACGGAACTCGGCAACCCAGCCCACGCTGTCGATGGCGGTGGCGACGTCCCACACCGCGTCCCACGACGCGTCCTCGACGTTGTCGTTGTAGACATAGAAGTCGCGCTTCACCCCGGCGGGGTTGACGCAGAACTGATAGGCGGTGCGCTTGTCGTTGTATGAATCGATCACGAGCTTCACCTGCTCCGACTGCGTGCGCACATCGCGCCGCGACAGGAGCGAGATGATGCTGTCGGGCGCGGGATCGTACATGCGCACGAGGACATAGAGGTTCTTGTCATCGAACGTCACGCGCGCCTCGGTCTTGAAACGCGTTTCGGCGCCCTCGGTCGGCTCATACTCGAGGAACTGATCGATCACCTGCGCCTGCGCCCAGGCCGGATCGTCGGTGCGTCCATCGAGCACCGGGGCGATGGTGGCGCGGCTGGCGCTGGCGATGCGCGCGTCCGCGCGGCCGGTGATGGCGACGGTGGCCGGCAGTGCACCATTCGATGCGAGGGTTTGCGCCATCGCCAGGGAGGGGGCAGCGGCGAGCGCGAACAGAGCAAAACGAAGCATGGAAAGAACTCCCCGAGTAGTTCGTGGCCGCGGACGATAGGCGTATCGTCGCGCGGGCCCAGGCTGATCCGGGGATGCGACAACCGGGGGTGCTAGAAGGTTGGCACCCCCTCGGGGCTAATGCGTCTGAGAGTCGTAAGGATTATGAAAAGGACAATGCTGCGAACTGCGAAGTGCGAACTGCGAACTGCGAACTGCGACGACAGCTTGAACCAACGGCTCTCAGCGAAGCTCGGGCCGTCGTGCAATGGGTTCTTCGCAGTTCGCAGTTCGCAGTTCGCAGTCCTTACTTCAGATCGCCGGGCAATCGAGGAGTGCTCAACAGCTCACCAAACCGCCGCCAACGCTCAGCCGGCGTCGCCGCGCGCTCGACGTACGCTTTCACCAGATCCTGGCCGAGATTGTAGTTGATCACGTAGCTGCGGTACGTGTCGAAGAAGCGGACGCGCTGGCGCGCCCGCTCCGGTGAGGAGAGGGAATACCGCACGAGCCAGTCAGCCGCCTGCTCGGCGGTGATCTGCCCATTGAGATAGCGGCGCGCCGCCTCGTTCCCGGCGTAGGTGAGCTCGCGCATCAGCTCCTGCACCGCGTAGTAGGCGTCAGCTCGTGAGGCATCCAGCCCGGCGAGCGGAAACAGCACCGCCTTCTCGTACGCCACGCGCTCCTCGCCCGGAAACGCCATCTCGATCCCATAGTTCGCGCTCCCTTCGGCGATCAGCGACTGCGGCGAGAACAGTGGATAGACCGAGTACTCCTGCCAGCCGCGTCCCCGCACGAGATGATGCTCGAGCAGCGCATTGTACATGTGATGGCCGGGATAGCCCTCGTGACAGGCGAGATCGACCGCGCGGTCGATGTAGATCGGCAGCTCGACGTTCACCTGAATGAGCGAGCGGTAGTTGCCCTGATACCAGTTGTAGCCGCTCCACGGCTTGTCGACGACCTGCTCGACGGTAAAGCGCTCACCAGGCGGCATCACGAGGTGGCGCGACGTGCGCGCCTTGCACTCGGCGATCGCCGTCGCGAACACGGTGTCGAGCCTTTCACGCGGAATCACGAACGCGCTGCGGAATTCCTCCATTCGCTGGGGCACCGGGCCCGTGCCCGGGAGTACACGCGAGAGCGTATCGATCACGCGTTGGAAGTGCGCTTCGTCGTGGGTCGGGGCGACGGCATCGTAGAGTGCCTTCGATTCCTCATCGAAGGTGAACCGCTGCCCCTGGAGCATCCGGACGCGGGCGCGGAGCGCGCTGAGCTGCGTCCTCAGGTAACGGTGACGCAGGGCCGGGAGATCCTCGCCGGGACGCGTGGGCCCGAGCTCCGCGACGGCAGCGTCCGCACGGCGAAGGATCTCGTCCAGCGAGAGCTTCGCCGAGTCGGCCGACGTTTTCCATGCCGGCGGACCGTAGTAGGCATCGACGTAGTTGGCGTCGTGCTGACCCACGGCCAGCACGAGCTTGACGTACGATTCGGCGATCGCGTTCATGTTCGGATCGGATTCGGACACGCGCGCCGACGCACATGCGGAGAGCAGGACAGCGGCGAGAAGTGAAGTGCGTGCTGACACGAGAGCTCCTTTCGGGACGAGTCAATATACGGGGTGCACACGGCACGCCGCGCCTCGGCCGAGCAATATTCCCTAGAGATGAATTCCTTCGCCGCCCTTCTCCGTCTCGCGTTGCCGATCGTCGTCGTGCAGGTCGGCATCATGTTCATGGGGGTGATCGACACCATCATGGTCGGTCATCTGTCTGCGCGCGCGCTGGCGGCGGTCGCGCTCGGCAATCTCTACTTCTGGGCGTGCGGGATCTTCGGCATGGGCGTGATCATGGCGCTCGATCCCGTGATCGCGCAGGCTGTCGGGGCCAGGGACGACGTCGCCGTCGCGCGTGGCTTCCAGCGCGGCTTCCTGCTCGCGCTTCTGCTCACCGCTCCGATATCGATCGCGCTGCTCTTCGCCGACCCGGTTCTGCGCGCATTCGGGCAGGCTGACGACGTCGTGCCGTTGGCCGTGTCGTACGCGCTGATCTGCATCCCGGGAGTCCTGCCCTTTCTCGCGTTTACCGTGCTCCGGCAGACCCTCCAGGCGATGGAGCTGGTGCGTCCCATCGTGGTGACGATGATCGTCTCGAACGTCGCGAACATCCTCCTCAACTGGATGTTGATCTTCGGAAAGCTCGGTGCGCCTGCGCTCGGCGTCGCCGGTGCCGCCTGGGCGACGAGCGCCGCGCGATGGCTGATGGTCCTCATCCTGTTCGCGATCGCCTGGCGACCGCTGCGCGGGTACCTCACGCCGGTGCGCGCCGACACCTTCGCGCTCGCGCCGCTGGGACGCATGCTCGCGCTCGGCGCCCCGATCGGGCTCCAGTTCCAGCTCGAGTACGGCATTTTCGCCGTGGTGGGACTGCTGATGGGAACCATTGGGACGGTCCCGCTCGCCGCGCACCAGGTCGCGCTCAACATCGCGTCGTTCACCTTCATGGTGCCAATGGGTGTCGCCGCTGCCGTCGCGGTGCTGGTAGGGCATGCGGTCGGGCGCGGTGATGCGCTCGAGGCGCGGCGGGCAGCGCGCGCGTCGCTCGTGGTCGGGGTCGGATTCATGGGGTTCATGGCGATCGTGCTGCTGGTGGCTCCGGGTTTGATTGCGCGCATCTACACGAGCGACGCGGCCGTCATCGGCATCGCGCTCATCCTCATCCCGCTCGCCGGATTCTTTCAGGTCTTCGACGGGATGCAGGTCGTGTGTGGCGGCATCCTGCGCGGCCTCGGCGATACCCACTCCCCGCTCATCGCCAACATCGTCGGATTCTGGGTGCTCGGTCTCCCGTTAGGCGTGTGGCTCGGGATACGGTTGGGCCATGGTCCGGCCGGTCTCTGGTGGGGACTGGTCGCAGGGCTGGCGGTGGTGGGGCTGGCGCTGCTCATCCGCGTACAGGTGCGGATGAAGCGCGCGTTGAAGAGGGTGGAGATTGACTATGTAGGGGTGTAATGCTGGACTACGACAACAGGGCGCTGGAAGAGCGCTGAGGGCGCTGGAAGAGCGCTGAAACCCCCAGCGCTTCTCCAGCGCCCTCAGCGCTTCTCCAGCGCCTCACGTCTCTTCCATCACCGACACTCCCTCCCTCCCGCTCATCTGCCACTCGACGTACAGGCGCACCTGGCCGCCCGAGGTGTGCTGCGGGGTGGCCCAGCAGCGACCCGTCTCGATGCGGAGGTTGCCGGTCACGTGCTGGAAGCGGCCCTCGAGACAGCCCATGGCTCGGACGATCGCGATCAGCGCGCCGTGGTCGAGGTTCTGTCCCGTGTACGTGCCGATGACGATGTCACCGGACTGGCGGCATTCGAGCACGACGTGCTGTGATGTCGGGACGCCTCCGGTGAGCGTCAACCGAAAGCGGCGCCCGTCGTACGAGGGCGTCCGCTCCGTTTCACCGCGCGAGTGAGCCTCAGGCATCCGTCCTCGGGAAACGCACGGGCGGGAAGATGACGACTCACATACAACCGCACATCATCCTGGGGACGAGGCGCATGTACGGGCGGATGACTACCTGGTATTCGTATGCGGAGCCGGAGCGGTGACGCGAGGACGTTAGGCGAGGGTCCTCCTTTACGGAACCCGTACATTCCTCCGACGCGGTGCCCACCCCTGTATCCAACCCCGGCCGCATTATCGGGCTCGTGCGCGCGTCGTCCCCGTCTCACCGGAGCTGCACATGGCCATCCTGACCGTCATTGCGCTGGCCGCTGTCGTCGTCGTCGAGGAAGATGGCCCGCCTCGTGACATGCCGATCTCCGTGCCGCGGTCGCGGGCGGTGGTCGTCGACGGAACCATCGAGGAGGCGGAGTGGCGCGGGAGCGCGGTGCTGAAGCGACGGGACGGGGAGATGCTGCTGCGCCACGACGGCAAATACCTCTACATCGCCATCCGCTCTACGCGGCGTGGCTTTCCCAGCGTGTGCCTCTCGCGCGGCAACAGCGTTCGCGTGATGCACGCGTCCTTCGCGCTCGGTGAGGTGACGTACGCGAAGAAGAACGCGACGTGGCGGCTGGACGCTCCATTCGAGTGGGAGCCGCCGGCGCGCGCCGTCGGTAGCGACCGCGACCCCGAGCGCGCGCGGTTCCTCGCCGAGCGCGGCTGGCTGGGCAGCACCGTGCCGATGGGCAACCCTCGTCACGCGGAGATGCAGATCGCGCTCGATCAGCTCGACCCGCAGAATCTGCGCATCTCGGTCGCGTATTTCCTGGAAGACACGGGCGGCGGCGAGGAAATCGCGGTGTGGTCGCGCACTGGTGCTCGCACGGCGCGCGATGGTTGCGCCAACGAGCGTCTCGTCCGCGGTTATGCCCCGGACCGACTCACGTTTCGGAAGAATGCCTGGACGCGGGTAAGACTGAGGTAGTCAGTGTCGTCCAGGACGTCGAGGTGATCGAGGTGAGGGCGTCGAGGCGCCCGCATTGAAGCCTCGATCACCTCGATAACCTCGATCACCTCTGCGTTTGACACCCCTCTCGCCGCGCCGTGTCCGACAGCGCGACGATCTTCCATCCCGCGCTCGTCTTGAGCATCTGAAACGCGTCCACGCCGCAGTGGCTGAACTTGTCGCCGAGGTGGAAGTCATATTCCGTCCACACCGAGGCGAGTGGGCCGTCGATCCGGACCTCCGGTGAGAACATGCGCTCGTTCCACGGCTCGGTCGCGTGGCTGAGCGCTTCGATGAACTCCGACACCCGCGTCAGCTGCACGCGGGCTTCGCCGTTGCGAGTCACGACCCGCGCGAGCGTCGCCGACGAGTCGAACACCGCGCGCGCCATCGCGGTATCGCGCGCCTTCATGGCATCCCAGAGCCGCTGGACCACGGCCAGCACCGCCGCGCGCTCGTCAGGCGCGGCTGTCGATTGCGCCGCCACCGCCGGTGCGAGTCCGAGCAGGAGAGCGGCCAACGTGAGGCGAAAAGATCTCATCATGCGCTTCCTCGTTCATGGTTCCTCGTTCCGCCTCCGGTCATCCCCGCGGTGCGCCTGAATTGCGCGCCGCCATCTCGGCGAGCAGGCGATCGAGCTCAGCGGACGGCAGCCATCGTCCGCGAACCATCACGCCGGCGCGCCGCGCGACGTTGCGAACATCGGTCAGTGGGTTCGCATCGAGCAGGATGAGATCGGCGCGGTTCCCCACCGCCACCGTCCCGAACTTGCCGTCGAGCTTCAGATCGCTCGCGGCGTACTCGGCGACGTTTCGCGTCCCCGACTCGAGTACCTGATAGGGCGTGAGCCCCGCTTCCTGCATGAGCTCGATCTCGTGGTGCAGCGCGAAGCCGGGAACGTTGAACATCTGCGGCGAGTCGGTTCCCATGAGCAGCTTCGCGCCCGAGTCCGCCAGCGTCTTGAGCAGTGTGCGCCGCAGCGAGAGGTACCGTGCCGAGACGTCCGCGCTCACGCCATTCATCTGATCTTGCTGAATACGGTTGCGCTTCTGGTTCGACCAGCCGGTGATCCACTGGGGCTGGGCGTACTTCATCTCCGCGCGCTTGGCCATGTCCTCGGGCGCTTCGGGCGAGAAGAAGCTCTCCCAGAGGAACGCCGTTGGGACGTTCCACGTCCCGGCCTTACGAGTATCCGCGGCCAGCGCCGCGAAGCGCGACGCATCGACGGCGTTGACCATCTCACCGAGGTTGGCCTGGTCGGCGATCACTCGCACGCGCACGGCCTCGGGGAGTGCAGCCTCGAGATAGCCGTCGAGGTGGTCGATGGTCGATTGCCGACTCGCGAGCGTGTGCTCGAGCCCGACCGCTTGCGAGATGTGACCCGCGTAGGTGATGCCGACGGCGCGGGCGGCGACGACGATCGAATCGTACGACGTCCGCGGAATGCCGGGGTGCAGCTTGAGGAAATCGTAGCCGGCGGCCTTGTGCTCGCGAACGAGTCGGGCCGCGGTGGCCGGATCGCTGGCGCTATTCCCGTTGAGCGACGGCGCGCCGACGAAGATCGTGGGCCCGAGCATCTCTCCACTCGCGGTCTTCGCGCGAAGGGTGAGCTGATTCGGGGCGCCGAGCATGCCGCGGATGGTGGTGACGCCATTCGCGACGTAAAGGGTGAAAATGTCGCGGATCACCTGCTCCGGGGCCTGCGCGCCGGGAATGTGCGCGTGCATCTCGGCGAGCCCGGGCATGAGGTATTTGCCCCGTCCATCGACCCGCACGGCTCCCGAGGGAACTCGCGCCCGTGCCGACGGCTCGATCGACGCGATCCGTCCGTCGCGCACGACGACCGTCTGTCCCTCGAGGACGCGCTCGCGATCCATCGGAATCACATTGACGTCGACGAAGGCGACGACGGGCGGAGCGGGGGTGTTCTGCGCGTCCGCGAGACGGGCCAGCGGGAGCGCGATGGCGGCAAGCGCCGCGAGTCGGACGAAACGGAGTGGCTTCATGGGCGCGGCAAGGGAGGAGAGTCCAGGGCAAGGAGCCCGGCGGCGGGGGGCAATTCCGGGTACCCCCCCGGCCAACCGGAGTCCTGAAGAACCACGCGAGTCTATGATGGCGCCTGTGCTCGGAGGCGGAAGAGGAAGGGTTTGGATATTACCGAGCACTTACAGGGACTGCAGGGGTCAGGAGTCAGGGGTCAGGGGTCAGGGATGGAAAAGCGCGGCAGCTTCGCTGCCGCGCTCATCGGATGAGGGCCGCAGGCGCGAAGCGCCGCGGCCCCTTTCCATCCCTGACCCCTGACTCCTGACTCCTGACTCCTGACTCCCGCAGTCCTACCGCACCAGAGCGCTACACCCGCGAAGTCCTCTCCGCC
>DATFFP010000060.1:0-47897 GCA_035249985.1 Gemmatimonadaceae bacterium
GACGCATACGTCAGCGCCGCACCACTCGGCACGAGGTACTCGTCCATCATCACCAGCACGAGATGGCTGAGATCCTGCTTTTCGTGCGCGAGCCGGCGGGCCATCGCCGCGAAGATGGGTTTCGGCGTGCGCCCCGTCGGAGAGCCGAGGAGGAAGCGGGACTTCGTTAGGCGGGCCTGGTCGATGCGGGCGAGGACGTCCTCCGCGACCGCCTCGCCGAGGGCGGCAGGCGACGGAAAAACGCGCAGCGGTGTCCGGGCCATGAGGGCGATGCCGCGCTACGTGACCGCGGGGATCTTCGCCAGCCAGCTGAGCGCGCCGATGAGGATGAGAAACGTGGCGAGCGCCGGAGCGTTGGGCTCGGTGACCACCGACGGCTGCAGCGCGCGATATACGGCGACCGCTCCGATCAGGAGCAGCAGTCCCTCGCTCGTGACGAGGAAGGCCAGCCCCAACGCCCCCACGACCACCCATCGCTGCGAGCGCGATAGCGCGTGGAATCCCCGCGCGCCGTCGAGCTGCCAGATCGGGATCAGGTTGAACAGGTTGATGAACCCGGTGAGCTGAGCGATCGCGCCCCAGAGCGGGATTCCGGTGATCCGGTACACGGCGTAGGCCGCGATGCCTGCGCCGAGACCCCACACCGGACCGGCGAGGCCAACGCGCGCATCGGTCGCGGGGTCATCGATGCGCTGTTTGAGAAGCACGAGCGCACCGATGCCGGGGATGAACAGGGGCGCACCCGACGCGATGCCCAGTCGCCTCAGCTCGGCGACGTGTCCCATCTCGTGGATGTAGATCGACACCACCAGCCCGGCCGCGAGAGCCCATCCGAAGGCCGACCAGTACAGGCCGAAGAAGGCGAACATCGAGAAGAAGGTGCTCGCCTTGGTCAAACCCAGCACCAGGAACTTGAGCTTGCCGAGGGCGAAGACGCCGACGATGACGGCCGCCGTCACGGCCCGCTTCCACCACGGACCTTCGACACCCGTACTGCGCTTCGCACCGGGCGTTGCCGCGAGGCGCTGCGTCAGCTCGGTGACCCGTTCCTGAACGACGGCGTGTTGTCGCGATGAGGGTGGCAGCAGATCGAGCGCGCGTTGCCAGCTATCGCGCGCCGACTCGATCTTCCCCTGGCTCGTCTGCGTTTCAGCGAGAGCCGCGAGATCCTTGAGCGCCGCGGCGTGCACGAGCGCATGGCAGACCGGGCAGCTGAGCATGCCGGGCGCGAGCTCCGTGTCGCATTGCGCACAGCGGAGCCCGGTCCCCTCACGCTCCTGTCGCACCCCGGTCATTCGTTATGCAGAGGAGGTCGTCGGTCGCGAGCCAACACGGTACGGGCCGCTGACCGGAACCTCTGATCGCGCCGTCATCTTCCACGCCTGCTGCATGCCGACGAGGATGATGATCGCGCTGATCAGCCCGGACGGTAGCGACTGAACGATGTAGATCACCGGAAGCGCGAAGATGAAGAGGAAGGTGACGCCGAGCGCGGCGGCCATCCCCGGCGTGCTCGCCGAGTCGCTTTGCGCCGCGGCTGGCGCGACGGCTGGCGCTTCGGCCGCGGCATCGGTCGCGGATGCGGAAGCACTCACGCCCGCGGAGTCGGAGACCACGGCATCCGTCGGCTTGTCCCCCTCGGTAAACGACTTGAACGCCAGCGGGGCGTAGGCAAGGCCGACCGCGAAATAGGTGAGAATGATCGCGAGCCACTGAAAGCGGCGACCGCCAGCGCTTCCCGAGCCTTTGTGCACGGCAAAGCCGACCATGAAGCCGATCACGATCGCCACCAGGCCGATTTCCCAACCAGTGAGCGCAATGACGGCGTAATACAGGACCGCGCCCGCGATGGCCGCCACGAGCCCAAAGATGAATGCGCGGGCAAAAATGCCGGGGCGGCGACCCTGCGTCGCCGCATTCTGGTTCGCGCGTTCCACCGCCGACTTGCAATTGGCGCAGGCCGGCTGCTCCGCGACGTGAAAGTACTCCGTGCGCAGCGGCGTGTTGCACATGGCGCAGGCCAGGCCGGCGTCGGAGGCGTTAGGTGCCTCGGTGTGGATGGCACGATCGAATTGCAGATCGTCCTGCGAGGACTGGCGCGTGGAGTCAGCGGACATCGTTCGAACCTGGGTGGGAGAAGACGGACGAAGGCAGGCGGGTGGGCTGGCAGGACGGCCCTACCGGTGGGACGATCGCGTGCGCGGCGGCGTTTCGAGTGAAATAGCGGGTGCGCCCCGTTAGGGCAACGGGGCCAGATAAAGGCAGGCTGCCCCCACGACGCCCTCCCATCCGTGGAAGCGGGAGCCGGCGATGCGGACGTCACGCGCGTGGTCAGGGGTCGCATGCTGCCGATAGCTGTCACGCGTCGGCTCGAGCAAAAGCTCACCGGCCGCGGCCACTCCGCCGCCGACCGTGATGGCGTGGGGCGCGAACAGCGGTGAAAGCGACGCGAGACCGAGCCCCAGCCACCACCCGGTCTCGGCAAGCGCGGTTACGGCGCCCGGGTCGCCACCATGGGCGCTGGTGATCACCTCGCGAACGGGCCTGCCGCCGGCCCGGCGGGAGAGTGTCGCGGCCGAGACCATCGCTTCCAGGCAGCCACGCGCGCCGCACGAGCACGGTGGCCCCTTCGGATCGAGGATGATGTGCCCGACATCCCCCGCGCACTCACCGGTATGCCGCAGGAGCGCCCCGTCGATGATCACGCCGCCACCGAGCCCGGTTCCGACCGTCACGCCTAACAGCCGCCTCACACCCTGGCCGGCACCGTACCGATACTCCGCCAGGACCGCCGCGTTCGAGTCGACCTCGAGGCGACAGTCGAGCTCGAATCGCTCCTCGAAAGCGGGGAGGAGTGGAAACCCGCAGAGGGCACGGAGGTTCGCGTTCTCGATCATCGCCGAGTGCTCGGCGTCGAGAAACCCGGCGACCGACACGCCGATGCCTAACGGCGTGACGCCCGATGTCCCGAGGGCGTCGAGCATCGGCCGAAGCGTCGATGCGATCGCGTCCATGAGGGGCAGGGGATCACCGGCTGCGCTGGTTGGGATGGCCGCACGCTCGGTGATACGACCGTCCTCGCCCACGATCCCGATCTTGGTGCTCGTCCCGCCAATGTCGACCGCCGCGGCCACCCGCATTCAGAGTGCAGCCTCCGCCAACGCCGGTTGCTTCCACAGATCGATTGGCTTGGCGATCCCTCGCGGGCGAAAGGGCAGCGTGATCTTGCGACCCAGCCCCGCCGAGGCGTACGCGGCGTAGAGCACCTCCTGCACGAGGCGGCCCGTCTCGCCATCGGAGATCGGTGTCTCCTTGCCGCGAACGCACCGCGCGAAGTGCCGCATCTCCTGCGGGAAGCCGTAGTTCCAGTGCTCCTCGAATACCGGGTAGGTCCATCCTTTGGTTGACGACGCCTTTTCGACCGCGTAGCCGAAGCCCACGTCAGAGTAAGTGGGAAGCGCGTTGCCCATCAGCATGTCGGCGTACGTTTGACCCTTGGCGCCGAACACCTCGATGGAGTCATCCATGCCGCCGGGCCGATTCCAGCTGTTCTCGACCACGCCGACGGCGCCAGTGTCGAATTCAATGATGGTGATCGCCTCGTCGTCGCCTAACGTCCGCTGCCCGTGCACCTGCGTGGAGAGCTGCGCGTACACGCTCCGCACGTCGGGCTTGCCGAGAAACCACCAGCAAAAGGCGATACCGTGACAGCCGAGGTCCATGAGCGCCCCGCCGCCGGACTGCTCGACGTCCCAGAACCAGTCGGAGTGCGGCCCGGAATGCTTCTCACTCTGCTTGACGAGATGGATCCGCCCGAACGCGCCTTCGTCCGCCATCTGCTTGGCCTTGACGTATTTCGGGGCGAAGAACAGCTCCTCGGCGTAGAGGAGCAGAACGCCGGCCTTGGCGCACGCGTCGATCATCGCGTCGGCCTCCTCGAGGGTGATGCAGAGGGGCTTCTCGCAGACGACGTGCTTCCCCGCGCGCGCCGCCTCGATCGTTATGCGCGCGTGCAGCCGGTTGGGGGCGGTGATCGAGATCATTTCGACCGCGGGGTCGCGCAGCACCTCGTGATAGTCGGCGTAGAACGCCGGAATCCCGTGACGGCGCGCGAACGCCTCCGCATTCCCCGCCGTGGGAGAGGCGACGGCGACCACCTCCGCTTCCTCGGGCATGGCGCGTACCGCGGAGGCGATGCAGTCGGCCTGAAAGCGGGAGCCGACGATCCCGATTTTTACCTTGGACATGGGGGTCTGCGGGTCGCTAGGATTCGGAGGACGGAAGATTCTAGTTCACTGGGTTTCGGATTGGAACGAGTCGGCTGCCGGATGGCTTTCTCTTGGGACGAGCCGCACTGCATCACCACAGGGACACAGAGGCACGGAGGACGGCCAACTGCAACGGCTTTTGCAGTTGGCCGTCCTCTGTGCCTCTGTGCCCCTGTGGTGATGCAGTCGGGCTCGTCACGACAAACTGAGTAGAGCCCCATGACTGACCAACTCAAGCTCTTCGGCGCCCCTCCTCACCTACCGGAAGGCTTCCGCTACGAGCCGGACCTGATCTCTCCGGCCGAGGAGGAGGCCCTTCTCGTGCACGTGGCTGCGCTCCCGTTCGAGAACTTCGAGTTTCACGGCTACGTCGGCAAACGGCGGGTCGTGTCGTATGGCTGGAAGTACGACTTCAACGAGCGGCTGCTGCGCGACGCGGAGGGAATTCCATCGTTTCTCACAGCGCTGCGTGAGCGCGCGGCCGCGTTCGGCGGCATCGGGCCGGAGCGCCTTCAGCAGGTGCTCGTCACGGAATACGAGGCCGGCGCGGCGATCGGGTGGCATCGCGACAAGGCGGTGTTCGGCGATGTCATCGGCATCTCGCTGCTCTCGTCATGCACCTTTCGGTTGCGACGAAAGGTCGGAACCGCCTGGGAACGCGCGTCGATCACGGCTGAGCCGCGGTCCGCCTATCTATTGAGCGGCCCGTCGCGCACCGAGTGGGAGCACAGCATCCCCGCCGTCGATGCACTGCGGTACTCCATCACCTTTCGCAGCATGCGCACGGATTCATAACGCACGTGCTCATCCACCTGCTCGACGGCACTTACGAGCTGTTCCGCCACTTCTACGGTCTGCGCCGATTCACCAAGGAGGATCGGCCATTCGGGGCGGTCGTGGGCGTCTTGAACACGGTGCTGCAGATGGTCGAGGGTGGGGGCACGCATTTCGGCGTCGCCACCGACCACGTGATCGAGTCGTTTCGCAACGAGCTGTGGCCCGACTACAAGACCGGGGAGGGGATCGAGCCGGCGCTCCTTGCGCAGTTCCACCCGCTCGAGGAGGCGCTTGCCGCCATGGGCGTAGCGGTGTGGCCGATGATCGAGCTCGAAGCCGACGATGGCCTCGCGTCGGCCGCGCACATCGCGTCAGCTGATCCCGCGGTGGAGAAGGTGTGCATCTGGACGCCGGACAAGGATCTCGCGCAGTGCGTCCGCGGCGACCGCGTCGTGCAGGTGGATCAGAAGGGAAAGCGAATTCGCGACGAGGCAGCAATCCGCGAGAAGTTTGGTGTTCAGCCGGTTCAGATTCCGGACTACCTGGCCCTCGTCGGCGACACGGCCGATGGATATCCGGGGATACCGGGAATCGGACCGGCGACCGCCGCGCACCTCCTGAACCGGCATGGCTCGATCGAGAATTTCCCGCCCAGCGTTCTTGGTGCCCAGCACGAGCTCGCACTGCTTTTCAAGACGCTGGCGACGCTCAGAACCGATGCGCCACTGTTCGATGGCGTCGACGCGCTGCGGTGGCGGGGCCCGACGAGCGACTTCGCGGAGCTCGCTCCGCGTCTCGGGAACGATCGGCTCGTGGACCGCTGCCTTCGTGCGGCCGCGAGGGTTTCTTCCGCTGACGGGCCTCCGCTTTCCGCTGGTCCCGTATGAGGCTGCGGCAAGCGATTTTCCGAACGTCGCGATGGGGAACGGCGAGGCTGAGACTACAACGTCAAAAGCGTGTAACGCTTTTGACGTTGCCGTTCCTGTGGCCATCTGCGGTTCCGGCTGTCAGGCCCACGCCGGCTGTCCGGGCTCGAGCGGGAGGCAGCCGTCGAATCGGCCGGGCACCGGCACGTAGCGCAGGGCCTGCGTCGCCCCGATCTGGGAGGAGAAGTAGGCGCCATGCGCGAGCTCGCGGACGAGCGGGAAGTAGTGCGAGTCCGCGTTCTGCTGCGCCTCCGCATCGATCTCGCGCAGGAGCTGCTCGCGTCGTTGGCGCGCGAGCGATGCGAAATCGCCCCCGCACCGCTCGTCGCACCTCGCTCTGAAGTCCTCGAGGCCCTGCACGACCCGCTGCTGCGACTCGGGCTTGTAGCAGTCGGTGAGGAGAAGGTTCATGGTTGCGCCGACCCCGGCCGCTTTTGCGCCGGGCGATGACGGCGTGGCGGGTAGCAGCGTGTCCGCGATCTCCTCGATGAGCGCTTCGTCATCCCGGCTCAATACCCTCCGTTCCTCGCGGCGTGCGGGAGCGCACGCGGTGAGCACGCCGGAGGTTCCGATCATGACGCCGCCTAACAGTGCGGTGGTGGCCTTCACGGCCTGGCGCCGATTCATCACAGGTTCTGCCTCGCCATCTCTTCGACCGCGTGGTTGGTGGCGCGGGCGGTGAGCGCCATGTAGAGGATCGAGGGACTCTGATTGCCAGTGGAGGTCATGCATGCGCCGTCGGTGATGAAGACGTTGCGGCACGCATGGAGCTGGTTCCACTCGTTGAGCATCGACGTCCGTGGGTCCCGGCCCATCCGCGCGCCACCCATCTCATGGATGTCGAGCCCTGGCGGCTGGCCATTGTCGCGCGTTTCCACGTGGTGGCAGCCGGCGACCTCGAGCATTTCCTTCGCCTGCGTGCGCCAGTCGCGGATCATCTTCTCGTCGTTCTCATCGTAGCCCACGGAGGTGACGAGCAACGGAATTCCCCACTGATCCTTCTGGGTCTCGTGCAGCCGCACCTGGTTGGTGGCCTTGGGGATGGTCTCGCCCTGCATGTACATGTAGATCCCCCAGGGACCCGGCTGCGCCTGCGCGTCCTTGTACTCGCCCCCCACGCGCTCCGTCGTGGGCGCGCCGCGCACTCGATAGGCGCCGGTGAACGTCGTGTAGCCGCCGACATAATCCATCTCCTGCCGTCCGAGGTTCCGGAAGTTGGCGAGGATGCACTCGGTGGGATTGCGGCCGTAGAAGTATCGGTCCTCGAACCCGTCGATCGATCCGTTGGCCGACGCGCGATAGTTGTGGAACGCGACGTAGCGCCCCAACAGGTCGTTGTCGTTGCCGAGGCCGTGGGGAAACCGCCTGGACGTCGAGTTGAGAAGAATGAGCACGGAGTTGAGCGCCGACGCATTCACGAACACGACACGCGCGCGATATTCGCTGACGGCGTGCGTCCTGGCATCGATCACGCGCACGCCGGCCGCCTTCCCTCTGGCGTCATCGTAGATGATGGAATGCACCACCGAGTCGGGTCGAACGGTGAGGTTCCCGGTCTTCGCCGCCCACGGCAGGGTCGACGAGTTGGAGCTGAAGTAGCCGCCTAACGGGCAGCCGCGCATGCAGAGATTGCGCGCCGCGCACTTCCCGCGCCCCTGCTGCAGGTGAATCTCCTTGGGCTCGGACAGGTGCGCCCAGCGCCCCTGCACGACGAACCGATTGCCATAGTGGGCGCGGATCCGTTCACTGAGCTGCCGCTCGACGCAGTTGAAGTCGAACGGAGGAAGAAACTCCCCATCGGGCATCGCCTCGATCCCGTCGAGATTTCCGCAAACGCCGATGAAGCGCTCGACGTGCGAGTACCAGGGCGCGACGTCGTCGTAGGCGATCGGCCAGCTCATGCCGTATCCCTGCCGCTCGGGCGCGGTGAACTCGTATGTGCTCCACCGCTGGCACGCGCGCCCCCAGATCAGCGATTTCCCTCCCACCTGGTAGCCGCGGATCCAGTCGAAGGGCTTCTCCTGCACGTACGGATGGTCGGCGTCCTTCACGAAGAAGTGCGCGGTGTCCTCGCCGAACCCAGCCGCCTTGCTGATGAGCGGATTCTCGTCGATCAGCTTGCGTGGGGTGAACCCTCGGTGGGGCAGCTCCCAGGGCGCGAGGTTGGCGGTCGGATAATCCGTGATGTGCTCGACGTTCCGACCGCGCTCGAGGACGAGGGTCTTGAGCCCTTTCTCGCACAGCTCCTTGGCCGCCCAGCCGCCGGAGATGCCCGATCCAATGACGATCGCGTCGAAGGTCGTCTGCATTTCAGGGTTTCTCCAGGGTGGCCGACGAGCGGAACCGCAGAAGGCCGCAGAAACTGCAACGCCAACGGCGTCAGACGCGGATCACGCGAATGTGAACGGCAAAACTGCACGGATAACGGCAACTGCAAATGCTGTGGGAACTGCAACACCCTGGGCGGCGCCAAGGCTCGGCATGCGATCCTAGGCCTTCACTACGAGCTGTTCCAAACAGTCTTGCAGGTGCCGTATCCTGCAGTTTTGCCGTTCAAATTCCCATGATCCACGTCTGACGCTGTCGACGTTGCAGTTCTCTGCGGCGGCTGCGGTTCCTTGACTTCGCGCGTAGAACCCAGCCGAGCGAGACTTACCCGCGAGCGATGTCGACCGCAATCCCGCGCCACTTGCCCTGCCGGAACCTCGCCACGCTCAACGCGCACCGCGTCGCGTGACCGATCAGGATCGCGATCCAGATGTGCAGCGGCTGGAGCGTGCCGGTGCGCTGTATCACGAAGCAGATGCCTAACGGCACGATGATCTGCGAGATGATCGAGATGTAAAGCGGACTCTTCGTGTCCCCCGTCCCCTGAAGTCCGCCGGTATAGGTCAGCGCCACGGCGATGAAAATGCCCGAGATGCTGAGGACACGGAGCAGCTGGGATCCGATCTCGACGACCACCGGCTCGTTCATGCCGAACACGGCCAGCAGCCGGCCCGGCAGGAAGAGAAAGAAGGCTCCAATGAACGCGGCGCCTGCCATCGCGATGCGTGCCGCGACGTGCACCGCGTGATCCGCGCGGTCGGGCTTGCCAGCGCCGAGGTTTTGCCCGGCGACGGCGGCCGCGGCGCCCATGAGCCCGATGGCCGTCCACGTGATGAGCGAGAAGAGCTGCCCGTATCCCACGGCGAACGCGGCCTGCGCGGCGGCACTCTGCGCGAGCGAGCCGATGAACGCCAGCATCAGCACGCCACCGACGTTCATGGCGATGCCCTGAATGCCGGTCGGCAGACCAAAGCGGAAGAGCGCGCGGATGATCGCCCAGTCCGGGCCGAAGCCGTTGCCACGCGGAAACGACACGACCCATCCGCCGCGGAGGAGCTTCACGATCGCGTAGAACGCCACCAGGCCCGACGCGATGCACGTGCCGATGGCGGAGCCAGCGGTCCCAAAGGCCGGGATGGGCCCGAGTCCGCGGATGAAAACGATGTTGAGCACCAGGTTGAGCACCGTCATCACGACGCCCATGACCATCGGCGTACGCGCATCCCCGGCCGCCCGCAACGCTCCACTCAACATGTAGAACACCATCATCCCGCTGCTGAACAGGAACATGATGCGAAGGAACGGAAGCGCCTCCGCTTTCACGGCGGGCGTAGCGTTCACGAGGTCGAGTAATGCGGGCGCGAAGGCATACCCGAGAGGCGCCATGACCAGCAGCGAGAGGCCGATTGCCGTCAGGAACGCCTGGTAGACGGTCCGGTCGACCTTGTCCTCCTCGCCCGCGCCGGCGAACCGCGCGACGAGCACGCTCATCCCTGTAAAGAGGGAGTTAATGAAAACAATGACAACGATAAAGATTTGCAGCGCGACGCCGATCGCGGCATTACCCGTATATCCTACCAGGTGCCCAACGAGCGCGTGATCGACGATGCCCTGAAGTCCGCCGATGATGTTCGTCAGCATCGTTGGCCAGGCGAGCTTCCACACCACCGGCCCGAGCGGTCCCTCGATGATGGACCGGTCGTACCGCCTGGCAGGTGCCGGTGCCGGAGGCAGCGCCGAGGCGACCGGGGCAGGGGTTGGGGTGGTCGAGGCTGAGCTCAATGGACCTGGGGGCGTCGACAGTGGTACAAAGCGAGGGTGCGACCGGCCGTAAAGCTATCCGGATTTGGTCGGCCGGGCACCTTCCACACAAAGCTCTGGCAAAAGCTGCGGTTCCAGGAGAACTTGCTAGGCCGCGGCCAGGCCGCGCTCCCATAGCAATGATCGGAATGACACCCTCACACTGCCGCGCGGTTACCGCCGTCCTGGTTGCTGTCGCGACGTCGGCATGCGCCAGCGCCACGACGCAATCGGTTCGTACCGCTTCCGAAAGCGCCGCGGTCGCCGGCGCGCGCGCCGATAGCGCGCGAAAGCCGTACACCGAGGCCGACATCCACTTCATGTCGGCGATGATCGCGCACCATGCGCAGGCGATCGACATCGCTCGGTGGGCGCCGACGCATGGCGCCAGCGCGCCCCTGCAAATCCTCGCTGAACGGGTCATCAACGCGCAGCGCGATGAGATCGCGCTGATGCAGCAATGGCTTCGGGAACGCCAGCTGCCCGTGCCGGAGGCGACCGCCACCATGACGATGGGCGGTTCAGGTCACGTCCACCAGATGCCCGGGATGCTGACCGCCGCGCAGCTTCAACAGCTCGATCAGGCGCGCGGAAAGGAGTTTGATCGCCTGTTTCTGACCTTCATGATTCAGCACCACCAGGGCGCGGTGACGATGGTGAAGGATCTCTTCGGCTCTCAGGGAGCCGCCCTCGACGACACCGTGTTCAAGCTCGCGTCCGACATCAGCGCCGATCAGACGAGCGAGATCGACCGCATGCAGCAAATGCTCGCTGAGCTGATGTTCGGACCCCCATCCCCCTGATCACTCAAGAGGAGTTCATCATGACATTGAAGAAGTTGTCGCTCACCCTCGGGGTGCTGGCCTCCGCGGCCTGCGCGCCGGCGACGTCGTCCTCGCGCCCGAGCGTTCCACCCCCTGCTCCTGCCGTCGATCCGCGCGTCGGGCTGAAGGCTGGGGCGGCGGACGCGGGCGAGGCGACGTGGAACCTCCGCGTGATCGCCGAGGCGCCGCCGACAGGGCAGTTCGTCGGAAGCACGAACTCCGACCTCGCCTTCACGGGCAACTACGCGATCCAGGGCAACTACAACGGCTTCCAGGTGTGGGACATCACGGATCCCAGCAAGCCCACGCTGAAGACGTCGTACTACTGCCCGGCCTCGCAGAGCGACGTTTCCGTCTACAAGAACCTCCTCTTCGTCTCCGGCGAGGGACTCGGGGGTCGTCTCGACTGCGGTGGACAGGGCGTCCGCGACACAGTGAGCACCGAGCGTCTGCGTGGCCTGCGCATCTTCGACATCAGCGACATCACGAGTCCGAAGTACATCGGCAACGTGCAGACGTGCCGCGGCTCGCACACGCACACCGTGGTCGCCGATCCCGACGATACAGAGAACGTCTACGTCTACATCTCGGGCTCGGCGCCCGTTCGCTCGCCGAGCGAGCTCCCGGGATGCGTGCGCGAGACTCCGGACAAGAATCCGGAGTCGGCGCTGTTCCGCATCGAGGTGATCAAGGTTCCGCTCGCGAATCCCGCCGCGGCGGCCATCGTGAGCCGGCCCCGCATCTTCAATGATCTCACCAAGCCGCCCGAGCATGGTGAGGCGCCCGAAGACATCGCGGCCGCGACGCAGCGTGCAGCGGCTGCGCGCGCCGCGGGTGGATACACCGCGAAGGTCAACAACATGGAGTACGTCCTCGGCCCCAATTTCACGAGGCCGCTGCTCGACAGCATCGTGAAGGCCCGTGGCGGCACCGGTGCACCGACCGCTGCCGATAGCGCGACGCTGCGCACGAACATTCAGACGATCGTCGACAAGATGGTCGGCGCGGACAACGAGGGTCCGGAACCGGGCCCATCCCAGTGCCACGACATCACGGTCTATCCGGAGCTTGGGCTGGCCGGTGGTGCCTGCGGCGGCTACGGCCTGCTGCTCGACATCAAGGACCCGACGAATCCCGTCCGCCTCGGCGCCGTCGCCGACTCGAATTTCGCGTACTGGCACTCGGCGACGTTCAACAACGACGGGACCGCGATCCTCTTCTCCGACGAGTGGGGCGGAGGCGGCGCGCCGAAGTGCCGCGCGACCGACAAGAAGGAGTGGGGCGCGAACGCGATCTACGCGCTCGAGAACGGGAAGATGGTGTTCAAGAGCTACTTCAAGATTCCGGCGGCGCAGACCGACAAGGAGAACTGCGTCGCGCACAACGGATCGCTGATTCCGATTCCCGGCCGCGACGTCATGGTGCAGGCGTGGTACCAGGGCGGCATCTCGATCTTCGACTGGACCGATCCGGCGAATCCGAAGGAGATCGCGTTCTTCGATCGCGGACCAGTGGATTCAACGAGGATGGCCGGCGGCGGCTCGTGGTCGGCGTACTGGTACAACGGCGCCATCGTGAGCTCCGAGATCTCGCGCGGGCTCGACGTCGCCGAGCTCACGCCGAGCGAGTTCATCTCGCAGAACGAGCTGGATGCGGCGAAAACGGTGCACCTCGACTACTTCAACGCCCAGGGTCAGCCGAAGTTCGTGTGGCCGCCGAGCTTCGCGCTCGCGCGTGCCTACGTCGACCAGCTCGAGCGGTCGGGCTGCCTCGGCGCGTCGAGAATTTCGAGCATTCGCCAGGGGCTGTCGAACGCCGAGCGGGCGTCAGGCGCGCAACGCCGTGATGCGCTGACGCAAGTGGGTTCGCAGCTGGCGAGCGCGCCGGGGTGCGACAGCAAGAAGGTGGAGAAGCTGCAGACCGCGGTGAAGGATCTGGCTGCAGTGATGCCGTAATCGCGACGGGTGCTCGAGGGTCTCAATGGGCTCGAGGTGCTCGGGGGGTTCCCCTCGAGCACCTCGAGTCCATCGAGCCCTCTCGACCCCTCGGACGCAGGGCTCGAAAGGCATAACGAACGTTCGGCATCCGGATGGCGGCGGGTCAAACGCATTGGATTCCCATATAAACACATGGGAGTCCAATACAGTTGTATGGGAGGGCCATACATCACCGGCGAAGCTTGCGCCACGACACATCGCCGGCATGTCGATTGCAGCCACCCCGGGGCTTCCCCGACGCCCCAGGAGGCTCCCATGCTCTCGAAACGACTCCCGCTCGCGATGCTCTGTGCGGCCGCGCTCGTGGCGTGCGATGCGGCCGATTCCATTAGTGGGCCAAGCGAGCCTCGCCCGATGGGCGGTACCTTTCCGCCGATCGAACAGCCGCCGGTCGAAAAGCCGCCGATCGAAAACCCGCCGATCGAAGAGTTCCTGCCGGGTGTGCCCGTTCTCGATCCGTTCGGACTAGACGACGAGGGAGCCGTCGAGCTCGCGCGTGGCTTTGGTGAGTTCGACGTCGATCTCGGCACCGCCCAGCGCACCTTCGCGTTCGTGGCCAGAAACCGCGCGGACGGTACGACCTCCGGTGAGTACCAGGTCGACAACCAGGGTGTCGGCGGGTCCCGCGAACGCGGAACGGTCACCTGTCTCGAAGTCGACGGCAACCAGGCATGGATCGGTGGCGTCATCACGCACAGCACGATCCCTGGACGAGAGGGCATCGCGCGCGTGTTTCGCGTAGTCGATAGGGGCGACGGAGAGCCTCCGGATCAGGCAAGCCTTCTCGCCGTCGGAGACCCCACGCTGACGTGCCACACGAGGCCGCCGCTGCCGGTGGAGGACCTCGACGAAGGCAAGATTCAGGTGCGGGACGGAGCGTAAGTTCACAACCTGCGAACTGCGAACTGCGAACTCACAGCCTCGCAGTTCGCAGTTCGCAGTTCGCAGTCGCCTATCGACCTCCCCCGAGACGGCGGCGGTCGCCGCGGGCGAGTCGCGGTCTGGGCGCGTCGTCACCGAGGAGGGTCGTCGACGTTCCCCCGATGATTCCCGCCTCCCCGACCAGGCGCGTCAGGCTCGCGGCGAGCGCCTTGCGCTCGCTCGCCGAGAGCCGCTTGAGGCTCGTGAGCAGTCGGGCTTGCAGCGGCTCCGGCGCCTTCCGAAGCAGGGTGCGTCCCGCCGGCGTGAGGGCGATGGTCACTCGCCGCGCGTCGTCGGCAAAGACCGTTCGGGCCACCAGACCGCGGGCGACCAGCCGCCTAACGACCACGGAGACGGAGCTCTGGTGCGTGAACGTCCGCGCGGCGAGCTCGTTGAGGGAGGCGACGGGGCCGTCGGCGAGCTTCTGCAGCACGAAGAGCTGGGCGCCGCTGATCCCGAGTCGCCGCTCGACCACCCGCGACCCGATGCGCAGCGCGCCTGTCAGCGCGCCGAGTGCGTCCAGCGCCGCCGCCATGTCGCTGTCGGAAACCGCCACTTTCGGAGAACCCACGACCTTACCTGGCCTGCGGCGCATGATACGGGGAACGGATGACGCCTGGAACGGACACGCATCGAAACATAGACGAGCGTTCCACGACGCGACAAGGGTTGGCACCCGCCCCATCATGGGGGTCCAATAGAAACACATGGGAGTCCAATACGAAAGCATTGAAGTCCAATACAATTAAATGGGACACCAATACACTTGGCTGCCTGACCCATCGTCGGCACGTCGATTGCTCGAGTCCGGGGGCTCTGTCGACGCCTCGGGAGGCTGCAATGCCATCGAAACGACACGCACTCGCGGTACTCTGCGCTGCCACGCTCGTCGCCTGCGATAACGGCGCAGCCATCACCGGACCGAGTGCCTCATCCACCCCCTCACCCGACCTCATCCCGCTCCCGGTGGAAACGGAGTTCCTGCCGGGTGTTCCGGTGCTCGATCCCTTCGCGGCCATTTGGGGCGATGACGCCGGCGTCCTCGAGTCGGCCCGAGGCGGCGGCTATTTCCACGTCATCGGCGGCGCCCTGCGGACCTTCGCGTTCACCGCCAAGAACCGGGCGGACGGCTCCACCCAGGGCCAATACCAGGTTCACAACCGCGATATATCCGGGGCGCGTGAACATGGGACGGTGACCTGTCTCGAAGTCGACGGCGACCAGGCCTGGATCGGCGGCGTCATTACCCACAGCAGCATACCGGGCCGGGAAGGCACCCCGCGCGTCTTTCGCGTGGTCGATAACGGTGAGGGATCCGGTGATCCTCCGGATCAGGCGAGCATGTTCGCCGTCGGAGACGCCATGCTGACCTGCCACGCGAGGCCGATGTTCCCGGCGCAGGATCTCGAGGGAGGCAACATCCAGGTCCGGGACGGAGCGTAAGGTCAGACTGCGAACTGCGAACTGCGACCTAACTGCCGCAGTTCGTAGTTCGCAGCTCGCACTTCGCAGTTCGCAGTTCGTGCTCCTAGAGGTAGCTCACCCACCACTCCCGCCGACGCTGCTTCACTCCCGCGAACCACTTGCATAACGGGGAGGTCGCCGCGACGACGCTCACCCAGACCAGATATACCACCGGCAACGGTGCCGGCCACCCGGGCGGCTGCGTGATCGGGAACTGGCCCAGGTTCGGCGATGCGAACATCCAGTGGGCGCTGCCGTAGCGAACGTAGCAGACGACCACAGCCAGCACGTGGATGATCAGGAAGTGAAGCAGGAAGTAGAACAGCGGCACTTTCCCAATGATGTGCGCCGGCCTCAGCAGCCTCGGCGTCTTCGCATCGACCCAACGCAACAAGAGGAGTGCTGGCCCGAGCGTCATGAGAAGAAACAGCAGTGACGGCGGATACTTGGTCGTGTTCAGAAACGACAGCATGGTGAAGAGCGGCGATCGCTGCTCGCTCCACGGTACCGGATCGCCATAGACGTTCATGACGCGCAGGACGACAAACGCTCCCGTTAGGCCGAGTCCAAGACGGAGCAACAGGGTGCGGCGGCGGTCGGCGTCCCAGCTATAGATCGCGCCGAGACCGTAGCCCACTGCCGCGACGCCGATCCACGGAATCAGTGGATACGCCTCGAAGACGACATGCTCCGAGCCCTGGATCACGAATCCAGGGGCGTGGAGAATCGACCAGAGCGGCGCGAGCGCGCCGAACGAGGCCGCCCCGATCGGATCGAGCAGGTTATGCGTCGCGATCATCACGATGCCGATCGCCGTCGTCACCCGCGTCGGCAAAAACACCAGGGCGGAGAGAAACACCATCGACCATCCCAGCGCCCACAGCACGGTGAGCACGGTGGTGCGATAGTCGAAGTTGAACGTCATCAGGAACCGAACGACGACGATCTCCAGGACGATGAGCCACAGCCCGCGCGTCAGCAGGAATCGAGACAGCTCAGCCCGCGATCGCCGTCGGAGCGCGAGATAGGCGCCGGTGCCGGTGAGGAGGAAGAACACCGGGGCGCAGATGTGCGTGATCCACCGGGTGAAGAACAACGGGGCTGTCGTCGTCGCGAGATCCGTCGGGCTCACCGCCAGGTTGCCGAAGTAGTCCCGGACGTGATCCAGCGCCATGAGGATCATGATGATCCCGCGTACGACGTCGACAGACTCGACGCGCGGGCGTGCGCCGGTCATCTCGTACGCCGTCGATCGCTCCGTGGCTGGAACCGACGTCGTCATGGCGTGCACCCCGCCGCGCGCTCGAGGAGGAGGGCGCGCTCCCGTTCGTTGCGAGTCATCGCCGCCGCCCGCTCGAACTCCGAGCGTGCCTCCTCGACCCGGCCAAGCTTTTTCAGGAAGTCACCGCGCACGCTCGGCAACAGGTGATACGTCTTGAGCGCCGGCTCCGACGTCAGCTGATCGACCAGCTCGAGCCCCGCGGCCGGTCCAAACGCCATCGCGACCGCGACGGCACGATTGAGCTCGACCACCGGTGATGGCACGAGTTGCCGGAGCGCATCGTACAGGGCGACGATGCGCGCCCAGTTCGTCTCCTCGTTCGTCCGCGCCCGCGCGTGGCACGCGGCGATCGCGGCCTGCAGCGCGTACGGGCCTAACGCGCCGCCGAGCTGGTCGGCGCGCTGGAGTGCTGCCAGCCCGCGGCGGATGAGCAGCGGATCCCATCGCGCGCGGTTCTGATCGAGAAGCAGAATCGGCTCGCCCGACGGTCCGACGCGGGCGCGGGCGCGGGAGGCCTGAAGCTCCATCAAGGCGACCAGTCCATGCACTTCAGCGTGCGCCGGCGCCAGCTCGGCGAGGATGCGGCCGAGTCGGAGAGCGTCGTCGCAGAGTGCGGGTCGCAGCCAGTCGTCGCCCGCGGTCGCCGTGTAGCCTTCGTTGAAGATGAGGTAGATGACGTTGAGCACGGACGAGAGCCGCTCCTCGAGCTCCTCACGGCGCGGGACCTCGAAGGGCACGCGCGCCTCGGACAGCGTCCGCTTGGCGCGGACGATTCGCTGCGCGACCGTGGGCTCGGGAACGAGGAACGCGCGCGCGATCTCGTCGGTGGTGAGGCCTCCCAGCAAGCGCAGCGTGAGAGCGACTTGTGCCTCGGTCGACAGCACGGGGTGACAGGACATGAACATGAGGCGAAGCAGATCGTCGCCGACGTGATCGTCGATCGCGGCGTCGAGGTCCGGCACCGCCATTTCCTGCTGGGCCTCGAGCTCGTACCCGAGCTCCTCGTGCTTGCGCTCGAGCATCGTCCGGCGCCGCAGCTGGTCGATCGCGCGATGTTTCGCGGTCGCCATGAGCCACGCGCCAGGGTTGTCGGGGACGCCCGATTCCGGCCACCGCTCGAGCGCGGCGACGAGGGCGTCCTGCGCGAGATCTTCAGCGAGACCGACGTCGCCAACGATGCGGGTGAGTCCGGCGATGAGCTTTGCCGACTCGATTCTCCAGACCGCGTCGATCGCGGCATGCGTACTGGTAGCCGTCACGGCTACGTAATCAGTCCCTCTGCATCCTCCCTTGCAAGCCCGTTCCTATTCCCGCCTCGGAAGGTGAACGGTGAAGGTCGTGCCGCGTCCGCTTTCGGACTCCACATCGATTCGCCCCTTGTGGGCGTTCACGATGCGCTCCGCGATGTAGAGCCCGAGTCCCAGGTTGCCGGAAGGACCGGTCGAACGGGACGTCGCTGACTGTTCCCTTGCTTTCATCGGGCTGAAAATGCCATTGAGGCGATCAGCGGGAATGACGGAGCCTTCGTTGTGGATCGCAATCGCCACCTCCTTCTCATCTCCGCGAACGTCGATCGTGACGGGTGTCGTCGTCGCTCCATGCTCGACTGCATTGCCGATGAGGTTGGTCAGGACCTGGCTGATTCGCGCGCAGTCCCACCGTCCCTCCAGGCCCCCTCGCGCATCGACGCGAATAGTGCGATCCGGATTCGCCGCCGCGATCTCGTTCACGACATCGTGCACGACCTTCCCCATGCTCACGCTGTCGCGCGCAATGGGGATGCCGCCTCCGAGCCGGCTTCGGGTGAAATCCAGCAGTGCCGCCACCATATGATTCATGCGAGTCGAGCTGCTGACGATGCGCGCGGTGAGCGTCGCGTAGGGCTCCTCCAGCTCGCGCGTCTCGAGCATGAACTTCGCCGACGTGATCACTGCACCAATCGGCGTTCGAAGGTCATGACCGAGGATCGCAAGGAACATCTCTTTCGATTGATCCAGATCCTGCGTGTACCGGGTAATCGATTCGGCGAGCGACTGGTCGATAGCTTCGTTGAAGCGAGTGAGATCCTCGATATCCGATGGTCCAAGCTCTCCCTGAACCTTCGTCCAGAGGCGAACCACACTTGCACGCAGCGCGCGGTACTCCGAGATCATCTGCTCGACGGTGAAGCCGCTCTCCGCCCGGCCGGACCCGTGCTCTTCGGCGGCCGTCCTCTCAGTGGGATCGAGATCCGGCGCTTTTCCCTTGGATTTCTCGGCCCGAGCGTGCTCACCCTGCGAGGTTTTCAGGTCGGTCGCGATCACCGTCAGCATCTCGTTCGCATGATCTCGGAGCGCGGTGATGTCCATCGACCCGCTGGCGGGCCTGCAAGTGCGCGCGAAGGCCTCCCACTCGACCAGGATTGGCTCGCGGTTCGTCAGTATGAATTCTGCTAGTCGCATAACGCTCCCGCCGTGAGGACGACGGGTGCCAAATTAGGCATTTCCGTGGCCATCGCGACAGGCCTCTGGCCATCCCTCCATGTAGGGCTCGAGGTCGGCGAGGGTGTCAAGGTCGTCGAGGTGATCGAGTGAACGGCGGTACCTCACCTCGACCCCTTCGACGACCTCTGCAGTTCAGTCCATGATCTGGCGAATCTCGCTCTCGCCGTCACCGGCCAGCTTCACGAATCGTTTGGCACTTTCGATCGCGTCTTCCTTCGACTTCGCCTGAAGGATCGCGAAGCCGGCAATGAGCTCCTTCGACTCGGTGAACGGACCGTCGATCACGGTGATCTTGCCGTCGGTGGAGCGAACGCGCGCTCCACCCTTCGACGCGGGCAGCAGCCCGCCGGTCAGTAGCACTTCGCCGGACTTCATCGCGTTTTCCACGAGCTTGCCCATCTCGGCCATGAACTCGGGGCTCGGCGGGGTGTTCGCGGTCTTGGCATCGGGGGTCCAGATCGACAAGAATTTCACGGTATTCTCCCTGTGGTGATTGGTACCGGTGTGGCTTTCGAGGTTGGATGCCGGCCGGGCTCACCGACGTGGCGCAACCACTGCCCGCAGTCGGTTGTCTCGCAGGAAGAGTCCTCCCCACAAGAGCGCGGCGACGTAAACAGGGAAGAGGATGTGGCGGAATGCATAGTCTCCTCCTCGTGCGATGTCGTTCGAAGCTGCCCTCTCATCTACACGTCGAGCGAGGGTGGCTGAAATCGACACGAGGACGAAACGACGTGACCGTCCCTATCGTTCCGGCGACGAGCCGAGCTCGCGAAAACGCTCGACGGCTTCGCTCGGGGCGAAGTCGTCCAGCTCGAAGAGCTGCCGAATCTCGATTTCGCATTCCTGCTCATCGCCAAAGGGAGCGGGGAAGCGCTTTGCCCATTCGACTCCCTCCTCCCTCGATTTCACCTGGATGAGCGTGTAGCCGGCGATGATCTCCTTCGATTCCGTGAAAGGACCGTCGATCCAGTTGCGGCGGCCGCCAGAAAATCTGATGCGTGCACCTTTCGACGTGGGATGGAGCCCCGATGCGTCGAGCAGGACTCCGGCCTTCGCGAGCTCCTCGTGGTAGTCGGCCATGGCCGACATGAGCCTGGGATCGGGCGGTACGCCGGCCTCCGAGTCCCGATTGCCTTTGACAATGATCATCAATCGCATCGGCTTCTCCCGTGAGCGTGAGCCGGCCGCGGGATCGCGGCCTTCATCTATCCGTCGAACGAGGGAGGGGCAGATCGACAAAGCCGCCGGAGCGGGCGGCTCCGGCGGCTCGAAATGGCGTCGATCAGAACGGATTAGACGCCTGCGAGAGGCAACGATAGCGTAAACACAGACCCGACGCCGCGTTCACTCGTCGCGGTCAAGTCGCCGCCCATCCCACGTGCCAGCTCGCGGCTGATCGGCATCCCGAGCCCCGTGCCTTTGCTCTCGCGCGCGAGCGCGCTATCGAACTGCACGTACGGCTCGAAGACGACCTGCAGCTCATCGCCGGACATACCGATCCCGGTGTCTTTCACGACGAATGCGCCAACGCCGGGAGAAAGGACCTCCGTCGCGACGCTGATGTGGCCGTCCGCTGGTGTGAACTTCGCCGCATTCGAGAGGACGTTCACGAGAATCTGCACGACCTTCTCGCGGTCGCCGCGAAAGACGAGCTTGCCGTCGCAGCCCGAACAATCGTAGCCGAGACGCTTGGCGGCTCGCTGGGGAGCCGTAAGCGGGTCGATGAGGTCGAGCACGTCGCGCGCCCAGAAGTCGGCAATCTGATACGTCACCTTTCCCGCTTCGACCTTCGCGTGCAGGAGCACCGCTTCAATGAGACCGAGCAGGTGGTGCTGGCTCTTCGCGATGCGACGCAGATAGTTGAGCTGGCCTTCCGAGGGTGGCGTCGGGATGCCATCGATCATCAGCTGCGCGTAGCCGCCGATCGCATTGAGCGGGGTGCGCAGCTCGTGGCTCATCATGGCGAGAAAGTCAGCCTTCGACTTGTTCGCGCGGTTTACCTGCTCGAGCGCGGCATCGCGAGCCAGCTCGAGACGCTTGTGCTCCTCGATTTCGGCATTGCAGCCAAACCATTGTACGACGCGCCCATCGGCATCGAGCATGGGATTCGCGCGCACGAGGTGCCAGCGGTACTCACCGTCCGCGACCGAGAAGACGCGGAACTCGATCTCGTATGGCTCGCCGGTCTCGATCGAGTGGTTCCAGCGCGCGGCGACGCGCTTGAGATCGTCGGGGTGGATGAATTGCGACCATCCGGCGCCGAGCAGCTCGCTCTTGGTGCGGCCGAGGTAGTCGGCGACTTTCTGCGTGATGTAGTCGAGATGTCCATCCGGGCGCGCGGTCCAGACCTGCACCGGGATCGCTTCGGCCATCGATCTGAATCGCGCCTCGCTTACGCGCAGCGCGCGCTCGGCGCGAGCTCGCTTGATCGCGTTGCCGGCGAGCATCGCGGCGGTGTCGGTGAGCGAGATATCCGCTTCCGTCGGAGCGCGCGGCTCCGTGTAGTACATCGCGAACGTGCCGAGGACGTTGCCGCGATCCATGATCGGGGTCGACCAGCAGGCGGCCAGTCCGTACGTGCTCGCCAGATCTCGATAGTCCTCCCATAACGGGTCCGTCGCGATGTCACGCACGATGACGCGCTCGCGTCGATAGGCGGCCGTTCCACACGAGCCCGCGGCGGGGCCGATCGAGGCGCCATCGATTGCGTCGCAATACGATCGTGGAAGCCGCGGGGCGGCGCCGTGATGCAGGGTGACGCCATCCTCGTCCAGCAGCAACACCGAGCCGCGCATCCCCGGCGACACTCGCTCGATGAGCCGGATGAGCGTGTCGAGGGAACCCCGAAGCATTGCCTGCGACGCCTGTTCGGCGTCGGCGAGCTCGGGCGAGATTCGTGAGGCGCGCGAGATCGCTGAGGCCACGATCGCGACGTCGTCTGGCTCCTGGCGCGACTCGGAAGCGGGTGTGGCGAGCGGGTGCGAGGGAACGGGAAAGGCCGCTCCCTCACTTCCCGCAATGATGTCCTGCTGGCCCGACTGCTCGCTGGGCATAGTGCACACCGTTCATGCCGATGAGACATCGCGCGCCGTGATCGGACCGCGCCGGCGCGGGGGCGTGTACCGTCGCGATTCATCGGTAGACGCATAACGCATGCACTGGAGGTAGTAACCTGTTTGCCCGGGAAGGACAATGCCTGTCGCGAACCGTGCCACCGAGGCCGTCCTGGCGTCCTCAGCGCGTAGGGCGAGCCCGGCTGGCCTCCTTCACCGCGCGCACGACCTCGGCGATGTCCTTCTCCTCTCCGAGGATCTCGTACACCGACTCGTCGCCCTTCACGACCTCCTCGGCGTGTTTGACGTTCACCGACGTCAACACGAACTGACGGCCCTTGAAGCCGGTAGATGTCCGCAGGTGATCCAGAAAGCGCCAATTCATGTCGTAGGGCGGTGCCAGGTCGTACACGATGACCTTGGGATCGTGCTGGCGGAGAAGCGAGTCGACGTCGGCGGCTCCGAGCTTGATGTCCTCGATGTGGAACTCGAATACCACGAACCCCGCTTTCTCGAGACTCATCCGGAGAAGACGGACCAGATCTGGATTGGTGTTGACGATTGCGGTGACGATGGGGGTATGAGTCATGGCCGACCGGTTTGTTCAAGCTCCGGGCCGCGCCGGAACGGACCCGTGGATTGGCGGGAGGCGTGCGCGTGCTCCCGGAATTATCATCAATTGTCCCCGACCCACTGACCACCAGACCGCGGCGACTGCCTGTGAACGATCAACTTTCGCGACGAGACATGCTCAAGGCCGCCGCGGCGTCGATGGCGGCGCTCACGCTGCCGGCAGCGATCTCCGCCTGCGCCCCCGAGCCTCGGGCCGCCGGTCAGCCCGCCGCCACATCGTCGCCGCCACCCGACGAGGATCGCGCCCGCCTAACGTCCTGGGCGGCTCGGCTGCGCACCGAGCAGCTGGCGGGTGGCAACGTGTCCGCCGGTCGCGCCGCGACTCGAGTCGGCGAGCTTGCCGTCGGCACGCCGTACGTGGCGTTCACGCTCGAGGAATATATCCGGGCCGGAGGCGACCCCACGGCCATCGAGCCGCTGTACCTGTCGCTCACGCGGTTCGACTGCGTCTCACTGGTGGAATCGTGTCTGGCGGTAACGCGGGTGGCCGACGATCCCGTCGAGCCGACGTGGGAGCGCTTTGGCCGCGAGATGGAGCGCATGCGCTATCGGGGCGGCGAGCGACGTGATTACACGTCGCGGCTGCATTACTTCAGCGAGTGGATCAGTGACGGCGCGCGTCGCGGCCTCCTCCGCGACCTCGGCTCGGAGCTCGGGGGTGTGGAAGACCCGCGACCCCTGCGCTTCATGACCGAGCATCGCACGAGCTACCCCGCTCTCGCGAATGACACCGTCTTCGCGCGCATCGGCGCCATGGAGCGCAGCCTCGACGACCAGCCGCGCCGCGTGATCCCGACGAACCGGATTCCCGAGGTGAGCGATCGCATCGAGACGGGGGATGTGCTCGCGTTCGCGACGGCGATCCCGGGGCTGGATGTCACGCATTCCGCCTTCGCCTATCGCGACGCCGAGGGAGTGCTGCGGGTGCTACACGCGCCTCTGTCCGGTGGCGCGGTGGAGGTAACGTCGACGACACTCCCGGAGTACGTCGCGGCGATCCGTCGCTCGACGGGGATTCTCATCGCGCGTCCGTTGCGGGGGTGAGGCGCTGGAGGCGCTAGAAGCGCTAGAGGCGCTAGAGGCGCTAAAGGCGCTAGAGGCGCTAAAGGCGCTAGAGGCGCTAAAGGCGCTAAAGGCGCTGGGGGTTTAATCTCCAGCGCCTTTAGCGCCTCTAGCGCCCTTAGCGCTTCAGCAAGTCTGGCGGGGAGCCCCGCCGCTTCGCACGGCTCATTGGAATGGTGAGCTGCTCGGTGGCTGCTGCTCCGGAGGACGCTCCCGGATCTTGGGCGCCTGTCCGTAGTTGAACTGGAACGTCAGCCACGCCGACCGCACGCCGAATTTCCGCACGGTGAGCTGCTGGATGTTGTCGTCGCCGACGTTGACGCGCAGACGGTTGGTGTTGAACGGATCGTTGACGCGGAGCCCGACGACTGCCTTGTCACCGTTGAGCTTCTTCCGCACCGAGAACTGCATGCCCTGGAACGCCTCGAAGCGGCCGCGCTCGATGTTCATTGGTGCGCGGTAGAAGTAGCTCGCCTGCACGCTGAACGTCGGCGTGAGTTGCGTCGTGCCATTGAAGCGCGCCGACCACGTCACCGCACTCGATCCAACCGCCGACTCCGAGCCGCCGTCCGTGACCTGCTTGAAGAGGTTGAAGCTCGTGAATCCGTTGAACTTCGGTCCGAAGCGAACCGAGCCGTTCAGGTCCGCGCCCCACGAGTTGCTGGTGGCGAGATTCTCGAACGAGATCGACGTCACTTCGCGCTGATTCACCGTGTCGGCCGTGTTGATGTTGACGCGGATGATGTCGGTCGTGTGACGATAGAATGGGGAGAGCTGGATCGACCCGAGCTTGCCGGTGCGGCTCACGCCGAGCTCGATCGCGTCCGTGTACTCGGGGTTCAGCTCCGGATTACCGATGAACACGTTCTGGAGATCGAAGAACGATGGGAACGGATTCAGCTCCTGCGTGCCCGGGCGACGAATGCGGCGGGAGTAGCTCACCTTGAGCTGCGTCGCCTCGCTCGGGTTGTACATGATCACACCGCTCGGGAAGAGGCTGCCGTAGTCGTACGGAAACTCCTCCGCACCCACCAGCTGGAAGTTCCGGCTCGCGTGCTCGGCGCGCAGTCCGGCCTGGAGCTGCACCTTGCCCGCGTTCCGGCTCAGCACGCCGTAGGCCGCGTGCACTGTCTCGTCGAAGTCGAAGGCGTTGCTCAGGTCGCTGCGCGTCCAGCTGCCTTCCCCTAACGAGTCGGTCTCGACGAGGAAGTCACGGTCGAGCCAGCGGGCGTTGCCCTTGTACCCCGTCTCGAGCTTGTAGGCCGCGCCGAAGGAGCGGGTGTAGTCGGCCTGCGCGGTGAGCTGCCTGGTGATGGCGTCGGTGAAGTTGTTCTCCCCTTCGATTGGGAAGGACTGCGGGCTGCCCGAGCTGTTGAGGGGCTGCTTCCAGAACACCGAGCCATCCTCGTCGTGCGAGCGGTTGAAGCGTACTTCCGTCGCGAGCTCGTGCTTGCGCGGCTCCATGACCCGCTTCAGCGCCATGGTGTAGTCGACCATGAACCCGCGCGTATCGGTGTTGCGTGGACGGCTGTAGTAGTCGAAAGGCTCACGGTTCTCGTCGAGCTCGGTGTATCGGCTCGTCTGGGTGTCACCGCCATGACGGCGGTTGATCGACAGCACGTTCGAGAGCGTGGTCTTCTGCGACAGCTTGTAGTCGACAGTGGTGTTCAGGTTCTGGCCCTTACCGCCCGTGCGACCGCCGATGTCCTGGTTGGTGACGCCCAGGAGCGACCGCACTGCATCGAAGCGCTCGCGATCGTTGATGCCCTCGATCTCCCGGTCGTCCGAGTAGACGCCGAGGTTCGACATGAGCGACAGTGGACCGCTCTGGTAGCCGACGTTCCCGGAGGCATTGTAGCGATCGGTTTCCGCGATGCTGCTGCTCAATCCCGCGCTGAGCCCGAGGTCGGTGTCGGCCCTGAGGACGATGTTGATGATGCCCGCCATTCCTTCCGGGTCGTACTTGGCCGACGGATTCGGGACCACCTCGATGCGCTCGATGATGTTCGCGGGCACTCCCTTGAGGTACGCGGCGAGCTGCGGGCCGCGAATCGGCGACGGGCGGCCGTTGATCTGAACCGCGACGTTCTCATTGCCGCGCAGGCTCACCTTGCCTTCGCCATCCACCTGAACCGACGGAACTGCCTCCAGCACTTCGCTGGCGTTGGCAGCCGCTGGCGCGACGTCCTTCGCTCGATAGGCGTTGCGATCGGGCTCGATGACCATCGTCGGCCGATCTTCGGTGACTTCGACGCCCTGGAGGGCGACGGCGACGCGCGCCATCGCGATCGTGCCCGCGTCGAACGTGGGCGCCGCGGGCGTGATCGTGAAGTCCTTCCGCTGCGGTCCGAAGCCGATGAGCGTAACTCTCATGAAGTACGCGCCCGGCCGCAGGCCGCGAATCTGGAAGGATCCGTTCTCCGCGGTGATGGCACCCGCAACGAGCACGGAGTCACTCGCACTGCGGACGGCGACACCGGCATGCTGCAAGGGCACGCTGCCTTCGGCGGCCGTGACAATGCCACGAAGCTCGCCGTTGCCGGACGGTGGAGGGGCAGTGGGGCGACCTTGCTGAGCAAGGGCGGTGTTCGCGCCGCTGGCGAGGAACAGGCCGAGCGCGGCAAACAGGATACGCCGCATGGGGAGGACTCCGCGGAGGAAAGGTGGGTACGCACTGCTGGCTGCGGCCTCCCTACGCGGGGCGGGTGACGCTGTTTCACCCGTCCCTGGGGTGGGTTCCTTTCCTTACGACTCCCTCACAAGTGCAAAGAGTTGTCGGAGTATCGAGGTGGTCGAGGGGACGTCGTTGCCTCTTCTCACTACGTCGATTACCTCGACGACCTCTGCTTCTACACGAGGCGGATACTCAACCCCGAGTTCACCCTTCCGAGCGCCGTGACGGAGGGATCGCTAGCCGATTCGCCGCGCAGATACTGTAGCACGTCCTCGGCAGGCAACCGGCTGCCCTCCAGCTGCGCCGATTCGGTGCGCGGCTCCATCGAGAGCCGGGCGCGGTAGACCTCGACGACCTGACGCTGTTCCTCGATCGCCCGGCGCGCGAGGCCGCGCATGTAATAGCGATTGAAGTCACCCTCGGTGAGCATGCGCGCCGCCATGTCGGGAAGCTTCGCGGTCGTCTGTCCGCCGCTACGGGTGCGGCGATGCTCGAAATCGACCAGCAGGTCGGACGCGTGCTCCTCGAGCCAGCGGTCGTCATAGTACCGAATGGCCTCGTGGAGATAGCGCTGATACTCGGCGATTGCCGTGGGGCGCAGACGTTCGGAGGCGTGGAAGTCACCACTCGCGAGATCGTGGTCGAGCTCGGCGAGCGCGTGGCGGCGCGTGGTCGGGTCGAGATTCTCGTATTGGAGCGGCATCGCGGGGTCCTGTGGACGTTAGGCGTGACACGAATCGCCTAACCGTATCGCAGGATGCGGACCGCGTGCGCGCCCGCTCCCGAAGCAGCCGACGCGCCACGTTTTAGTCTCGTTAGGAAACCAATCCCGCGTGGCGCTACAGTCGGCGGATGCTCAGCACGTCAGCGATGGTGCCCGCCATGTGAATGCAACCCAGATCGAGACGGCGCCGCAGGCTGGCGGAGACACGAAGCCCGTCCTCGCGGAATTCCGCCGGCAGATCGTGCGTGTCGTACAGCACGTTGTCGTCGCCACGAATGGCGAAGAAACCGCCTTCGAAATTCATCCACGACACGCGTCCGGTGATGTCGCAGAGCTCGGTCTCACACGGAGCCGAAGGGGCAACCGAGGAGCTTCCGCAGCCGAGGATGGTCGCGAGTCCGAGCAAGCCGAGAAAGCGAGTGAGTGATCGCGTCATAGCGTCGTTCCATGGGTCAGCGTCAACGATGCTCCGAGGCTACTGACCCTGCGACCTCCCGAGACGGTCACGTCCGTCATGCATTCCAGCGAATGGCGCCGCGCAGCGCCGGCGTTACACCGTCGCAATGCTGCTCGAAGCGCATCTCGAGTCCCGTCAGCGTATTCCCCGAATACGTGGCGCGATCGATGGCGACCCAGCCCGTGAGCGTGTTACAGCCGCGCCCCTCGCCGGTAAGGCTGAAGCCGCCTTTGGCGGGATTGTGGAAGGGAAACCGGCTCAGATCCGGATAGTAGCCAGCCTGTATCCGGCTGATCGCATTCATCGTTTGGAAATCCGCCACCCAGTCCTGCGCTCCATCAACGGAAACAGTGAGGCGACCGCCGCTGCTCGTCACGGCAATCGTCGCGTTTGCCGGCGAGTAGTTGTATGTGGATCCTTGGCCGATGTAGTCGCCGGCATCACTGGCGAGATACACGAAGTTCCCGCTCGCTGGCGTCGAGCCAGCAGGCGGCCGCCAAAGACTTCCCGGAATCGCCGCCGGTCCTGGCGGACGCGTGGTGTCGTCGCGTCTCCAGTCTATCGTCCCTTCGAGAGCGGGACCGCCTCCCTCACAGTGCTGCTCGAAGCGCAGGTCGATGGCAGTGAGCGTGTCACCGGAATAGCGAACGCTGTCGACGGTGAACGAGCCTGACAGAGTGTTGCAGGCGCGTCCCTCCCCAGACCAGCTCAGACCTCCTTCATCCGGGTCATGAAATGGGAAGCGCTCGAGATTCGCATATGTACCGGGCGCGATTCGAGTCGCAACGCCTGGCATCTGAAACTCGCCGTGCCAGCTCTCGTCTCCGCTGACACTGACCGTCAGGTGGCCGCCGGTGGCGGTGACGCTTATGACCGCGTTGGCGCTCGTATAGTCATAGCTCCTGCCTTGTCCTATGAAATCGCCGGCATCGCTCGCGAGCCGTACGGAATTGGGCGGCGGTCCCTGGGGCCCTGTGCCCGAATCTCCGCAACTGGCCGCGACGGCGGCAGCGAAACACACCATCACACGTTCGAAACGTCGTACCACTCGCATCGGTCCTCTCCGACAGTGAAGCCACTCCGAGGCGCGGACCGCCCGCAACCCGTCGCCTAACGTACCGACCTCCGCTCGTAAACGGTAGCGCAAGGTCCCGTTGCTTACCGGAGGGTTACGGCTTCAGCGTTCAGAATCCATGATGCCGCGAACGATGCACTCAAACGAGATCGTGATTCTCAAGGCGAAACGTGCGCCGAGCCCTGCCAGGCGTCTGTCGCCTGGCCCTCATCATTGAGCTGCATGAGCCGGCGGTCCGCGACGCGGAGTGCTTCCGTCAAGCCACGGTTGAGCGCCGCGAGGAACTTGAGCGCCACCGGCGCCTGCGTGCCGAGCAGTTTCTCGCACGCCTCGCGGTCGAGCTGCGCGAGCACTGCATCGCGCCGAACGGTGCACGTGGCCGAGCGAGGCTCTCCGGCGATGAGACTGACCTGTCCAAAGATCTTGCCGGGCGACAGCTGCGTCAGCAGATGCCGCTGCTGCCGTACCTTGATGGTCACGTCGAGCTGACCGCTCACCAGGATGAAGCAGCTGTCCCCAGGATCGCCTTCCCGGAAGAGCATGCGCCCCTTCGGGAGATCGCAGCGCGTCGCCGCCGCGAGCATCTGGTTCAGCTCATCGACGGAGAAATCGCTGAAGGTCTCGAGCGCCTGGAGCAGCGTCGCGTCGATGCTCGACCCCGGCGAGGTATCGCGCGGAGCGGCGCGCATCATCTGCGTCACATTCCTCGGCGCCGCTCGCGCGCGAGCGCGACTCGGTCCACGCAGCGCGAGCGATTCGGTGATCTGCCGATCGACGACCTTGAGCTGCTTGCAGAGCGACGTCGCGATGCGCCAGAGACCGTCCCTTCCCGTCATGAACAGCGGCTCGGTGCCCAGCAGTCGTCGTGGTGAGAACACATCCTCGGGGATCCAGTCGGGAGTCGAAGACGTGAGGACCATCTGAGCTGCAGCAAGGCCGGCGGCCGTCGTGAAGCTTCCACCGTATCCGTTGTAGCCCGCCGCGACGACGACTCCGGGGCGAAGAAATCCGATCGCCGGCAGCTGGTCAGGCGTAAACGCCATCGCGCCGATCCATTCCGCCGACGGCGGCCGGCCTTCGAGCTCCGGATAGAATCGCGATCGAAGCGCCAGAAGCTGCTCGTGCACGCGCGGCGACCGCCGTCGTGATGACGGACTTTGCATTGGGCGATCCGCACCGCCGCCCATCAGGACCGGTGCGAGCCCCTCACGCACCGCGTCGCGCGGCTGATTGAAGAAGACCGGCCCCTCCTCACACGTCACGACGCGGCCGCGCGTGCGGTCAGGTGCGTACTCGGTGACCTGGATCTGGCTCTGGTGCGGGCGAATTTCGTCCAGCTCCGGAAAGAGCTGGCTCGTGAACGCATTCGTCGCCACGATCACGCGGCGCGCCATGATCGTTCCGCGCTCGGTGAGCACCTGATGCTCGTCGGGCGCTCGTGAGGCGACGTCGACCACGCGCACCCGGGTGTACAGCTCCACGCCCTTGCGTAGCGCGCATTGGAGGAGCCCGTAGACGTACTTGAATGGGTGATAGGTCCCGTCGCCGGGACTGAAGCGGCCGAGGTATGAGGTCTCGATCCCGAACTGCTCGCGAATCTTGCGGCGCGACCAGATCTCGATACGCTGGCCGTGCTGCGCGGCGAGCATCACCTCGTCGCACATCCCCTGCTCCTGCTCCTCGTTGCAGGCCAGGTGCAGCCATCCCTTCGGAGCGAAATCGCAATCGATCTGCTCGCGAAGAATGATGCTCTTGAGCAAGTCGCGGTTTCGCAGGGAGAGTCCCAGCACCACCGACGCCTGCCGCTCACTTTCCGCTTGCACGATCGCGGCAGGCAGCCCCGGATACCGGCGACGCAGGAACGCCACACGCTCGCTGGCCAACCCCTCGTACATGCCGACCGAGTTCTCGGGGAAGAGCTCGAAGTTGCCACCATTCCGGCCGCTGGCTTCGCCGGCGGGCTCTCCCTGCTCGAGCACGACGATCCGCGCCGGCGAGTCCGCGTGCCGCGCGAGATGGTACGCCGCTGATGCGCCGGTGAGCCCCGCGCCGATGATCACGACGTCAGCGATGGCGGGGAGCGCCGCGTTCGACTGGTGGTTTGCCAGGAGTCGATCGCCACGCAGCCAGTACGGCGTGTCGTTCGCCGGAATGCCGATCGGGTGGGGAGTCGCGACGCCCCAGGCGCCGAGCAGGTCCTGAAACATCGAGCGCGCGGTGGGGGAGAAGTCGGCCTCGCGATCGATGGTCCGCAGCATCTCGACCGCGGCGGCGCGGCCGCCCGCTCCCTGGCGCGCAAGAGACTGGAGCTTGTCGCCGAGCGCACGAACGTGCACGGCCGTCATCTTCCTGCGTACGCGACGGGATGTCCGCGACACGCGCGCCTCGGGGCGAGCGGGTTCAGCCGTGGAGTCGCGAGCGCGGCGCTCGTTAGGGACGTCCATGGTCCACGCGGACGGCGGGTTCGCTACTCGAGGGGCGGATGCGAGCAGCGGAGAAGAGTGGAACGACGGGGTGGGAAAGATGGCGCTCGCCGACTCGAGCGGCCAGTTCAGAAAATGCCGAGGACCCGTCAGCCGGCCGAAGGACCCCGTCGCCCCCACACTCTCGGAATGAGCCGACCAGCCTGCGCTTCGTATACGGCGTAGGATGACCCAAACTTGTCGCGGAGCATTCCTTCTTCCTTCGGCAGCTCCCTGACGATTCCCGCCACGAGCACCGGCCAGAGCGCCAGGAGCAGCCAGTTCAGCGTGCCCAATGCCGCACCGAGCCAAAGCGCCAATGCTCCCGAGTACATCGGGTGCCGAAGCCATCGATATGGACCAGACGTGACCAGGACGTGGTCCGGAAGGACGGCGAGGCCGGGAATGAGCTGTCGTCCAAGGGTGCGCACCGTCCAGGCTACGACGATCAGCGCATAGAGACTCAGAGCGACTCCGAGTGCGCGGACAATCGGGACCTCCATCTCCAATCTCCCGATGCCCGACAGAAGGATGACCGGCGGCACGAGCCAGGCGACGAGCGCTCCGACCTCGGGGAGCGGCCCAATCTGTCGCTCGAACACCGGCCGCTCACGCCGAACGCGGGCGACGGTGGTGAGAAATCCCACGATATCGATGGCGTACAGCGCGAGAAACCACAGCCGCAGACCGCGGTCCGCTGTCATGGCGACCTCCCCGCTTAACGAGTCATCGTTCTACCGACGCGAGAGCCTCCGAAGCTCGGCTTCCGCGGCGATGAACCCGAACGCCGGCCAGCCGCCCGAGGCGACCGCGCGCTCGAACCATCGGCGGGCCTGGGCGATGTCTCCGCGCACGAGGTGCCAGTTGCCCACGCCGTAGCTCAGCGTCGCGACGGCGACGTCGCCCGTGTCGCTCGCGGTGAGCACCGAGTCGGGGCCGATCTCGCCGCGATACAGGCGAAGCCGCTGCCGATAGGCATTGGTCGTCTCGAGCGAGTCTGGCCGCGTCCGCAGCATTGCATCGGCCTCCGCGCGTCGCCCGGCTCTCGCGAGCGACATCCAGAGCCAGTCGGTTGCTCCGGCGAGCTCCCCGGCGTCGGGCGCCAACGGCTGGGCGCGCGCGAACGCGGTGGCAGCGCCGCCGAAGTCTCCTTGCACGAATCGCAAGACGCCGAGGTGATACCAGATCCCGTAGTTCGAGCTGTCGAGCGCGAGGCCTCGTCTGAAATCGGCCTCGGCGCGGCCGAGCTCACGCACCGAGAGGTACCGGTGCCCGCGCCAGCGATAGAGCATCGCGTTCTGCGGGTACCGCGCGATCCCGCGCGAGAACGTCTCGATCGCCTCCCGGAACTGTCGGGCGCCAGATTGCGCGATGCCGAGCCGGATCAGAAGGTCGACGTTCGCGGAATCGGTCGCCAACGCCGCCTGTGCGCGGGCGATCGCTCCGGTATCCGGCTGCGCGCGATACTCGACGCCGGCCGGCGATCGGTATTGCGGCGCCTGGGCCGACGCCACCGGTGCGGCCAGCGCCGTGACCAGAGCCCAAACGCAAGCGAGACGTGATCCCGGCATCTGACCTCCAATGTGTGCTTTGCTCAGGGAGTTGTTCTCGGACGCGTGAGAAAGCTCGTGATGGCATGAATGAACGCGTCATGCGAATGCTCGATGTGTGCGGCATGATCGGCGTTTGGCAGGACGACCCATGCGCGATCCTCGGTGCCGAGGCGGGCGAAAAGACGGCTGTGTGACGTGCCGGCGGCGAGCGGGTCGCGCGAGCCGGCGATCATGAGCGTCGGAACGCGAACGGCGCTCGGGTCCGTGGCATTGAGCTCGTGCATCCTCGCCCAGTCCACGGTAATGGGATCGGCCGTGATCGCGGCGCTCACGAAGGCTTCTCGTAGCGAGAGAGAGACCGCACTCGGCGTGATGAAATCCTCGCCAGCACCTTCACGGGTGTTCCGTACGCGCGGCGGAGTGACGGGGTCGTCAGCGACCGGACGCTTGGTGTCGATGTCGACTGGGAACGCGTAGAGAATCAACGTGGAAAGCTTCTCGGGATACCGCTGCGCGGCGAGGAGCGCGACTGTCGACCCGCGCGAATAACCGAGGAGCGATGGCCTTGTGTCTTCCCGGCGGGCGATCCAGTCCAGCACTGCGGCGAGATCCGCCGCCGCGCGATCGGGGGTGATCCACCCGGTGCTATCGCGCGCCGTCGCGCCGTACCCGCGCATGTCGAGGGCATAGGCGGCGAATCCCTTCGCAGCGAACGCGTCCATGACCGAGCGATGCTCGCCCCGTACGCGAAGATCGAAGTTCGGGAGCGAGCTCCATCGCCGGCCGTGCACGAGCAGAATCGCACCGCGCGGCGATGCTGGCCGCTTCGCCCATACGGTCAGTGGATGCCCATCAGCGATCACGGTGTGCTTCGACGGCGGTTTGCCACATTCTTCGCATGGCAAAACCGCCTGCGCAGCCGCGGCGCCGTACAGCGGTGCGACGCTCAGCGCCGCCGACATCAGTACGAGTCTGACGGCACGCATCCGTCGCGCTCCTCCCTCGGTAAGCGTCATCGCGTGAGAACGATATAGAGCATGAGTGCGCTCAGCCCGAGGAAGACGATACCGCCAACGACGAATTCACGCGCACGGTCGTACGACACGCGCTGAAGCCCTCGCATTCCCCATTGAGGCATGACGAAGCTCACCAGGGCCTTCAGAATCTGCGCCCACCCGATGAGGGTGAGCACCATCGGCAGCCCCGTCCACACGTTGTGAAACCCCACGATGACGGAGCCGAAGATGAGGCTGAGAAACCCGTTCACGAAGACGCCAGCGTGCCCCTTGCCACGAAGCCAGATGAAGAACTCGACCCACGCGCGCGGCTGAAAGGTGTGCGAGAGCCCGATCACCAGAAACTGCACCGCCGCGTAGATCTGGATGGCTTGTTCCATGGGCACTCCCCGGTGAGTGAATCAGAACACGCGCCGCTGCAAGCGGGCGATCGAGAACTTCGCCGTGTTGGCGACCGCCATGACGGTCATCACGCCTGCCTGCACCGGATCCGTCACGACGAGGTCCGCCGCATCGGGTACGCTGCCCGCCATGTTCAGGCTGACGACGAGCAGCCCGTGCGCGCGAACCTCGCGCACAGCGTGCTCGATGTCGCCGCCCATGAGTGAGCCCGCCAGCACGAGTGCCGACGCGCGCGGAAGTCTGGCGACGGCGCGGACCGCATCGGCGAGCGTCTGCTCACCGACCAGGGGAATGGTGTCCACCGAAATCCGCTCGCCGCGGATGTTGTGACGATCGGCTTCCGAGATGGCACCGATCGCCACCTGTCCCACCTGCGCCCCACCGCCCATGATGATGACGCGTTTGCCGTAGATCGTCTCGAGCGTCGCCACCCGATCGAGATGGCGCACGATCGGCAGCGCTCGAAGCTCCGTGAGCACGGGCGCTGGGTCATCCGGAACCTCGATCTCGAAGTACACGGCGGCCTCGCCGGCGCGATAGGCGGAAATCTCCACCGAGGAGATATCTCCACGATGCCGGGCGATGACGCCCGTGAGCTGGTGGAGCACGCCGGGTCCGGACTCCGTTCGCACGAGTACTCCGATCCGCTCGCTCATCTTGGGCGCTCTCTCCCGATGGAACTGTGTGCTGTCGGCCTAACGAAAAAACGGGCCGAGCGGCCCGCTATCCCCCACGACCCACTTCGCGTGCTCGTTCCTCCGTCGCGCGGTCGAGGACCGCCCGGATTTCCGCGATCAGCGGCGGGCTCGCCGTGTGCTCGCGTGCGTAGCCGAGATTGAAGCGATAGTCGAAGTCGGGAGGATTGCGGCCCTGCGTGTGTTGGAGGATCGTTTCGAGCTTGTCCAGCGCCTTGGCGAGTCGCGCCTCGGGTGACTGGGCCGCCTCGTACTCATCCCACAGCGCGAGAATCTCGGACCGCAGCGTACCCGAGAGCGGCTCCAGCAGCCGCACGAGATCGCGACGTTCGTCCAACGCTTTCCCGCCGGTAGCGCCCGCTGCCCGCCTGCGCGCCTGCTCCGGCGCCGGAATGTCGCCGCCGATCGCCTCGCCGAGGTCGTGCACGAGGCAGATCTTGATCAGTCGCGCGAAATCGACCTCGGGAAACTCCGGCGCAAGCAAGAGGGCCATCAGCGAGAGCCGCCAGGTATGCTCGGCGACACTCTCGGGATGGCCCTGCGATGTGTACGCGCTCCGGGTGACCGTCTTCAGGCTCTCGGCAGCACGCAGAAAATCGAGCAACCCGGCAAGCTCGGTCGCATTCATGCGCCCAATATGCGTCGGGCGCGACCGACGTCCAGCCTAACGCCGATCCGCCACTCGCTCGGCGTTGATGAACGCGATGAGCGGTCCGATGTCCTTCTCGCGCAGCCCCAGATTCGGCATTCGCTTGCCGTTCGTCGACGGCTTGATCGAGGGGTCGGCGAGGAACCGCGCGAGATAGGCGGCCTCGAACCGGCGGTCGCTCAAATCCGGGCCGAAGTCGTGGAGCTCCCCGGTGATCGGCACGGCGCTGTGCACGTGACAGGTGACGCACCCCTTCGCGACGAACATGCGGCGGCCGCGCTCAGCCTCGGCGAGTGGCGGGACGCCGATCGTCGGCAGATGCGCTTCGACCGTCCCGCGGACCGGCTTGATGGAGTCCACGACGCGCCACGGCAAAAGAACCGCGCGGCTGCGCCCGAAGCCACTGCCAATGGTGACGTGCCAGTCCCCACGCTCGGGAAATGTGATCGTGCCGCGATAGCCCCGTTGGCCGGCCTCGTTGAACTCCCAGGTCGACCCCGTGACGCGTTGGGATCCGGCTTGCGCTTCGATCGTCGGCTTCAGTCCGGGGAGAAGGGTCGTCCCGTGCTGCCGAACCTGCCAGGAGAGCTGCAATGGCTTCCCGACGATCCACGCGTCGGGAACTTTCGATACCGACACGACCGCCCATCCGCCGGAGACGGCGAATGCCGCGGTCGACAGAAGCGCTACCGCTGCCAGAACGATGATCGAGAGCCTCTTCATGGCCGCTCCGTGATGCGGGACGCTGGTTCGATGCCGGCGAGCGACCGTTCGCTTGAACGCCCCCGGTGCCTCAGCCCGCGCGGTGCCCCGGTGGGAATCCGCCACCCATCTCCCGCACGGCGCGAATCATCGTCAGCGCGACAAGTCCAACCATCAACACGGGAATGCCCACGTCGAACAACCCCTCGAGCCATTCTCCCACAGAGGCCGCGAACAGGGTGAGCATACCAGTCGTGACCATCACGATCCCAAGGAGAAACAGCGTGAATCCACCCAGTACCACGACGAGGCGGGCGCGAGAGGGACCCGGATTCCCCGCGAGGAGCAGACGTGGGAGCCATCCGGGCACGACGAGAGCCAGACCGTAGACCACCGCATGCCATGTGAGGCGCATGCCGAGAAGGAGCACCGGGGGTAACGGGTCCTTCACCGCCCAGCGAGCGAGCTCATCCAGCAGCATAGCCGCCCATATGGCCGACGCGGTGATCGCCAGGGCGAGCGCCGCGAGCCGTGCTCGAGCGAGCGGGTCGGACAGTGTGCGCAGATGGCGCCAGACCAAATACACGCCGATGGTGCCCGCGACGGTGAAGACGCGCCAGAGCAGGTCGAGCCAGGAGGGATTGTTCACGATTGCGTGGACCGCGGTAGAGGCAATCGCCCGGGGTGGGCGCCGTTAGGAAGACGATCGGCGCCTCGCCCCGGTCAAGTCTCATCGTGCGGCCACGAGAAGCCGGTCCTCCCAGGAGAAGTCCGACTGCGGCCGCTCCTGTTGCTGGTACCACTGATACGTCTCGCGCAGCCCCTCCTCGAGCGGAGTGAGCTCGAGACCGAGCTCGGAGTGGGCGCGATCGCTGCGGACGGTAATGGGCGGGATGTCGAGGTAGACACCGAAGTAGAATGGGGGGGCGAAGAGCGCGCCGCCCGCTCGCTCGATCTGCTCCCGAGGGATGTGGACGAGGTGTGCTTCGCGACCGGCGATCCTCGCCAGCAACTGCACGAAGTCGATCTGCGTGATGGGCGGATAGCTCGCGAGATTGTACGCGTGACCGACGGCGACGTCGCGTGTCGACGCGAGTACTGCTGCGCTCGCGACATCCTTCACGTGCACCCACTGCATCGTGCGCGAGCCATCTTCGGGGATGATGATCGGCCGGCCGGCGAGCAGCCGCTCCCAGAAAAACGCCTCTCGGGGGAATGGATTGTTCGGACCATAGATGAACGCCGGTCGGAGCGTCGTTACGGGAAGGTCTTGCCGGCGGTGCAGATCGAACAACGCCCGCTCGCTGTCCGCCTTCTGCGCGCCGTAGACGTTCGGATGATCCGAGGGTACGAGCGGCGCCCGCTCGTCATACGGACCCCCTTCCGGATAGGCCGCGACGCTCGACGTGAACACATAACGACGGAGTCCCGCTGACGCCGCGACGGCGGCCGCGCTCACCTGCTCGGCGGTCGTCCCGCGCTCCCAGTCGTAGACGTTGTCGTATACCACGTCGAAGCTGGTATCGTGCAATGCCGCACGAACGGCCGCGACGTCGTTGCGGTCGCATCGGAGCTCGGCGACACGCTCGCCGAACGGGGTTCCTTTCCCGCGATGCATGATGACGACCTCATCGCCGCGCTCGAGCAACTGATCCACGAGCGCCCGGCCGATGAAGAGCGTTCCGCCGATGACGAGCACCCGCGCCATAGTTCCTCCCGGTCGAATTGACGAACTGCCAGGGCCCGTGACAGTGCGTTTCGAAGCGCGCGAGCGCAACCGCGCCGGCGCCCCGGGGACGTTCTGGCTACACCGTCGACGGTTGCCCCACATCCTCGCGCGCGAGGAGATCGCCGGACGAGAGACGTGCAGCAGGCCGGCCAGCACGCCGTCCGATCGCGCGATACACCGCATTACGCAGTGCGACCTCGCGGGGGTCGCCCTCGATGTAGAAGTCCATGTTGTTCATCACGTACGCGTAACCAAGGTGCGCGTCGGGATCGCCCAGGCCGAACGAGCCGCCCGCGCCCAGGAAACCGAACGCGCGCGCGGTCGAGCCGAAGGTGACTCGAGGTCCCGGCCGCAGGAAGCCGAGCGAGTAATAGCTCGGGAGGCCAAGCACTTCGTCCTTTGGGCTCGCGAACTCGGCGGGCGCCGTGACTTCCGCGAACGTCTCGGGGGTGATGCCAATCTCCTCGCCGCCTTCGGCCAAAGCCGAGTAAGCTCGCGCGATCGCCCGCGCAGTGCCGACGCCATTGCCCGCCGGCACCTCGATCTCGAGGGAGCGTCGGTCGTTCATGTCGAGCTCCACGACCATCAGCGACCGGCGGAGGAGCGACCCCGGAACGAGCATCCTCATCAAGGTTGCCACCGGCGTGTAGCGGGCTGCCATGAGCCCACGCGCGGGCGACAACGGCCTGAGAACGGCGATTCGCTCGGCGGGAATCGCCGGCGGAAGACCAATGTAGAACTCCAGGCCCAGCGGCTCCGCGATCTCCTCGTGGAAGAAGCGTCCCAGCGTTCTGTGCGACGGGTCAGCGCGGCGAATGAGCTCCTGCATGTACAACCCGATCGTCATCGCGTGATAGCCGTGCCGCGTCCCCGCGGGCCACGCCGGCTTCTGCCGGGCGAGCACGCGTGCGACGTAGTCGTGGTCGCGGAGCTTCTCGACGGTCAGCTTCTCGTCGAGCAGGACGAGCCCTGCCTCATGGCCAAGGAGCTGGCGCACCGTGATCGCGCCTTTGATTTGTTGCGCGAATTCCGGCCAGTAGCGCGCGACTGGCGCGTCGTAGTTCAGCCACCCGCGCGCGTTGGCCACTGCCAGCGTCATCGCCGCAAGGCCTTTGGTGGTGGACATGACCACGACCATCGTGTCTTCCATCCATGGCGCATTGGTTGTCGGCGTTCGGCGGCCGCCCCACAGATCGACGACCTTCTCGCCGCGCCAATACGCCGCGACGGCGGCTCCGATCTCGCCTCGTTCGGCGAAGTTGCGCTCGAACTCGGCGCGCACGTCTTCGAAGCCCGGTGCGACATATCCATGGACGGGAGCGGCTGCTGTCACGGAGGCTCGAGGCGCGCTTCCCTGCCGCGAACGCAACAGGAGGGCGATGGCCAGCACCGCCACCCATAGCAAGGTCGCGTAGACGTTGACGCGCTCGATGATCCCGAAGCCTGGCGTGGGTTGCCCCGCGGCGAGTCGAGCTCCGTACGGCGCCGCCAACGCGCCGAACACCATCACCGTCAGCAACGTCGCGAGCGAATAGACGCGGAAGCGTTTGCCGAGCGCGAAGGCGCCGAAGCCGATCGCGGCGAGCATCGTCACCACGAGCGCGGCGGTGAGCACGATATGCGGCAGGTCGCTTCCGGCACCGCGTGCACCCCGTTGGTGCATCTCGAACAGAGTGGGCCCGGTGAAACCGATGACCGCGTACCCAACGAGCAGGGCCGCCGTCATCCGCATGGCGCGATTTCGACCGGCTGCTTCGCGAAACACGCCGATGCCAGATGCCACGACGAGCACGCCGTACATGATGAACAGCGGGTCGACGAACGCCTCCGACGGCGCGCCGGTCGCCATCAGCTCGCTGATCGCCTGCGATGTAAAGCTGTATCCGTCGTATCGTAGTTCCCCGAGAATGTCGGTCGCTACATACAGCACGGCGGAAAGAACGCCGCAGGCGAGCAGCGCCTTTTGTGTCCGGATCCTTACGGGCGTCATGGCGCCCTCCTCGTCGTGGATTCCGCGGATCTGTGCGTCCTCACAACGATTGCAGGCGGGTCGCTCGCTGTCTGTCGGCGAAAGGTGGGATCGGGTGGGGGAACTCCTGACCCTCAGCCGAAGAACGCTCCGCTCGGCTCGAAGCGCGCACCGATGCGCTCGGCCATCGTCCGGTCCGCGGCGGATGTTCCGACCACGATCGATCGATCGAGCGAGACACCACGGCCCCACGCGAAGGCGAGCACGGAGCCGGGAATCGGCTTTCGGCACCAGCACACGGGTGGGCCCGCGTCGTGAGGACAGCACGCGATGTCGACGTCGCCAAGCAGCTCGCGCATGCTCGCGAAGCATGCGTCGACGTCCGCCGGTGTCGTCTCGTTGCGTGCGAGCTGTGGTCGCCACGCGTGGATGAAGAGGAGCCAGCCATCGCGCTGATGTCGCGCCAGGACGTCGCGACGCGTCCGGTCGATCGCGACGTCATCCGGGCGCAGCACCGGGACGCCGTGCCCGACCAGGTCGTCGAAGTCGAGGATGAGAGCGCGTGCACCGTCTGGGCGCGGCTCTCGAACGAACGCGCGCGTGTCGACGGAGACGAACCCTTCGTCGAGCGTCGGGGCCTCGAGGATGCGCTCGTATCGGAACTGAGCGTCGGGGAGCAGGTACCGCGGGTCCTTCCGGACGCGCTCGCGGATCTCGTCGGGCGTGGGAAGCGCTCCGTGCACCTCGAGCATGCGCTGGATGCTGTTGATCTGCGCATTGGCGACGTCGGTCGTGAGCCAGATGCATCGCACCGGCACGCCCCGTTGCCACGCCGTCTCGATCACCTCGTTCCGCGATTTCCGCGTAGGGTAGGTATTGTCGAGCACCACTCGGTGACGGCCGTTGGCGAGCATCTCGTCCAGGTGTGGAGTGAGGTCCGCCAACGATCCACCGCGGTCGTCTCGATTGAGGCGCTCGTATCCGTCGGCCTCCAGTTCGCGAGCGATCGCGGTCTTTCCGGCTCCGGGCATCCCCATTACGATCACGACGTCGCCGCCAGCGTCGTCGGCTGGCCGCCGCTGCGCGCGCGGCACGCGGAGGAGCCGGCCCGAGAATCGTTCGTCGAGTGCGAGACGGTCCTCGTCGTCGAGCCGCAAGTCGAGCGCGCGTGCGAGCGAGGATGCCGTTTCGATTCGCGTGGCCCCCGGGATCGGCACGATCGCGCTTCCGAAGCTCATCAGCCACGCAAGGGCAATCTCCTCGTTGGTCGCCCCGTGCTTCGCGGCGATTCGCGAGAGCAGGGGATCGCGCGCGAGCTGTTTCACACGTTCGCCGCCGAGGGGGCGGTAGGCGATGAGGCGGATGCCGTTGTCGCGACAGTACTCGGCGACCCCATTGCGCAGACTCTCGTCGTCGAGCGGTGAGAGGCTGACCTGCACCGATGCGATCGACACGACCGATCGCGCCGCCTGGATCTGGCTGACGGTGACGTTGCAGAGTCCGACGTCGCGGATCATGCCGTCGTCCTGAAGCCGCGCCAGTGCGCGAACGCTCGTCTCGATCGGCGTCCTGGGATCGACGGCGTGAAGCTGATAGAGGTCGATCGTCTCGACACCTAACGCGGCGCGGCTGGCCTCGCACGCCTCGCGCAGGTGCTTCGCCCGGGCATCGCTCACCCACGCGCCCCTGGGACGGCGCATGCCGCCTTTGGTCGCCACGGTGATATGCGACCGATCGCCGGCCCACCCGGCGAGCGCTCGAGCGATCAGGCGCTCGTTATGGCCGACGTCGCCCTCGTCGAGGCAGTACGCGTTCGCGGTGTCCAGGAGCGTCGCGCCGGCATCGAGCGCGGCCCGAACGACGGCGATCCCCCGCTCGTCATCCCGGTCGGCCGCCGTCGACAGCCGCATGCACCCGAGTCCAATCATTCGTCGGCTGCGGGGTGTCGAGCTTAGCCACGCCCCTCGAGCGCGCTGAGGAACGCCTTGGCGTTGGGCGACGACGGATCGATCATCGTCGTGCGTCCGTTCGTGAACTGCTCCCAGATCCAGAATTCGGGGCCCGCGAATCCCAGTGGAGCATAGCGGCGACAAAGATCGGTGATATCCGACGCCACGACGTAGTTGTGAATGTCTTCGAGGTCGTGGCTGAGGTAGAGGACCTGGTCCTGCCGCTCGCCCGATAGCGCGACGGCGAACATGTCGCCATTCGCGACGGAGGCGAGGATGATCTTGTCGCGGCCCACCATCTCCGACAGCAGCTCGTCGCCCTCGATGTCCTGCGCCTGGAAGGTGGTGTTCTCGGACACGAGCTCGTCGAAGCTCCACCGGAAGTCTCCGGTCGAGATCGCCTCTCTCTCGCCCTCCAGCGTGATGTCGTCGTCGAGGTTCCAGTAGAACTCCATCCCGGCGGCCTCGGTCGTGAGGAAGCGACGAAAGCGAGGTGGAAAGATGTAGCGAAGCTGCTTCTCCGCCTTCGCGATTGCCGCGTCGGTCACGGGCTCCGAGACGGAGGACGCCTCCACTTCGCCGCCGGCGTCTCGCACCAGAGTGGCGAAGGAATCGAGCATTTGTCTGAGCTCGCCGCCCTTAGCCATCCTGGTTCGGTCGCCGCACGCGGGCCGCGAGAGGGTCCCGGCGTGAGGACTGCGACGGCGGCTCGATCTCGCGACCGGGCTCCGCCAGCAGCTTCGTCACGAAGCGCTGTCCTTCACCGATGCGCTCCATCTCGACGGCGATCGCGTCGATCGCGTTCTCCAGGCGCGTCATGCGCTCGTCGCCGACCGCCACCTCATCGCCGGCCGAGGAAGGTCGCCGTCGGGACATCAATCGTTGTGCGCCTACCCCAAACAGAACGGCGAGTAATGCATGAGCAGTCGCATGCTCCGGCTCGGCTGGGACAGCGGCGAACCAGGTGGCGCCGACGTTGGCGAGGGAGAGCAACCATGCGATCGGTATCCAGGCGCGGTGCTTGAACCACATAGGTGCCTCCGGCGTGGGCTTCCACAGCTTTCCGCGTCCGCTCGTCGATCGACCACTCGAGGCTGTCAGCATCGTGGCGGACGACGGTAAATATATCGGTCGCTGTGAACTCGCGTCACGGCTCGCCCCGCAGTGTCGAAGCGTGGCCCTCTCGGGCCTGCCGTGCTATGTTGGCCGCCCGCGCGTCGCCAGGAGAGCGCCCCATGAACCGCCACGCCAGACACGTCATCACGGGCATTGTGTTGCTCGCGTCCGCCGCCCCGGCGGCCGTCGCGCAGCAGCAGCCTCCGGTCCGATCGCCCGAAGTGCACGCGGACGGTCGCGTGACCGTCCGCCTCCGTGCGCCTAACGCGCAAGCGGTCATCTTCGCGAGCGACGGCGCGCCGTCCGCGCCAATGGTGCGCGACAGCGCTGGCGACTGGAGCTACACCACCCAGCCCCTCGCGCCCGATGTCTACTCGTACACCTTCCGCGTGGATGGCGTCACGATCCCCGATCCGCAGAACGCGGAGATGAAGCCGGTCTTCCGGATGAGTCTCGGACAGAGCGTCCTGCACGTGCCGGGGCCGGATTCGCTGAGCTGGGAGGTTCGTGACGTGCCGCGCGGTACCATCACCGAGCATTTCTATACCTCGAGGATCATCGGTGACCGGCGCAACTACTACGTCTACACGCCGCCTAACTACGACCCGCGTCGCGGTGAGCGGTATCCGGTGCTCTACCTGCTGCATGGCCTCTCAGACGATGCCAGCGCCTGGGTGCGCGTCGGGCGCGCGAACGTCATCCTCGACAATCTGATCGCGAACCGCCGCGCCACGCCGATGCTCGTGGTGATGACGCTCGGCTACGGTGCGCCGGACATGATGGAGGGCTTTTACTGGGGACAGGAGATCGACTCCACGGCATGGCGGCGAAACACCACGCGCTTCACCGACGCGCTGCTGACCGAGGTGATCCCGCAGGTGGAGCAACGATACCACGTGGCCGCAACGGCGCGTGGCCGCGCGATCGCGGGGCTGTCGATGGGCGGTGGCCAGTCGCTGTACGCGGGTCTCAACAACCCGGATCGGTTCGCGTACATTGGCGCGTTCAGCTCCGTCACGACGTTGAACGGGCAGCCGTACAACACCCTGTACGCCGCGGTGGATCAGGGCATCAACAGTCGGCTGAAGCTCCTCTGGGTCGGCGTGGGGCGAGACGACTTTCTCCGCGCCGAGAACGTGCGATTTCGTGACTGGCTCCGCTCGAAGAACGTGAGCGTCGAGTGGGCGGAGACCGCCGGCGGACACACGTGGATGGTTTGGCGCCGCTACCTCACCGACTTCCTCCCGCGTCTCTTTCGCTGAGGGCCCCGGCCTTCGCCTCGCGAAGAGACTGCGTCGCGCGTCGGAGCTGAGCGGGTAGAGCGCCTACACCGAGCTCAGCTCGTGCGGACTTCGGTGTCGAGGTTGAACTCGACGCCGCCCACCTTCCGCGCAACCCAGTTGTAGAGCGCGCACCCGAGTGCGGTGAAAATGTAGCCAAAGACACCGTAAACAATGGGAAGGACCAGCGCGAAAGCGGCGGGAAATCCGGCGTCCTCCGCTCCCAGGAATGCCGGTATGAGGAAGAATGGCAGGAGAAGTATGCCCAAGAGGCCGTAAACCAAACCCGCGACCTTCGCGGTTTGACCAACCGCGATCCGGCTCAATCGGTGGACCATGATGCCTCCTTGTAATGTCGCGTGCTGCGTCACCGGGGCGTGCGCTCTACCCTGACGTGCTCCATCACGTCGCCCTCGAGAATCCCATCGACGACGTCGATGCCTTCGATCACCTCGGCGAACACCGTGTAGTCGCGATTCAGCCGGAGGTTGTCCTTCAGATTGACGAACCACTGCGCGTCGCCCGTGTCGTGCCCGCGCGTGCTCATGCCGACGGTGCCCCGCGCGTGAGGCACCGTGCCGAGCTCGTCGCGAAGATACTGCGCCAGTCCCACGTACTCGTTGGCGCCCGGGCTCCCGCCCTGAATCACGAAATCGTGCTCGACGCGATGCCAGCTGAGCCCGTCGTAGTAGCCGGACCGGGCGAGGGCCAGAATGCGCGCGGCCATCATCGGAGCGGCATCGCCACGGAGCCTGACCACGAACGATCCGCCGCCACTCCGCGGCGCGAGCGTCACACGCAGCCGCAGGTCCGCGCCAAGCGCGAGAGCGACGGCCTGCGGCGGAAGCTCGATGCGACTGGGAGGCGGACGGTCATCGCTCGCCGGCCGGCCGGCGGCTTCCAGCAGCGCGACGCGCACGTCGCGCTCCGATTGGTTGGCTCGAGAGACCCAGCGCTCGAAGGTGGCGTTGGCGGCCGTGGCAACATCCGCGCGCGGCGAGGCCTCGAGCGCGATTGCGGCGGCTCTCACGGCCTGCGCTCCATCGCTGCCGAGCGCCGCGAGGAAAATCTCGTCATCCGCATGGCCAGTGAGCTTCGCCAGCGATTCGATCGCCACTTCCTTGACGTTGTCGTTCGTGTCGCGTGCGAGGGTGCGCAGCACTACCGTGTCGGACAGGACAGCGGCAGCCCGCGCGGCATACGTCCGCACCTGCCACTGCCGATGCGCGGCGAGCGTGCGCACGCGCGGTCGTGCTTCACGTGGCTGTACGCGCGCGAGCGCGACGAGGGCATGGGCCGCGGCATGCCACGATACGCCGTCCCTCGAGCGCCGGGATGCGTCCGCCGGAAGCGCGTCGACCCAGCCCTGAAGCACGCGACTGAGTGAGTCGTCCGTCGCGCACTGCGGGGTCACGAGGTCCGCCGCGTGGAGCCTAACGGGCCACGCGCTGTCGGCGAGCGCGGCGCGGAGCGCGGCACACTCGGCACGTCGGGCGGTCAGTGCGCGATGACGGAGTCGCCACGCGGGCTCGGGCCACGTGACGGGCGCGCGTGCGGCGGGAAGGGAATCGCGCGTGGCGAAGCGCGGATCGCGAATGCGTCCACGTGCGCGCTGCGCCAGGACGCGCACACGAGCGTCGCGGTGCCGCGAGCCCTCGGCGAGCGCACCATCAGTCGAATCGCGCCGGTCCTCGGCGAGCAGGATGCGTCCGACGAGCGCGGAGTCCGCCGCCGACAGCGCGCGCGTCTGCGCGCCGCCGGTGACCGGGAGCGCCAGGAAGACGATCGAAAGAGCCAGGATGCCGGTGCGCCAGCCGTTAGGCATGCGTCGATGAGTCGTTGCGAGTTGCGTGCTCCAGGTCACACGAAATACTCCGGGAGGTCGGCACCCGCAACCCTCGCAGGCGGCACGAGCCTTGAAGGACTCCGCGATGTGCACCTGCGGGTCGCCACCTCGATGGGAGAACGCCATGTCACGCACGTGGCGAGGCAGAAGCCTCGCGCTGTTCGCCGTTGCCGTGTCGACTTTCGGGACGGGATGCAAGGACACGGAGCCGGAGCGGTCGGAGAATCCGACCGACACGATGTTCGCCGACTTCGCGACGCGCCTCGAGGCATACACCACGCTTCGCGAGCGCCTGACGGACTCCATCGGCGACCTCGACCCCACGAAGAGCCAGGAGGAGATCGCCTCGCGTGCCGTCGCCCTCGGCAACGCGATCATCGCCTCCCGACCGGACGCGAAGCAGGGGGACATCTTCTCACCCGAGGTTGCGGCGTTCCTCGCCACGCTGATCAGGCAGGAATACAGCCGGCGCTCCGAGCCGGTGCTCGAGACGCGCGAGGACCAGCAGGATGAGCTCCCCGACTTCGAACCCCGGGTGAACCAGATCTATCCGACGACGTATCCGCTCGCGACGTTCCCGCCGGCCCTGCTCCCGGTGCTCCCGCCGCTGCCGGAGGTGATCGAGTACCGGATCGTGCGGGGCTACCTCATCCTGCGCGACGTCGAGGCGAACGTCATCCTCGATTTCATGCCCAGGGCCGTGCCCTCGGGAGGGTGACTTCATGAAGCGACATTTCGCGATGATCGTGGGCGCCCTCGCCGCATGGGCGCCGGTTGACGTGGGAGCGCAGGAGATGCGGCTTCCCGTCATGCCAAACTCGGTTCGATTTCTCGTTCTCGGGGATGCCGGGACCGGGGAACGGCAGCAGTACGAGGTGGCCGCCCAGATTCTCCGGTATTACGCCGAGTTTCCGTTCACCTTCGCCATCTTGCTCGGCGACAACATCTACGGAAAGGAACGGCCGCAGGACTTCGCGCAGAAGTTCGAGCGGCCATACAAGGCGCTTCTCGACGCCGGCGTGAAGTTCCACGCCGCGCTCGGCAACCACGACGATCCCAACCAGCGCTACTACAAGCCGTTCCACCTCGACGGGAAGCGCTACCGCACGTTCAAGGAGGGCAACGTGCGGTTCTTCATCCTGGACAGCAACTATCTCGATCCGGAGCAGGTGAAGTGGCTGGAGAAGGAGCTCGAGGCATCGGACTCGGAGTGGAAGATCGCGTACTTCCATCATCCCTTGTACACCACGGCGCGGCGCGGGCCGGAGGTCGAGCTCAGGGCGATCCTCGAGCCGATCTTCGTGAAGCACGGGGTCGACGTCGTGTTCGCGGGTCACGAGCACGTCTACGAGCGGTTCAAGCCGCAGAAGGGGATTCACCACTTCCTCGCCGGCGGCGCCGCCAAGCTCCGGAAGGGTGACACGCGGCGCGGACCGCTCACGGCCGCGGCGTTCGACCGCGACCGCTCGTTCATGATCGTCGAGATCATCGACGACAAGATGTTCTTTCAGGCGATCAGCCGAACCGGGGCCGTAATCGACGAAGGCATCATCCCAAGCAGGGAAACGGCCGAGGCGACGCGGGCGGAAGTGCTGCCGCTGCTGCGGTCGCCGTGACGAGGGTCGCAGCTGGTGCCGTCACAGGAGCTGGTGGTCAGGGGTCAGGGATCAGGGGTGGAAAGGGCGCGTCGCCGCTGCGCGGGCGACGCGCTCATCAGATGAGCAAACGGCGGCGCGAATGCGCCGCCGTTTGCACTACCATCCCTGATCCCTGACCCCTGA
>DATFFP010000061.1:0-19755 GCA_035249985.1 Gemmatimonadaceae bacterium
CCGATCGCCGTGATTTCGAAGCGAGCGTCGCGGAACTCGAAGACGCGCGCATTGATCCGTCCCTCGAAGCCCTTGTTCGTGGACGTTCCGAGGTTCGCGAACTGCACCTGCGTGAGGCCCAGTGACGGTGGCAGGGGCCGCTGTACGAGCAGGTCCTTCGTCTTCTTGTCGTAGTACGTGAACTCGAGGCCGATCCGATCTCCGAAGAGCGCGGACTCGAAGCCGAGCTCGTACTCACGCGACAGCTCCGGACGCAAATCCGGATTGCCCGTGCCACCCACCGTGATGCCGGCGAAATCCGTCCCGCCAGCCGTAATGGTCTGGGTGTTGAAGAACGTGATCGCGTCGCGGAAGTTCGGACGCTGGCCGGACTGTCCGTAGGCCGCGCGGAGTCGCAACGAGCTCAGCGCGTCGCTCTGCGGGAAGAACGGCTCATCGCTAATGACGTAGGAAAGGCTGAAGGCGGGGTACGCGATCCAGCCGAAGTTCTCGCCGAACGCGCTGTTGTTGTCCGTGCGAACCGCTGCCGTAGCAAAAAGCCGATCGCGCCAGCCGACCTGCTGCTGGAGAAGCGCGCCTAACGTCTTGTTATCGGTGTTCGCCTCACCGACCGCGAACCGCGCCGCCGTGCCCTGGAGCGAGCCCGTTCCCGCGAGGAGCTTGGCGCCAAACGCACGGTTCCCCTGAATTGCTTCCTGCGTGAACTGCACCCCGAGCGTCGTGGTCGCGCGCGTCTCGGGAGTCAACGCGAAGTTCGCCGTCGCGCTGCCGTTCGCCGTGTAGTTCCAGACATCGGTGATGTTCGCCGTCCGCTGCCCCTCGGGCAACGCGCCGAAGAACACCTTGTTCGGCGGCACGGTCGACTTGTTCCGCCGGCTGAAATAGTCCACGCCGGTCGTGCCGACGACGGTCAGCCAGCTCATCGCCTGCCAGTTGGCGCCGACCGATCCCAGAAACCGCTCGACATCTTCCCGCACATCGAGCGCGAAGACCTCGGCGGGCGTCTGGCCCACGAGCCAGCCGCGGCTGGTCGGGCTGTCGAAGGCGGACCCGAGGAGCGCCCCACCGAGAACGCCAAGCACGTTGTTGTCGTTCTGGGGGAACTCGAGGCGGCTCGAGACGTAGTTGGTGGCCACCTGAATCCCGAGGTCACTGCCGACCTGACTATTCAGGTTGGCGCGCAATCCAACGCGCTTGAACTTGTTCGGCTCGAGCACGCCCCAGTCGCGATCGAGGTCCCCGGACACGAAGTAGTTCGCCGCCTCGCCGCCTCCGGCGACGCTGAGCCCGACGCTCGTCCGCTTGCCCGTCACGAACGGGTTCGCCTGCTCGAGCGGGTTCCAGCTCACCAGCGAATCAGGGACCACCGTGCAGATGCTTCGCACCTGCGCATCGATCGTGCAGCCGGTCGTGCGATTGCCGTTCGAGACGAGCGTCCCGACCTGCGTGAAGTTGGCGGGGTAGGTCGTCTCGTCCGTTTGGGTGCCGCCTTCCAAGTACGTCGTCCAGCGCGCGCCACCCGGACGCCCACGCTTGGTGCGAACCTGAATGACACCGCTCGCCGCCGCGGTCCCGTACAGGGCGGCCGCAGCCGGTCCCTTCAGGATCTCGATCGACTCGATGTCGTCGGGGTTGATGTCGTTGAAGCGCGACGACCCCTGCCCGCCGACGCCGATGCCGCCGCCGAGGTTGTTCGACTGCGTGATCTCGTTGCTCACCCGAATGCCGTCGATGATGAGCAGCGGCTCGTTGGTGAGGGACAGCGAGTTCGCGCCGCGAATGCGGATGCGGCTGGCACTGCCCGTGGTGCCGCCCGGGCTATTGATGTAGACGCCCGGCGCCTGGGCCTCGAGCAGCTGCGCGACGGTTGTCGAAGTCGCCAGCCGCTCCGGAGTCGGAAGCACCGTGTTCACGGTGTTGCCGCTCTCTCGGCGCCGCTGCGACTCGCCAGTCGCGGTGACGATCACCTCATCGATGATGACTGCCGCCGGCGCGAGCTCGACATCGACGCGCGCCGTCTGCCCGACCGCGATGCTCACCGGCCGCGAAACCGCGCCGAACCCGAGACGCGTGACGCGAACGGTGTAATCGCCGGCGCGGAGATTCGCGAGGCGGTACTGGCCATCTTCGCCCGTCCGCGCGCCGCGATTCGTTCCAACTATCGTGATGAGTGCATCCGGCACCGGCGTCCCGGCGGCCTCGGTAACCCGTCCTTCGAGAATTCCCGTGTCCTGCGCCAACCCCGTGCGCGTGAGCGCGAGCAGCGCCAGCGCGACCATCCCAAGCCTACTGAACACTCGCATACTCCCTCCTCGTTCGTTGACCACCTGTGGAACGGCGATGCAGCGCATCCGGTTGTGATCCTCCCGTGGCAGGTGTGACGTCAGCGGCAGCGGACCGCGCGAGCGAGCTACCGTGACTTCGTACGCGTTAGGCAGGATCGTTCGTCGTCCTGCGCGCGCGTCCAACACGGCACGTACACGATCCATACGCACGTCGCGTCGGTAGACACTCGGCAAGCGGCCGGTTCGCGGCGCGTTTGCATTTCGTCGTGTCTATCACGCTATAGTGATGAGCGTACCCGACGCACGCAAGATGTTTGCACGTTGCTTACAGTTAGGAGCGGTGACGAGCGTGATCGCCCCGGTAGCCGCATCCAGACGTGCGGTGACCGCGGGCGCCAAAGGCCCACCTGGACTCGTTAGGGATCACGAAAAGGCGTCGCGCCGCCGATGGTTGGGGCGGCGCAACGGAGCGCGATCGGACGGCCGCGTCAGTGCCCTCCCGGGACGCGGTCCACGAGGTAGACCACCGCTGCACGGTTGAACGTCACAGTGTCCTGCGGCGCGATGGTGCCCGCCGTCCCTCCCCACCCTGAGGGTGAGCCAGGTAGCGATCATTCCCATTGCGTCGTTGGACCCCGCATCACTCGCGTCGAGATGATACACGCGCCCCGCCGACGGCACGGGGGCGCCCCCGCCAGGCCAGGTGTGTACTGGTTCGGTCAGCATGCAGTGGACCGCGCGTTAGGGTGCGACGCGTACTGTGCGAGGGCTGAGAAGTGAGCGCAAGAAACTGCACAAAGAATTACATGTGCGAGGAGAATGTGAGGGACGAAACGCACGTCGCACCTGACAGACCACCTCGGATCCACGCGCGTCAGGACCTCGGATGTGAGACGCGAGAGGTCAGCCGCGGAACGGAAACGAGGAGCCAGTGCCTGGGACGCGACGATAGCGCGCAGCGTGGTCGGCGCGGTCGGCGTGGTGAGATGCATCGCGGGCCCCGCCTCAGGTGAAGGGGGCCCGCAATACGTTCAAAGAGGACGCGCGGCTCAGCTCGCGGTTGCCTTCTCTGTGACGACCCGCACGTGGTTGTCCACGACCTGCAGAAAGCCCCCCTCGACGCTGAAGCGGCGCTCTCCCCCGCTCTCGCTCACGCGAAGCGTGCCGCGGCCGAGCAGCGCCATCATCGGCGCGTGCCCGGTGAGGATGCCGACTTCGCCATCGTAGGCCGGCGCGACCACCTGCGTCGCGTCGCCGTCGAAGAGCGTGCGCTCCGGCGAGATCACCGAGACCTTGAGCATCCCTTACGAGCTCGCGATCCGCTCGGCGTTCGCCAACACGTCCTCGATCCCGCCCGCCATGAAAAACGCCTGCTCCGGCAGCTGATCGAATTCGCCGTCCACGACCCGCTCAAACGATGCGACGGTGTCTTCCAGCTTCACATACTTGCCCTCAATGCCCGTGAACTGCTGCGCCACCGCGAAGGGCTGCGAGAAGAAGCGCTGGAGGCGCCGCGCGCGGGCCACGATCTTCTTGTCGTCCTCCGACAGCTCGTCCATTCCGAGAATCGCGATGATGTCCTGGAGCTCCTTGTAGCGCTGCAGAATGCGCTGCACGTGGCTCGCCACGCGGTAGTGCTTGTCGCCAACGAATTGCGGATCGAGAATGCGCGACGACGAGGCCAGCGGGTCGACCGCCGGATAAATTCCGAGCTCGGTAATCGCGCGCGAGAGCACGACGGTGGCATCGAGGTGCGCGAAGGCGGTCGCCGGCGCCGGATCGGTGATGTCGTCAGCGGGGACGTAGATCGCCTGCACCGACGTGATCGAGCCGGTGCGTGTCGACGTGATCCGCTCCTGCAGCTCGCCCATCTCGGTCGCCAGCGTCGGCTGATACCCCACCGCGCTCGGCATGCGCCCGAGCAGCGCCGACACCTCGGAGCCCGCCTGCGTGAAGCGAAAGATGTTGTCGATGAAGACGAGCACATCCGCGTTCTCCCGGTCGCGGAAATACTCGGCAACCGTCAGGCCCGTCAGCCCCACGCGGAGGCGTGCGCCCGGCGGCTCGTTCATCTGACCATAGATGAGCGCCACCTTGTCGAGGATGTTGGCTTCCTTGAACTCGAGGTAGAGGTCGTTCCCCTCGCGCGTGCGCTCGCCGACACCGCAGAACACCGACCGTCCGCCGTGACCCTTGGCGACGTTGTTGATCAGCTCCTGAATGACGACCGTCTTCCCGACGCCCGCACCGCCGAACAGACCGATCTTTCCACCCTTGACGAACGGCGCGATGAGGTCGATGACCTTGATGCCCGTTTCGAAGATCTCGGTCTTCGGCTCCAGAGAAATGAACTCGGGCGATGGGCGGTGAATCGGCCAGCGCTCGACGCTCCGGGGGATGGGGGGACCGTTGTCGACCGGATTTCCGATCACGTTCAGAATGCGACCAAGCGCCGCTTCCCCGACGGGAACCGTGATCGCCGACCCGGTGTCGACCGCGTCCATGCCCCGCTGCACGCCATCGGTGCTGGACATTGCGACGGCGCGCACCTGGTTCCGCCCGATGTGCTGCTGCACCTCGGCGACGACCGAAATGTCCTGCCCGGAGTCCGTTCGCGCCGTCACTTCGATGGCGTTGTAGATCTCGGGCAGATGCTCGGACTCGAACTCGACGTCGAGCACGGGGCCGATGACCTGGACCACTCTACCGATGTTGTGCGTTGCCGCGGTGGTGCTCATGGAGAATCCTCTCTGGGATTGCGAATTGCGAATTGCGAGCTGCGACCTGCGACGTTCGCAGTTCACAGTTCGCAGCCGTCTTAGAGTGCCTCCGCCCCGCCGACGATCTCCGCGATCTCCTGCGTGATCTGCGCCTGACGAGCGCGGTTGTAGGTACGACGAAGCACGTTCAGCATGTCGCCGGCATTGTCGGTTGCGTTCTTCATGGCCGTGCGCCGCGCCCCCTGTTCCCCCGCCACCGTCTCGACCAGGGCGCGATACACGGCATTGCGCACGTAGAGCGGTAACAGCTCGGACAGGATCGTCTCCGCCGATGGCAACAGAATGTAGTCGCGTGCCGGCCCCTTCCCTTCCGGAGGCGTCACCGGCAGTACGCGCTCGGCCACTGGAGGCGTCGAGATGGCGGAGTTGAACTTCGCATACACGACGTACACCGCGTCGAGGCGTTCGGAGATGAAATCGCTCATGAGCGCCTCGACCAGCTCCCGCGCGTGCTCCACCGTCGGACGATCACCGATGTCGATGCGCGTGCTCGCGAGCGGACGACCGGTATATCGAAAGAATCCGATCGCCTTGCGCCCCACCGCGTGGAGGTCGACCGTCGTGCCCTCGCGCTCGAGGCGCGCGATCAACGAGCGGGCTTCACGGATGAGATTCGAGTTGAAGGCGCCGGCGAGGCCCCGGTTCGATGCGAGGAGCAGCACTGCCGCACGCCCACCCGATCGCTGCGCGGGCTGCCGCAGCAGCGGGAACCGCTCGGCCAGCTCCGGCGTGTACAGATCGGAGATCACTTGCGCGAGCGACTGGGCGTAGGGTCGCGCCGCGACGACGCGGTCCTGGGCGCGCTTGAGCTTCGACGTCGCCACCATTTCCATGGTGCGCGTGATTTTTCGCGTCCCTTCGACGGACTTGATCCGTCCCTTGAGCTCGCGTCCCTTGGCCATACGGTCCGGTTACGGCGTGAGGAGAGCGGTGCCTAACGGGCCGCGGCGGCGGCCGGCTTCGAGGCCGGGCCCGAGGGAGCGTCCGCCTTCTTTCCATCGCCGCGCAAATCCTTGTAGGCGGCGATGGCGCGCTTGAGCTCTTCCTCGAGATCCTTCTTCAGCTCGCGCTCCTTCCGGAGGCGTTCGCCGACCTGCGGCCACTGCGCCTGGACGTACTCGAGGAAGCCGCGCTCCCACTCGCGAATCTGGTCGACCGGCACGTCGTCGAGGAATCCATTGGTCACCGCATAAATGATGACGACCTGCTGCTCGACCGACATCGGCTGATACTGCCCCTGCTTCAACACCTCGACCGTCCGCGCGCCGCGCTCGAGCTGCCGCTTCGTCGCGGCATCGAGGTCCGATGCGAATGCCGAGAACGCCTCGAGCTCACGATACTGCGCCAAATCGAGACGCAGCCGGCCGGCGACCTGCTTCATCGCCTTCGTCTGCGCCGAGCCACCGACGCGCGATACCGAAATACCTACGTTGATCGCCGGGCGCACGCCCGAGAAGAACAGGTCTGCCTCGAGAAAGATCTGACCGTCGGTGATCGAGATGACGTTGGTTGGAATGTAGGCCGAGACGTCGCCGGCCTGCGTTTCGATCACGGGTAGCGCCGTCAGCGACCCACCGGCCTTGAGAATGGTCTTTCCGTCCACCACCGAGTCATCGTTGCGCAACTTGGCTGCACGCTCGAGCAGACGAGAGTGGAGGTAGAAGACGTCACCCGGATACGCCTCGCGGCCTGGCGGCCGCCGCAGTACGAGCGAGAGCTGGCGGTATGCGGCTGCCTGCTTCGACAGGTCGTCGTACACACAGAGCGTCGCACGTCCCTCGTTGTACATGAAGTACTCGGCCATCGCGCAGCCGGAGTAGGGCGCGATGAACTGCATCGGGGCCGGATCGGAGGCGGCCGCGACGACGACGATCGTGTATTCCATCGCGCCGGCCTGCTTGAGCCGCTCGACGACCGAGGCGACGGTGGAGGCCTTCTGGCCGATGGCGACGTAGACGCAGACGACGCCCTGCCCCTTCTGATTGATGATCGTGTCGACCGCGATCGCGGTCTTTCCCGTCCCGCGGTCGCCGATGATGAGCTCGCGCTGGCCGCGACCGATCGGGATCATCGAGTCGATCGCCTTGATCCCGGTCTGGAGCGGTTCCTTGACGGGCTGCCTGACGATGATGCCCGGCGCGTGCGATTCGATCTTGCGCGTGACGGTCGTGTGAATGTCGCCCAGCCCATCGATCGGATTCCCGAGCGCATCGACGACGCGCCCGACGAGCGCGGGACCCACCGGTACCTCCAGCACGCGCCCCGTGCGCCGCACCTCATCCCCTTCCTTGAGGTCGAGCCAGTCGCCGAGGATGACGGCGCCGATGTTGTCTTCCTCGAGATTCAGGGCGAGGGCAACGACGGTGTTCTTTGTCTCCGAGGACGTGATCTCGAGCATCTCCCCCGCCATGGCCTTCGCGAGACCGTAGATGCGGGCGATGCCGTCTTTCACCTCGAGAACGGAACCCACCTCGTCGACGTCGAGCTCGTGCAGGTCTGCCGCTTCGATTTCACGGAGCAGGATGTCCTTGATCTCGGCGGGGCGAAGAGAGGTTTCGGAAGCCATGGGGTGATCGCTCGAAGGTCAGGGGATTCGGCGCTTGTGAAAAATATCACAAGGGCTCTCCACGGGCAAGAAGGGCGGGTCGGATAAATCGTGCCGGGCTTCTATCGGGCCCTTCCCGCGCCCCGGGCCGAGCTCCGCGGCCGCCCGCCGGCCCGCCCACCCGATGTCTGCTCCCGGCTGAAGCGGTCGATCACGTCCACACCGCGCATGGCGGCAAGCGAGCTCGCACGCCTGCCGATCAGGCGCTGGGCGGTGAGTGACAGGTGGGCAGACGACGAAAAGCCAAGGATCCGCGCCACGTCGGCAACGTCGTACCCAGGATTCTTTGCCAGCTCGGCGGCCGAGAGAAGCCGGACGAGGTCGATGAGTCGCTTCAGCGTCGGAGCGCCCCCCGTTCCGAACGAGCGACTCAGATGCTCACGCGTGAAGCCGAGCGATGCGGCCAGGGTCGACGTCCGCATCGGGCGGCCGGCGCGCGCCACGAGGAACCGCCAGGTCGCGACGTGGAGCGGCGAACCTAACGACAGCGACGCCGGAGGAATGTCGAGGGCCGAAGCGAAGCGCCCGCTATACCCCCGCGCGCTCAGCAGCTCACGCGCGATCCCCCCGTCCACGCCTTCCACGAGTACATCCGCGAAGTCCAGCTCCGCGCAGCGCGCGACGGCCGGTCCGTCCGAGGGACGGAAGGAGGTGATGCCGATGAAGGCCGTACTCGGATACTCGAGCGAGAGCGATGCCGCCTCCGGGCCGCCGGTCGATGCACCGAGATCGACGAGCGCTGCATCCACGAGCTCGCGGCGAAAGACGCTGGCGAATTCTGTGAGAGTGCGTGCAAGGGCGAGATGCCCGGCCGGCTTTCCGACCAGGCGTTTCACCCAGGCCCGCGTACGTTCTCTCGGCGCGTAGGCGACCACCAGCGGCGCGGCCGCTTCGTGCGCAGGCATGGCAGGATCAGGGTCGCGCCGTCGCTCCCGACTCCACCATCGAGGCCGCGCGCTCGAGAACCGCTCGCGCGTTCGCGTACGAGATGGCCTGCATCGCATCCGGCATCGTGGCCCACCGGCACGCCGTGATGCCTTCTTCACGCTGGGGGGACGTGGCGGTGGTCGCGGACTCCATCAGGTAGAAGTGACACACCTTGTGAATCAGTCGCCCGCGAAAGCGAAAGTACCAGTCGATGGTGTCGATTTCCCCGCGCAGCGCGAGGTCCTCGAGCCCCGTCTCCTCCTGGACCTCTCGAAGTGCCGCCAGCTCGGGCGGCTCATCGACCTCGAGATGCCCCTTGGGAAATCCCCAGTTCTTATAGCTGTCCCGAATGAGCAGATAGAGCGCGCGTCCACTCTCCATGCGGTAGACCACCCCACCCGCCGACCGCTCCTCCTTAGCCCGCGATCGCGCCACCCACCACCTCCTGCGAGCCGACATCCAGCGTCGCGCGCCCCTCGATGAATTGCCGCACCAGCGGGTCCGTCGTGTGACGAATCTCGTCCACCGATCCGACCTGCCGGACACGGCCCTCGTAGAGCATCGCGATGCGCGTACCCACGGTATACGCGCTGCGCATGTCGTGCGTGATCACGACGCTGGTGACGCCGAGCGTGTCGCGCATACGAATCATCAGTTGATCGATGACGGCACTGGTCACCGGATCCAGCCCAGTCGTCGGCTCATCGTAGAGGATGTACTTCGGACGGAGCGCGATCGCGCGCGCAATGCCGACGCGCTTCCGCATGCCGCCGGACAGCTCGGCCGGAAACCGATCCTGGACGTTCGGCAGGTCCACGAGATCGAGTGCCTCGTCAATGCGACGCTCGATTTCCGCGGCCGTCAGCGCGGACTGCTTTCGCAGCCCCATCGCCACGTTTTCGCCGATGGTCAGCGAGTCGAACAGCGCCGCGAACTGGAAGACGTACCCGATCTTCGACCGGAGCAGATACAGCTCGCGCCGGGAGAGCGTGGGAACCTCCTGCCCATCGACGAAAACAGTTCCGGCATCGGGCTCGAGCAGACCCACGATGTGCTTGATCGCGACCGACTTCCCGGAGCCCGAGTATCCAATGATGACAGTCGTCTCCCCCTCGTTGACGTCGAGAGTGAAGCCGTTCAGCACGCGTTTGGGACCGAATGCCTTGTGGACGTCGACGAGTCGGATCATGGGACAAACATAAAGCTGCGAACTGCGAACTGCGAACTAAAGCTGCGAGCTGCGAACTGCGAACTAAAACCCTCGGGAGGCTCTGTCGTGGCTAGGTGAGCTTCCCGAGGGTTCTAGTTCGCAGTTCGCAGCTCGCAGTTCGCAGCTTTTGGTCCTATGCCGCGAAGCTCCCCAGGGCGCGCCCAACGTCGCCCTCACGCAGGCGCTTGAGCGCGCGGTCGCGAAGCTGGCGCACGCGCTCACGCGTGACGCCGAGCATCGAGCCGATCTCCTCGAGCGTGTGCTCACGGCCACCGTCGAGACCGAAGTACAAGCGCAGGACCTTCGCATCGCGCGGCGGCAACGTGCCGAGCGCCTGCTCGATCTCATCGCTCAGGAAGCGGTTCATTGCTTCCTCTTCCGCATCCGGCATCTCATCGGCGACGAAGCGCTCGATGAGCGAGCGATCGCCCTCGGGGTCCATGGGCGCGTCCAGACGCACGTCGCCGGTATTGAGCGCGGCGAGCGACTGCACGACCTCGACCGACAACCCGGTCACGTGCGAGAGCTCTTCAGGACTCGGCTCGCGCCGCAGCCGCTGGCGCAGAATCTCCGAGGCCTTGATGATGCGCGAGAGATCCGCGGTGCGGTTGAGCGGCACGCGTACGGTGCGCCCCTGGCGCGCGAGCGACGACAGGATGGCCTGACGAATCCACCACACCGCGTACGAGATGAACTTGACACCCTGATCAGGATCGAACTTCCGGGCGGCGGTGAGCAGCCCGACGTTCCCCTCCCCGATCAGGTCGATGAGTGGCAGTCCGCGGTTCTGATACTTCTTGGCGACGGAAATCACAAAGCGCAGGTTCCGCTTCACGAGCTCCTGAAGGGCGTCCTGGTCACCGGCGCGAATCCTCCGCGCCACCAGCTGCTCCTCGTTGCCCTTGAGCAACGGGTAGGTGCTGACCTCGTAGAGATACTGATCCAGGATGTCGCGCTCGGGCTCGTTTGGAGCGATCCCGGCGGGAACCGCGCGCCGACGGCGACGCTTGACCTCGGTCATGTTCGGAAAAACCTCGAGAGTGCTATGGGGCCAGCGGCGCAATACACGCCGCGTGACGGAAATTTTCGGTGCGCCACCACACAAAAAACCACGCAGTGGGGCCGGTCAAAGGCGCTGCAAGATACAGAGCTACGCCGTTTTCGCCAGCCCCGTTTCGTTGACATTCGACCATACCCCCCGCTACAGTTAACGGTTCCAGCCGGTGGACTAGTTCCGGGGGCGTAGCTCAGTTGGGAGAGCGCGTGAATGGCATTCACGAGGTCAGGGGTTCGATTCCCCTCGCCTCCACTCGGCGGCCGATCCGCGAAGGTCGCTGATCCGGCTGTGTCGTCGCGGGAATAGCTCAGTTGGTAGAGCACAACCTTGCCAAGGTTGGGGTCGCGGGTTCGAGTCCCGTTTCCCGCTCTGGCGCCGCGCTTCGCGCGGCGCAGGAACTGGTGGTCAGGGCTCAGGGGGTTGTAGGATGAAGTTGCGTCGACCCCCGAACCCGTTCACCTGGAACCCCCTCGTTCCTGATCCCTAACTCCTGATTCCTGCTTTGCCGGGCGGTTAGCTCAGTTGGTTAGAGCGCCACGTTGACATCGTGGAGGTCACAAGTTCGAGTCTTGTACCGCCCATCCCCGCGGCCCCCCGCGGGGTCTTTTTTTTTGGTCATCGACACTCGTCAGCGTTGGACGCTGGCCTAACGCCCGCGCCGTCCGTTCCCCAAATCCTGGACGGCGCACGATTTGCGCATTTGGCGACCAATACGCCGGGGGGTCCGACGCCGGCCTCGTCTCCGCCAACGCAAAGGCTCATGGGCGCACGGCAATTCGCATCCCGCGTACGGTGAAGCGCGATCCGGTCCTGCGGCCGCTGACGTGGAGGCTCCCACTCGTTGCCTTCCTGATCACCGGCCTCGTTGGGCTCGTCTACATCGACCGCCTGCTGACGCGCGAATTTCGCGAGCAAGGCGTAACCCAGGCCGTTCAGGCGCAATCACTCCTCGAGAGCCACCTGCAGCATCGCATTGCCCTGCTCAGCGGTGTCACGAGCCTGATCGAGACCTCGCCAGGCGCGGAAGCCAGCCAGGAGCGCGTCTCCCGCTTCGCGCAGCGCGTCTTCCAGGACTTCACCGACGTGCGGGCCGTCGCGTACGCCGATGCCCGCGGAATCGTGCGTGGAGGGTTTCCGCGAGACGGCTGGACGCGCTTGCGGCCGGGAACGAATCTGCGCGATTCGGTCGACATCGCGTCCGCCCTCGACGAAGCCAGATTCACCCGCGACGCCGCCGCGACGCGAACGATACGCCTCGGTCCGACGGAGCGTGGCATCGTTCTCGTCCAGCCGGTGCTCCGTGATCGCCGCATCACCGGCTACATCGTGGGAGCAGTCTCCTACCCCGGCCTGTTCGCCGACGCGTTAGGCGGCCGGCTGCTCGGGAGGTTCGCCTACCAGATCCGGGACGATTCCCTTCGGGTGATCGCGCGCTCCCCCGCGTTCTCCGCCACCTACTCGACCATCGAGCGCCGGCAGGTCCGACTGCCCGGCTCACATCGGTGGGGGGTCGACGTGGCCATCCCGCGCATGCAGCCGATCGTGCCGCGACTCCTGAACTGGCTCGTTGGGTCGCTCCTGCTGCTCGTCGTCGTGCTGCTCGTCGTTCGCGAAGAGGCGCAATCCCGACGCTTCGCCGAGCGCACCGAAGAGCTGGAGCTCCTCTCGCGGGATCTCCTCGACGCGAACGTGCGGCTCGAGGAGCGATCGCGGCAGATCGCCGAGGCGAACCGCGCCAAGAGCCGATTCCTGGCCAACGTCTCGCATGAGCTTCGCACGCCACTCAACGCCATCGTCGGCTACAACTCGCTCGCGCGCGATGGCGTCTATGGTGAGCTCTCCTCTCCGTTGCGCGGCGTGCATGACCGCATTGCCGCCGCCGCTGACCATCTGCTCGGTCTGGTGAACGACGTGCTCGATCTCTCGAAGATCGAGGTCGGTCGCATGGCGGTGGATTCCCAGCTGGTGAATGTGGGCGCGCTGGTTGATGCCGTTGCCACGGTCATCGAGCCGATGGCGGCCGCGAAGCGGCTGCACGTGGATGTCGTCGTTGCGCGCGACATCCCGGACTTGCAGACGGACCCTGGCCACGTGCGCCAGATTCTGCTCAACCTGGTTGCCAACGCGGTGAAGTTCACCGAGCGAGGCGCGATAACGATCGTCGCCCGGAAACAGGACGCCGATCTGGGCGATGGCGTCGTCATCATTGTCGAGGACACGGGCATCGGCATCGCCCGGGAAGACCAGGATCGAATCTTCCAGGAGTTCGAGCAGGTGCGCCCCTCCGGGCGCGGCGATTCGCTCGAGCGCGGAACAGGCCTTGGACTCGCCATCGCGCGCAAGCTCGCCCGACTCCTCGGCGGTGACGTGCAAGTCCGGAGTGCGCCCGGCGCCGGTTCGCGATTCATCCTGGCGCTCCCGCGCTCGTCGCCGCCGGTGAGTATCGGGAGCGAGGAGCAGAAGCCCCACGAGCCGTCGGTCGCGGCCGGCACCGAGCGTTCCGCGGAACGGCCGCACCCGTCCCGAGCAGCGGGAAGAGCGCCGAACGATGGTAACCCGGCGACCGAGGATACCCCGCCCGAGGTTCGGGCGATACTCGATGCATCGCTGCAGGCGACACGCGCGAATGTCGCGCGAGACCAGGAAGGTGGGGATCCGCGGTCTTGACTGCTCATTTTGTGAGGACTAGCTTTCAGTGTTCACGGCGGACCGCGCCTCCGCAGTCGAGTCGCGCGACCGCCGTTGTCGTCTTCATGAGCAGTTGAAGTGAGACGACGCCGTGCGCCCGTAGCTCAATTGGATAGAGCATCTGACTACGGATCAGAAGGTTGGGAGTTCGAGTCTCTCCGGGCGCGCCTGATGAATCGAGCTCGTAGGTTCATCCGCGGGGCGTGGCGCAGCCCGGTTAGCGCGCCTGGTTCGGGACCAGGAGGTCGGTGGTTCAAATCCACTCGCCCCGACCATGGCAAGGGGAGCTCGCCCGCGAGCTCCTTTTGCGTTTGCGCGAGTAGCTCAGTTGGATAGAGCGTCGGCCTCCGGAGCCGAAGGTCGTGGGTTCGAGTCCCGCCTCGCGCGTTGGGTTGAACAGGTCCGCCGCCCAGGCTGCACGCCCTGGGCGGCGTCGTCCTAACGGGACTGACGTGCCCGATGCGCGTCGTCGGTCGGCGCAACCCTTGCCCTTGATGCTGCCGTGACCGACACCTCCTCACGCCCCGCAGGCGCTCCCTCATCGCCGCACCATCGAACCGGATGGCGCGGACTCCTGCCCGGAATCATCATCGTCGCGGTGATCGCCGCATTCACCTTCGCCGTGCTGGTCTACGCACGGGTGGGTCGGCTGCACGGCGACACCTACCGGCTGTACATCATGACCGACGCTGCACGCGGCGTCATCAAGGGAACCGAGGTGTGGCTGGCCGGCCAGAAGGTCGGTCTCGTGGCGGAGATTCGCTTCGCGCCACCTGGACGCGACACGCTGTCGCGGCTCGGCATCGAGCTCGAGCTGCTCGAGGAAGTGCAGGAGCTGATTCGCGAGGACTCGTTCGGACAGATCCGCAGTGGCGGAAGTCTCATCGGCGCACCGGTGGTATACCTCACGCCAGGGACTTCCGGCCGGCCCATGCTCGCGAATGGCGACACCGTCCGCGCGAAGCCTCAGGTCGACACGGAAGGGCTCACGTCGGCCGTCGCGCTCGCGGGGCGTGAGCTTCCCATCGTCATTCGTGAGGCGAAGCAGGTCCGCGACGACATGAGGCGCGCAACCTCGCAGCTCAGTGAGCTGCAGGACAATGGAGGAGTTAGCCTCTCCGTCGTCGGCTCGCGTGCAGCCGGGATCACACGACGTGCGACGCGCGGCGGGGGAGCGGTTCCGATGATCATGCGAGAGCGAACCGTGATGGCGCGCGTGTCTAGCGCGATGAGCAGCGTGGATACGATTCGCACCCTGCTCGCCAGCGATTCAACGAGCTACGGTCGGTTCAAGCGCGACTCATCGCTCGCGCGGCAGATCGCGTCGGTACGGGATGAGATGTCGATTCTCCGCAGCCTCATCGAGCAATCGCGAGGCACCGCGGGGCGGATCGCGAACGACAACGCAGTCACGGCCGCCCTGGCGAGCGCCGAGAAGGAGCTGGGCCGGACGATCGAAGACATCAAGCGCGATCCGCTTCGCTATGTGCGCTTCTGAGGCACGCCTCCGAGGCGTGTCGAATCCGTCTTGACCCTGTTTTTTGTGAGACGTATCTTCTGAGGACTTCCGCGCGTCGGCTGCTCCCCACCGCGGACCTCACCCCTCGCCACCCGACTTGTCGTCTCCGCGCCGCGCGTTGCGCGCCGTTCCCCCCGCCGCGCCTCGCCGCCCCGCTTTTTACTCCCGGAGCACGTCCTTGTGGATATTGCTGAGCTGAAGCAGAAGTCGGTAACCGAGCTCCACGAGATGGCGGAAGATCTCAACATCTCGAACTACTCCGGGCTCAGGAAGCAGGATCTGATCTTCCGCATCGAGCAGAACCTTCTCGATGCGGACGTCGTGCTTCATGGCGAGGGTGTGCTGGAGATTCTGCCGGAGGGATACGGCTTCCTGCGCAGTCAGGACTGGAACTACCTGTACGGGCCGGACGACATCTATGTCTCACCCTCGCAGATCAAGCGCTTCGACCTGCGAACCGGCGATACGGTCATGGGACAGGTGCGGCCGCCGAAGGAGGGTGAGCGCTATCTCGCCCTGCTGAAGGTCGAGAACATCAATGGCTCCGATCCCGAGACGGCCAAGCACCGCGTCGCATTCGACAATCTGCGGCCGCGCTATCCGGACTCGCGTCTTCGACTCGAGCCGCGCAGCGGCGACATCAACATGCGCGTCGTCGACCTCGTGACACCCATCGGGAAAGGGCAGCGCGGGCTCATCGTCGCCCCGCCACGGGCGGGCAAGACGATTCTCATGCAGAAGATCGCGAACTCGATCACGGAGAACCACCCCGAGGTCACGCTCATCGTGCTGCTCATCGACGAGCGGCCGGAAGAAGTGACCGACATGCAGGAGAACGTGAAGGCGGAAGTCATCAGCTCCACGTTCGACGAGCCCGCTGATCGGCACGTCCAGGTCGCCGACATGGTCATCGAGAAGGCGAAGCGGCTCGTGGAGCATGGCAAGGACGTCGTCATCCTGCTCGATTCCATCACCCGCCTGGCGCGAGCGCACAACGTGGTGGTGCCGCATTCGGGAAAAATTCTTTCCGGCGGCGTCGACGCGCACGCACTGCACAAGCCGAAGCGCTTCTTCGGCGCCGCGCGGAATATCGATGAGGGCGGGTCCCTCACCATCATCGCGACGGCACTCATCGAGACGGGCTCGCGGATGGACGAAGTGATCTTCGAGGAGTTCAAGGGCACGGGCAACATGGAGCTCGTGCTCGACCGGAAGATCGCCGACCGTCGCATCTTCCCGGCGATCGATATTCAGCGCTCGGGAACGCGCAAGGAAGAGCTGCTTCTGTCCACGGAGGAGCTGAACCGCGTCTACCTGCTTCGCAACTTCCTGGGCGACATGCCGCCGACCGAGGCCATCGAGTTCCTGCTCGAGCGCATGAAGCGCACGAAGAACAACAAGGAGTTCTTCGCGACGATGGCCCAAGGGTGACGACCGCGGTCGATGCGCCGGTGACGACAGATCCAGGACGCGTGCTCGCCATCGATTACGGAGAGCGTCGCATTGGGCTGGCGGTCAGCGACCCCACTCGCACGATCGCCTCGCCCGCGGGATTCGTGACGCGACGCGCCGGGAAGCGTCCTCCGGTCGCCGAGCTCGTCAGGCAGGCGCAGGTGCTCGAGGCGACGGCGCTCGTGCTCGGGCTTCCGCTCGATGACGAGGGTCACGAAACGCCGCGAAGCGAAGAAGTCCGCCGTGTCGGAGCCGAGCTCGAGCGTCGCACCGGCTTGCCGGTCACGCTCGTGGACGAGCGCTACACCACCGCCGCCGCGCTCCGCGCCATCCGCGAGATGCAGGGATCCACCCGAGGGCGCCGCGGAGACGTCGATGCGCTGGCCGCCGCCATTCTATTGCAGCATGCGCTCGCGACGCTTCCGCGCTGACTCGCGGCGCCGTCCGGCGCCCCCGGCGCTGGCGTTAGGCATGATGGCGGCGCTGCTCGCCGCGTGCGGAAACGAGGGCGCACCGGTGCGTCGCGTGACGATCCCTCAGGGATCGAGCTTCGCCGCTGCCGCGGATTCCCTGGAGAGCGCGGGGGTCCTCGCAGTGCCTCGGCTCTTCCGGATCTACGCCAGCCTCACTGGACGGGACCGCGACATCAAGGCCGGCACGTATCTGCTCGAGCCTGGCCTCTCCTGGAACGAGCTCATTCAGGCGCTGTCGGCCGGCCGCGGCATCGAGCAGAACGTCACGGTGCCCGAGGGCCTCCCGCTGCGCGACATCATCCCACTGCTGGCGCGGGGGATCGGCGCGCCGGTCGAGTCGCTGTGGACCGCCGCTCGCGACTCGGTGACGCGACGGCGCCTGGGAGTGCCAACCCGCGATCTCGAAGGCTATCTCTTCCCCGACACGTATCGCTTCATGTACGGAACGTCGGCTCGCGAGGCGGTGCGGGAGATGGTTCGACGCTTCGAGGATGTGTGGGAGCCAACGTGGGATGCACGCGTCGCGGAGTTGGGCATGTCGCGACATGCGGTCATCACCCTCGCCTCGATCGTGGAAAAGGAAGCGCGGCTCGCCGAGGAGCGACCGGTGATCGCTGCGGTCTACCACAACCGGCTGCGGCAGGGAATGCCACTGCAGGCCGATCCCACGATTCAATACGCGATCGGCGAGCATCGCACCCGGGTCCTGTATCGCGATCTCAAGATCGACTCGCCGTACAACACCTACCGCAATCGGGGCTTGCCGCCCGGGCCGATCGCGTCGCCCGGGCGTGCGAGCATCGAGGCGGCGCTGTTTCCCGCGAACGTTCCGTATCGGTATTTCGTGGCACACCCCGACGGGCACCACGAATTTCGCGTGACGTTCGAAGAGCATACCGCCGCACGGCGGCTCGTGCAGCGACGCCCCTCGGGCGCGCGCGGCCGGAGCACTCGCGGCAGCTCCGCGACGCGGCCCCGTTAGGCGGGAGCGTCCTCGCCGGGCTCGTCCGCCCAGTCCGGGCGAAGCGCCCGGGCTCCTCGCAGGTAGACGTGGCGCAACTGCTTTCGTGGCCTCGTCGTCTCGACGTGGAGCAGCACGCGAATGCACCGCGCGATCGCGCCCGGGACAGGAATCTCCATCGTGCAGAGGAGCGCCACGTCGGTCCACCCGAGCTCGCGCGCCGCATGCGCCGGGAATACGCTGCGCAGGTCGGGCGTGACGGTGAAGAGCGCGCTGATGATGTCGTCGGGAGACAGCTCGTTGAGCGCGACGATGCGTCGCAGCAGCTCGGCGGTGGCAGCACGGATCGCCGAGGCATTGTCTTCGTCGACGGTGGTGGCTCCGCGAATCGCGCCCAGGTGTCGTTCGTGCGGCACGCGATCAGGGAGGAGACGCCGTGGGGCCGGCGCGCCACCGGAATTTCACGTCGGGTACCTTGGCTTCTTCCCGATGCCGGCGTTCGTCGTCCGGCGGGGCCTGCGTCCGCCAGCTCCGATTCGCGATCCGTCGAGCGCTGCCGAGCACCTTCGGCGACAGGAACGTCGCGATCAGCATGGGATCGAACTGCGTGCCGCTTCCCTCGGCCAGGACGCGCACCGCATCGTCGATCCGTTGGGCGCGCCGGTAGCGCCGACGGTGCGTGATCGCATCGAAGGTGTCGGCGATCGCGACGACGCGCGCCTGGATGGGAATGTCCTCGGCGACGAGCCCGCGGGGGTAGCCTGACCCGTCCCATCGTTCATGATGAGCGAGCACGCCGTCCGACAGATCGGGATAAAAGAAGGACAGCGGATGGAGCACGTCGGCGCCGCGCTGGGGATGGGTGGCGATGAGGCTGCGCTCCTCCGGTGTCACCTGGCCGTCGTGATCGTGCACGATGTCGAAAAGCGCTTCGTGGATCTTACCGATGTCGTGAAAGAGCGCAACGCGCTCGATGCTGCGAACAGTCGACTCATCGAGCTCGGCCGCGCGAGCGAGCATCATGCTGTAGGCGGCGACGCGGCGGACGTGCGCGCCCGTGACGGCGTCGTTGGCGTCGATGGCGTTGAGCAGCGTCTCGAGCGCCGCCGCGGCGAGGCGCGCGGAGCGCTGCGACTCGCGGTGCTGTCGAACGAGGAGAGCGCCGACGCCGGCGCCGAGGGTGAGAAGAATCGGGGATCGCACGGGGCGGAAGGGGGGCAAGAACGAGACCCTCATTGCGACAGGGATCAGGAGTCAGGAGTCAGGGGTCAGGGGTGGAAAAGGGCCGCCGCGCTTCGCGCGAGCGGCCCTCATGATGAGCGCGGCAGCGAAGCTGCCGCGCCTTTCCGTCCCTGACCCCTGACTCCTGACCCCTGGAAAAAAAGAACCCCGAGCGACTCTCGTCACTCGGGGTTCTCGATGAGGTGCCGGCGGCGGCCTACTCTCCCGCGATCTCTCGATCGGAGTACCATCGGCGCTGCAGGGCTTAACGACCGTGTTCGGGATGGGAACGGGTGTGGCCCCTGCGCTCCAGCCGCCAGCGATTTCGATTTTCTCGTACGACTAAACTGGCAAGTGAATGATCGAGTAGTGTCGGGTCACGAGAGCATGCAACTCTCGTATTCGAAGCGATTGCTCTGCTTGGTGAGGTTGACTACGGGTGGTAGTCAAGCCGCACGGGCGATTAGGACCGCTGCGCTCGGAATGGCTTGCGCCATGTCCACGGGCGGCCTATCGACGTGATGGTCTCTCACGGCCCTTCAGTGACCTTAAAGATCAGGGAGGGTTCATCTTGGGG
>DATFFP010000062.1:0-4216 GCA_035249985.1 Gemmatimonadaceae bacterium
CGATAGCTGCGACCCTCAAGCGTGACCGCCTCGACCACATAGCGCGCCAAGTCCATGGACACCCCCAACCTCGAAGGTGTCCACGATGCCTTGAGACATCCCTCACGCTAGTGTCCACGATGGTGTGAAACCAGAGACCGCTGGGGGCACACGCAGCAACCTAGCGTCGAGGCAGTTGAAATCGTGTCGGATCCCGGCATAGCCTCACCGCCAGGCGGGGAGGGTTGCGTGCCCACAGCGACCGGCGACGATCGGAAGGCCTTCCTCGGGGCAGCGGTCAAGTACGAGTTCCCCGACTGTTGCGTCGTCTGTCTCGCAACAACTGTGGAGCGGCGCCACCTCCGCGTCATCGAGCCGATGCGGCTTGTCAAAACCGTCCGCATGAGCCCAGTCGTTCACGAGTACAAGTACCGCGACATCGAGCACATCTTCACGATCCCGGCCGTGCCGTATTGCAGCGCGCATCTCCCCGCCAGCAATGATCGACCGGAACTCGAGAGCCACGGCTTGCGGATGCGGGCGCGTCGGCAAGGGGGAGATCCGGAAGTTCCTGACACCGACAAGCACATCGAAGTCGACAAGGTGGTCTTCGAGTTCGGGAATCCCGATTACGCAGCGCGGTTCCGAGCGGCGAACGGAACTCCGACACCTGGAGAGCGTCGACGCGACATCGCGAAGGCCATGCCCGGCGTCATGGCCGAGCTCTTCAAACGGAAGACCTGGACCAAGGCGCGCCTCGAGCAGGCGGCTCAGCATCGGAATGCTCGAGCGCTGATCCGGGGGCTATCGCATGAGGACGCGGATGTGAGACGCCATGCACTTGGCATGCTCAATCGCGCGTTCGGTGACCGAGTCCCAGAGGAGGCCCCCGGTGCGCGCGATGGCGTCGCCGCCATGGCTGACGACGCCAAAGACTGGATTCGAGCTCTAGCGCTCGAGATCCTCCAACGGTTCGGGCCCAGCGAGGACTCCCTTGTTGTGTTTCTCGACGCTGCGCAGGATGAATACGAGCACGCACGGTCGAGAACCGCCCAGGCGCTGGGCGACTATCCACACGAACGGGCCGTACAAGCGCTGTTGGCGTTAGCGGATGACGAGAACGAGTACGTGCGCGGTTTCGCGGTGGAGAGCCTGGGGAGACGTGGGGACGTGGGCCTCGACAGCATCGAGCAAGCTCTCAACGACGAGAGCGAAATCGTTCGCAAGATCGCGGCGCGTGCGCTCGGCCGCTGACAGGAAGGTATTCGCAGCACATCGCCACCCCTCGTTGAGTGAGAGTCGCACGGTCCTGCCGTATACAACTCGGAGGGATGACGCCTCGAAACCCAGCCCTCGCGCACGATCTAGGCTCACTGTCCAAGTACCTTTAACAGCCGTGGGCCTCAACAATTGAGGACCCCCAAGGATAGGCCTGACGGTGCACTCGGCCTAAGGACTCTGCACAAGAAAGACATAGGGTGGGAGAACGATGCCTAGAGTCGCTTCCGAAAGACTGATGGTGAGGATTCAAAGGCGAAGTCGACGCGCTGTGCGCGCATGGATCTCGCGCACACGGCGCCTCGGGCGGCAGGTGCGGTATTCGGGCACGAACGTGGAGTGCCCTGTGTGTACCAAGCGACATCGACGTTGGTTGCGCTCTGGGCCCAGACGAGTCGCATTCTGTGTGTCATGTGGTTCGCGACCAAGACATCGCCTCATATGGCTTTGGTTGAAGCGTGAGACTCGATTCTTTTCGGACTCGGTAACCTTGCTTCACGTTGCTCCGGAGCTACCTCTTCAACCGCGATTCCGCGATCTGCCGAACGTTAGATACGTCTCTTCTGACCTCATGATGAAGTCTGACGTCCTTGCAGATCTAACGAGGTTGCCGTGGGCTGATGACACCTTCGATGTCTTGATGTGTAACCACGTGCTCGAACACATACCAGATGATCTGCGGGCCATGGACGAGTTGTTCCGGGTCCTTCGGCCTGGAGGCTGGGGACTCGTGCTGGTGCCGTTCAGCCCAAGTCGCCCGACCAGTGAAGATCCCACCGTCACGGCCCCAGAGGACCGTCAGCGTCTCTTCGGGCAAGCAGATCACGTCCGCCGTTACGGCCGAGAGTACACGGACAGGTTGTGGAAGGCCGGGTTTGACGTCAGTTATGGCATCTACGCATCGAGCCTTGGCGATGGATTGGCCGCCTATTACGGGCTAGACGAGGCAGAGTATCTGATCGCCATACGCAAGCCCATTGATCAAATGCCAGCGCTCCCCCCGAAGCTGGAGTGGAGATCCGGTCACCCTCATGATGAGCGTGACGCGCTGGGAGGCACCGACGCCGGCGCCGGCTGAGCGCCTCATCAAGCGAACGAGAAGCGGAGCGCACCGATGAGACGCTCGCGCGTCTCTTCCGGCAGGATCACCTCGTCGATTATCCCGCTCTCGGCGGCGACGAACGGGCTCGTCACGCGTGACCGGTACTCGGCGGCGAGCTCGCGCCGCGTTCCTTGCGGATCGGACGCCAGTTCGAGATCACGCCGGTGAAGCAAACCCACTGCAGCCTCCGGTCCCATCACGGCGATCTCGGCGCCGGGCCACGCCCAGCAGAAGTCGGCGCCGAGCGAGCGGGAACCCAACGCGATGTACGCGCCGCCGTACGCCTTGCGAACGATGACCGTCAGTTTCGGAACCGGCGCCTCGACGTACGCGGCCAGCAGCGACGCCCCATGCGCGATGATGCCGCGGCGCTCTTCCGTCGAGCCGGGCAGGAAGCCCGGCACGTCCACGAACGTGAGGATCGGAAGCCCGAACCGCCCGCAGAAATCGACGAACCGTGCGCCCTTCGTCGCGGTCCGGCCGTCGAGAATCCCGCCGCGCCGTCCCGGCTGCGACGCCACGACGCCGACCGGGAGGCCGTCGAGGCGCGCGAACCCGGTGACCAGGCTGGGCGCGATCCCACCCATCACTTCGAAGAAGACGCCCGCGTCGAAGATCCCGGCCAGGACCTCGAGCATGTCGAACGGGGTGCCCGGGTGCGCGGGAACGACGCCGGCCAGTGCCGCGGCTCGGGCGGGAGGCGGCGGCGCCGGCAACCGCTCCAGCGGGTTCGCGCCGGCCGCTTGGGGCAGGTACGAGAGCAGCCGTCTCGTCGTCGCGAGTGCCGCGTCTTCCGTGCGTGCCTCGAGGTGCGCGACCCCGCTCTCGCCGATGTGCAGCGCGGCCCCGCCCAGCGATTCCGGGTCGATCTGCTCGCCGGTCGCGGCGCGCACGACCTCCGGACCGGTCAGGAACATCTGGCTCCGGCCGGTAACCATGATCGTCCAGTCGGTGAGCGCGGGTGAGTAGGCAGCCGCGCCGGCGCACGGCCCGAGGATCACCGAGATCTGGGGCACCGCCCTGCGCGCAGCGACGTTCAGGGCCATGATCTCGCCGCAGCCGTGGAGCGCCTCGATCCCTTCGTGGATCCGCGCCCCGCCGGAGTCGTTGAGATACACGATCGGGCATCGGCGCTCCAGCGCGAGACGTTGTGCTCGGGTCACCTTCTCTGCGAAGACGGCGCCGATCGAGCCTCCGGCGACCGAGAAGTCGTGCGCGATCACAACGGTCGTTCGTCCGGCGATCGTGCCCCAGGCGGTGACGACGCCGTCGCCGTCGGGCCGACCGTTGCCACGAGCACGCCGGAACGGATCGAGCTCCGTGAACGTCCCCTCGTCGCACAGCGCTGCCACTCGTTCGCGAGCGGTTCGTTCTCGCGGCGGCCGAGCGACGTTGGTGAGCTTCGCGCGCCGCTGCAGGAGCCTGGCTCGCGCAGGATCAGTCGCTTCTCCGGCGGCGGCGAGATCGGTCGCGCTCATCGTCATCGGTCGTCACCCGTCGAGCAGAAGACGACGAGCGGCGTTTCGCGTCCGACCTCGACCCCGTCGGAAACGTGCACCCGCCGGAGGAACCCCGTCGAGGGCGCTACGATCCGCTCCGTCTCGCGGTCGTTGGTCACCGTTGCGATCGTCTCGTGTGCCCGGAAGAACTCGAGCTCTCCGCAGAGCGTGCGAGGGGGCTCGAACCGCACCCGCCCGCCGAGGCGCGTTCGAAGCACTGTCGGCCCGCTGCGCAGATCCGTTCCCGTCCTCATGCGATCAGCGCGTAGCCGCCGTCGACGCGAAGTGTTTCGCCGCGAACCATCCACGCGTCGTCCGAACACAGGAAGCTCACGGCCGCCGCGACGTCGTCGGCGCC